>NZ_JBHYZW010000002.1:0-502650 GCF_042754005.1 Streptomyces sp. NPDC059247
CCATGAGACCGCCCCCGACCACCTATCAGCCCACTACACTCCCGCCGCCCGGTGAAAGCCACAGCTCAGACAGCGAAATCCTGCTGGAGTACTAGTCGCGGAGGGCGAACTCGCACCAGACCGCTTTGCCGCCGCCCGGAGTGCGGCGGCTTCCCCAGGACGAGGCGATCGTCGCGACGATGGAGATCCCGCGACCCGCCTCGTCCTCCGTTTCGGCGCGGCGGCGGCGCGGCAGGTGGTCGTCGCCGTCGGTGACCTCGATGATCAGGCGCCGGTCGGTGCGGCGGAGCCGCAGCCGCATGGGCGGGGTGCCGTGCTGGAGGGAGTTCCCCACCAGTTCGCTGGTGGCGAGGACGCCGAGGTCGCGGAGCTCCACGGGGAAGCGCCAGGACGACAGGACGCCGGAGGCGAAGGCACGCGCGCGGGGAGCGGCCTCGACACCGCCGAGGAGTTCCAGGGCCGCGTTGTGGAACAGCTCCGCGTCGGAGCCCTTGCGGGACGGGTGCTGGACGACGAGGACCGCCACGTCGTCGTCGTGTTCGGCGGTGACGCCCAGGGAGCGGAGCAGCCGGTCGCAGACCACCTGCGGGGTGCCGCTGGCGCCGGAGAGGGCGCGGGCCAGTGCGGCGACGCCCTCGTCGATGTCCTCGCGGCGGCGCTCGACCAGACCGTCGGTGTAGAGGACGGCGGTGGAGCCGGGCGGCAGGGCGATGGAGCCCGAGGTGTGGAGCCAGCCGCCGGTGCCGAGCGGGGGTCCGGTCGGGTCCTCCGCGCGGCGGACCGTGCCGTCCTCGTCGCGGACGAGGATCGGGAGGTGGCCCGCGGAGGCGTAGACCAGCTTTCCCTCGTTGGGGTCGTGGATCGCGTACACGCAGGTCGCGATCTGGCTGGCGTCGATCTCGGCGGCGAGACCGTCGAGGAGCTGGAGCACTTCGTGCGGGGGCAGGTCCAGGCGCGCGTAGGCCCGGACGGCGGTGCGGAGCTGGCCCATGACGGCGGCGGCGCGCACGCCCCGGCCCATCACGTCCCCGATGACGAGCGCGGTGCGTCCGGCGCCGAGGGTGATCACGTCGTACCAGTCGCCGCCGACGGCCGCGTCGGTGCCGCCGGGCTGGTAGGTGGCGGCGATCCGCAGGTCGTCGGGCTGTTCCAGTTCCTGCGGGAGCAGGGAGCACTGGAGGGTGACGGCGGTCTCCCGGTGGCGGCGCTCGCTGGTCCGCAGCCGCTCGGCGGCCTCGGCGTGGTCGGTGACGTCCGACGCGTGCACGAGGACCCCGCCGCCGTCGACGCGGGGGCTGTCGACGGGCAGGCAGGTGACCGTGTACGAGCCGCCGTCCCGGGTCCTGCGGGACTTCACGGTGCGGGGCTTGCCGCTGCGCAGGACCTGGTCCATGAGCGGCAGCAGGCCCAGCTCCTCCGCCTCGGGGCAGGTGTCGGCGACGGTGGCGCCCGAGGGGCGGGGTCCGAAGGCCGCGGCGTACGCGTCGTTGACGTACGCGATGCGGTGCTCCGGGCCGTACGCGAGGGCGATCAGGCCGGGGAGGCTGCCGAGCAGCTCCCGTACGGCGAAGTCCTCCAGGGTGGGCACGGCCGCTTCGGCCGCTTCGGCGGTGAGCTGCTCCCGCTGCCGCGCGTACTCACCGCGGGCGGCGGGCACGGAGCCTTCGCTCCCCCGCGCCGCGCGTCGCTGTGTGCCGGGGAGACGGGCGCTCCAACGGGTGAAGTTCACGGATCTGTATGCCTCGTGGTGTCGGTGCCGTGCAGAGTCACGCTGTGCAGGTGTGAGCCCACCTATGGTCACACGTCCAGTGGGGACGAGTGCACTGACAGTGATGTCAGGACGACCGCTCGTCGTCGTGGTCGGGCGGCGGTGCGGCTGCCAGTTCGAATTCGGCGCGCGGGTGTTCCAACGAGCCGAGGGAGACGATCTCCCGTTTGAACAGGCCGGACAGGGTCCACTCGGCGAGGACCCGGGCCTTCCGGTTGAAGGTGGGCACCCGGCTGAGGTGGTAGGCGCGGTGCATGAACCAGGCCGGATATCCCTTGAATTTGCGTCCGTAGATGTGGGCCACGCCCTTGTGGAGGCCGAGGGAGGCGACGGAACCGGCGTACGCGTGCGCGTACTCCCTGAGGGGCTGCCCGCGCAGGGAGGCCGTGATGTTCCCGGCGAGGACCTTGGCCTGGCGGACCGCGTGCTGGGCGTTGGGGGCGCAGGTCGCGCCGGGTTCTCCGGCGGTGGCGTCGGGGACGGCGGCGGCGTCGCCGGCCGCCCAGGCGTGGTCGACGCCCTCGACGGAGAGCCGGGCGGTGCAGCGGACCCGGCCGCGCGCGTCGAGCGGCAGGCCGGTCGCGGCGAGGACGGGGGCGGGCCGGACGCCCGCCGTCCAGACGACGGTACGGGTGGGCAGCCGGGTGCCGTCGCTGAGGACGGCGACGCGGTCCTCACAGGATTCGAGGCGGGTCTCCAGACGTACGTCGATGTTGCGGCCCCGCAGCTCGCGGACGGCGTACCGGCCCATCTCCTCGCCGACCTCGGGGAGGATGCGGTCCGCGGCCTCGACCAGGACCCAGCGCAGGTCGTCGGGCTTGACGTTGTGGTGGTACCGCGCCGTGTAGCGGGCCATGTCCTCCAGTTCGGCGAGCGCCTCCACGCCCGCGTACCCGCCGCCGACGACGACGAAGGTGAGGGCCGCCTCGCGGACGGCGGGGTCGCGGGTCGAGGAGGCGATGTCCATCTGCTCGATGACGTGGTTGCGCAGCCCGATGGCCTCCTCGACGGTCCGGAAGCCGATGCCGTGGTCCCGGAGGCCGGGGACGGGGAGGGTGCGGGAGACGGAGCCGGGCGCGAGGACGAGTTCGTCGTAGGGGAGGGCGACGGCTCCGACGCCCTCCTCGGCGGTGGCCAGGGTCGCCAGGGTCGCGATCCGTTTGGTGTGGTCGACGGACCGGACCTCGCCGATGACGATCCGGCAGCGGTCGAGGACTCGGCGGAGCGGGACCACCACGTGGCGCGGGGAGATCGAACCGGCCGCCGCCTCGGGCAGGAACGGCTGGTACGTCATGTACGGCTCGGGGGTGACCACGACGATCTCGACGGCACCGGCTCCGAGTTCGGCCCTGAGCTGCCGCTGGAGGCGCAGCGCGGTGTACATGCCGACGTAGCCACCGCCGACGACGAGGATGCGCGCAGGTTCGGTCACTGTCCCATGACGCACCGCCGTCCGTTGTTTGTCCACAGGCCCGGCAAATTGTGTGACGGGAGGGGTACGGAGGCGCGGGGTGGCGCGCGCGCCGGGAGCGGACGCAACCACGCAGGTCACGGCGGGCGCGCCGGGGCGTGCGGGGGGTCGGAATCGGGAGTGATCCGGTCCTTGCTCCGATCGGGGGGCGCACCGTACGGAACTCCCCCTTCTGAATTGACCCCGACTCAACTATGTTCGTACTTCGTCGGGGTGTCGGTGGGGAGCGCGTGGACCGATGCGCTCGCAGGCCGGAAGTCCCGTTTCAGGGCGGGGAGTCTCCGGGGGGAGACACCATGAGCGGGGGAACGCTTATGCAGATTCAGGATTCACGCTGGCAGTCGGGTGCCGGTACGGCGACCGTGGACGACGGGTTCCACGCGGGCGCCGGTGGTGTCGACGCACGGGTCGGCGCGCTGGCCGGTGGCCGGTCGGCGCCGCTGCGGGTGGACGCCCAGCGCAATCTGGAGCACGTGCTGCGCGCCGCGCGCGAGGTGTTCGGCGAGCTGGGCTACGGGGCTCCGATGGAGGACGTGGCGCGCCGCGCCCGGGTCGGCGTCGGCACCGTCTACCGGCGTTTCCCCAGCAAGGACGTGCTGGTGCGCCGCATAGCCGAGGAGGAGACCTCCCGGCTGACCGATCAGGCGCGGGCCGCGCTCGGGCAGGAGGACGAGCCGTGGTCGGCGCTCTCCCGGTTCCTGCGGACCTCGGTGGCCTCGGGCGCGGGCCGTCTCCTGCCGCCGCAGGTACTGCGGGTGGGTGTGGACGACGCGGTGGTGCTGCCGTTCTCCGACGGTACGGACGACGCGGCCCGGGTGCCGTACCAGCGGGGTGTCGGCGAGCCCGCCGACGCGCGCGTGGTCGCGCCGCGCGCCGTGCCCGCCGGTGAGCGGGACGACGCGGGGGCCTCGGAGCTCCTGGAGGTCGTGGGCCGGCTCGTGGACCGGGCGCGGGAGGCGGGTGAACTGCGGCCGGACGTGACGGTGTCGGACGTGCTCCTCGTCATCGCCACCGCCGCCCCGGCGCTGCCGGACGCGGTGCAGCAGGCTGCGGCCTCGTCGCGCCTGCTCGACATCCTCCTCGAAGGGCTGCGCTCCCGGTAGGGGGCCTGTACGGGAGCGGTAGGGGGCCTGTACGGGGCCGTTCGGCGCGGGTGACCGTGCCGGGGCCGGAGGTCGCCCTTCGGTGCCGGAGATCGCCCCGGTCCGGGAGACCGTCCCGGTGCGGGGTGGCTGACTCGTCCTCGTATGCCTTCGGGCGCGGGAGTCGGCCGAGGTCGCCGTGCGCCGTCGGTCACGGACGGGCCGGAGGTCCTGGTGCGCCGGGCGCTTCCGGGGCGCGGGGTTCTCCGTGCGCCGGGCGCGCACCCCGTGGTGTGCGGAGACTCCGGGGTGGCGGTGGGGCATCGCCCCCGTACGTACGGGCGGACCGCCGGGGAGCGAGGGCCCGCGCACTCCGCGGTCGACGTCGTCCGTGCGTCCGGGCGGACCAACCGGCATGACACGAACGTGTGAGCGGTTACGCCCGGATATGCGAAGTCGCCCCGGACGAGTGGTAAGTGGACGCGGCGCTTCGGCGTGCCCGCGCTCTGTGGCAGGCTTGACCGGTGTTCGGGTCCGAGCGTGCGTACGGGGGCTTCCGCGATGAGCGGTGACAGTCGGGACGATCCACTGGGCGGAGGCGGCGCGGAGACCGGCGGCCTGCCCTCCCGGCAGGTGCCGAGCCAGGGCGGGCCGGGCGGCCAATCCGGCGCCCCGGACACGGGCACGGCCGGTGCCGCATCCGGTGCGGACGCACCCGGCGCGGACCCTCGGGGGCCCGGTGCGGACCCGCCGGACTACGACGCGGACGCCAGCGTGCCCCCACAGCGGGCCGGGCACTCCCCCGCCACCGGGTGGGTACCCGGACCCGGCAGACCCTCGGGCACCGAGGGCACTCATCCCGGAGCGACGGCTCCCGGGGGCGTCGCGGGGGCGCCCACCGGGGGGTTCGGCGGAGACGGGGCAGGTGCCGGGGACTTCGGTGACGGTGGCGCCGGGGACAGTGGCGCCGGTACAGATAGCGCTGGTGCAGATAGTGCCGGTGCGGACGGCTTCGGTACAGATAGCGCTGGTACAGATAGCGCCGGTACGGACGGCTTCGGCACGGACAGCTCCCGTGCGGACGGCTTCGGTGACGAGGGCGAGGAGCCCGACACCGTACTGCCGCCGCCGCTCGAACTCCCGCCCTCCGACTCCGAACTCGTCCAGCTCATGCGGGACGGCGACGACTCCGCGTACGAAGAGCTGTTCCGCCGCCACTCCGACGCGGTGCGCCGGTACGCCAGGACCTGCTGCCGGGACGCGCACACCGCCGACGACCTGACCGCCGAGGTCTTCGCCCGCACCCTCCAGGCCGTCCGGGGCGGCGCCGGTCCCGAACAGGCCGTGCGCGCGTATCTGATGACCACCGTCCGGCGGGTCGCCGCGACCTGGGCCAGGACCCAGAAGCGCGAGCACCTCGTCGAGGACTTCGCGGTCTTCGCCGCCGACGCCGCCCGTACCTCCGAGGTCTCCGACCAGGACACCCTCGACCTCGGCGCCGACGTCCTCGCCATGCACGAGGCCGAACAGTCCCTCGCCATGCAGGCCTTCCGCTCGCTGCCCGAGCGCTGGCAGGCCGTGCTGTGGCACACCACCGTCGAGGAGGAGTCCCCGAGCGAGGTCGCCCCGCTCTTCGGGCTCACCGCCAACGCCACCGCCGTCCTCGCCAGCCGCGCCCGCGAGGGCCTCAAGCAGGCCTACCTCCAGGCCCACGTCAGCCAGTCCCTGACGGCGGGCGGCGACTGCGCCCGCTACGCCGACCGGCTCGGCGCCTACGCCCGCGGCGGTCTGCGGATGCGCGCCGAGCGCGGTCTGCGCAAGCATCTCGACGAGTGCGCCCGGTGCAGGCTCGCCGCCGGTGAACTCGCCCACGTCAACGCGGGCATCCCCGCGCTGCTGCCGATCGCGGTCATCGGCTGGTTCGCCGCCGGGTACTCCCTCAAGGCCGCCGGGGTCGTCGCCGGTGGCGTCGCGGGAGCGGGCGCGGCCGGTGCCGCCGCCGCTGCCACCGGGTCCACCGGCACCTCCGGCGGCGCTGCCTCGGGCGGCGCCGTCGCCGAGGGGCTCGGCGCGCCCGCGAAGGCGGGCATCGCCGCCGCCGTCGCGGTCGCCGCCGCCGCCGGGCTCGTCTGGGCGATGAGCGGGAACCCGCGGCCGGTCGCCGCGCCCCGGCCCTCCCCGCCGGTCGTCGCCCCCGTCGTGCCTGCGGCTCCCGCCCCGCCGCCCCCGGCGGCGCCGAAGCCCGTACCCCCGCCCCCGCCCGTACCGACCGTGGTGCCCACCCCGGCCCCGACGCCCCCGCCCAGCCCCGAGCCGCCGACCCCGACCCCCACCCCGGAGCCGACGCCCCCGCCCGAACCCAGCCCCACCCCGACGCCCACGCCCACCCCCACACCGACACCCAGCCCCGAGACCCCGTCCCCGGAGCCGACCCCGACGACGCCGCCGCCCGAGCCGCCGCGCGTCTACCAGGTCAACGAGCTGGAGTACGGGATCTTCGGCGACGGCAGCAAGCCCGAGGTCGCCCTCGCCGACAGCGGCTGGATGTGGCAGCGGGAGAACCTGTCCATCGGCGGCACCCCGTACGCGCACGGGGTGAGCGTCCACGCGCCCTCGTCGCTGCTCATCGACCTGAACCGGCAGTGCACCACTTACGAGGCGGTCGTCGGCATCGACGACCTGAGCGCCCTCCTCGGCATCGGCGGCGTCCGCTTCTCCGTCTACGGCGACGACGAGCGGCTCTGGCGCTCGGACGTGATCGAGGCCGGTGACCCGCCGGTCCCGGTGCGGGTGGACATCTCCGGCCGCCGCACGATCCGGCTGGTCGTCGAGGAGCTGACCCTGTTCGGCCGGGCCGCCGTCGCCGACTGGGCGGAGTCCCGGATCAGCTGCTCCTGACCACTGACTCCGCGAGGGCCAGCACCTCGTCGACGCCGAGGCCCGCGCCCGCCGCGCGGGCCTCGGCCACGCCCGCCGGGCCCAGCGCCGCGAGCGCCCGCTCCGTCACCTCACCGGCGTCCCGCATCCGGGGCACCGAGCGCGGCCCCCGGCCCGGCCACTCCTCCAGGGCGGCCAGGACCCGTATCGCGGGACCCGCCGCGCCCGCCTCCGACAGGACGACGGCGAGCCCCTCGGCCAGGCCCGTGGTGATGAACTCGGCGGACTCCGCGTCCCGTGCGACGCGCAGCGCCTCCACGGCCGTGGCGACCGCCTCCGCGCCGGGCTCCTCCTGCGACCGCACACGGGCCGTGAGCCCGACCATCACCGCCGCGAAGTGCGGCGGCGGCGCACCGGTCGCCACCGTGGCGCCCGCCGTCTCCAACTGGGCGCGGGCCTCCGCCGTGGCACCCCGGTGGACGGCGAGGGTGGCGCGCAGGAAACACACGTACACGGCGGAGTCGCGCACGTGATAGCGCTCCGCCTCGTGGGCGGCCTCGTCCAGGCCCCGCTCGGCGGCCTCCATGTCGCCCAGCCGGAAGGAGAGTTCGGCCAGACGGGCGAGGAGGAACGGGGACTCCGCGTGCGCGCCCACCTCGCGGGCCAGCCGCAGGCCCTCCCCGTACGCCTCACGGGCCTCCTCGCTGCGCCCGCGCATCATGTGGGCCTCCGCCGTGGCGCTGGCGATCTGCGCGCCCATCCAGCGGTCGCCGACCCGGCGGGCGAGGACGGCCAGCTCGGCCAGGTCCTCGTCGACGCCGGGCATACCGCCGGGCATGTCGACGACCATGTGCGTACGGAACATCAGACTGACGCCGATCTCCCAGTCACCGCCGTACCGGCGGCAGTTGGCCACAGCGGCGTCGAGGAGCCCGCGGATCACGGCGGGTTCCTCGGTGAGGTACGAGGTGAACGGCCAGAGCAGGCCGGGGAACCGGGCGGCCTCGGGCCCTGGGCGGGCTCCGAAGGCGTCCCGCACCCGCCGGACCAGCGCGATCGTCTCCGGCTGCTGGAAGTCGCCCATCGTGTGGCTCTCGACCGCGAGGAAGAACTGGAGCATCCGCAGATGCATCCGGGGCCAGTGCCGGGGGTCGTCCTCGTCGTCCGGGTCGGTGCCGAGGGCGGCTGCCCGGTCGGCCCAGTTCAGTCCCTCGGGACGGTAGTTGCGCAGCCACCAGAACCAGCCCATGGCGAAGACGAGCCGGTGGGCGGCGGCCTCGTCGGGGGCGGTGACGAGGGTGCGGTGCAGGGCGGCCCGGATGTTGTCGAGGTCGCCCTCGATCCGCTCGATCCACGGAAGCTGCCCGGCGGACCGCAGTTCGGGCTCCGCCGCCTCGGCCAGGGCGGTGAAGTGGGCGGTGTGGACGGCCTCGGCGGCGGCCAGCAGTTCCGGGGTCCCGGCGGCGCGCTCGGCCGCGTACTCGTGGATGGTCTCCAGGAGCCGGTAGCGCATCTCGCCGCCGGTGGCGGGGGTGGCGACGACGAGGGACTTGTCGACCAGGGCCCCGAGGACGTCGGCGGCGCGCGGGGAGAGGGCCTCTGCGGCGGCCAGGTCCCAGCCGCCCGCGAAGACCGAGACCTGGCGCAGGAGGGTCCGTTCGTCCTCGTCGAGGAGGTCCCAGGACCAGTCGACGACCGCGCGCAGGGTCTGCTGACGGGGCAGGACCGTGCGGGAACCTGAGGTGAGGAGCCGGAAGCGGTCGTCGAGGCGGTCGGCGATCTGGCGGGGGGTGAGCAGCCGCAGCCGGGCCGCGGCGAGCTCGATGGCGAGCGGGAGCCCGTCGAGGCGGCGGCAGATCTCGTCCACGGCCGCGCCGCCGTCCCGGGCCAGGTCGAAGGAGGGGCGGACCGCGCGGGCCCGCTCGGTGAAGAGGCGGTGCGCGGGGTCGGGCGGCAGGGGCTCGACGGGGCGGACGGACTCGCCGGGGACCCCGAGGGGTTCCCGGCTGGTGGCGAGGACGCGCAGGCCGGGGCAGTGGGTGAGGAGGGTCTCGGCGAGGGCGGCGGCGGCGTCGATCACGTGCTCGCAGTTGTCGAGGACGAGGAGCAGCGGGCGGCGGGCGAGGTGCTCGACGAGACGGACGGCGGGGTCGTCCTGGAGGGCCGTGCCGTCGCGGCTGATCAGGTTGACCTCGCGCAGGCCGAGCGCGGAGAGGACGGCGCCGGGCACGGCCCCGGGGTCGTCGAGCGGGGCCAGCTCGGCGATCCAGGCGGCGGGGCCCTCGGCGCGCAGCGCGGCCTCCTCCGCGAGCCGGGTCTTGCCGGAGCCGCCGGGCCCGGTGAGCGTGACGAGCCGCGAACGGGTCAGCTCGACCCGCAGCGCGGCGAGTTCGGGCTCCCGCCCGACGAAGGAGGTGAGCCGGGGGCGGATGTTGCCGGGGTCGGGAGTCCGGTCGGGGCCCGGGGCCGGGGCCCGCGCCCGGTCAGGGGCGGGATGGGTGGCCCGGTCGGAAGCCGTACCGGTGCCCCTGTCCGGGGTGGGGCCGGGGGCCGTACGGGGCCCGGGGAGTGGGGAAGGGACGGGCGTACGGGGTGAGGGGTCGGGCTCCTGGGGCGGACGGGGGTGGGGATCTGGTCGGAGCCGGGGCCGGGGGCCGGGTGGGGCGGCGGGTGCGGCGAGCGCGGCGGGGCTCGGGGGTTCGTCCGGGTGGCGGCTCGGGGGTTCGTCCGGGAAGGCGCTCCGGGGAATGTCCGGGGCACGTCTCGGGGAGCCGTTGGAGGGCGGGCTCGGGGGCGTGCCCGTGAGGAGCGCACGGTGGAGGGCGGTGAGTTCGGGCCCCGGGTCGGCGCCGAGGCCGTCCGCGAGGGTGCGGCGGGCCGCCTCGTACGCGGTGAGGGCGTCCGCGTGCCGCCCCTCGGCCCGCAGGGCGCGTATGAGGTGGGCGCGGAAGGTCTCGTCGTACGGGTACGTGGCCGTCAGCTCGGACAGCTCCGGTACGAGTCCGTCGGTGGCGCCCCGGCGCAGATCGGCCTCGACGCGCCGCCGCAGGGCCGCGAGCCGCTGGGCCTCGGGGCGGACCCCCGCCGGGTCGGGCAGGTCGGCGAGGGCGGGGCCGCGGAAGAGCGCGAGGGCTTCTCCGAGGAGCGCGGCGGCGGTGTCGGGGTCGCCCGCGTCGAGAAGGGCGCAGGCGTCCCGGACGCGGCGCTCGAAGACGTACAGGTCGATGTCGTCGGGGGTGGCGACGAGCCGGTAGCCGGGTCCGGGGGTGGAGACGACGGCCTCCCGGCCGAGGACGCGGCGGAGGCGGCCGACGAGGGCCTGGAGCGCGGCGGGGGCGTCCTGCGGCGGTTCGTCGCCGTACACGTCGTCGGCGAGTTCGCCCGTGGAGGCCGCCCGTCCGCCGCGCAGGGCGAGCGCGGCGAGCAGCGCGCGCAGCCGGGCGCCGCCGAGGGGGAGGGGCGTGCCGTCGGGACGAAGGGCCTCGGTGGTGCCGAGGATGAGATACCGCACCGGCTCATTGTGTCCGGTGGGTGCGGGCGTGCGCCTCGGGGTTTACCCCGGAGTGTCCCCGGTACGGCCCCGGGGGCGTGCGCGCGGGGGCGCGGGGGCGCGCGGCGCCGGAGGCGGGAAGCGAGCGGATCCGCACGGGGTGCGGGCGGGAGGAAGCGGGGGCGCCGGAGGCGTACGGGGCGGGGCGGAGGGTCTCCGGGCTCTGGCGGCCCGCCGGGCGGGGGCGGACCCTCGCGCGTACGGCCTCCGGAGGCGGGTGACACCTGGACGCGGGCGGCCTCCGAGGAGGGCGGCTCCCGAAGAGGGCGGCTTCCGGGCACGTACGGCACCCGCGACCTCCGGGCGCGTACGGCACCTGCGGCCTCCGGGCACGTACGGCCCCTGAGGAGCGGGCGGGGCCCCGTGTGCGTACGGCCTCCGAGGGGTGGGCCGCTCCCCTTCGGGCGGGGCGCGGCGGGTCAGAACGCGCCGGTGTCCAGTTCGAAGCCGAGGGGTGCGGGGAGCGGGACGACCGTCCCCAGCTTGTGGACGTGCTTGTGGGCGTAGTCGTCGCCCTGGGGTTCGGCGCAGACGACCGCCTCGCCCGCCTCGCGGTCGACGAGCAGGTACAGGGGGATGCCCGCGCGCGCGTACGCCCGGATCTTCTGTACGCGGTCACGGCGCGCGGTGGAGGAGGAGGTCACCTCGGCGACGAGGAGGACGGGGTCGGGCGCGTGCCACTCGTGCTGGTCGTCGAAGCTGCCCTTGGGGGCGATGACCAGGTCGGGGATGACCCGGACGGCGTCGGTGGTCCCGGGGAGGCTGAGGCCGACGCCGGTGTAGCGGCCGACGCCCTTGTCATGGTCTCGGACCTGCCCGTTCAGTTCCGAGACGATTTCCTCGTGCTCGCCGTTGGCCGGAGGCACCACGTAGATCTCTCCTTCGATCAGCTCCACGCGCCAGCCCTTGGGTGCCAGCGCACTGAACAGCTCGAAGGTCTTCCCGACACTCGCGCCCTCGTGGTCGGGCGTGCCCGGGGAGAACGCGTCTTCCGGAACCGGCAGGGGCATCGCCATGCTGGAACCTCCTTCGCTCGGTACGACGCTCTCAGCTTAGGACGGGGGGTCCCGCCGGGTCCGGAACCGCTTCACCCGAACGAGCGTGCTGAGACGTTTCCGCCGGTCCCGGCCCCGCGAACTCCCACGACCGGGCGAACTCCCCGGCCCGGCAAGACCCCCACGGCCCGCGGGCCCTCACGCCAGGAGCGATCTCGACGCCGGGATCAGGGGGCCCTGGACCGCCCGGTGGGCGCGGGGTTCCGCGGTGCTGGTCCAGCAGGAGCCCCTGCGGGCCATGAGGCGGCGGAGCCAGAGTTCGGTGGAGACCAGGTCGGCGAGGCCGTCGAGCGGGACGGGGGCGCCGTCGGCGGCGGCGCGGAGGGCCTCGCGGACGACCCTGGCCTCGACGAGGCCCGCGTCGGCGAGCAGCGGGGCGTCGAAGAGGGCCATGAGGTGGGGCAGCGCGGCGCGCAGCCCCGCGCGGGCCGCCGCGGCCGGGACCGCCGGGTGCGGGACGCCCCAGCCCGGCGGCAGTTCGTGGACGCCCGCGCCGGAGAGGACGGTGCGGAGCACGCCCGCGCGTGCGTCGGGCTGGACCCGGAGCGATTCGGGGAGCGTCCGGCAGGCGCGGACGACCTGGTTGTCCAGGAAGGGGGCGTGCAGTCGCTGGCCCCGGATCTCGGCGGCCTGTTCGAGGACGCGGTGGTCGGCGGCGGCGCGGACGAGGGCGGCACGCGCGCGTGCCTCGCCCGGCCGCTGGACGGCGGCGGGCAGGGTCGCCGCCCGGTGCAGACGAACCGATACTTCGGCCAGGGCCTCCCCCGTCAGCCAGCGCGCGGCGGGCCCCGGCCGCGACCAGGCGAGCGCGGACAGGGAGGCGCCCAGCGGGCCGAAGTCGTCCTGGGGGGCGCGGTTCGCCTCCAGGACCCGCCGGGCGGCGGCCTCCAGGCCCGTGCGGTACGGGGTGCGGGCCAGTCTCCGGGCCGCCCGGTAGACGGTCAGCGGCACCAGGAGCGAGCCCGCCGAGGGGCCCGAGGCCCTGGCGAGCGCGGTCACGGGACGGACCAGGGACCGGCGCCTGCGGTCCATGAGGAGGTCGGCGAGGCGCGCGGGGTGCGCGTCGAGGACCTGTTTGGCGCCCATGCCGGTGAAGTGGTCGGCGCTGCCGCCCGCGAGCCGTCTGCGGTGCCGTTCGGCGGAGACGAGGGCGGGTCCCGGCTCGTCGGTGAGCGGCCCGTCCAGGGCCGCGTACGGCAGGGCCTCCTCGCCCGCCGCGACGACCACGTGGTGCAGGCGCGGGTCGGCCGCCAGTTCGCCCGCCCGTTTGAGTTCCTCCGCGCGGCCGGACCCCGCGCGCGTGGCGAGGTCGTTGAAGGTGACGGCGAGGAGCCGTTCGCCCGCTCCGGTGCCGTGTCCGGTGATCGTGCCGGGCACTCCGGGGAGCCCGGCGGCGAGCAGGGCGAGGGTGCCGGAGGCGCTGCCGCCGGAGAGGTCGGCGCCGATGCCGGGGGCCGGTCCCGCGCCCCGGGCGGCCCGCCGGTCGGCGGGTCCCATGCCGGGGACGGGTCCGGGGTCGGGCGGGGGGGCCTCGGGGGCGTGCCGGGGGGCGGTGAGCCGGGCCCGTACGGCTTCGACGAGGGCGTCCCGTACGCCTTCGACGGCCTGTCGGGGGTCCGCCTCGGGGGCGGCGACCGCGAGCGAGGCGACCTGTTCGTATCCGGTGATCTCGCGGGCGCCCTCGCGCAGGATCAGGGCGTGGCCGGGGGGTACCCGGCGGACCCCTTCGTAGGGGGTGGTGTCGCGCAGGGCCTCGGGGGTCTCGGGGCAGGCCAGGAGTGCGGCGAGGTGGCCGATGTCGAGCTGGGCCTCGACGAGGTCGGCGAGCGGCAGGGCGGCGGTGGCGTAGGCGGTGCCGCCCGCCCAGGGGGTGTGGAAGACCGGCCGGGCGCCCGCGACATCACCCGTGACGGTGACGCGTCGACCGGCCTTGACGACGGCGGTGTAGCTGCCCGGCCAGGCGGTGAGGTGGCGCAGGGCGCCGCCGCGCGCGGTGAGCAGGCCGATGCGGAGGTCCTCGTCGCTCGCGGCGCAGCAGCCGAGGACGGCGAGCCGGGTCCGGTCGTCGACGGCGATCACGCGGACCTCGTCGGGGCGCCAGTCGCCGACCGCCCACAGCGGGTCGGGGTCGCCCCAGAGGAGTTGTGCGCCCACCGGTTGCACCGTGCGCCCCTCGGTGGCGGTGGTGGGTCCCGTGCCGGGGGTGCGGGGGCCGCGGCCGCCCCCGGGCGTGCCGTGCGCGCCGCTGACGTACCCGCCCCGCTCGTCGCCGTAGCCGCCGGGGCCGCCGTATCCGCCGGGCCCGGTGCCGTACCCGCCCGGTCCGCCGTCGGGACCGCCGTACCCGTCGCCGTACCCCCCGCCGTGCCCCGGGGGGGACCCGTACGGGCCGCTCGTCGATCCCGTCCGTGGCCCGGGGGCGGCGGCGAGGTTCGCGGCGGCACTGCTCCAGCCCACCAGCCATCGCATCGGCGCCTCCACGTCCGTTTCGGTGGAGGACATGCTGCCACGACAACGGCACACGGGGCGGAGACGGGGTGCGGGGGCGCGAAAGGTGAATGCGCCCCTGGCATGGGCCAGTTGGGGACCGACGTCATTCGGCCAAATATCGACCCTGCCCCGAGGGGCGGGAAGGCGCGCGGGCACGCGTCGGCGCGCCCCGGCGACGGCCGGGCGTCCGGCAGTCCGGGGGGCACGCGCGCCCCCCGGAGCCGTCCGCCGCCCGCGGGGAATGGGGCGGCGATTCCCCCAGCCCACTGGTCCGGGACACCGCTCCCGGCCGAACGGGCCGACCCACGCGTTCTTCATGGAAGCGCTCTCCGGCCGGAGGCGACGAGAGCGCACGGCCGGGCGCACGGCCACACGGCGGGAGCACGGGCCGGACGGCCAAGACCGATCGTCGGTCGTTCACACAACAATCTCGCCATACGGAACACCGCCCCTTAACGGTAGGGATGCGGCGAACTACGCTGTGCTTACGAATGCCGCACGCCTATGCCCGGTGTCGTGGCGGCCGTCTGGGTGGTCGAGGGGTGGCGTCATGTCCAGGGAGCAACGCGGGCCGAACGAAAAGCTCGGCACGGTTCTCGGCCTCGCGGGAATCAGCAACGCCGGGCTCGCCCGGCGCGTCAACGACCTCGGTGCGCAACGGGGCCTGACGCTTCGTTACGACAAGACCTCGGTCGCCCGGTGGGTGTCCAAGGGCATGGTGCCGCAGGGCGCGGCGCCGCATCTGATCGCCGCCGCGATCGGACAGAAGCTCGGCCGTCCCGTGCCGCTGCACGAGATCGGGCTCGCGGACGCCGATCCGGCGCCCGAGGTGGGGCTCGCCTTCCCGCGCGACATCGGCGAGGCGGTCCGCTCGGCGACCGACCTGTACCGGCTCGACCTCGCCGGGCGCAGGACCGGTGGCGGGATCTGGCAGTCGCTCGCCGGGTCGTTCGCGGTGAGCGCGTACGCGACGCCCACCTCCCGCTGGCTGATAACGCCCGCCGACCCCTCGGTGGAGCGGGACGCGCCGCGCCCGGCGGCCGGTCCCCGGCCCGGGGCGGTCGCGGAGCACGTGCGGGTGGGCCACAGCGATGTCGCCAAGCTCCGCGAGGCGGCCGAGGACGCGCGCCGCTGGGACTCCAAGTACGGCGGCGGGGACTGGCGTTCCTCGATGGTGCCGGAGTGCTTACGGGTGGACGCGGCGCCGCTGCTCCTCGGCTCGTACTCGGACGAGGTCGGCAGGGCCCTCTTCGGCGCGACCGCCGAGCTGACCAGGCTCGCGGGCTGGATGGCCTTCGACACCGGGCAGCAGGAGGCGGCCCAGCGCTACTACATCCAGGCCCTGCGGCTCGCCCGCGCCGCCGCCGACGTGCCCCTCGGCGGCTACGTCCTGGCGTCCATGTCCCTCCAGGCCACCTACCGGGGCTTCGCCGACGAGGGCGTGGACCTCGCCCAGGCGGCCCTCGAACGCAACCGGGGGCTCGCCACCGCCCGCACCATGTCCTTCTTCCGGCTGGTCGAGGCACGGGCGCACGCCAAGGCGGGCGACGGAGCCGCCGCGGCCACCGCGCTCAAGGCCTCCGAGGGCTGGCTGGAGCGCTCCCGGGACGGCGACGGCGACCCGAGCTGGCTGGGGTTCTACTCGTACGACCGGTTCTGCGCCGACGCCGCCGAGTGCTACCGCGACCTGCGGATGCCCCGCGAGGTCCGCCGCTTCACCGAGCAGGCGCTCTCCCGGCCGACCGAGGAGTTCGTCCGCTCGCACGGGCTGCGCCTCATCGTCTCCGCCGTCGCCGAACTGGAGTCGGGAAACCTGGACGCCGCCTGCGCGGCGGGCACGCGCGCGGTGGAGGTGGCGGGCAGGATCTCGTCGGCACGGACCACGGAGTACGTACGGGACCTGCTGCACCGGCTCGAACCGTACGGGGACGAACCGCGCGTCATGGAGCTGCGGGAGCGCGCCCGCCCGCTGCTCGTCGCGCCGGCGTGATCCGCGTCCCACGGCTCGGGCGTTTAACCGCGTTGTCAGTGGGCCAGTGCACTATCGGGGGTGGGAGGTGGCGCTGGTGTTTGACTGTGACGTGCTGGTGATCGGCGGCGGGATCGTCGGTCTCTCGACGGCGTACGCGCTGACGCGGGCCGCGCCCGGCACCCGGGTCAGCGTCCTGGAGAAGGAGCACGCCCTCGCGCGCCACCAGACCGGGCGCAACAGCGGGGTGATCCACAGCGGGCTCTACTACCGGCCGGGCTCGCTCAAGGCCCGTTTCGCGGTCGAGGGCGCGGCCGAGATGGTCAAGTTCTGCGCGGAGTGGGACATTCCGCACGAGGTGACGGGGAAGCTCGTCGTCGCCACCGCGCGCGAGGAGCTGCCCCGGCTGCACGCGCTCGTGCAGCGCGGCCGGGAGAACGGCATTCCGGTGCGCGAGCTGGGACCGGCGCAGATCAGCGAGTACGAGCCCCGGGTGCGGGGCCTGGCCGCGATCCACGTCGGGACCACCGGCATCTGCGACTACGGGGCGGTGTCCGCGCGGCTCGCCGAGTCCTCCGGCGCCCGGATCGCGTACGGGGCGGAGGTCGTCCAGATCGACCGGCGCCCGTGGGGCGTCGCCGCCCGGACGGCGGACGGCCGGATCGTCCGGGCGCGGGTCCTGGTGAACTGCGCGGGACTGCACTGCGACCGGATCGCCCGGCTCGCGGGCGACGACCCGGAGATGCGGATCGTCCCCTTCCGGGGGGAGTACTACGAGCTGACCGATCCGTCCCTCGTGCGCGGACTGGTCTATCCGGTGCCCGATCCGGCGTTCCCCTTCCTCGGGGTGCACCTGACCCGGGGCATCGACGGCGGCGTCCACATCGGGCCGAACGCGGTCCCGGCGCTCGCCCGCGAGGGATACGGCTGGTCCGTCGTCCGCCCCCGCGAACTGGCCGGCACCCTCGCCTGGCCCGGCTCCTGGGCCATCGCCCGCGCCCACTGGAGATACGGGGCGGGCGAGCTGCGCAGATCGGTGTCGAAGCGCGCCTTCACCGAGGCGGTACGGCGGCTGCTGCCGGTCGTCGAGGAGTCCGACCTGCGCCGGGCCGCACCCGGCGTGCGGGCGCAGGCGGTGCTGCGGGACGGCACGCTCGTCGACGACTTCCTGATCCGCGAGGCCGCCCGTACGGTCCACGTGCTGAACGCGCCCTCGCCCGCCGCGACCGCCTCGCTGCCGATCGGCCGTGAGGTGGCGGGCCGGGCACTGGCCCTGCTGTAGCCGCACCGGTCCCGGACCGCTCCCGGAGTCCGGCCGCTCCCGGACCGTACGGGCGCCGCCGGACCCCGGGGCCGTACGGGCGCGGCCGGGCTCCCCGAGGCCGCCGGGCCCCACCCGTAAGGCCCCGGAGCGCCTGAGGGCCGCCGGGCGCGCCGTTAGAATCGGGGCATTGTGTCTGAGCAGCCAGAGAACACCCCACAGCCCGCCGCCGCGCCCGCCGAAGCCGTCCAGCCCGCGCGGCGGGGCAGCAGGATGTTCGCCCCCGGCGAGGGACCCCTGCCCGACCCTGCGGGCGCCCACCACGAGCGGCGCATCCGGAGCTTCCAGCCGCGCCGCAGCCGTGTCACGTACGGGCAGGCCGAGGCCATGCTGAAGCGCTGGCCCGACTGGGGTCTCGACATCGACGGCAAGCGGGTCCTCGACCTGGGCGAGATGTTCGACGGTCTCCCGGTCGTCCTGGAGATCGGTTTCGGCATGGGCGAGGCGACCGCGCAGATGGCGGCGGCGGACCCCGGCACCGGCATCCTCGCCGTGGACGTGCACACCCCCGGCCAGGGCAATCTGCTGGGCCTCGCCGACCGCAACGGCCTGACGAACGTGCGGGTCGCCAACGGCGACGCGATCATCCTGCTCCGCGAGATGCTGGCGGAGGACGCCCTCGACGGCTGCCGGGTCTACTTCCCCGACCCGTGGCCCAAGGCCCGCCACCACAAGCGGCGGCTGATCCAGGCCGAGTTCCTCACCCTGCTCGCGACCCGGATGAAGCCCGGCGCCGTACTGCACTGCGCGACGGACTGGGAGGAGTACGCGGAGCAGATGCTGGAGGTGCTCTCCGCGCACCCCGACTTCGAGAACACGCGGGCCGACGGCGGGTACGCGCCCCGCCCCGACTTCCGCCCGGTCACCCGCTTCGAGGGACAGGGCCTGGACAAGGGCCACGTCGTGCACGACGTCCTCTTCCGCCGGAAGTAGCCGGACGGGGCCGGGATCGGCCCGGACCGGGACCGGGACCGGGACCGCCAGGCCTACTGGGACCGCCGGGACCGGCCGCCCGGCCCCGGCGGTCCCGGCGGTCCCAGTGGTCCCGGTACGCCCGGTCACCCGTTCGACGTGATCCTGTCCACGGAATCGCCTCGCCCTGTGTCGGTGCCGGTCGTTAGGGTCGCTGACGTGTCGAACCCCGTCCCCACCACAGCGGAGGCCACGGCGGACGCCCTGGCGGAGACCACGGCGGACGCCGCGTCCGAGGCCGCTCCCGTCCCCCACCGGGACACCGAGGAACCGGCCTTCCCGGCCGCCGCCGACCGGTCCCAGTGGCGCTACCGGCCGCGCCGGGACTTCTGGCGGAGCAGGCTGTTCCGGGCCGTCGTGGTCGTCATCGTCCTCACGACCTGCGCCCTGGTCATCCTGGCCCTGGTCCGTGAGCAGACCGGCACCCAGGGCTTCCTCGTCGGTCTGGGCCTCGCCGTGCTTCCCGTACCGCTGCTCATGGCCGCCTTCCGCTGGCTCGACCGGGTCGAGCCAGGCCCCTGGAAGAACCTGCTCTTCGCGTTCGCGTGGGGCGCCTTCGCCGCCGCGCTCGTCGCGATCCTGGCGAACTCCTTCGCGGTCCGCTGGATCGCGACCGCCACCGCCGACCCCGACTCGGCGGACACGCTCGGCGCGACGGTCGTCGCACCCGTCGTGGAGGAGAGCGCGAAGGCGGTGGCGATCCTGCTGCTCTTCCTCTTCCGGCGGCGGAACTTCGGCGGGCTCGTCGACGGTGTCGTGATCGCCGGATTCACCGCGACCGGCTTCGCCTTCACCGAGAACATCCTCTACCTCGGCAACGCCTTCGGCGAGGACCAGGCCTTCGGCTCCGCCGGGCTGGGCTCGGTGACCGCCGCGACCTTCTTCGTCCGGGTCGTCATGTCGCCCTTCGCGCACCCGCTGTTCACCGTGCTCACCGGCGTCGGCTTCGGTCTGGCCGCGCTCGCCCCGCGCGGAAGACGGCCGCGGAAGGTGCTGCTCCCGCTCGTCGGGCTGCTGCTCGCCATGGGACTGCACGCCGCCTGGAACGGCTCGGCCACCTTCGGCGGCCCGCTGGCGTTCTTCGCGGTGTACGGGGTGCTGATGGTCCCGGTCTTCGCCCTGCTGACCTGGCTCGCGCTGTGGAGCCGGCAGCGCGAGCTGCGCACGGTCTCCGGGGAGCTCCCGGCGTACGCGGCGGCGGGCTGGCTCTCCCCCGCCGAGCCCCCGGCGCTCTCCTCGATGCGCGCCCGGCGGCTGGCCCGCTCCTTCGCCGCCCGCGCGTACGGGCCGTCGGCCGCGCGGACCGTCGGCGAGTACGAGTCGTTCGCCACGGCCCTGGCGTTCCTGCGGGACCGGGCCCGGCGGGGGACGGCCGGGCCCGATTTCGCCGCCCGCGAGCAGGAGCTGCTCCATCACCTCTGGCAGCGGCGGCGGATCGCGTCCCCGGCGCTCACCCACGCGGCGCGGGCGACCGGCCGGGCCTGGTCGCCGCCGCAGTACCTGGACTACGACGGCTACAACCCGTACCGGGGCTGACCGCCCGCCTCCCGTCCCGGGACGTCCCCGCCCCCGTGGGACGGACCGCGGGGTCCCGGCCGCGCGTACCTTTGCGGGAGAACGACGGAACGGCGTACGGCACGTGCCCGTTCCGACGGGGGTACGGGAAGCCCCCGGCCCGGTGGAACGCCGGACCGGGGGCTTCCGCGCGCCCGTCAGGCGGACGCCTCCGTGAGCAGCTTCAGCTCGGTCTCCGAGAGGGTGAGCCCGGCGGCGGCCACCAGCGCCGGGACCTGCTCGACGGTCCGCGCCGAGGCGATCGGGGCGGCGACGGTCGGGCGGGCGGCGAGCCAGGCGAGGGCGACGGTGGCCGGTTCGGCGCCGTGCGCCTCGGCGACGGTGTCGAGCGCGGAGAGGACGGCCCGGCCGCGCTCGGTGTCCAGGTGCCCGCCCGCCCCGGTGGCGCGGACGCTGTCGACGGTGGAGCCGGGGCGGTACTTGCCGGTGAGGAAGCCCGCGGCGAGGCCGTAGTACGGGACGGCGGAGAGCCCGGCCCGCTCGACGGTCTCCAGGAGGGGGCCCTCGTAGGTGTCGCGGGAGACCAGGTTGTAGTGCGGCTGGAGGGCCACGTACCGGGTGAGGCCCTCGGACTCGGCGAAGTCGAGGGAGGCGCGCAGCCGCTCCGGGGAGATGTTGGAGGCGGCGACGGCCCGCACCTTGCCCTCCTTCACCAGTTGGTCGAGGGCGGTGACGATCTCCTCCACGGGGACCGTCTCGTCGTCGAAGTGGGTGTAGTAGAGGTCGACGCGGTCGGTGCCGAGGCGGCGCAGGGAGGCTTCGGCACCCGCCTTGATGGTGCTCGCGGAGAGGCCCTTGAACCGCGGGTGGGCGCCGACCTTGGTGGCGACGACGATGTCGTCGCGGTTGCCCCGGGAGGCGAGCCAGCGGCCGATGACCGTCTCGGACTCGCCGCCCTCGTTGCCCTCGACCCAGGCGGAGTAGGAGTCGGCCGAGTCGACGAAGTTGCCGCCCGCCGCCGCGTAGGCGTCGAGGACCGCGAAGGACTGCGCTTCGTCGGCGGTCCAGCCGAAGACGTTGCCGCCGAGGGCGAGCGGGAAGACGCGCAGGTCGGAACTGCCCAGCGGGCGGAGAGAAGTCATGGGACGCTCAACTTCCGCCCGCCCCGGAGTATTCCGGTCCCGCCCGGACGGTGCCGCCCGGGAGGGACCGGTGCCGGTGCCGCCCGGGAGGGACCGGCACCGAGGACGCCGGGTCCCGTCCCGGAGCGTTCCGGGACGGGGGCGCGGTCAGAGCGACAGGCCCTTGGAGCGGAGCCAGGCGGCCGGGTCGACGCCGCTGCCGCCGGGGGTGTGGACCTCCATGTGGAGGTGGGCGCCGGTGACGTTGCCGGTGGCGCCGACGCGGCCGATGGTCTCGCCGGTGCCGACGGACTGGCCCGCGCCGACCGTCATGGACGAGAGGTGGCAGTACCAGACCTCGCTGCCGTCGGGCAGTTCCAGGACGATCCGGTAGCCGTACGAGCCGGACCAGCCCGCCGACTTGATGGTGCCGCCGTGCACCGCCTTGACCGGGGTCCCGGTGGGGGCGGCGAAGTCGAGGCCGGTGTGCTGGCCGGAGGACCACATCGAGCCGGACTGCAGATAGGTGGCGGTGAGGGTGTACGAGGAGACCGGCAGCGAGTAGCTCGCGGCGAGCCGGGCGAGGCGCTCGGCCTCCGCCTTCGCCTCGGCGGCTGCTTCCGCCTTCGCCTTCGCTTCCGCCTCGGCCTTGGCCTTCGCCTCGGCGACCGCCTTCTTCGCGGCCTCGGCCTTGGTCCGCGCCTCCGCCGCCGCCTTCTCGGCCGCCGCCTTCTCCGCGGCGGCCTTCTCGGCGGCGTCGGCGGAGACCTGCTGCTGTTCGGCCTGCTGGAGGATGCGGGCGCGCAGGGCCTCGCCCGCGTCGCCGGTGGCGCTCGCGGCCGTGACGGTCCGCTCAGCCGATACGGCGGTGGCGGTGCCCGGCTGCTCGTCGACGGAGGTGTAGGAGGCGGTCAGCGGGTGCGGGTTGGCACGGGCGACGGGGACCGTCTCGTGGTCCTCCTCGGGGAGGAGGTCGCCGACGAGGGGGAGGTCGTGGGCGTCCGGGAGGTCCGGCAGGGATATCGCGACCTTCGGCTTCTCCTGCGCGGTGGCGAGGCCGCCCGCGCCGACCGCGGCGATGACGCCGACGCCGAGGACCGTGGAGGAACGGGCGAAGTTGGAGCGCTGCTTGACGACCCGGTGCCGGCCGCCGGAGCGGTTCTGGGCGCGGAGGGTGTCCTCGGTCGGGTTCCACTCGGTCCCGGGGGCGGCGGGAGCCGAGCCACCGCCGAAGGCGTCGAAGGGGGTTTCGGGTACGGGAGTGTGGGACGCCACGGGGGCGCGCTCCTTTCCTTCCTTCTCGCCTACCGGGTTAGCTGACGGGTTCGGAGCAGGAAGGTCTCCTACGGGCCGGTCGCACGGGTGCGAAGGGCCCGATTCACCCCAAGTGGTGGTTCCCCGGTTCCCTTTCGGGATTCGGCGCGTGCGCACGGTGCCGCCTCTTGCGACGGCTGGGACGACCGCGCTGCGTTATCGAACGTTAATAGACAGGGGCGCTCGATTCCAAGCCGTCCCTCTTGATCATTAACAGGAATGAGGGGAAATCGGGGGAGTTGACCGCGCTTCGACGGAGACCGGCGGAGCCGACGAGATCTGACGTTGTGTCAATTGTTATCGCAGCGACACCCGGTGACTACACCCGGTCACTACGGCCGGTGACCGGGTCTGCCCGGCGGCACCACCGGCATCGTCCGCCGCCTCGCCTGCTGCCCCGCCGCCGGGCGGCTCACCGCGAGCAGGGCCATGTCGTCCGTCGATCCACCGCCCGTGTGCAGCCGTACGTCGTCCACCAGCGCGTCCAGGAGTTCCTCGGGTCCCGGGAAGATCCGGCCCAGGAGCCGCGCCCCCGGGTCGTAGAAGACGCCCGCCGCGTTCCGCGCCTCCGAGAGGCCGTCGGTGTAGAAGAGCAGGGTCGCGCCCGGCGGGAAGGGCCGCGCGTCGGCCCGGTCCGGCCAGCTCGCCAGCTCGCCCATGCCGAGGGGCAGCGCGGGCTCGGGCGGCTCCAGGAGGTCGAGGCGCCCGTCCCCGTGCAGCAGCAGCGGCGGCGGATGCCCCCGGTTGACCATCCGTACGAAACCGTCGAAGGTGCCGTTGCCGTCCCCGCGCGGGATCTCGGCCAGGACGGCGGTGGTGAACCCCTCGAAGGCGTCGATGCCCTCTCTCCGGGTGCCCTCCCGGGCCAGCGCCCTTTCGAGACGGCGGGCCACGCCCTCCAGGTTCCGTTCCTGCTCGGCCGCCTCCCGGAAGGCCCCGATGACCACGGCTACGGCCTCGACCGCCTCCATCCCCTTGCCCCGGACGTCCCCCACCACCAGCCGCACCCCGTAGGGGGTGTCCTGGACGGCGTACAGGTCGCCGCCGATGAACGCGCCCGCGTGCGCCGCCTCGTAACGGGCCGCGCACTGGAGTCCTCCGATCCGCTCGGCGGGCGTCGGGAGCACGGCCCGCTGCACGGTCTCGGCGATGACCCGCGCCGAGGCGAGCCGTTCGCCGCTGCGGCGCACGACCCGGTTGATGAGGAGGGCGAGCGCGGAGACCGTGGCGACGGTCAGGGTCTCGGTGAGGGCCGGGATGCGGCTCGCGGTGTCGTTGTAGAGGTGCAGCCCGGCGGAGGCCAGGACGGCGGCGATCCCGGTGAGCAGGGTCGTCAGGGTGGAGAAGAAGGGCGCGGCGATCAGCGGGGCGGCGGAGAACAGCGGCGCGGCCGTGTACTCGGGCGGGGTCAGGATGTCGTAGACGGCCCCGCCCAGGATGATCAGCGGGGGCAGGGCGCGGATGAACCGCCGGGCGCGCCCGTACGGAAGCCCGTCGTCGCCCCGCCATCCGCCGCCCGCCGCTCTCAGGGGGTGCCCCACCTGTGCTCTCCTGCCCGGTCCGTACCGGCCGCGGCCCCGTACCGCGCCCTCCCAGGGTGGCCGCCGCCGGGCCTGGCGGCGACCCCCGGGGGCCGACTGGCTTACGGAGGGTCGGTACGGACCGGAACGGGAGGCCCCCGGAGAACCCCGAGAGCAGGACTACGGAGGCCAGCCCTTACGGGTCTTAGGGGTCTTAGGTGCCTTACGGGCCCTAAGGCGCCTTAGTGGTCTTACGGACCTTAAGAGACTTTAGGCCCCTAAGGGCCCTTAAGGCCCCTCACACCCTCAGCCGTCCCCCACGGGACAGCAGGGCCATCGCCCCCGCGCACACCAGGCCCACCGCGCACAGCGCCAGCCACGGCACCGCCGACCAGCCGGTCACGTCGAGCAGTGCGCCCGTCCCCAGGTTCCCCAGGGTGATCCCGATCCCGCACACGGTGTTGTAGAGCCCGTAGTGGGTGGCCACCCAACGGCCCTTGGCCAGCGCGACGACCGTGTCCATCTCGTACGGGTAGAGCACCGCGTTCGCCACGGCCAGGACCGCCGCGCAGAGCAGCAGCCCCGGCAGGCCCCGGCCCAGGGCCGCCGGGAGCAGGAACGCCCCGCCCATCAGGGCGAGCCCGAGGACCAGGCACCGCTCCCGGCTCAGCCGCCGCTTGCACCAGGCGGTGATCCGCAGCTGTCCGGCCAGCGCGACCAGCGCCGAGACGACGAAGAGCGCCGTCGTGGGCCCCGTCCCGCCCGCCGCGAGCGGCAGCGCCAGATAGACCTGGAAGGACAGCACGTACGAGCCGGTCATGGCGAGCGAGAAGAGCCAGAAGGTCCGGTGGGAGAGGACCGTGCGGAACTGCCCCCGCCCTTCCCCGTCCCCGGTCTCCCGCGCGTCCTTCCCCGCCCTCACGGGCATGTACCGGAGCTGCACCAGGGTCAGTACGGCGAACAGCACCGCCGCCACCAGGCACGTCAGCTGGAACGACACCCCTGTCAGGGCCACCCCGACGAGCGGCCCGAGCAGGATGCCCGCCTGGTAGTAGACGTTGAACAGGGCGAAGGCCTCCACCCGGCGCTCCTCGCCCGCCTCCGCCGCGAGGCAGGCGCGGACGGCGGGGTTGAACAGGGCCCCCGCGAGGCCCGTCGCCAGGGAGGCGGCGATCAGCATCGGCAGCGACTGGGCGAACGCGAGCGCCCCGAACCCGGCCGTCCGCAGCGCGCAGCCCGCCACGATGAGCGGCTTGAAGCCGAACCGGTCGGCGAGCGCCCCGCCGACCAGGAACATCCCCTGCTGGGACAGGTTCCTGGCGCCGAGGACGAGCCCGACCGCCCAGGCGGCCATGCCGAGCCCGTCCGCGAGGTGCGCGGCGAGGTACGGCATGAGCATGTAGAAGCCGAGGTTGATGGTGAGCTGGTTGAGGAAGAGGAGCCGGACGGCCGGTTCGAAGCTCCGGCTCTGCTTCCACACCCCGCCCCGGGCCGCCTTCGCGGGGCCCGGGGCGGGGTCGGTCGTGGTGCTCAACGGTTCCGTCCCGCCCGGTCCATGGCCCTGCGGGTCCAGCCGTCGACGGACATGCCGTCCTCGTACCCGGCCGGGTCCTCCCGTACGGGCCCGTCGAGCAGGCCGTGCGCGGCGCAGAACTCGTCGTTGAAGACGGTGTCGAAGTACCGCTGCGGGCCATCGGGGAAGACGGCCGCGATCCGGGTGCCGCGCGGCCGGGTGCGGGCCAGCCAGCCGGCGACGAGCGCCACCGCGCCGACGCTCCAGCCGCCGGTCGCGAAGTGGTGCGAGGCCAGGCGGCGGGCCGCCCGTACCGCCTCGGCGGGGCCCACCCAGTGGACCTCGTCGAAGGCCCCGTGGTCCACGTTGCCCGGGTGGATGGAGGAGCCGAGGCCGCGCATCAGCCGCTCCCCCGCGGGCAGTCCGAAGACGGTGGAGCCGATGGAGTCGACGCCGACGAGTTCGAGGGCGGGGCTGCTGGTGGCGCGCAGGGCGCGGGCGATGCCGCCCGAGTGGCCGCCGGTGCCGACCGCGCAGACGAGCACGTCGATCCGGTCGAGCTGCCCGGACAGTTCGGCCGCGAGCCCGGTGTAGGCCTCGGGGTTGTCGGGGTTCCCGTACTGGTTGGGCCACCAGGCCCCGTCGAGGGACCCGAGGAGTTCGGTGACCCGGTCCATCCGGGCCTGCTGCCAGCCGCCGTGCGGGCTCGGCTCCGGCACGACGTGGACGCGGGCGCCGTGGGCGACGAGCATCCGCTCGACGATCGGTTCGAGCCCGGGGTCGGTGACGACGTGCACGGGGTGGCCGTGCAGCACCCCGGCGAGGGCGAGCCCGAGCCCGAGGGTCCCCGAGGTCGACTCGACGATCGGGGCGCCGGGCCGCAGCTCTCCGCGCCGACGCGCCCGCTCGACCATGTGGAGGGCAGCACGGTCCTTGATGCCGCCGAAGTTGAAGCCCTCGAGCTTGGCCCAGTAGCCGTCGTCGGTCCACAGGACGGGCGTGTTGCCGACGGTCTGCTCGGCGAGCGGCAGCAGCCCCCCGGGCAGCGTCCGGTCCGTGGGCGGCAGCGGAGCCGTGGGGGAGCCGGGGGACGAAGACGAAAGGGGCGCCGAAGGCGAAAGGGGTGACGGGGACGGAAGGGGTGACGGGGACGGCGGGGATGCCACGGGGCCCGGGGAGGTCCGGGTCGCCCCGGAGACCGGGGGGACGGGTGCGACCGGGGAGGTCGCGGACAAGGTGGTGCCGGGCAGCGAGGTGCTCATGACGGATACGTCCTTGGGATGGCATGGGGAAGGAACCTGGTCACGCGTGAGGCGGGACCCGGCTCAGTTCCGGTCCACTCCGAGGGCGATCAGCAGCCTGCCGGGCTGGGGGCCGGGGCCCGCCCGGCCCCGGACGCACCGCGCGCGGGGGTCGGTGCCGGGGACGGGGGCGTACGGCAGGAGGACGGCTCCGCCCGCGTCGGGTGTGGCCAAGGAGGCGGCGGAGTACTGCGCGGGGAGGTGGGCGTCGAAGGACCAGCCGCTCCCCGACTGCTCGCAGCCGTGCGGCAGGACGGGCGCGGAGACCGTGGCCCCGGCACCTGACGAGGGCAGTATGTGCCCCTGCGCACCGTGGCAGACGCTGACGACGAGCGCGAGGAGCGCGAGGAGGACGAGGAGGGCAGGCGCCCTCCGGTGCACATCGGCGGGCGCCCGCCGATGCACGTCCGTCACAGTGTCGTCACTCATGGTGTGCGCGACACTACGATGGGACACCGCCCGCCCGCAAAACGGCGGGCGCGGTTTTGGACACCGTTTACTTCCGGTGCTTCCGGGACTTCCGGCTGCCGGAGCCGTCCGGCTCCGCGCCTCCGGCGCGTCCGGCCCTCCGGCTAGAGGTTGCGCTCCGCGTAGATCTCCAGCGCGTCCCGGACCAGGACGGCGGTGCCCTCGCCGTGCTGGTCGTAGTGGGCGGCGAAGCGCGGGTCGTCGACGTACATACGGCCGAGACCGATCACGTACTCCTTGGTCGGGACCGTGGTCGCCGAGAGCCAGACGACCTGGCGCCGCGCGATCTCCTGCACCGCGTCGTCACCGGCGGCGAGCCCGTCCGCCAGGGCTCGCGCGAAGTCCCGGGCGATGCCCTTCTGCTCGCCGAGGAACGCCTTGCGCTCCTCCTCGCCGAGCCCCCGCCACCACCGGTCGCCCTTCTCGTAGGCGCCACGCCCCCAGCGCTCGGTGACCTCCTTCTCGTGCACCGTGTGGTCGAAACCGTCGAACACTTCGTCTGCCATGAGTTCCTCTCCCTTCTCGGTCCTGTCGAGAGTGGTCCGTACGGACGCGATCCGGCGCCCCAGCAGCTCGCGCTCCTGCTCCAGGAGCGCGAGATGGGTCCGCAGGGCCGCCGCCGTGTCCCGCTGACCCGCGAGGACCTCGGCGATGGCGGGCAGCGAGAGCCCCAGCTCGCGCAGCAGCAGGATGCGCTGGAGCCGTACCAGCGCGTCCTGGTCGTAGTACCGGTAACCGTTCGCGCCGATCCGGCTCGGCTCCAGCAGTCCGCGCTCTCCGTAGTGCCGGAGGGTGCGGCTGGTGGTGCCCGCTTTCCTGGCGACCTCTTGGATCGACCACTCCATGCCGAGAACGCTAGAACTTGACGCCGCGTAAAGGTCAAGCCCGCGCGGGCGGGGCGGGGCGCGACCCCGAGGGCGCACACGACGAAGGCCCGGATCCAGTGACTGGATCCGGGCCTTCGCTGCTACTGAGTAGCGGGGACAGGATTTGAACCTGCGACCTCTGGGTTATGAGCCCAGCGAGCTACCGAGCTGCTCCACCCCGCGTCGGTAAACACGACTCTACGTCATGACCGGGGCGATCCGGAAATCGGACTCCACCGGCACCACGGAACGGGCACCGCCGACACCGGCGAGCAGCGGCCCGGCACCGGCGGACGGGGGCATCCGCCCTGGTCACCAGGGGTTTCAGCACCGACCGCCGACGGAGGTCAGCACCGGACACGGGGCCGCCCGCACCGGCCACAGGCCGAGGTCAGCACCGATCACGGGGCCGCCCGCACCGGCACCGACCACCCGGGGGCGCCCCGCACCGGCCACCGGGGGCCGTCCGTACCGGCCACCGGCCGACATCAGCACCGGCCGCCGAGGCCGTCCGCACCGGCGCCCCGGGGCCCCGCACGGGTCACCGGCCGTCGACCGGTGTCAGCAGCCGCACTCGCCCTCGACCGGTGCCGTGAGCGGGTCCGCGGTCTTCTCCGCGGGGCCCTCCCACGTCTCGTACGCGAAGCCCTCCCGCACCCAGTACTCGAAGCCGCCGAGCATCTCCTTGACCTGGAAGCCCCGCTCGGCGAGGGCCAGCGCGGCGCGCGCGGCGCCGTTGCAGCCGGGACCCCAGCAGTACGTGACCACCGGCACCGCCCGGTCGAGCAGCCGCTCGGCCTGCTCGGCGATCAGCGCGGTCGGCAGATGGGTCGCGCCGGGCACGTGCCCCTGGTCCCACGAGGCGGTCGAGCGCGAGTCGATCACCACGAAGCCCGGGTCGGTGCCGTCGGCCGCGGCGGTGGCCAGCGCGGACGCCACATCGGAGACGTCCGCGTGGAAGGCCAGGCTCGCGGAGAAGTACGCGGCAGCGGCGGCGGGCGAGGCCGGCGGGGTCCGGAGAACGGGGTTGACCTGCGTCGATGTCGTCGTCATGGCGATCAATCTACGGACGGCGACCACCGGGCTGAAGCGACGATCCACGGCGATCGGGGCCACCGGCCGGGGAATCCCGGGCGTTCACCCCGAGGCGGCGTGGATCTCACGCACCGGACCGGAACGAGCCGGAACGGACCCCACCGGACGGGACCGGGCCGGGGCAGGGCCGAGGGCCGGGCCTGTCCGGGGGGCCGGAGCCGTCGCCCACGCCACGAGCACCGCCGCCGCCCGCCCGTACACATCGGCGCGGTCCGATCCGCCATGAGGGCATGGGGGGCGGTACGCAAACGGGGGGGCTGGGGCCCGGCAGGGCTGGGGCCCGGCAGGGCTGGGGCCCGACGAGATGGGAGCCCCTGAAGGGTCCCCTGAGGGGTCCTTCAGGAATCCCTGGGGGGTCCCTGAGGGCCGGTCACTTCCTCCAGGTGCGCGGCAGGGACGCGCCGACCGCCAGGGACACGACGGCGCTGCCCATGCCGAGGACCGCGCCCGCGGCGACGTCACCGGGATAGTGCACGCCCGTGTGGACCCGGGAGTAGCCCACAGCCATCGCGAGCACCTGGAGGGGGACCGCCGCCGGGGGCAGCACCACGCCCACGGCGGTGGCGAAGGCGACCGCCGACGCGGTGTGCCCGGACGGGAACGACGCCGAGTCCGGCATCGGCACGTGCCGGCCCGCCACCACCCGGGCCGCTTCACGGTCCGGGCGCGACCTGCGGACCAGCCGCTTCCCGAACAGGTTCGCCGAGGCCGAGGCCACCGCGACGGCCCCGAGACCGGCGAGCGCCGCCCGGCGCGGACGCCCGGGGAAGAGGGCCAGCGCGCCCGCCACCGCGAAGGAGATCTTGGAGTGGTTCGCGGTGGTGGAGAGCCTGCGCAGGCCCGTGTCGAGCGTGGGCGTGGGAGTGGCGGCGACGGCCGCGTACACGGCTCCGTCGAGCGCGCGGAGATCCCGGAGGACCGCCCGGAGGGGTCGGGTCGTGGTCGTTCCGGTGGTGCCGGTCATGTGCCGCTCCTCGATGCGGGGTGATGGGTCGGGGGGAAGGCGAGCCGGACGACGCGCCGCCAGTCCATGGGCGGCTGGGGGTCCGCGGCCCCGGGCCGGTACCTCGGTACGAGCACCCGCAGCGCCCGGGGCCGGAGCACACAGACGACGGGGGTGTCCATGACCAGCGCCTCACCGTCGACGGCGACGGCGATGGAGGTGGAGGTGGAGCCGGTCCCGGAGCTGGTACGGGATTCCGTACGGGATTCGGAGTCGGTACGGGAGTCGGCGCCGCCCCCGGAACCACCCCTGGAACCACCCCCGGTACCGGACGCGGAACCGGACGCGGAACCGGACGCGGGCCCCCGACCGGGGTCGGACGACCCGCCGGAGTCCGGGCCGGGAGCGGACCCGGGTGCCGGGCCGGGGCCCGAGAAGAGGCCGGGTCTGGGGGCCGTCGGCGCCTCCGCCTTGCCCGTGACCTCGACGCGGGTCGCGGTAAGGACGTTCAGGCCGGTCGCCTGGGTACCCCGTACCGCCAGTTCCGCGGCCTGCGCGGCGCCGTCGACGCGGACGCCGATCACGCCCAGCGTGCCGCCGTCGAGCCGGGGACGCCGTGGCGTGGCCGCGCCGAACGGGTCGGGCGCGACGTACGGGTTGTTGCTGACGAGCAGGGCCTGCTGGGCCGGGAGCGGGGCGCCGTCCACGAGGGCGTCGAGCCGGTCGCCCTCGCCGCCCTGGAGCAGGTCGGGCAGGGCGTCGAACGCGGTGCCCGCCTTCGCGTCGCGGTACTCGGGGCGCTGGACGACGTCCGCGTACACGCCGAAGGAGACCGTGTTGACGAAGGGGCGGCCGGAGACCCAGCCCAGGTCGACGCGGAGTTCCTCGCCGTCGACGAGCGCGTCGAGGCAGTTCGCCGGGTCGACCCGGTCGAGGCCGAGGTCGAGGGCGAAGTGGTTGCGGGTTCCCGCCGAGACGACGAGGAACGGCAGGTCGTGCTCGGCGGCCACGGCGGCGACGAGCGCCTGGGTGCCGTCACCGCCCGCCACCCCGAGCAGATCGGCGCCGTCGGCGACGGCCCGACGGGCAAGGGCGGCGACGTCGGTCTCGACGGAGGGGTCGATCAGGATCACCCGGGCGCCGAGGCGTTCGGCGCGCTCGACGAGCCCGAACCGGCCGACCTTCCCGCCCCCGGACTTCGGGTTCATGATCAGGACGGGCTTCCGGGGCCGGGGCCGCCGCTCGCCGCGCGCCCGGTCGGTCCGCCCGCCGTCGCCGCGCGCCGCCCGCAGACGGCGCAGCGAGGCCCGCCCGCAGAGCGCCGCCCCGGCCCACAGGGCGAGGGCGACGAGCGCGATCAGCCACAGCCCGCCGACGACGTAGAGGCTGAGGACGGCGAGGGGCGCGCCGACCGCGAGGAGCGCGCCGAGGATGCGCAAGGTCCCCCGGTGCGCGAGGAACCACCAGAGGCCCACGGCCGAACAGGCGAGCCCGACGAGCCCGCTGAACAGGATCAGCAGCCCCCCGGCGCCGAGCCCGGCCAGCAGCACGACGGCACTGGCCGCCGCGGCACCCAGCGCGCACCGGGCCAGCAGTCTGGCCTCCCCCACCGGATCACCGGATCCGCTCTCCGTCACCGACCCCACCTCCACCATGTACGGCGTCCCCGCCCAGATTCCCCCACGCCACCCGGCACCGCGCCCCGGGGAACCCTTCCGACCCGGCACCGTCACTCTCCTACCCGTACAACGCGGGACATGCCTCACCGGGTTGAGCGAAGCGAACACCCGGCACCCCGTCCGGCGGACCGAGGCGGCATCCCGCCGCCCCCGTGCCGGGGTGGCGCCCCCACTCACCCACCGCGAAACCCCCCTCGTCCAGGCCGATGACACCACCAGCTCCAGACACCCGACGCCTTGACCGCCGCTTCCGTCCACGCACCGCTCACCCAGCATGACCGACCTCCGAGCCCTCCGACGAGGAAGCGCTTCCTCACAGGTCACAGGTCACAGGCTCGCGCCCGCCCCGTGCCTGGTAGGCCGTGTGGCACTCGAACCCACAACCAACGGATAAAAGTCCTGGCCGGGTCCGAGTGGGGGATGCCGGAAGGTGTACTCCGTCCGGAGATGTCTTGCCAGACAAGGTGAGCGGTGCCGCACGATCCGGCCGGAACCGGGCTGTACCGGGGAACGCCCCCTCACGCGTCGCTCACGCACGGACGGCGCTGTGACCCACCGTCGTCGTCGGGCCCGCGAGACATCCCGTCGTTTGTGGTCACGTCTGGTGGGCAGTGGGCTCGGACTGTACCGCGGAGGATTGGGGAGCAGGTCGGCTCCCAGTGGCTCTCCGTTTGCCACGCCGCCGGTAGTTTCCCGATCGGAGCCTCTTCCCGGACACGCTGGAGCGCTACGCGGAGGAATCACGCTGGTCAGCGGGACCCGCAGCTGGCTGGTTCGACGGGAAGGACAGATCGTGGATATGAGCTGGAAGCGCAGCTTTTCCGCCGATGAGTCGGGGGAGTAGCTGAACTGGTGCCCTGCAGTGCACCTCGTTGGCAATCGATTGGGTGGGTTGTATCTGATTCAGGCAGCGAACCGCGCTGCCCGCTCACGTAGCTCTTGGGCCTCCGGGACTCCGTCGTACCGGCGCAGGCGGACCCGCATGTCCTGGAGTGCGGCCTGGACCTTCACCGAGCGGATGCCGTCGGCGCAGTCGAGGAAGTCGCGCCAGGTGGCCATGGCTCCGTCGACGTCACCCTGGCGGAGGCGGACGCCGCCGAGGTCGGCGAGGACGATGGCACGGGTGCGGCGGCGGTCGAGGCCGTGGATGTCGAGGGCGAGGTGGAGATGCTCCTCGGCGGCGTCGAGGTCGCCCAGGCGGGAGAGGATCATGCCGGATTCGTGGGCCCAGCGGCCGGGGGAGTAGTGGGCGGCCCAGGAATCGCCGGGCGCGGCGGCCGACTTGCCGATGGCCGCCTCGGACAGGGCGAGGTGCTTGGTGGCCATGCGGCGGTCGTCGTCCTGAGCGGCGGCGTTGGCGAGGGTCGCCTCGTAGTAGGCGACGGCACGCGGGTTGTCGAGGTCGCGGCCGTAGTCCACGCAGGCTTCGCCGAGCTGGACGGCCTCGGCGCGGTAGCCAAGGTCGGCGCACTGCACGGCGAGACCGCGGAGAGCCGTCGCCGACAGCTCCGGGTCACCGGCTTCGGCCGCAAGGCGGAAGGAGTGCGCGTAGTAGCGCTGGGCGAGCCCGCGCAGTTCGGGGGTGTCGCCTTCGTCCTGGGCCATCCAGCCGGCGAGGTGCACGAGCTGGGAGGTCGCCGCGAACAGGTCACGGCCTGTGGTTTCGCTGAAGCGGCCTTCCAGCCAGGGGGCGACGTCCTGGGTGAGGTAGCGGACGGCCAGGTGGCGGGCGTGCCCGCCGCCGAGTTCGGAGGCGGAGTCACCGAGCGCCTTGACCATGTGACGTACGGCGGCCACCTCGCCCTGGCCGACGCGGACGGCTCCGGGAAGGGCGGTCTTGGTCCGGCGGGTGATGCTGTCCATGTCGGGCAGGCCGAGTGCGGACAACGCGTATCCGCTGGAGGCGAGGATGAACTCCCGACGTTCCACGTCGCTCCTTCCCAGGTGCAGGACTGATGCAACGGTATCTGCGCGGAGTGCCGCAGGCATGGGCTCCGGAAGGTTGATCGCCTCGGGGTCCAGCCCCAGCACCTGCGCGATGTAGGGCCACCAGTGGCCGGGAGTCCGTTCGCCCTCGATCCATCGTCGGGCGTGCTGGCGCTGCAGACGGCGCGGGTCACCGCATTCGGCGAGACCGAGGGCACGAGCCAACTCCGAAGGCCCCCAGCCCCGTTCCCGGCAGGCCCGCTTGATCAGCTCCGCGACGGCCGGGTTTCTCGGCACCCCGTCACCCTCCCCACCTGGATTACGCGGGATTACGCAGGACTACACCCTGGGCCCTGTCCCGGGAGTGCGGACCGCCGTTGACTGAACATCACCCCGCAGATCTCCGAATGGCTCGAACCGGCTCTTTCCAGGGCCTGTTGGCGCCTGTCCGGACACGTGAGAGGAACCGACGGTGGCGATCCCACGGACAGCACGCGGACCCGCACGAGCCCGCCTCCCACCGCAGGCCTTCCACGGTGCTTCGCCCGCCTGCCCGCTCTCCGCACCCAGCGAAGGGAAGCCGATGTCCAGTCCGTACGACAGCGACACGTACCCCCACCCCGTGTCCGTCGCTTTCAGCGGCCCCGACAACACCGGGAAGACCAAACAGATCGGGATCCTCGCCCGGCGCATGGGCCGGGCCGCGACCTCCGCGGGACCGCTCGACCGCTACGACCCCCGCTGGGCCGCCATCAAGGCCGACGGCACGGCCCGCTGGTGGTTCGAGGCCGGACCGGTCGAGGAGGTCGCCGACGTCCTCGCCGCTTCCTATCTGGAACGCTCCCGGCACTCCTTCTCCGCGCCGGTGCGCCTGCTGGACCGGGGCATCCCGATGCTGGAGGCGTCCCTCGCCGCCACGGTCGCCGTACGGGAGGACCTGGGCGCCGAGCAGGCCGCGGACCGGGCCCGCCTCCTGCTGGCCCCGTACGGGACCGACCTGCGCGCCGCCGAGAAGGGCGAGCACGCCCTCGTCCTCCTGCACTGCGACGACCCGGAGGAAGGCGCCCGCCGGAGCCTGGCCCACGAGGCGACCGTCACCGGCACCTACGCGGCGTACCAGCGCCATCTCCACGAGCAGATCAACCGGCTCGTGGACGGCGGGCGCTTCCCGATGACGATCCGCATCGGCGACCGGCCCACCATCGCCGTCCAGGACGAGGTGCGCCGACTCCTGTCGCCCTTACACCCGGACGTACCCCGCCGGGCTCTGGCTGGAGTCCACGTCACCGCGCTGGGCGGCATGTCGGAGAGCGGCAAGAGCACGACCGGCGAGTACCTGCGCACGCAGCACGGCCACGCCCGCCTCAAGATCGGTCACCTCATCGAGGAAGCAGCCGGCCGGGCGGGGATCCACGACCCGTACCGGCTGGGACCGGTCGTACAGGCCGAGCTGATCGTGGACGCCCTTGACCGCTTCTGCCAGGCCCACCACTTCCTCGACTCCGTCAGCATCGAGTCGCTGCACGACGTCGAATCGACCGCCGAACTCGCCCGGATGCTCGGACCTCAGCTCACCATCGTCTACCTGGACGCCTCCGAGGCCACCCGCACCCGGCGGGGCACCGCCGGGGCTCAGGACGTCACCGACCGCGACCGCGTCAAGAGCGCACGAGGTGCGGACAAGATCGTCTCCCTCACCCACGAGGTCATCGGCAACGACGGGCCGCGCCTGGAGCTGGAGCGACGCCTTGACCGCATCGCGCTCGACCGCCGCTGGCCGGAGCACCAGCCCTCCACCATGCCGGTCAACGCGCTCGGACTCCCCGTGCACCTGGAGTCCTACCTGGCCGAGTTCCTCGACCGCGCCACCGGCCTGCGACCGTTGATCGACCTGCTGGTCGTCACCGGCAGCGGCGCCCGGGGCAAGTACCAGCACGGCTGGAGCGATCTCGACGTCCTCGTCGTGGCCGACACCTCCTCCCTCGACGAGATGCGTCAGATCCTCGCGGACTTGGAAGCCGAACTCGGTGGGGTCAAGCTGGGCATGACCGTACTGACCCGGGCCGAGTGCCGGGCCGGTGCCGTCACCTCCCGGCTCCTCCACGTCCTCGCGCTCATCGGCAGCGGGGCGCTGGTCCCCCTGTGGGTCACCCCCGGGCTGACCCTGCCCGCTCCGGACGCGGCCACCGACGTCGCCGTGAGCCTGCGCGACGGCATCCAGGCCGCCGTCGAGATCCGCCGTCAGCTCCTCAAGGGAGCCCCCGACCTCCGCGCCCTCTACAAGGTCACCGCGCTGCTCTCGAAGATCCAGCTCCGCTTCAGCGGGATCGAGTGTTCTTCGGACAGCGACGCCCTCACCGTCCTCCTCGACGCCGGACGGCAGGACACGACGATGGCGATCAGGGCCCGCACGGACCGATCCGCCGCCGAAGCGCTCGCCCGCACCGTCCTCCAGGCGTGGCTGGACACCCTTCCCCGGGAGACACGGTGAGCGCCCCACGGCTCGTGCCGACGACGGACGTCTTCCACAAGCCGGTGGGTACCCGCGAGCGGGCCGAAGCCGAGGCGAAGGGATGGGCACGGCTCGCCTCACGCCTCGCGGTCCCGGCTCTCCGCGGACAGATCGCGCTGCCGGACGGGCGGCGGCTCTTCGTATACGAGGACGTCTTCGCCACCGGCCGGTGCGAGCTGCTCCTGGGCGACGTGATCGCCCTCGCCGACCGCGACCCGGCCGTGCGGCCCCGCCTGGAACGCCTCGTGGACGGCGTCTGCGCCGACCTGCGGGCAGCGGCCGAGGAGACCGGGAGGAGCGTGCCGCTGGCCGAGTGCGTCCCGGACCTCTCCCTCGACCGCATCCGTCCCGGCGGCCGACTGGACCGCTGGTACCTGCGCCACGACCTGCCGCTCACCCTGCCCCACACCGATACGACCCTCACCCTCCGGGAGCTGGCCGACTTCACCCTCACCGCCAACGGCAGACAGCTGAGGCTGAACGTCGCCGACATCATCGACAGCCTCCGCCACACCTTGGCCCCCGACCGTCGCAGGCTCGCCGGTCTGACGCAGGGCGACCCCACAGAACCCAACATCGCCGACCCGCTGTGCTGGCTCGACTTCGAGTTCGCCGGCCGCAACACCATCGCGGGCGAGGCCGCCAACCTGCTCTGGTACCTGATGGCCCTGGGCGGCTGGCTCGTCCCCCGCTACCAGCACGACGTCTACGCCCGCACCCTCCGCCTCTCCCTGCCTCCCCCGACCCGCCCGCGCATCGAGCACCTGGAACTGCACCGGAGCAGTCGGCACATCGACGTCCGGTACTCCTGGAACACCGGCCCCGGCCGGGGCGCGGCCCTCACCCGCGCCCTGGAGGGCCTCGGCGGCGAGCGCGGCAGCGGTCTGGAGGACATCCGTGCCTTCCTCGCCCTGCGCATCCTCGGTGTCGTCCCGCCCTCCCGGCTGACCGGACACGACCTCCTGCTCGTCCTGATCAAGCTCGCTGAGAGCCAAGACCCGCTCACGACGCTCGACACCTTCTTCACCACCGCGTCGGCCCCCCACCCTGGTGAACGGAGCAGCAATGTCCCTGCACCTGCTTGAGACCCCTCTCCGGACCCGGCCGCTCCAAGGCCGCACCGCCCTCGTCACCGGCGGGGCCACCGGCATCGGTGCCGAGATCGGGCGGGCGCTCGCCACCGCCGGAGCGACCGTCGCGATCAACCACCTCGGCCAGGACCCCGACGCCCACACCCTGCTCACCGCTTTCGAGCGCGCGGGCAGCCCCGGGATCGCGGTCAACGCCGACCTGACCGACCCGGGCTCCGTCCGGACCATGGCCGACCTCGTCCGTGCCGAGATCGGCCCCGTCGACATCCTGGTGAACAACGCGGGCGCCTACCCCCGCGTCGCCTGGCAGGACACCGACGAGGCCGCTTGGAACCACTCCCTCGACGTGAACCTCACCGCCCACTACCGCACCTGCCACGCACTCACCCCCGGCATGATCGAACGCCGCTGGGGCCGGATCGTGAACATCGGCAGCGTCAACGCCCGCGTCGGCCGGACGAACCTCGTCGCGTACAGCACCGCGAAGGCCGGACTCCTCGGCCTGACCCGCTCCCTCGCCCGCGAACTGGGCCCGTACGGGATCTGCGTCAACACGGTCATGCCCGGCGCCATCCAGGTCGAGGCCGAGAACGCCCTCCCCGCCCGGCACCGCGCGCGGCCGGAGGACCAGATCAAGCGCCAGTGCGTCCCACGCCGTGGCCGGCCCGAAGATGTCGCGGCCCTGGTGGCGTTCCTCGTGAGCCCCTCCGCCTCGTTCATCACGGGGCAGTCCGTCCACGTCGACGGCGGCTGGCTGCTCCACTGAGACCGCCGACAAGCAGACCCGGCGACAAGCAAGGAGACGAACCGAAATGATCGAACGAGTCCGCGCAGTCCTCGTCACAGCGGACGACACGATGCTGGTCATCCGCCGCACCCGGCCCGGCATCCCCGAGTACTGGGTCCTGCCCGGCGGCGGCGTCGAGCCCGGCGACGCGTCCCGGGAGGCCGCACTCCACCGGGAGATCCACGAGGAGATCGCGGGGAAGGCCGACATCGTCCGCCTCTTCCACACGATGGAGTCCGACGACGAGCGCCAGCTCTTCTACCTCGCCCGCATCGCGACCTGGTCCTTCGACGACCGCACCGGCCCCGAGTTCAGTGCCGAGGGCCGCGGTGAGTACGCGCTGGAGGAGATCCCGCTGACCGTGGAGGGGCTCGACGGCATCGACCTCAAGCCCGAGGAGATCGCCCACGTCCTGCGGGAAGCCATCGGCGCCGGAAGCCTCGGAGTCGAGGCATCGCTCTGAGCCGTCGAGTACGTCAACACGCCTCAGGGCCCATTCCGAGACGAGTCGGCCCTGAGGACATTGCCACGTGCTGCCTCTCCTCAGGCTCCGCGAAGACAAGAGGAACCACGGGCGATGGGCCGAGTAGGACTCGCCACTTGGGTCGCCACGGTCGCCGACGCGGACCCGAACTGGCTCAAGCAGTTCGACCTGACGTCCTGAACGAATTCGGCCTCTTCCTGTAGAAGCACGAGGCCCGTCCGCTCACCCACCTGCCCCGAACGACGGAGCGCCCCGATCAGCCGAAGCCAATCGAGGCGCTAAGTAGCAGGTCAGAGGGTTAACCTCCACCCGCGAGCAGTAGGCCATGTCGGACTCGAACCGACAACCAACGGATTAAAAGTCCGCTGCTCTGCCAATTGAGCTAATGGCCCGTGGACAGCACACCCGTGCAGCATAGCCCGAGAGGCACCCGGAACCGATCGGGTATCCGACACGGGGGTCTCGTGCCGTGGGGTGGAGGCCGGGGCGGGTGGTGGGTCGTCGTCCGTCCCGGTCGCCGCCGACCGTTCGGGGTCGGAGCCGGGACACGGGGACGTTCCAGCCGTCCGCCCCCGCCGGGTCGGGTCCAGGGCGGGCAGCGGCCCACCGCCGCCCGCCCCGGATCACGCCGCCCGCTCGGGGTCAGAACTCGGGCTCAGAACAAGGACGTGAAGACGTTCCAGCCGCCGCCGAGGAGCACCCGGCCGCCGTACAGGCCGCCGCCCGTGCCGTGGTACGCGTACAGCGCGCCGCCGGTGTCGCGGGCGACCAGGTCCGTGCGGCCGTCGCCGGAGACGTCACCGACGCCCGCCAGGGACGTGTACACGCCCCAGCCGCCGCCGACCCGCACCCGGGCCGTGACGCCGCCGGTGGCCGTGCCGTAGTACCGCCACAGCACGCCCGCGCCGTCCACGCCGAGGAGGTCGCCGCGGCCGTCGCCGTTCAGGTCGCCCGCGCCCACGATCTTCTTGTACAGCTTCCAGTTCGTGCCGGTCCTGACCCGGCTCTTCACCCGGTGGTCGGCCGTACCGGCGTAGAAGTACATGTCCCCCGTGGACGTCTGGCGGGCGATCAGGTCGGTGTATCCGTCCCCGTTCACGTCGCCGGGGGAGGTCAGGACGTCGTACTGGCCCCAGCCCGAGCCGATCGTCGTGTACGGCGACGACGCCGACACCACCGCGCCGCAGCCGGGGCGGTACGCGCGGAGCTGGTCGCCCACCTTGGCCAGGACGTCCGCGCAGCCGTCGCCGTTCACATCGCCGAAGGGCACCAGGACGGTGCCCTTCGCGAACTTCGCGCCGGTACCGGTGACGCGGGCCGCCAGACCGCCGAACGCGTTGCCCCGGTACATCGACACCTGCCCCGCCGCGTCCGTCGCCAGCAGGTCGCCCTGCCGGTCGTTCCCGGCCAGGTCCCGCCGTCCGGGCGTGCCGCCGGTGAGGGTGACCGTGCCGGAGAGCACCAGGTCGCGGCCCTTGCCGTCGGCGGTGCTCGCCGTCAGGTCCCAGGTGTACGGGCCGTTGGCCGCGAGCTTGCCCGCCGAGGTCCGGCCGTCCCAGACGGCCTCGATCCGGTCGCGGGTCTCCTGGCCGCCGAAGGAGCGGACGGCCGCCCCGGTGTACGGGTCACGGACCGTCAGCCGCCAGATCGACGCGGGCTTGGAGAGCGCCCAGGACGTCTTCCAGCCGTCCTGGACCCGTGCGCTGCCCGGAGTCCTCGCCGAGGCGGCGGTCAGGTCGGAGGTGGCGATGCCGGGCCACACCACGTGGACGAGTCCGTCGGCGTCCTTGTAGGCGACGCCACCGCCGAAGCGGTCCACGGCCCATGCCTCGCGGCGGGACCCGTGCACCGGGGCGGAGTCGGTGAGGCCGCTCACCACCGCACGGCCGGAGGTGAAGTCGACCAGCCGGAGCGAGGAGCCGTTCAGGTCCACGTAGTAGCCGTCGCCGAGGAGACCGCCCTCGCCGTACGAGCGGGGCAGGGTGATCCTGGCGCCGCTCTTCAGGTCCACGACGCCCTGCTTGGCGTACGAGCCGCAGGCCCAGTACAGCCAGCGACCGCCCGCCGCCTGGAGCTCCGTCAGGGGGCAGCCGGAGCCGGTCGCGACCTTGCCGAGGCCCTTGCCGGTGGCGAGGTCCTCGCGGGCGACCTCGCCGGTGGCCCCTGTACCGGTGAACAGGGTGTCGCCCCACAGGGCGGCGGCGGTCTGCGTCCGCCGGGACAGCACCTTCGAGGCGTCGGTGTCCACGACGACGGTCTGCCCGTCGCCGACGAGCTGCCCGGGGAAGGAGGGGGTGCCGGTCTGGAAGACCGTCCAGCGGCCGAAGGCGTCGGCGATCCGGCCGTCCTGGCCGACGGCGACCCGGGTCGTCCGGCCGTCGGCGGCGCGGGAGACGACCGCCCGGTCGGTGTACGGGATGCGGGGGTAGGAGACGGTACGGCCGTCGCCGCTGTCGAAGAGCGGGGTCGGCCGCTGCTCGGCGTCCTTCTCGACGCCCTGCCACACCGGGGCGGACTGTCCGCCGTGGACGGGGCCGACGGACAGGGTCCGGCCGTAGAAGCCCCGGCCCCCCGGCCCGTCCTGCTCCAGGGTGGTGAGGCGGCCCGCGCCGAACGCGATCCCGTCGGTCCTGGCCGCCAGCGGCTCGATCCGGCGGAGCTTCTCCAGGACCGGGGCGCCGCCGCCCTTGCCGGGGACGGCCTTGAGGAGGGACCAGTCGGTGGCGGAGGTGCCGCCGACGACGGCGGTGCCGCCGCCGGTGATCTGGGTCAGCCGGTCCTCGGCGGCGCTCAGCAGTCGCTGCCGCCGTCCGTCGGGGTGGAGCGCGACGAGCTCCCGCCGCAGGGAGGCGTCGGTGCCGGACGCCTCGCCGAGGGCGAGGACCCAGTCCCCGACGATCCCGATCCGGGCTGCGGAGAGGTCCTCCGGCAGGGCGAAGGCGCGCTCGGCGCCGGTCGGGTCGGTCCGGTCGCGCAGGTGCACGGTCCGGTCGCGGTCCACCCAGGCGAACCGGTCGGGGCTGACCGCGACCGGGGCGACGAGCACCTCCCGGGAGGAGGTGGGCGCCGGGACCACGGTCATCACGCCGGTCCGCAGGTCGACGAGACCGAGGTCGGTGAAGTCGTACGCGTACGGGTCGGGGGAGCGTCCGAAGCGGATCACGGCCGTGGTGGCGTCCCCGGCGGCGAGCCGCGCGCGGTGCGGCTGGGCGTCGGCGGGCCAGCCGGTGACCTCCACGGGCGGTGCCGCCGGATCGTCGGCGCGGAGCAGGTAGTAGCCGGTGGTGGTGCCGAAGTCGTCGGCGGAGGCGTACCGCTGGAAGAGCAGGGTGTCGCCGAGCAGCCCCCGGTAGCTCGCGTCGCGGGGCATGTCGAGCGGGCGCTGGGTGCCGGTGACGAGGTCCCGCAGGACGTGGATGCCGATGCCGGGCTGGGCGTACGCGTACCGGCCGCCGGTCCCGAAGTCGGCGAAGGTGCCGTTGCCCGCGCCCGCGCCGAGCGGGGTGTCCGTGCCGGTCGTGAGGTCGGTCCACACCACGCCGTCGCCGAAGGACTCGTCGGCGTCCTCGGGCGCGTGCGCGTAGCCGGTCGGGCCGGCGGAGAGGACGGTGTCGTGCCGGGGCACGGTCCGGGGGTTGGGCGTGATGGCGAGCCGGTCGAACCGGTCGGTCCCGGCGGTCGGCGCCGCCGTCGCGAAGGGCGCGAGACCGGCCCCGGAGGCGAGCAGCGCGGTGGTCAGGACGGCGATCCGCGCACGGGGTCGCCGCGCGCGCGTGAAACGAGACAAGAGGGGTCCCTCCCCGGGGGTGACCTGCTGTGCGGGGCGGAGGGGAGAGCCTTCGCCGGGCCCCCTGGCCGGCGCTCCCCCGCGTCTCCCCCGCGTCGATCGGCCGAGCGTATCCGGTCGTACGGGGGTACGAATCGGGGCCCGTACGACACGAGGTCGTACGGGCCCCGCACATGACAGGGCCCGCACGAGCGAGTGGTGCTCGTACGGGCCCTGTCAGGTCAGATCAGCGGCGCTCAGCCGTTGCGCTTCCAGCGCGGCTTGTCGTCGCGGCGACCGAAGGAGCCGCCGGTCGTCGGGCCGGTGCCACGGTGGTCGTCACGACGGCCGTAGGGACGGTCGCCGCCGGAGCGGAAGCCGGTCGACGGACGGTCACCGGCGGGGCGGTCGTCACGACGGTCGCGGTTGAACGGACGGTCGCTGCCACGGTGGCCGGTGGAGGGACGGTCGTCGCGGCGCTCGAAGGAACGGCCACCACGGTCGCCGCCACGGTCGTCGCGGTTGAAACCGCCGGACGGACGGTCGTCGCGGTTGAAGCCGCCCGAGGGGCGGTCGTCACGACGGAAACCACCGGACGGACGGTCGCCACCGGAGCGGAAACCACCACGGTCGCCACCACGGTCATCACGGTTGAAACCACCGGACGGGCGGTCGTCACGACGGAAACCACCCGAGGGACGGTCGCCACCGGAGCGGAAACCACCACGGTCGCCACCACGGTCATCACGGTTGAAACCACCCGAGGGGCGGTCGTCACGACGGAAACCACCGGACGGACGGTCACCACCGGAGCGGAAACCACCACGGTCGCCACCACGGTCATCACGGTTGAAACCACCGGACGGACGGTCGTCACGACGGAAACCACCGGACGGACGGTCACCACCGGAGCGGAAACCACCACGGTCGCCACCACGGAAACCGCCACGGTCGCCGCCGCGGTCGTCACGGTCGCCACCACGGTAGCCGCCACCGCGACGCTCGAAGTTGCCCCGCTCGTCACGGGCCGGGCGCTCCTCGCGGCGCTGCTCCTCGGCGCGCGCGGCACGCTCGGCCTCGACGGCGGCCGCGGCGACCTCGGCCTCGGCGGCCTCGGTCATCTCGGCCACGGCGGCCTCCGGGTCCTCGCCGCGCTCACGGGCGGCGCGGGCCACCAGACGGTCGGCCTCCTCGCGGAGCTCGACGGCACGGCGCTGGAGGCGCTCCAGCTGCTTGGTCAGGTCGACGACCTCGCGCTCGGCCTGCTTGGCCGAGTTGTTCGCGGAGTCGGCCTGGACCTCCGTCAGCGAACGGGCGCCGGTGATCTCGGCGACCTCCGGGTCGAACGCGCCGGCACCGCCGACGATGTGGCGCGTGGCGTCGACGCCCGCGTCCTCCATCAGCCGGAAGATCTGGCGGCGCTGGTGCGGCAGCGCCAGGGAGACCACGACACCGGAGCGGCCGGCACGGGCGGTACGGCCCGAGCGGTGCAGGTAGTCCTTGTGGTCGCCGGCCGGGTCCACGTTGAGGACCAGGTCGATGCCGTCGACGTGGATGCCACGGGCGGCGACGTCGGTCGCGACGAGCGCGTTGACGTAGCCCTCCTTGAAGTCGGCGAGGGTCCGCGTACGGGCGCCCTGGGTCATGCCGCCGTGCAGCGCGTCGGCCTTCACCCCGGCGTCGCGGAGCTGCTCGGCGATGCGGTCGGCGCCCAGCTGGGTGCGGACGAAGATGATGGTGCGGCCCTTGCGGGCGGCGATCGCGGCCGTGACCGGCGCCTTGTCCTTCGGCTTCACGACGAGGACGTGGTGGGTCATGGTGGTGACGGCACCGGCGGACGGGTCCACCTCGTGCGTGACCGGGTCGACCAGGTAGCGCTTCACCAGGGTGTCGATCTCGTTCTCCAGGGTGGCGGAGAAGAGGAGGCGCTGACCGCCCTCGGGAACCTGGTCGAGCAGCTCGGTGACCTCGGGCAGGAAGCCCAGGTCGGCCATCTGGTCGGCCTCGTCGAGGACGGCGACCTGGACGGCCGACAGGGAGCAGGCGCCCCGGTTGATGATGTCGCGCAGTCGGCCCGGGGTGGCGACGAGGACGTCGACACCGCGCTCCAGGGCGTAGATCTGGTTGCCCATGGACGTACCGCCGCAGACGACCTTCATCTTGAGGCCGAGCACGTCGCCGTACGGCTGGAGGGCGTCCGCGACCTGCATCGCGAGCTCACGGGTCGGGGTGAGGATGATGCCGCGGGGCTTCTTCTTCTCGGTGCGGCCCTCGGCCAGGGTGGTGAGCAGCGGCAGACCGAAGGAGAGGGTCTTGCCGGAGCCGGTACGGCCGCGGCCGAGGATGTCCTTGCCGGCCAGGGCGTCCGGGATGGTCGCCGCCTGGATCGGGAAGGGGGCGGTCACGCCGTTCTGCGCGAGCTTGCGGACGACGCCCTCGGGGAGACCGAGGTCACCGAAGGTGAGGGTCGGCTCGGCGGACTCGTCGTCGGCCTCGGACTCGTCGTCGGCGTCCGTCTCGATGTCGGCATCGAGCTCGGCGTCGATGTCGGTGTCGAGCTCGGCGTCGATGGTGTCGGCCTCGGTCACAACGGTCTCGGTGGCCTCGACGGCCTCGACGATCTCGTCGTTCTCGGGCATGACGGCGTGGTCAGAACTGAAAATGGACATGCGAAATGCGAAACCTTCCGGAGTCTCGGCACGCGCCCGTCAACTCCGTGATTTCGCAAACGACCGCCTCAATGCGGTCAGCCACGGCTAGGGAGAGTACGCGCCACACGGCGCTCTTCTGTGTCGGCGCCGGGCAATGGGATCAAACGATCTACCACCATACGCACCCTCCCCCACCTATGGCAAATCGGACTGCGTCACACCGGTCCGACCTGCGGAGATGCCACCGGCTCCGGGGGTGCGCCCGGTCCGTCCGCCATACGGAGGGCGCCCATCTGGGTGTCGGTGCCGGACTGCGGCGGATCGGTCGGGTTCGAGGTCGGTTCGGGAGTGGGTTCGGGCGTCGGATTCACGGTCGGCTCGGGGGTGGGTTCGGCGGTCGGCACCGTCGGCTCGGGGGTCGGGGTGGCCCCGCCGGGGCCGCCGGAGCCACCGCCGCTCCCGTTCCCGCCGCTCCCGCCGGAGCCGCCGGAGCCGTTCCCGGCGGTCCCGCCCGTACCGCCGCCCGGGTTCTCGTGGCCACCGCCCGTCGGCTTCGGCTTCGGGGTGCCGCCCGGCCCCTCGACCGGCAGCACCTCGCCCACCGAGGCGCGCGCGGTGCCCGAGGGGGAGCCGCTGGGCACCGGGGAGTCCCCTCCGGCTCCGGCCACGTCCGGCCCGGTCTGGCCGGGACGTCCGTTCCAGGATCCGGTGTCGCCGCCCGCGCCGCCGCCGGCCTCGGACTCGGCGGCCACGCCCCGCTTCCCGCCGGACGCGCCGGGCGTCGGCTTCGACCCGTCGTCACTCACACTCATACAGCCGCTCAGACCGGCACAGGCGGCGACGGCCAGCGCGGTGGCGGCCCATCTCACCGGGGTGGGCAAATGGCGCACGGAGGCACCTCCAGGGACACAACAGGCAGGAACGGAACGCGTTGCACTGCCCAACTCCCCAGGCGCCACAAGGGACACGCCCGAAACGGCCTCAGCCGTAGCCGAGGGCGTGCAGCCGTTCGTCGTCGATGCCGAAGTGGTGGGCGATCTCGTGCACCACGGTGATCTCGGTCTCCGCGACGACGTCCTCGCGCGACTCGCACATGCGCAGCGTCGGCCCCCGGTAGATCGTGATCCGGTCCGGCAGCACCCCGGCGTACCACTCCCCCCGTTCGGTCAGCGGCGTCCCCTCGTACAACCCGAGCAGCTCGGGATCGTCGGGGGCGGGCTCGTCCTCGACGAACACCGCGACGTTGTCCATCAACCGCGTCAGCTCGGGCGGAATCCGGTCCAGCGCCTCGGCGACAAGCTCCTCGAACTCCTCGCGCGTCATCTCCAGCACGGACCCATTCTCCCCCCGCCGGAAACCGTTTTGGCGATAGCGCCCGCCATCCCATATGCTTCTCACGTCCCCGAGGCGCTGCGAAGCGCCCAGGTGAGCCTCTGGCCCTCATCGTCTAGTGGCCCAGGACGCCGCCCTTTCAAGGCGGTAGCACGGGTTCGAATCCCGTTGGGGGCACGCACAACCCTGTGCGAGACTGGTTCTCGCACAACATATGGCTCTGTGGAGCAGTTGGTTAGCTCGCCACCCTGTCAAGGTGGAGGTCGCGGGTTCAAGTCCCGTCAGAGTCGCTGAGACTGGAAACAGTCTCGTGGCTGGGTAGCTCAGTTGGTACGAGCGATCGCCTGAAAAGCGATAGGTCGCCGGTTCGATCCCGGCCCCAGCCACACGACAGAAGGCCCCGTTCGAGAGAACGGGGTCTTTTTCGTGTCCGGACGGCACCGGGACGGCCCGGTCCGGGACACCGGAGACCCGGACCGCCGAGACCGGGACTCTGCCGAGCCCCGGAGCGGTCCGGACGGGGAGCACCGGACGGAAGAGGGGCCGGTACGGGGAGGAGCCGGGCGCCTCCCTTGAGCACCGTCACGCCCCTCCCCTGAGCACCGTCACGCCCCTTCCCGCTCCTGCTCCCCCTGCCGCCGCCCCCGCCTGCCCCGCACCGCGAGCACCAGCGCCACCACGGCCACCACCGCGACCAGCAGCGCCCAGTCCGGGACCGCCCTGCCGAGGGAGGCCACCCGCTGCTCCACCGCGAACGACTCGTCCACCGACAGCAGCCCCGGCAGCGCGGTCGTCCCGTCGAAGACCAGGAACAGCGCCCCGAGGGCCACGAAGAACAGCCCCGAGAGCACCGAGGTGGAGTGCAGCGTGAACCGGCCGAGCCGCAGCGCGCGACCGCGCAGCCAGGACCGCCGCCCCAGGTCGTAGCGCTCCCAGAGCAGCGCGAGGACGAACAGCGGGACCGCCATGCCCAGCGCGTACACCGCGAGGAGCAGTCCCCCGTACGCCGGGCTGCCGCTCAGCGCCGCCACCGTCAGGACGCTGCCCAGGATGGGGCCCGCGCAGAAGCCGGCCAGGCCGTAGACCAGACCGAGGGCGTAGACGGAGAACGCCGACGTGGGCCTGATGCGACCGCTCGCCTCGGCGATCCGGCGGGAGGCGAAGCCGAGACCCAGGATCTGGAGGACCCCGAGCCCGACGATCAGCCAGCCGCCGACGGTGACCAGCAGGTCCCGGTGGCCGTAGAAGAGGCGGCCCGCGAAGGACCCGGCCGCGCCGAGCGGGACGAGCGTGGTCGCCAGACCCGCGTAGAGGATGCCGGTCCTCGCCACCAGCTTCGCGCGCGTGTCGACGGAGTACGCGAAGAACGCCGGGAGCAGCAGGGCGCTGCACGGGCTGAGGAGGGCGAGCAGTCCGCCGAGGAACGCGGCGAAGTAGCCGATGCCGGAGGTCACTGTCCGGCCCCGGAGGACTCCGGGGTGCCGGGCTTCCCGGGAGTGCCCTTCGGGGCGTTCTCCGGGGTGTTCTTCGGGGCGCTCTCAGGAGTGTTCTTCGCCGCCTTCGCCGCCTTCGCCGCCGCCTCGATGGCCTCGGTGAAGGTCTCCAGGGGCTGGGCGCCCGCGATGGGACGGCCGTTGACCAGGAAGGACGGGGTGGAGGTCGCGCCCAGGGAGTAGCCCTGCTCCTGGTCGGCGCGGACGGCCGCGCGGGCCGCCTCCCCCTCGGTGTCCCGGGCGAACCGGGCCGCGTCGGGTACGCCCGCCTCCCGCGCGAGGGCGGTCAGCCGCTCCTTCCCGAAGCCCTTCTCCTTGGCGCCGTCCGCGTAGGCGGCCCGGTGGAACTCCCAGAACCGGCCCTGCTGCCCGGCGGCCCAGGAGGCGCGGGCGACGGCCTCCGACTCGGCGCCGAAGATCGGGAAGTTCCGCCACTCGATGCGCAGGACGCCCTCGTCGACGTACTTCTCCACCAGGAGCGGTTCGGTGTCCCGGGCGAACTTCCCGCAGTAGCCGCACTTGAAGTCGGCGTACTCGACGAGCACCACGGGCGCGTCGGCGCGGCCGAGGGCGAGCTTGTCGGCGGGGTCGCGGCGGGCGTACGCCTCCAGCTCGGCGTAGACCCCGGCGGACGGGTCCACGGAGACGTCGGCGACCGGGGAGGAACCGGAGGCGCCGGGGGCCGGGGGCTTGGTCGCGGTGTACGAGACGAGGCCGAGCAGCGCGGCGGCGGCGGCCACCCCGGAGACGACGGCGATCCGCCGGGACCGTGACCCGGCCGGGGACTTGGCCGGGGACTTGGGGGCGGCCTTCTTGGGCGTGGGCTTGGACTTGGGCGTGGACATGCGGAAGCGCTCCTGGACACGGAGAAGGGGACGGGAGGACGGAGGCGGAGTGCGGCCGTCCGTCTACACCCTCAGGACGGAGAGCTCCACGGGAGACGGGGGTACGCGCGCGGGTGGCTCCCGTCCCGGCGGGACCGGCGGGGCGTCCGCCCCGGGGTGCCGGGCGCCGGGCACCGTACGGTCGGCGGCGAGCGCGGGCAGCACCTCGGCGAAGCCGTGCGCGCGCGGCGGCAGGACCGGCCGGGCGGCCCCCTCGCTCCCGGACCGCCCCGGGCCGTCACAACCGGGCACCCCCAGGCCCTCTCCGACGACCGCGCGGGCCCCGGCGGGCCCCGGCGTACGGGCGGAGGAGGACCGGACGGCGGGGACCTCCGTGAGGAGATCCGCACGGACGGCGGAGGTCCGGACGGTACGGCCCCCGACCGGTCCGGCAGCCGTACGCGCCGCCGCCGCCCTGGGAGCATCCGCCCCAGCAGGGGCATCCGCCCCGGCAGACACATCCACCCCGGCAGGGGCATCCGACCCGATGGGCACATCCGGTCCGGAAGGAGCATCCGCCCCACCGGACACACCCGTCCTGGCAGACGCACCCGTCCCGGCGGACACGTCCGTCCCAGCAGCCACGTCAGCCCCGGTGGCCATGCCCGTACGGGCCTCGGAGGCGCCCGCCCCGGCGGCGGGACCGGCGGCGGGACCGGCCCGGAGGGCGGTCGGTGCGGGGCGGATCGTCGGGCCGCAGGTCAGCAGCAGACCCAGCACCAGGGCCGCGAGGGCGGCGAAAGCCACCGGCCCACGGGCGGTGCGGAACATGCGAAACCTCTCCGGTCCGGTCGACGTGTCCGAAATAGTACGCACCCGTGCCGCCACGCCCGGGGACGCCGCCCGTAAATCGGTTCGCCGCTTCTCGGCCGCAGGTGCGATCCTGGACGCCGTATGTCTACTTCCTTCGCCGCCCTCCAGTCCGTCCTGGCCGAGGTCTCGCTGCGGGACTCCCACCGGCTCGGCCGCCGTCTCGAAGGCGCCCGCCGCATCCGCAAGCCCGAGGCCCGCGCGGCCGTCCTGGACGAGATCGCCGCCGAGGCGGCCACGGCCAAGGAGCGCGTCGACGGGCGCGCCGCCCGCGTGCCCCCGGTCACCTACCCCGAACAGCTCCCCGTCTCGCAGAAGAAGGACGAGATCCTGGAGGCGATACGCGACCACCAGGTCGTGATCGTCGCCGGTGAGACGGGCTCCGGGAAGACCACCCAGATCCCCAAGATCTGTCTGGAGCTCGGCCGGGGCGTCCGGGGCATGATCGGGCACACCCAGCCCCGCCGGATCGCCGCCCGCACGGTCGCCGAGCGGATCGCCGAGGAACTGCGGACCCCGCTGGGCGAGGCCGTCGGCTGGAAGGTCCGCTTCACCGACCAGGTGAACCCCGAAGCGACCTTCGTGAAGCTGATGACCGACGGCATCCTGCTCGCCGAGGTCCAGACCGACCGCGAGCTGCGCGCCTACGACACGATCATCATCGACGAGGCCCACGAGCGGTCCCTCAACATCGACTTCCTGCTCGGCTATCTGGCCCAGCTGCTCCCCAGGCGCCCCGACCTCAAGGTCGTGATCACCTCCGCGACCATCGACCCGGAGCGTTTCTCCCGCCACTTCGGCGACGCCCCGATCGTCGAGGTCAGCGGGCGTACGTATCCCGTCGAGGTCCGCTACCGGCCGCTGCTCGAAGAGGACTCCGAGGACGCGGACCGCGACCAGATCACCGCGATCTGCGACGCCGTCGACGAACTCCGGAAGGAAGGACCCGGCGACGTCCTGGTCTTCCTCTCCGGTGAGCGCGAGATCCGGGACACCGCCGACGCGCTGGAGAAGCGGAAGCTGTCCGGCACCGAGGTCCTCCCGCTCTACGCGCGCCTCTCGCACGCCGAGCAGCACCGGGTGTTCCAGGCGCACTCCGGGCGCCGGATCGTCCTCGCCACGAACGTCGCCGAGACCTCCCTGACCGTCCCCGGCATCAAGTACGTGATCGACCCGGGAACCGCCCGGATCTCCCGCTACTCGCACCGCACGAAGGTGCAGCGGCTCCCGATCGAACCGGTCAGCCAGGCCAGCGCCAACCAGCGCAAGGGCCGCTGCGGCCGTACCTCCGACGGCATCTGCGTCCGGCTGTACTCGGAGGACGACTTCCTCACCCGCCCCGAGTTCACGGACGCGGAGATCCTCCGTACGAACCTGGCCTCCGTCATCCTCCAGATGACCGCCGCCGGGCTCGGCGAGATCGAGAAGTTCCCCTTCATCGACCCGCCGGACCACCGCAACATCCGGGACGGCGTACAGCTCCTCCAGGAACTGGGCGCGATCGAAGCGGCGGAGAAGTCCCCCCAGGAGGGGAAGCAGGAGGGGAAGCAGGAGGGGAAGCAGGAGGGGAAGCAGGAGGGGAAGAGGGGGCAGCGGCTGACCCCGGAGGGCCGCAAGCTCTCCCAGCTGCCCGTGGACCCGAGGCTCGCCCGGATGGTCCTGGAGGCCGACCGCAACGGCTGCGTCCGCGAGGTCATGGTCATCGCGGCGGCGCTCTCCATCCAGGACCCGCGCGAGCGGCCCTCCGAGAAGCAGGCGCAGGCCGACCAGCAGCACGCCCGGTTCAAGGACGAGACGAGCGACTTCCTCGCCTATCTGAACCTGTGGCGGTACGTCCGCGAGCAGCAGAAGGAGCGCGGCTCGTCCTCGTTCCGCCGGATGTGCAAGCAGGAGTACCTGAACTTCCTCCGCATCCGCGAGTGGCAGGACATCTACAGCCAGCTGCGGACGGTCGCCAAGCAGATGGGCATCCACCTCAACGAGGAGGACGCGCCGGAGCAGTCCGTGCACGTGTCCCTGCTGGCGGGTCTGCTCAGCCACATCGGTCTGAAGGACGTCAAGGAGTCCAAGGACGGGGCGAAGGACAACACCCGCCGGGAGGGCGGCCGGAACGAGTACCTGGGCGCGCGGAACGCCAAGTTCGCGCTCTTCCCCGGCTCGGCGCTCTTCAAGAAGCCCCCCCGGTTCGTCATGTCCGCCGAACTGGTGGAGACCTCCCGCCTGTGGGCCCGGGTCAACGCGCGGATCGAACCCGAGTGGATCGAACCGCTCGCCCAGCACCTGGTGAAGAAGACGTACAGCGAACCGCACTGGGAGAAGGACCAGGCGGCCGTCATGGCCTTCGAGAAGGTCACCCTGTACGGCGTCCCGATCGTCACCGACCGCAAGGTGAACTACGGCCGGATCGACCCCGAGGTCTCCCGCGACCTGTTCATCAGGAACGCGCTCGTCGAGGGCGACTGGCGCACCCACCACAAGTTCTTCGCGGACAACCGCAAGCTGCTCACCGAGGTCGAGGAGCTGGAACACCGGGCCCGCCGCCGGGACATCCTCGTCGACGACGAGACCCTCTTCGACTTCTACGACAAGCGCGTCCCCGAGCACGTCGTGTCCGGCGCCCACTTCGACTCCTGGTGGAAGCACAAGCGCCACGAGGAGCCGGAGTTCCTCGACTTCGAGCGCGAGATGCTCATCAACGAGAAGGCGGGGGCGGTCACCAAGGACGACTATCCGGACTCCTGGCGGCAGGGCCCGCTGAAGTTCCGGGTGACGTACCAGTTCGAGCCCGGCGCGGACGCCGACGGCGTGACCGTCCACATCCCCCTCCAGGTCCTCAACCAGGTCACCGACGAGGGCTTCGAGTGGCAGATCCCGGGGCTGCGCGCCCAGGTCGTCACGGAGCTGATCCGCTCCCTGCCGAAGCCGATCCGCCGCCACTACGTCCCCGCGCCCGACTTCGCGGGCCGCTTCCTCGACACCGTGGTGCCCGTGCAGGAGCCGCTGACGGGCGCGCTCGCCCGCGGTCTCCAGCGGATGGTCGGCGTCCCCGTCACCCCCGAGGACTTCGACTGGGCGAAGGTCCCCGAGCACCTCAAGGTCACCTTCCGGATCGTCGACGAGCGGCGCCGGAAGGTCGCCGAGGACAAGGACCTGGAGGCGCTCCGCCTCCAGCTGCGTCCCAAGGCCCGTCAGGCCCTCTCCCAGGCCGCCGCGGCGGCCACCGGCGGCCCGGACGGCTCCGGGCCCTCCCTGGAGCGCACGGGGCTCACCGACTGGACCATCGGGACGCTCACCAAGGTCTTCGAGACCCGGCGGGCGGGCCAGCCGGTCAAGGCGTACCCGGCGCTCGTCGACGAGGGCGCGACCGTCGCCGTCCGGCTCTTCGACACGGAGGCCGAGCAGGAGCGGGCGATGTGGCGGGGCACCCGGAAGCTGATCATGCTGAACATCCCGGTGAACCCGGCGAAGTTCGCCTCGGACAAGCTGACCAACCAGCAGAAGCTGGCCCTGTCGGCGAACCCGCACGGCACGATCCAGGCCCTCTTCGACGACTGCGCCACCGCGTCCGCGGACAGGCTGATCGCGGACCACGGCGGCCCTGCCTGGGACGAGGAGTCCTTCCGGAAGCTGTACGACAAGGTCCGCGCGGACCTGGTGGACACGACGGTGCGGACGGTGGGCCAGGTCCAGCAGATCCTGGCGGCCTGGCAGGCGTGCGAGCGGCGGCTGAAGTCCGCGAACAGCCCGGCGCTGCTGCCGAACCTGCGGGACGTACGGGCGCAGCTCGACCGGCTGGTGCCGGCCGGCTTCGTGACCCTGACCGGGCTGAAGCGGCTCCCCGACCTGATGCGCTATCTGGTGGCGGTGGACCGGCGGCTCCAGCAGATGCCGACCGGGGTCCAGCGGGACACCACCCGGATGGAGAAGGTCCAGGAGATGCAGGACGAGTACGCCTGGCTGCTCGAACAGCTCCCGAAGGGGCGCCCGGTGCCGTCCGAGGTCACCGACATCCGCTGGATGATCGAGGAGCTGCGGGTGAGCTACTTCGCCCATGCCCTGGGCACGGCGTACCCCGTGTCGGACAAGCGGATCGTGAAGGCGATCGACGCGGCGGCCCCCTGAGGGGCCCGGTCGTCGGCGAGTTCGACCGCACCCGCTGACCTGGGGTACAGTCATCCTCGCAGCCGCTTACAAGGGGTTGCGAGCAAGGTCCTGTGGAGCAGTTGGTTAGCTCGCCACCCTGTCAAGGTGGAGGTCGCGGGTTCAAGTCCCGTCAGGATCGCCCTCCGAAAGGCCCGCATCGTGAGATGCGGGCCTTTCTTCGTGTCCGCTTCCTTGACGGGGCCGGGCGGCCACCGGTACCCCGTACTTCAGGGAAACGGGGCCCCACACCGGAGGTGGCGCATGGCCGCGGCGTCCATGGCACGGCACGACACCAGAGCACTGCTGCGCGCCCATCTGGCCGCCGCCGCACGCCTCGGACATCTGACGCGCCACTGCGCGGTCTGCCACCGGCTCCTGAGGCTCGCCCTGGAGGGCGGAGAGGGGCCGGAAGCCGTCGGGTACGGGCGGAAGGACCCCGGGCCCCCGAACCCCTCCGTGCCGTCCGTACGGGCCGCGCCGCCGGAGCCCCGCGAATCCTCCGGGACTTCCGGGTCCCCGGGGTCCTCCGGGTCCGGCGACTCCCCCGACTCCGGTGGCTCCGGTGGCCCGAGTGATTCCGGTGATCCCCGTGGCCCCGGAGGCCCTGGTGACCCCGGGGACGAAAGTCCTGTCCGCCGGTGACCAACGGCGGGTCGAGCGCGCTCCCCGGAGTGGGAGGCTGTTCTTTGGCAAGGCTTCGCCAGTGTGACGGGTGTCACTGAAAGAGTTTTAGAAACCGCTTCACTTACACCCTTCCTACACCAGCACGATTTAATATGTGCAATTGCACCACCAGGAACAGAGTAGCGCCGGGCACAAAAGAAGATCGCGCCAGACCCGGCGGAGTCCAGCGCGATCGGTGGCGGAGTCCTGTTGGGGCAGGAGTTCGCCGGCAGAGCTAGGGGTGGGCGACCGGATTGGGGGATCCGGACGGGCCCGGTGTTACGGGTGGTGCGGGGTGTGCGCGACCTCAGGCCTCGCTGCGCTGCTGCGGAATACCCGCCAGCAGGGCGCGGACCTCAGCCTCGCGGTAGCGGCGGTGCCCACCCAGGGTGCGGATGGACGTGAGCTTCCCGGCCTTCGCCCAACGGGTCACCGTCTTCGGGTCCACGCGGAACATCGTGGCAACCTCGGCAGGGGTCAGCAGCGGCTCGGCATCAGGGGTGCGAGCGGTCATGAGCGGCCTCCTCGGGAGAACCGAACCAATCTCGGTTCTTTCCTCTAAATTCTGCACCTTGACCCGCGTTGCCCGAAATGGCAGAAGCGGGCCGAGTCGGTTATAGGACGAACGGCTTGTCCTCGGCACTACAACTACACCATCCGTCCAGCCACGTCGGCCAAACCGATGGAATTGCCCTCGCAGGTGTTCATCAGCGGCGGAAGTCGATGGACCATGCCATAACGGACAGTCACGCGACTGTGACGATCAGTCACAGAGCGATCAGGAGTCCTCAGACCCCCCATAGAGCGCAATGTCGAGCGTTCCGCCCATAGATGGACGGAAGGAACCCTCCCCGGACTCCTTGTCCTATTTTGGCACGAGGGTGGGCGATGGGCGCAAGGGTGCGTTAAGTGCTGTCCGTCACGCTTGAGCCAAAGGCCCGGATCGGGACCAACGGCCCCGCCCGGCAGGTGCCGAAGGACCCGGACACCACCGCGCGACCAGAACCGGCCACCCGGAACATCCACGTCCTGAAGATCATTTACACCGGTCGGACATGTCTTGTCGATACCGACCTGACGAAGATGCCCGACTGATGTCAGTTCGCGAACCTCAGCTCCCTGACGATCCGCCAGCGCTCGGCCAGCCGCCCGTACGCCTCGCCCGCCGCCTCGGTGTCCCCCTCCCGCAGCGCCGCGAACCCCTCCGCGAGCTGCGCGGCCGACCGGTCGCCCGCCAGCCACTCCTCGGGAACCGCGTGCACCAGACCGCCGAAGTCCAGCTCCACCAGGGCCCTCGGATGGAACTCCTCCAGCCAGCGCCCGACCTCGATCAGCCCCTCCGTCATCGGGCCCTCGTCGATCGACTCCCGCAGCGTCCGGAGCGCCCGCGCGAGCCGTCGGCGCGCCTGCGCCATCGTCGTCCGGTACCGCAGCACCGGAGCCCGGCCCTCCGCGCCCCCCTCCGCCGTTCCCTTCGCCCGCCCCGGCTCGTACTCCCGGTCCTCGTCCCCGAAGAGCGAGAACCACCGCAGCGGCACCTGCCACACCGCCGTACGGATCCACGGGCGCGCGTCCGGGTTCCGCTCCAGCCAGCGCTCGTGGTCCGCCGCCACCTGCGCCCGCACCACCGGCGGCAGCATCGCGTCCAGGACCGGCCCGGGGAACTGGTCCGCCAGCTCCCCGAGCGCCAGCCAGCCGCGCAGCCGGGTCCGCCACGGACAGATCACCACCACCCCGTCCAGCAGGGCCACGAAGGCGTCCGCGCTCTCGTGCACCGGCACCGGGACCGGCGGGGTCGGCAGCAGGTCGGCGAGGGACCCGCGCAGCTCGTCCTGCGCCCCCGGGGTGCGCGGGAGCCGCGCGTACCGGGCCCAGTGGCTCCGCTCCGGCTCGGGGAACGCGGCCAGCGGTTCGTACACCCGCAGATAGGACGCGTAGGGGACGAGGACCGAGGAGGCGACCGACATGTCGCGATCCTTCCACGGAGGTACCCCCCGAGGGGGTGATCCTGGGCACTGCCGCTGATCTACGCCCAGGTAGGACTTACCCTCGTGCCGAACTGGTCCTCCCCCACCCGTAGGGAGGCCCGAAACCGCCGCTTCGTACTTGGGAGTCACCACCGTGACCGATGTGACCGGCGTTCCTGCTGACGTACTGCGCACCCTGTTCCACTCGGAGCAGGGTGGCCACGAGCAAGTCGTGCTCTGCCAGGACCGCGCAACCGGCCTCAAGGCCGTCATCGCCCTCCACTCCACCGCCCTGGGCCCGGCCCTCGGCGGCACCCGCTTCTACCCCTACGCCACCGAGGCGGAGGCGGTCGCCGACGCCCTCAACCTGGCGCGGGGCATGTCGTACAAGAACGCCATGGCCGGTCTCGACCACGGCGGCGGCAAGGCCGTCATCATCGGCGACCCGGAGCAGATCAAGACCGAGGAGCTCCTCCTCGCCTACGGACGGTTCGTCGCCTCCCTCGGCGGCCGGTACGTCACGGCCTGCGACGTCGGCACCTACGTCGCCGACATGGACGTCGTCGCCCGCGAGAACCGGTGGACCACCGGCCGCTCCCCCGAGAACGGCGGCGCGGGCGACTCCTCCGTCCTCACCGCCTTCGGCGTCTTCCAGGGGATGCGCGCCTCCGCGCAGAGCCTGTGGGGCGACCCGACCCTGCGGGGCCGCAAGGTCGGCGTCGCGGGCGTCGGCAAGGTCGGCCACCATCTGGTCGAGCACCTCCTGTCGGACGGCGCCGAGGTCGTCGTCACCGATGTCCGCGAGGAGTCGGTGCGCCGGATCACCGACCGGCACCCCCAGGTGACCGTGGTCGCCGACACCGAGGCGCTGATCCGCGTCGAGGGCCTGGACATCTACGCGCCCTGCGCGCTCGGCGGCGCCCTGAACGACGAGACCGTGCCGGTCCTCACCGCGAAGATCGTCTGCGGCGCGGCCAACAACCAGCTCGCCCACCCCGGCGTCGAGAAGGACCTCGCGGACCGGGGCATCCTCTACGCGCCCGACTACGTGGTCAACGCCGGTGGCGTGATCCAGGTCGCCGACGAGCTGCACGGCTTCGACTTCGACCGCTGCAAGGCGAAGGCGACGAAGATCTTCGACACCACCCTGGAGATCTTCGCACGTGCGAAGTCCGACGGGATTCCGCCGGCCGCGGCGGCCGACCGGATCGCGGAGCGGCGGATCGCGGACGCCCGGCTCGTCTGAGCCGCGCACGGACCGGCCCGCCGCCCGGGGCGCGGAGGAGGCCACGACGGGGACCCTGGCGGGGGCCCGTGGCGAGACTTCCCTCACGCCCTTCGGCGGGTCGGCCCTCAAGAAGAGGTTAAAATCGCGATTGACCAGCGAGGGAAGGGCACCTCGATGGTTCTGTACCGGGGTATGTGATGCGCGCGGCGTACCGTAGACCCGCGGAAACAGGTACCGTTGAAGCCCTACGGGCCGGTCTCTCTGTCGAGAGTCCGTTCCGACTCATGAACGCGTGTCAAGACTCTGGGGCCGACGAGCCCCGTCACCGAGGGGGTCGAGCCATGGGGCGCGGCCGGGCAAAGGCCAAGCAGACCAAGGTCGCCCGCCAGCTGAAGTACAGCAGCGGCGGGACGGACCTGACGCGTCTGGCCAATGAGCTGGGCGCTTCGACTTCGAACCAGCCGCCGAATGGCGAGCCGTTCGAGGACGACGACGACGAGGAAGACGACCCGTACGCCCAGTACGCGGATCTCTACAACGAGGACGACGAGGACGAGGACGACGAGTCCGGTCCGAGTGGTGCGTCCCCGCGTCGCGCTTGACCTTCTGAACCACCGAAACCCGGTCCGGGACCACCCGGCCGGGTTTCCGTGCTGTCCGCACGCCCTCGTGCCCGGGACCGGACGCGACGCCGTGTCCACGGTCTGTGGACACAGCCTGTGTCCACAGATCTGTGTCCACGGCCCGGGGCGCCCCCGCGCCTCCCCGGACTGGCACGTCCCGTCCTCGTGGCGTCCGGTACCGGACGCGTCCCCGTGTCCGTACGGAGGGACCGGGCGCGGGCACCCCGTACGGGAGGCACGGCCCCCAGGCGTCGGACGGGGGTGTCACGCGGACGGGGCGCCCCTCAGGAGCGCCCCGTCGCGTACCGCTTGCGTCCCGCCTACCGCGCGTAGTCCCCGACCAGCTCGGCGCCCGTGGTGTGGTCGCCGCGCCCGGTGATCTCGCCCGCCACCCAGGACTCGACCCCGCGGTCCGCGAGCGTCGTCAGGGCCGCGTCGACGGAGTCGGCGGGGACGACGGCCATCATGCCGACGCCCATGTTCAGGGTCTTCTCCAGCTCCAGGCGCTCCACCCGGCCGGCCGTGCCGACCAGGTCGAAGATCGCGCCCGGCGCCCAGCTCGAACGGTCCACGACGGCGTGCAGGCCGTCCGGGACCACCCGCGCCAGGTTGGCCGCGAGGCCACCGCCCGTGATGTGGCTGAAGGCGTGGACCTCCGTGGTCCTGGTGAGGGCCAGGCAGTCGAGGGAGTAGATCTTCGTGGGCTCCAGGAGTTCCTCGCCCAGCGTCCGGCCCAGCTCCTCGACCCGCTGGTCGAGGCTCATCCCGGCGCGGTCGAAGACCACGTGCCGGACGAGCGAGTACCCGTTGGAGTGAAGCCCGGAGGAGGCCATGGCGATGACCGCGTCCCCCTCGCGGATGCGGTCGGGGCCGAGCAGCCGGTCGTGTTCCACCACGCCGGTACCGGCGCCCGCGACGTCGAAGTCGTCCGGGCCGAGGAGGCCCGGGTGCTCCGCCGTCTCGCCGCCGACCAGGGCGCAGCCCGCCAGGACGCAGCCCTCGGCGATGCCCTTGACGATGGCGGCGACCCGCTCCGGGTGGACCTTGCCCACGCAGATGTAGTCGGTCATGAAGAGCGGTTCGGCGCCGCAGACGACGATGTCGTCCATGACCATCGCGACGAGGTCGTGGCCGATGGTGTCGTACACGCCCAGCTGACGGGCGATGTCGACCTTCGTGCCGACGCCGTCGGTGGCGGAGGCGAGCAGCGGACGCTCGTAGCGCTTGAGGGCGGAGGCGTCGAAGAGTCCGGCGAAGCCGCCGAGGCCACCCAGGACCTCGGGGCGCCGCGTCTTCTTCACCCACTCCTTCATGAGCTCGACGGCGCGGTCGCCCGCTTCGATGTCGACGCCCGCGGACGCGTAGCTGGCACCAGTGGTCTCAGACATGGGTTGAGAGCTTTCGTGTCGTACTGCGGGGCGCAGCGGGGTGTGACGGGATTACGGGCGGCGGAGCGCGTCGGCGGCGGCCGTGGCCGCGGGACCGGCGGCCAGCTCGGTCTCCAGGAGCTGCTTTCCGAGCAGCTCGGGGTCCGGCAGTTCCATCGGGTACTCGCCGTCGAAGCAGGCACGGCAGAGGTTCGGCTTCTGGATGGTGGTCGCCTCGATCATCCCGTCGAGGGAGATGTACGAGAGCGAGTCCGCGCCCAGCGACTTGCCGATCTCCTCGATCGACATGCCGTTGGCGATCAGCTCCGCGCGGGTGGCGAAGTCGATGCCGAAGAAGCACGGCCACTTCACCGGCGGCGAGGAGATCCGGATGTGGATCTCGGCCGCGCCGGCCTCGCGGAGCATCTTGACCAGGGCCCGCTGGGTGTTGCCCCGGACGATCGAGTCGTCGACGACCACCAGGCGCTTGCCCTTGATGACGTCCTTGAGGGGGTTCAGCTTCAGCCGGATGCCGAGCTGGCGGATGGTCTGGGAGGGCTGGATGAAGGTGCGCCCGACGTAGGCGTTCTTCACCAGACCGGCACCGAAGGGGATGCCCGAGGCCTCGGCGTAGCCGATGGCGGCGGGAGTGCCGGACTCCGGCGTCGCTATGACCAGGTCGGCCTCGGCGGGCGCCTCCTTCGCGAGGCGGCGGCCCATCTCCACCCGGGAGAGGTACACGTTCCGGCCCGCGATGTCGGTGTCCGGGCGAGCCAGGTACACGTACTCGAAGACACAGCCCTTGGGCTTCGCTTCCGCGAATCGCGAGGTGCGGATGCCGTTCTCGTCGATCGCGATCAGCTCGCCGGGCTCGACCTCGCGGACGTAGCTGGCGCCGCAGATGTCGAGGGCGGCGGACTCGGACGCGACCACCCAGCCGCGCTCCAGTCGGCCGAGGACCAGCGGGCGGATGCCCTGCGGGTCACGGGCCGCGTAGAGCGTGTGCTCGTCCATGAAGACGAGGGAGAAGGCGCCCCGGACCTCGGGGAGGACCTTCGCGGCGGCCTGCTCGATGGTGAGCGGCGTGCCGTCCTCGTCCGACTGGCCCGCGAGGAGCGCGGTGACCAGATCGGTGTCGTTGGTGGCGGCGACGCGAGTCGTCCGGCCTTCCCTCTTGGGCAGGTCGGCGACCATTTCGGCGAGCCGCGCCGTGTTCACCAGGTTGCCGTTGTGGCCGAGCGCGATGGAGCCGTGGGCGGTGGCCCTGAACGTCGGCTGCGCGTTCTCCCACACGGACGCCCCGGTGGTCGAGTAGCGGGCGTGACCGACCGCGATATGACCTTGGAGGGAACCGAGAGAGGTCTCGTCGAAGACCTGGGACACGAGGCCCATGTCCTTGAAGACGAGGATCTGGGAGCCGTTGCTGACCGCGATACCCGCGGATTCCTGGCCCCGATGCTGGAGGGCGTAGAGCCCGAAGTACGTGAGCTTTGCGACCTCTTCACCCGGAGCCCAGACACCGAAGACGCCACAAGCGTCCTGGGGGCCTTTCTCACCGGGGAGCAAGTCGTGATTGAGTCGACCGTCACCACGTGGCACGTTGCCGAGTGTAGACGGGCTCGACCACTGGTCCGAATTGAGGAAATGCGGGGACGTCCGTACTCGTGCGATCGCACGAAATGATCGTTTCCGGCTCGGAGGGGCCCACACATCAGGCGCGGGAAGGGATTCCGGCCCACGGGCCCGGCCGGACGGACGCCCGTACCGGCCCGGACGACCCCCCGCGATGTGACGGAGTGCACCTTCCCGGGCCTGCGGGAGCCTTCGCCGGGCCCCGGGGACGATCACTCCTTCCGGGGCTTCTGGGAGGTTCCTCCCGAACGTCCGGGAGGGCCGGGTGGCGGTCGGGGAGCGGGGCGGTCGGGCCGCTGGCCCGGGGCGGGGGAGGGCCGGGCGCCTGTCCCGGGGAGCGGGAGAGCCGGGCCGCGCCGTCCCCGGGAGCGGGAGGGCCGGGTGCCCGACCCGGGAAGAGATGGTCGGGCCGTCGTCCCGGAGGGCGGGAGGGCCGGGCACCTGGCCCAAGGAAGGACGGTCGGGCTGCCGCCCCCGGGAGCGGGAGAGCCGGGTGTCTGCCCCAGGGGCCGGGAGAGCCGGGCGGGAGCGGGAAGCCGGGCGCCTGGCCCGGGGAGCGGGAGAGCCGGGCCACCGTTCCAGGGAAGGACGGTCGGGCCGCCACCCCCGGGAACGGGAAGAGCCGGGTGCCCGACCCAGGAAGGGGCGGTCGGGCCGTCGTCCCGGAGGGCGGGACGGTCGTTGACAGGTGCACGCGGCTTCCTCCAGGCTCACGTCCATGCAGCTCCCGCGTGACCGTTCGGTCACCCTCGTCCAGCGCCGACACGTGGACCTCGTCCGTGTCACCAGCGCTGCCTGTCGCTGCGCCTGACGCTCCTTCCGCTTCCCGGAGCCTCCGCTCCCCCCTCCGTGCCCCCGTGCCGTGCCGTCCCCGGCCGCCGGGTCCCGGAGCGTCCGCGCACGCCCGCTCCTCCCCCAGGAGACCCGTATGTCCACGCCCCCCGGGCGCCTGTCCCGCCGCGCCCTCGGCGGTGCCGCCGCCGGTGCCGCCGCGCTCGCCGCCGTCGGCACCGCCCCCGCCGAGGCCGCAGGTCCGGCCTCCCGCACCACCGGGGAACGCCCCTTCGCCGCCGCCCGCCCCCGCCGTCACTCCCGCCGCCCCAACATCCTCTTCGTCCTCGGCGACGACCTCGGCTGGGCCGACCTCTCCTCCTACGGCTCCCCCCACATCAGGACCCCGCACCTCGACCGGCTCGCCCGGCAGGGCGTCCGCTTCACCGACGCCTACTCCGGCTCCGCGACCTGCTCCCCGACCCGGTTCAGCCTCTACACCGGCCGTTACCCGGGCCGTACGAGGGGCGGGCTCGCCGAACCCATCGCCGACCGGTCCGTCGGCCTGGAGCCCACCCACCCCACGCTCGCCTCCCAGCTGCGCACCGCCGGTTACGCCACCGCCCTCATCGGCAAGTGGCACTGCGGCTACCTCCCCGACTACTCCCCCACCCGGTCCGGCTGGGACGAGTTCTTCGGCAACTTCGGCGGCGCCCTGGAGTACTACTCCAAGCTCGGGCTCTCCGGCGAGTACGACCTCTACGAGGGTGACGCGCCCTACCAGGACCTGCGCTACTACACCCGTGTCCTCACCGAGCGGGCGAGCGCCTACATCGAGGACCGCGAGCACGACCGGCCCTGGCTGCTCAACCTGAACTTCACCACCCCGCACTGGCCCTGGATCGCCGACGGCGACGAGGAGCTGAGCGCTGAGATCGTCCGCAGGATCAGGGCGGGCGACCGCTCCGCGCTCTGGCACCAGGACGGCGGTTCCGTCGAGAAGTACGCGCGGATGGTCGAGGACCTCGACCGCTCGGTCGGCCGGGTCCTCGACGCGCTGCGCCGCTCCGGCCAGGAACGCGACACCCTCGTCTTCTTCGCCAGCGACAACGGCGGCGAACGCTTCTCCTACAACTGGCCGCTCGCCGGGAACAAGGGCTCCCTCCAGGAGGGTGGCATCCGGGTGCCGTCGATCCTGCGCTGGCCCGCCCGGATCGACGGCGGCCAGGTCAGCGACCTGCCCGTCTTCACCCCCGACTGGACCGCCACCCTCCTCGAACTCGCCGGAGCCCGCGCCCATCCCGCGTACCCCCTCGACGGCACCAGCCTCGCCGGGTACCTGCTGCGCGGCGAGGAGGTGCCCGACCGGGACCTGTTCTGGCGGGTGCGCGGCGAACGGGCCCTGCGCCGGGGCGACTGGAAGTACTACCGGGGCAGGAACGGGCGCGACCAGCTCTTCGACCTGGGCACGGACGCCCGCGAACAGGCCGACCGGGCCACCGCCGAGCCCGCCCTCCTCGCCTCGCTCAGGACCTCCTGGGAACGGACGGACGCGGGGCTGCTGGCGTACTGAGCCGGGGGGCGGTTGTCGGGGATCGGGGGTGGGGCGGCCGTACGGGGATGCTCGTACGGGTCCGGGGGCGCCGCCCTGCCGGTTCCCGAGCCGCCCCCGCCCCTGCCCCCGCTTCCACTCCCGCTTCCCGCTAGCGGTCGCCCGGTTTCGCGGCCGTCGCCGTGAGGCCCTCGCCTGAGGCGTCGGTGAGGGTCAGGACGCGGTGGTCGAGCCGGTAGGTGAGCGGGCCGCCCAGCAGTTCGTACAGACGGGTCTCCAGCCGCATCCGCAGGCCCGTGCACATCATCCGGGTGGTCGCCACCGGGCCCTCGACCGTGAGGGTCCCGCCGGCGGTCCGGGCGGTCGCGGAGAAGTTGTTGCAGCCCAGGTTCCCGGTGACCCGGCCGTCCTCGCCGATCACCAGGCGCGCCTTCGTCCCGCTGTCCCCGGGCAGCGAGGACACCGTGGCCCCGGAGACCAGGCCGTCGATCCGCCAGGTCGTACCGCGCAGCGGGGCCGCCGGTTCGGCGGTCAGTTCGAGGACGTACCGGCCGTCGGGGGCGGTCAGGGTGAGGCGGGGGCCCTTCAGGGTTCCCCGGAGGGGTCCGGCGAAGGCCTTCGTCCACACGGTCTCGAAGCGCACGGCGTCCTCGGGACAGGCCGTCTCCGACTTATCCCGCGCGGAGACGGTGAGCGTGTCCCCGCTCAGGACGACATCGGACGCGAAGGCGTTGCAGCCGGTGCTGCCCCGGGCGGTCCCGTCCGTCCCGAAGTCGATCCGGGCGCCGTCCGGGGCGGCGGACCTGACTCCGTCGCTCGTCACGGCGCCGATCGTCCAGTGCGTACCGGCGACGGGCAGGTCGGGCGAGTCCGCGCCCGAGCCGCCTCCCCGGCCCCCCGCGCCGCCGCAGGCGGTAAGGAGCGCGACCAGGGCGGTGGCCACGAGGAGGCGCGGCGGCGCGTTCCGTCCCGGCCTCCGCCCCTGCCGTCGCTTCCGCTGTCGCGTCCGGCGCTGTGTCTGCCCCTGGGGCTGCGTCTGCTCCTGCGTCTGCTCCTGCATGGCGATGGGACGGATCGGGGTGCCCCCGGGTTCCCCTACGGGGCGCCCCGGAGCGCTCGGGGGCGCTTCCGGGGTCAGCCCATCAGGGGCAGGAGGTCCGTCAGATCGGCGCGTTCGCCGCTCGCGCGGACGTGCGCCGCGTCGAGTTCGGCGGCCCACCGCGTCCGCCCGGCCGCCAGCCTGATCCAGGTCAGCGGGTCCGTCTCCACCACGTTCGGCGGGGTGCCCCGGGTGTGCCGGGGGCCCTCGACGCACTGCACCACCGCGTACGGCGGGACCCGGACCTCGACCGCCCCGCCGGGGGCCCTCGCCGCGAGCGCGTCGGCGAGGAGCCGGGTGCAGGCGGCGAGGGCCTGGCGGTCGAACGGGATCCCCGCGCCGGTCGCCGCGTTCAGGTCGTCGGTGTGGACGACGAGTTCGACGGTCCTGGTGACGAGGAAGTCCGCGAGGCTCATCGGCCCGAAGCCCACCGGCAGCAGCCGCCCGTCGGGGGCGTCCGCGACCGCCCGCCCGTAATCCTCCGCCACGCGCGCGTAGAGCCCCGGCAGATCGGCGGCGTCGAGGCCCCGGGTGTGCGTGTCGATCCGTCCGGCCGCCCCGGCGGTCACGAACGGCCAGTCGAGCAGGGCCAGCCGGTCCTTCCCCGGCTCGGGCTCGGGCTCCGCCAGGAGCAGCGGCACGGAGTCGACCATCCACGCGAGGTGCGCCGCAAGGTCCCGGACCGTCCAGCCGCCGAGCCGGGTCGGCCCGTCGAGCTGGGCGGGCGTGAGAGCCCCGACGGCCTCCCGTACGTGCCCGAACTGGGCGAGCACGGCGGCCCTGGTCCTGGCGGAGTCGTAACTGCGGGTGCGCTTCTTGGCCGGTGGCATGGGGGCGAGGGTAGCCGGAGCGCGGGACCCGGCCGAGCCGCCGGGCCACCCGACGGCCGTGGCCCCCCGGCGGTCCCCACCGGGCCCACGATCACCGGACCGTACGGGCGTACGGGCGGACTCCGCCACGGACACGGCGGCCGGGCCGCGCGGGCGCCCCGGAGCACGGCCGGGATCCCGGCCGGGAAGACGGCCCCGTGGCCGGGCCGCGCGGGCGGATCACGCCGTGGCCGTGGGCACCTGACCGTACGACGGTTCCGCCGGAGCAGACGTCACCAGGCCTGCCGGGACCCTCCTGGCCGAGCAGGTCAGGCCGCGCGGGCGGTCCCGGGCACGGGCTCAGCCTCGGCATCGGCATCGGTCGCGGGCTCGGCCTCGGCCTCGGCATCGGGCTTCGCCGTGGTCACGGCCTCGGGCTTCGCCATGCACTCGGCCTCGGGCTTCGCGTCGGTCGCGGGCACGGGCCCCGTCCCCGCTCCCTCGCCGGTCTCGAACGTCTCGCCGTTCGCGGGGACGCCGACCCCGTGCCAGGTGAACGGGACGCCCACCGCCGTGTCCAGGTCCGGGCCGTCCATCAGCTGGAAGTGCACGTGCGGCTCGGTGGAGTTGCCCGAGTTCCCGCACCGGGCCAGTTCCCGCCCGGCCGTCACCCGGTCGCCCGCGCGGACCGTCAGCGAGCCGTGCCGCAGGTGCGCGTACATCGCGTACGTACCGTCGCCCAGGTCCAGGACCAGGTGGTTGCCGGTCACCCGGCGCGCCCCGGCCAGCGACCTGACCAGGGACTCGACCACCATCAGGTACACCAGGGCGGGCAGCGAGGTGCGGCTGCGGTGGTCGCGCTGCCGGTCCTCGGCGTGCACGACGACGGCGTCCGCGACGGCGTACAGCGGGGCGCCGAAGCCGGGGTACTCCTCGCTGCGGCGGCTCAGCGGCCACAGCGCGGCGAAGGCGGGCCTGCCGTCCCCGGCGCCGTCCGAGGGACCCGCCGCCACGATGTCGATCGCGTACGTCTGCCCGTACAGGTGCGTCCCGTGGCTCGGGGTCCGGTCCGCCGGGCTGTTGAGGGCGGTCCAGCGGCCGGTGACCGGCGGGGCGATCTTGACCGGGGGCCGGTCCGCGGCGGCGGCGCGGCGGGGGCGGGCGGTGACGAGGAGGCCGATGCCGACCGCGGCGGCGGCGACCGCCGGGAGCCAGCCCACCGCGTACGGGTAGGGCGGGGTCACGAAGACCGAGGCGAGCGCCTGCGCGACGAACAGCAGCGTCAGCAGCCGGACGGCGATGGTGGCGAGTTTCCGTGACGACATGGACGTTCCCCCTGGACGGACGGTGGTGACGGGTTCGGACGGGCGACGGGCAGGCGACGGGCGAGCGACGCGCGGCCCGTCGGAAACGGGCGGCCGTGAAGGACGGACGACCGTGAAGGACGGACGGCTGGGAAGAACGGACGGCCGGGGAGGGACGGGCGGGACCCGTCAGGGCCGGGCGGCCGTGAGGACCACCAGGAGCGGGACGACCCGGGCGGCCGGGACCTCGTACCGGCCGCGCCCGCTGGTGTGCAGCCAGCCCGCGCCGGTCAACTGGCGCAGGTGGTGGTAGATCTGGCCGGTCGTGCCGGTCTCGGCCGACTCCGCCAGCTCGGCGGCGGTGCGTCGGCCGCCGAGGATCTCCCGCAGCAGCCGGAGCCGTACGGGATTCCCGAGCGCGGCGAGGCTCTCGGCGCCGAGGGCCCAGTCCTCGTCGAGCAGCCGCCCGGTGAAGGCGCCGAGCTGCCACTCGTACCGCTCGTCGGTCGGCAGCCTGACCGAGCCCGTGAACAGGACCGCGCCGTCCTCACCAGCCGCCCCCGCCTCCTCGATCCGCGCTCTGAGCCCCTCCAGGGCCCAGAAGGTGCCGTCGACGGTCTCGGGCGCGGGCCGCTCGACGCCCTCCAGGGCCGCGACGCGCTCTTCCAGCGCGGCGACCCGCTCTTCCAGCTCCATGACCATGAGATTACGTAATTACGTAATCTCATGCAACCAGTCGTCGGAGCCCACACGCGCCGCGAGACGCGGCCCGCACACGGAAGAGCCCCCGCCCGGACCCGAAGGCCGGACGGGGGCTCCCCCGTCACTTCCGCGCGACGCGATCAGGCCAGCAGGCCCGGGATCGTCGCCTCGTGCGCCGTGCGCAGCTCCGCGAGGGAGAGCGCGAACTCGCCCTGCACGTCCACCGCGTCACCGTCGACGACACCGATCCGGGCCGCCGGGAGACCGCGCGCACCGCACATGTCGGTGAAGCGGAGCTCCTCGCTGCGCGGAACGGCGACGACCGCGCGGCCCGCCGACTCGGAGAACAGGAACGTGAACGCGTCCAGGCCCTCCGGAACGACCAGACGCGCGCCGTTCCCGCCGCGCAGGCAGGACTCGACGACCGACTGCACCAGACCGCCGTCGGACAGGTCGTGCGCCGCATCGATCATGCCGTCGCGGGACGCCGAGATCAGGATCTCGCCCAGCAGCTTCTCGCGGTCGAGGTCCACGGCCGGCGGCAGACCGCCCAGGTGCTGGTGGATCACCTCGGACCAGGCCGAACCGCCGAACTCCTCACGCGTGTCACCCAGCAGGTAGAGGAGCTGGCCCTCTTCCGCGAAGGCGATCGGCGTACGGCGGTCGACGTCGTCGATCACACCGAGGACGGCCACGACGGGCGTCGGGTGGATCGCCACGTCACCGGTCTGGTTGTAGAGCGACACGTTGCCGCCGGTCACCGGGGTGCCGAGCTGGAGGCAGCCGTCCGCGAGACCACGGGTGGCCTCGGCGAACTGCCACATCACGGCCGGGTCCTCGGGCGAGCCGAAGTTCAGGCAGTCCGAGATGGCGAGCGGCTTGGCGCCGGACGCGGCGACGTTGCGGTACGCCTCCGCGAGGGCGAGCTGCGCGCCCGTGTACGGGTCGAGCTTCGCGTACCGGCCGTTGCCGTCGGTCGCCATGGCCACGCCGAGGTTGGTCTCCTCGTCGATGCGGACCATGCCCGCGTCCTCGGGCTGCGCCAGGACCGTGTTGCCCTGCACGAACCGGTCGTACTGGTCCGTGATCCAGGACTTCGACGCCTGGTTCGGCGACGACACCAGCCTCAGGACCTGGTCCTTCAGCTCGGCGCCGGTCGTCGGCCGGGGCAGCTTGCCCGCGTCGTCCGCCTGGAGCGCGTCCTGCCACTCGGGGCGCGCGTACGGCCGGTGGTAGGTCGGGCCCTCGTGGGCGACGGAGCGCGGCGGCACGTCGACGATCTGCTCGCCGTGCCAGAAGATCTCCAGGCGCTCGCCCTCGGTCACCTCACCGATGACGGTGGCGATGACGTCCCACTTCTCGCAGATCTCCAGGAAGCGGCCGACGTGCTCGGGCTCGACGATCGCGCACATGCGCTCCTGCGACTCGCTCATGAGGATCTCCTCGGGCGAGAGCGTCGCGTCGCGCAGGTGCACCAGGTCGAGGTCCACGCGCATCCCGCCGGAACCGGCGGAGGCCAGCTCGGAGGTGGCGCAGGAGAGCCCGGCGCCGCCGAGGTCCTGGATGCCCGCGACCAGCTTCTCCCGGAAGATCTCCAGGGTGCACTCGATGAGGAGCTTCTCCTGGAAGGGGTCGCCGACCTGCACGGCGGGGCGCTTGGTGGGCTTGGTGTCGTCGAAGGTCTCGGACGCGAGGACCGAGACGCCGCCGATGCCGTCGCCGCCGGTGCGGGCGCCGTACAGGATGACCTTGTTGCCGGGCCCGGAGGCCTTGGCGAGGTGGATGTCCTCGTGCCGCATGACGCCGATGCAACCGGCGTTGACCAGCGGGTTGCCCTGGTAACAGGAGTCGAAGACGACCTCGCCGCCGATGTTCGGCAGGCCGAGGCAGTTGCCGTAGCCGCCGATGCCCGCGACGACACCGGGCAGCACGCGCCGGGTGTCGGGGTGGTCGGCGGCGCCGAAGCGCAGCGGGTCGACGACCGCGACCGGGCGGGCGCCCATGGCGAGGATGTCGCGGACGATGCCGCCGACGCCGGTGGCCGCGCCCTGGTAGGGCTCGATGTACGAGGGGTGGTTGTGCGACTCGACCTTGAAGGTGACCGCGTACCCCTGGCCGACGTCGACGACGCCCGCGTTCTCGCCGATGCCGACGAGCATGGCGTCGTTCTCCGGGACCTTCTCGCCGAACTGCTTCAGGTGGACCTTGCTGCTCTTGTACGAGCAGTGCTCGGACCACATGACGGAGTACATGGCGAGCTCGGCGCCGGTGGGACGGCGGCCGAGGATCTCGCGGACGCGCGCGTACTCGTCCTCCTTGAGGCCGAGCTCCTTCCAGGGCTGCTCGCTGTCCGGCGTCTCGGCCGCGTGCTTGACCGTGTCCAGAGTCATCAGGCGTTGACCAGCTTCTTGAGGATCGAGGTGAAGAAACCGAGGCCGTCCGTCTTGCCGGTGCCGATGAGCGGCTCGACGGCGTGCTCCGGGTGCGGCATGAGGCCGACCACGTTGCCCGCGGCGTTGGTGATGCCCGCGATGTCGCGCAGCGAGCCGTTGGGGTTCACGTCCAGGTAGCGGAAGGCGACCCGCCCCTCGGCCTCCAGCGCGTCGAGCGTGTGCTCGTCGGCGACGTACCGGCCGTCCATGTTCTTGAGCGGGACCTCGATCTCCTGGCCCTCGGTGTAGTCCGAGGTCCAGGCGGTGCCCGCGTTCTCCACCCGCAGCTTCTGGTCGCGGCAGACGAAGTGGAGGTGGTTGTTGCGCAGCATCGCGCCCGGCAGCAGATGAGCCTCGGTGAGGATCTGGAAGCCGTTGCAGATGCCGAGGACGGGCATACCCGCCTTCGCCTGCTCGATGACCGTCTCCATCACCGGCGAGAAGCGGGAGATGGCTCCGGCCCGCAGGTAGTCGCCGTAGGAGAAGCCGCCGGCCAGGACCACGGCGTCGACCTGCTTGAGGTCCTTGTCGCGGTGCCACAGCGAGACGGGCTCGGCGCCCGCGAGACGGGCGGCGCGCAGCGCGTCCTGGTCGTCGAGCGTGCCGGGGAAGGTGACGACGCCGATGCGTGCGGTCACGACTCCACCTTCACGACGAAGTCTTCGATCACGGTGTTGGCAAGGAAGGTTTCGGCCATCTCATGGATGCGGGCGAGGGCGGCGTCGTCGACCGGTCCCTCCACCTCCAGCTCGAAGCGCTTCCCCTGACGGACGTCGGCGATTCCGGCGAATCCCAGGCGAGGCAGTGCACGCTGCACCGCCTGCCCCTGAGGGTCGAGGATCTCCGGCTTGAGCATGACGTCGACTACGACGCGTGCCACTGGCACTCCCGGTGGTGTGTTGCGTGGGCGGTTCACTCAGCGTACCTGCCTCCAAATTCTACGCGGGTAGAGATCTGAAGGATCCTACAAAAGCCAGGTCACGGACCTGCCCGGCCGACGGACGCCACCCGCACCCGAGCCCCTCCCCGCCCACGCAAAATTCCTGTGAAATATCGCTGTCCCCGCCGGATCTCATCGACTCCCGCCACACTCCCCGGCGGTTCTCGGCCGGATCTCCGCCACATCTCCGTCGCATCTCCGCCGGATCTCATTGCGCCGGGACACGCTCAAACAATTGCCGGGGCTTCCCCCTGCGACACCTGCCGCTGTAGAAAGGAATCCAGAAGAAAGCAGCTTTGTCCCGGCACAGCCGTAAGGTCGTCATCGCCGCACGTCAGAGGCGCCACAAGCGTCCTCACCCCGGCGTCGGCCACAGGAAAGGACCTATATCCGTGGCTCAGCGTGTGGTGGTCACACTCTCCGACGACATGGACGGCGGAGAAGCGGCTGAAACGGTCGCGTTCGGCCTCGACGGGAAGATGTACGAGATCGACCTGAATGCTGCCAATGCAAAGAAACTCCGCAAGGCACTCGCCCCGTACCTCGCGGCCGGACGCAAGCAGTCCGCGCGCGGGGCGGCCGGCCGGAGCGCCCCGGCGGAGACGTACACCCACACCTCCGTGGCCCCCGCACCCGCGGCCGTCCGCGCCTGGGCCCAGTCCAACAAGATGGACGTGCCCGCCCGGGGCCGCATCCCGAAGCGGGTCTACGAGGCGTTCCAGGCGGCGAGCTGAGCCGAGGAGCCGCCGGGCCGCCCCCCGAGGAGGGGGCCCGGCCGGACCGTCCGGGGAACCGATTTGCATTCCACCCCCCATGATCGGCTAAGGTTTGGAACACGCCGAGGGGCAAGGCCGAAAGGTCCGGCCCCGAGCAGCGTGCGGGTGTAGTTCAGTAGCAGAACATCCCCCTTCCAGGGGGAAGGCGCAGTGTGCAATTCCTGTCACCCGCTCTGCATCGCAAGACCGAAGCACTCCTGTGCATCGGGTAGAGTGATGCCCGCACCGCCCGGTGAAAGCCGAGCGGCAGCAATGCGGACGTAGCTCAGCTGGTAGAGCATCACCTTGCCAAGGTGAGGGTCGCGAGTTCGAATCTCGTCGTCCGCTCCAGATCGAAGGCCCGGTTCTCAGGAACCGGGCCTTCGTCGTGTTCCCGACCGTTCCCCGGCCGTCCCAGACCGTTCCTGGGCGCCTGGCCGTTTCGTCGCCTGGCCGCCCGTCCGTCCGTCCTTCCTCCGTCGACCGGCTGACGGACCGACGGACCGGCCGACGTCGGCGTCCTCGCCCGTCCCTGTCTGTCCTCGCCGCTCGGCGCCCCTCGGCACCGGTCGGTCCGTCCGCCGCATGACATTTGTCAGACGCGGGTGATGACGGCACGCACTGCCGTACGTCCCGCGGCGCCGGGAACCTGGATCCATGACCCACGCGATCCAGGCGGAAGGCCTCCGCCGCACCTACTCCGGCGGTTTCGAAGCCGTCCGCGGCCTCTCCTTCGCCGTCCCGCGCGGCGAGGTCTTCGCCCTCCTCGGCACCAACGGCGCGGGCAAGACCTCCACCGTCGAACTCCTGGAGGGCCTCGCCGCCCCCAGCGCGGGCACCGCCCGTGTCCTCGGCCACGACCCGTACCGGGAACGGGCCGCCGTCCGCCCCCGCGTCGGCGTGATGCTCCAGGAAGGCGGCTTCCCCTCCGACCTCACCGTGGCCGAAACCGTACGGATGTGGGCGGGCTGCACCAGCGGCGCCCGGCCCTCCGGCGACGTCCTCGACGCCACCGGTCTCACCGGCCGCGAGAAGGTCCGCGTCAAGCAGCTGTCCGGCGGCGAACGGCGGCGCCTCGACCTCGCCCTCGCCCTCCTCGGCCGCCCCGAGGTCCTCTTCCTCGACGAACCCACCACCGGACTCGACGCCGAGGGCCGCCGCGACACCTGGGCCCTCGTCCGCTCCCTCCGCGACGACGGCACCACCATCCTCCTCACCACCCACTACCTGGAGGAGGCCGAGGTCCTGGCCGACCGGCTCGCGATCATGCACGGCGGCCGGATCGTGCTCTCCGGCACCCCCGCCGAGGTCACCGCCGCCCGCCCCGCCCGCATCCTCTTCACCCTCCCCCACGACGTCCCCGCCGCCCGGCTCCCGCTCCACCTGCGGGCCGCCGAGGACGGCGGCCGGGTCGAGATCCGTACCACCGCGCTCCAGGACGACCTGGCCGCGCTGCTCGGCTGGGCCCGGGACCACGACGTACGGCTCGGCGGGCTCGACGCCCGCGCCGCCTCCCTCGAAGAGGCGTTCCTCGACATCGCCGGACGGATCACCACGGAAACGGAGCCCGCCCGATGAGCCTCCTCGCCCCCTCCCGAGCCCGGCCCGCCGTCCCCTCCCGCGCGCGGCTCGCCGCCCTCGGACGGGCCGAACTGACCCTGCTCCTGCGCAACCGCACCGCCCTCTTCGGCGCCCTCTTCGTCCCCGTCCTCATGGTCGAAGCCGTCCGCACCTCCCTCCGGAGCGCCGACCTCGGCGACACGGGCACGAGCATCGCGGAGATCGCCGTCACCGGCGCCGTCGCCATGGCCCTCCTCATGGGCGTCTACAGCAACCTCGTCGGCGCCTTCGTCACCCGCCGCGAGAGCCTCGTCCTCAAACGGCTCCGCACCGGCGAACCCACCGACCCCGAGATCCTCACCGGCATCGCGCTGCCCGCCGCCGCCCTCGCCCTCGCCCAGTGCGCCCTGCTCACGACCGGCGGCCTCACCCTCCTCGGCCTGCCCGCGCCCGCCCGGCCCGAACTCCTCCTCGCCGGGGTCCTCCTCGGCACCGTCCTGCTCGCCGCACTCGCCGCCGTCACCTCCGTCGTCACCCGCACCACCGAGAGCGCCCAGCTCACCGCCCTGCCCCTGGTGATGCTCTCGGCCGTCGGTTCCGGTCTCTTCGTCCCCCTCTCCGCCCTCCCCGACCGGATCGCGTCCTTCTGCGAACTGCTGCCCCTGACCGGCTCCGTGAGCCTCCTCCGGGCGGGCTGGACGGGCGGCGCGACGGCGGGCGACCTCGCCGACGCCCTGCTGCCGACGGTGGCCTGGATCGTGGTCTCGGTGTTTGCTGTCCAACGGTGGTTCCGCTGGGAACCCCGCCGCTGAACCCCGCACCGGCCCCAGGCACCGGACACCCCGCACCGGACACCCGCCGCCCGGCCCCGGACGACGGGCGAGGGGCACACCGCGCACCCGTGCGCCGAGACATCGAGAGGGGCCGACACCATGAGGAGCCTGCGCGCCCTGAGCCGCCGCAGCGGCCTGGACAAGGTCGACCTCTACACCCGCGTCACCGCGTACATGCTGCTGTGGACCGCCGTGTTCGTCCTCGGACTGCTGCTCCTCGTCCGGCAGGTGCGGCACGAGGCCCCGCTGCCGCTCGTGGTCGTCGCCCCGCTCCTCAACCTCGCCAACGGGCTCTTCTGCCACCGCTTCCTGCGCCTCGCCATGGACGCCTATCTGCGCCCCGGCACCCCGGTCCCGACGCACGTCGTGCGGTACGCGGCGACCGCCGGGGCCGCGACCGTCGGCGCGGTCCTCCTCGAAGCGGCCACCGCGAGCATCGGGGACCTGCTGCCCTCGATGCTCGCGGCGGCGCTCATCCCCTTCGTCGCCGGGCACTGCCTGGTCCTCCCGGTGCGCCGGATCGTCCTCCACCAGGCGCTCCTGATCGCCCTGCTCGCCGCCCTCGTCCCGCTGACCGGCCCGAACCTCGGGCAGACCCTGGCGGTCCTGGGGGTCGTCGTGTTCTTCACCGGCTGGCTGGCCGTGACCATCCGGCTCTCGCTCTGGGTGCTCGGCGTCGTCTTCGAGCTGCGCGCGGCACGGGACGTGCAGACCCGGCTCGCCGTCGCCGAGGAGCGGCTGCGCTTCGGCCGCGACCTGCACGACATCCTCGGCCGGAACCTCTCCGTCATCGCCCTCAAGAGCGAGCTGGCCGTCCAGCTCGCCCGGCGCGGACGTCCGGAGGCCGTCGACCAGATGACCGAGGTCCAGCGGATCGCCCAGGAGTCCCAGCGGGAGGTGCGGGACGTCGTGCGCGGCTACCGCGAGGCGGACCTGCGGGTGGAACTGGAGGGCGCGCGGGGCGTGCTCGGCGCCGCCGGGATCGGCTGCGCCGTCGACGCCCCCGCGCTCGACCTGCCGGACCCGGTCCGGTCGGCGCTGGGCTGGGTGGTCCGGGAGACCACCACCAACGTACTGAGGCACGGGGACGCGCGGAACTGCGCGATCACCGTGCGGGAGGAGAACGGCACGGTGCTGCTGACGGTCGTGAACGACGGGGCGGACGCCCCCGGGGCGGGCACGGACCTGCCCGGCCGGGGCTCCGGCCTCGCCGGACTGCGCGAACGGCTCGCGGCCGTCGACGGCACGCTGGAGGCGGGCCGCGGCGACGGCGGCACGTTCAGGGTGACGGCCCGGGTACCGGCCACGGGCTCGGGTACGGGTGCGGGTGCGGGTGCGAGCCTGGGTACGAGAGCAGGTACGGGCTCGGGTGCGGCCACGGCTACACCGGTGCCGCCGGTGCCGCCGGGGACGCCGGGGACGCCCGTGACCGTGCCGGTGACGCCCGTACGGGCCGTGGCCCCCGCCCCGGAACCTCCGCTCTCGGGGCCCGCACCGGGGAGGGCACCCGCGCCAGCCTCGCCCCCCGCACCCGAGCCGCCGACCTCGCCAGCCTCGCCCCCCGTACCCGAGCCGCCGTCCACGCGGTCCGTTCCTCCCCCGCCGGGGCCGCCCTCCGCTCCGGTGCCGCTGCCCGCGCCCCCGCACGGGTCCCCGTCCGCGCCGCTGGCGAAGGCGGTCGACCGATGACCGCGCCCGGACCGGGCTCCGTACCGGAGCAGGGCGACGCGCCCGCCCCCGGAGCCGCACCCCACCCCGTACCCACGCCTGACCCCGTACCCGTACCCGCGACGGAGCCGGTGGCCGGGAGCTCCGCCCCGGCCACCGCGCCCGTACCCCCGCCCCTCCGTGTGCTGCTCGCCGACGACGAGCATCTGATCCGGGGCGCGCTCGCCGCGCTCCTCGGTCTTGAGGACGACCTCGTGGTCGTGGCCGAGGCGGCGACCGGGCCCGAGGCGCTCGCCATGGCCCTGGCCCACCGCCCCGACGTCGCCGTGCTCGACCTCCAGATGCCGGGGGCGGACGGTGTGAGGGTCGCCACAGCCCTGCGGGACGAACTGCCCGGCTGCCGCACCATGATCGTGACCGGCCACGGCCGTCCCGGGCACCTCAAGCGGGCGCTCTCCGCCGGGGTCCGGGGCTTCGTGCCGAAGACCGTCAGCGCCCGGCGGCTGGCCGAGATCATCCGTACCGTGCACGCCGGAAACCGCTACGTGGATCCGGAGTTGGCGGCGGACGCCATCGCCGCCGGGGACTCCCCGCTGACCGCCCGGGAGGCCGAGGTGCTCGAACTCTCCGCCGACGGAGCCCCCGTGGCGGAGATCGCCCGGCGGGCCTCCCTCTCCCCCGGAACCGTCCGCAACTACCTCTCCTCCGCCGCCGCGAAGCTCGGTGCGGAGAACCGGCACACGGCGGTGCGTCTCGCGCAGACCAAAGGATGGGTATAGTTAGCCCCGCGCAACAGCACATGCGGACGTAGCTCAGCTGGTAGAGCATCACCTTGCCAAGGTGAGGGTCGCGAGTTCGAATCTCGTCGTCCGCTCCACGAAGAAAGCCCCCGGTCAATCCGACCGGGGGCTTTCTCGTGCCTCCCGCCCCCACCGGCGGCGGAGGCGGGAGCACGGGCGGCTAGAAGCTGTCCGACCAGGTCTTCCCGGTCAGCAGCTCGTACGCCTCCAGGTACTTGGCACGGGTGGCGTCCACGATCTCCTGCGGGAGCGCGGGCGGCGGCTGCTCGCTCCGGCGGTCCCAGCCGGAGGCCGGGGAGGTCAGCCAGTCACGGACGAACTGCTTGTCGTACGAGGGCTGGGCACGGCCCGGCTCCCACTGGGCGGCGGGCCAGAACCGCGAGGAGTCCGGGGTGAGCACCTCGTCGGCGAGGACGAGGGTCTCCCCGTCGAAGCCGAACTCGAACTTGGTGTCGGCGAGGATGATCCCGCGCTCACGGGCCACGTCCCGGGCCCGGCCGTACACCGCGAGCGTCGTCCGGCGCAGCAGCGCGGCGGTCCCGTCGCCGACCTGCCGGGCGACCTCCTCGTACGAGACGTTCTCGTCGTGGTCGCCGACCGCCGCCTTCGTCGCGGGGGTGAAGATCGGGGCGGGCAGCTCGGAACCGTCGCCGAGCCCCTCGGGGAGTGCGAGACCGCAGACCGTACGGGACTCGTCGTACTCCACGAGACCGGAGCCGGTGAGGTAGCCCCGGGCCACGCACTCGACCGGGACCATGGCGAGCGACTTGCAGATCAGGGTGCGCCCGGCCCAGTCGGCGGGGGCGCCGGCCGGAAGCTCGGTCGAGAGCACATGGTGCGGGACCAGGTCGGCGAGCCGGTCGAACCACCACAGGGAGAGCTGGGTGAGGACCCGGCCCTTGTCGGGGATCTCGGTGGGCAGGACCCAGTCGTACGCGGACAGGCGGTCGCTCGCCACCATCACGAGGTCACCGGCCTCGTTCCGGTACAGGTCGCGCACCTTGCCCGTGTGGAGATGGGTCAGGCCCGGGACCTGGACGGGCTCGGGCTTTTCTACGAATCCGGACACGGTTCCTCCGCGTAGGTTGATCCAGGAGCGCTTCGATTCTCTCGCACCCGGCCGCCACCACGGCGAGCGGCCCCGGTCATCCCTGGTCAACCCCGGTCGGTCCCGGTCTGCGGACGCCCGGACCCGGTCAGTCCCTCTTGCAGATCCGGTCGAGGAGGTTCGCCGTGGCCCGCTGCACCCGGGCGTCCACATGCCCCGGCCGGTCGAGCGCGGGCGACCAGGCGAAGGTGCCGGAGGCGAAGACCCACGCCCCCGAGGGCGCCCGGTACAGCGAGGTCTCCTGGTGCCGCAGCGCCCCCTCCCCGTCCTGGTACGGCGAGTGCGCGAGCAGGATGCGGCCCTGGTGCTCGGGCAGCGGCGTGCGCGGGAAGTAGCGGTCCGCCTCGCCCGCGACGAGTCCGGGCAGTTCGTCGCCGTCGCCCGCCCCGGTCGCCTCCCACAGCCAGTGCCCCGCGTTCCTGACGACCAGCGGACGCGGCTCCGGCACCCGCCCCGCGTACTGGATGCCGAGCAGCTGCTGCTCCGGCCGGTCCACCTCGCGCCAGAGCGCGGACCGGCCGGGACCGCGCCGCTTCCGGCAGGTCAGGAGCCGGTCCGGCACCCCCGAGGGCGACGGGCCCAGCTCCACCTGCCAGTACATGGTGTTGGCGGAGAGGAAGACCAGCGAGGTCCCCTGGTCGCGGGCGCGCTCGACGGTCCTGCGCATCGGCACCGACCAGTACTCGTCGTGCCCGGGGAAGACGAGGCCCCGGTAGCGCCCGGGATCGACCCGGCCCGCGTGCAGGTCGCGGGTCTCCGCGTACGCCAGGTCGTAGCCGTAGCGCTCGGCCCAGCGGATGAAGTCGTACGCGTGCCCCACGTGCAGCGGCAGTCCCGCGCCCGCGTAGGGACGGTCGAAGGAGACGGTGACGGCCGCGTCCTCCTCGCCGAGCAGCCGGCCCTCCTCGTCCCACGCGTGGTAGAGGCTCGCGCCGGTGTGCCCGTCCTCCGGGTAGAGGTTGTACGCCTGCCAGGTCACGTCCGGCAGGACGAGCAGCAGGTCCGCCGGGTGGCTGTCCCGGACGGTGAAGGGGATGTGCGAGCGGTGCCCGTCGACGGTGGTGAGCACGGCCACGTACGCGCCGATCGACCAGTAGGACGGGACCTGGAGCCGCCAGGACTGCCACCAGTGGTGACAGGAGACCGTGCGGTCGGCGGTGAGCGGGGCGGGCTGGACGATCCCGGAGAGCCGGGGACTCGTGGTGATCTTCGCGGCGCCGTGGCCGCCGTAGTGACCGATCCGGTAGATGTCCACCGAGAACTCCTGCGGCGGGTCCACCGTGATGTGGAAGTCGATCGACTCGCCCGGTGCCACCGCGCCCTCGGAGGCGAAGCCCTTGATCTGGCGGCGCACGTCGTCCGCCGTGCGCGGGCCCCCGTTGCCGCCGCTGGCCAGGATCTCGTCCGCGTACCAGGGCACCATCTGCCCGGTGTCGTCGAAGTAGTTCTCGGAGCCGCGCAGCCAGGGCAGCGGGCCCTGGCCGAAGGGATCGGAGACGGCGTGTGCCAGCGCCCCCGATTCCCACCTCCTGATCTGGTCCGCCCCCATGGTGCGCCCTCCCTCGACTCCCCCGGTCGTTCCCGGTCGGTCTCGGTTCCCCCGGCTCGGTCGATCGGCCCGTGGCTGGTCCGTGCCACTGGCGCGGACGTCCGGTGCGTGCCTCTGTCAGTGGCGGTCTCCAGCACATCACATAACGCGCGCACTCCGTCACCGTTCGTCGCGAATTGACGAGAGTGGAACCCCTGACTCCGGGCGGAACGGCCGGAGAGGCGGCCGAAAATAGCCGTGAAACCAGGACAACAGCCATGAAATCGCACCGAGCCCTGTCCGAGAACCATCGGGTGACCCGCCCCGGGAACGGCCCGGTGGCCGGTCCTGGCTGGTTCAGACCAGTCGTACGGGCTTCTCCGGGCGCACTCCGGTACGGGCCAGCCAGAGCCGTAGCGGCTCGGGGTCCCCGTCCTCCACCAGAGCCAGGACCCGGGGGCCGAGATCGGCCGCGCGCTCGCCGCCCACGAGCAGGGAGGGCCCGTCGAGCCAGTCGAGTCCGGGTACCGCCTCGGCGGTGTCGACGGCCGCGCAGCAGACCATCGCGGTCACATGGTCGGCGAGCAGGTCACGGCCGCTCCGGGGCGGCTGGAGCGGGAACAGCGGCAGGGGCCCGTCGGGACCGCTGAAGACGACGGGCGGCGGCGGGAGGGCCCGATCGGCCTCGGAGTCGGACACGGAGCCCGCCGACCGGGCTCCGATGATGAAGTCCGTCCCGGACGCGGACCCGGCCCCGGGTGTGGACCCGGACGTCGGGGCGGCCCCGGACCCGGATGTGGACCCGGACGCCGGGGCGGCCCCGGTCGCGGACTTCGCTCCGGACCCGGACTTCGTCCCGGACTTATTCTTGCCCGACTCGGCCGCCTCGGCCGACTTCGCGGCCTTGGCCGTCAGGGACGCACCGGCGGCCACCCGTGCCTCCCTGACCGCTTCCTCCCGCGCGAGGAGACCGCTCAGCGCGGCGGCGAGGGCCTCGGCGGCGGGATTGACCGGCTCGTCGTCGAGTACGTCGAAGGCGTCGGGATCATCGGGGGAGCCGGGCCCGGCGGGGGTGCCGGGGACGACGGAGGCGCCGGGGACGCCCGGATCAGCGGGGGCGTCGGAAGCGGGACCGGGACCGGGACCCGCGAAGGCATCGGGCCCGGCGGGGGCGCCGACTTCGTCAGGACCGGCGGGTGAGCCGGGAGCGGTGGGGCCGCCGGGATCGATGGGGCGGCCGGGAGCGACCTCGGCGTCCACCGCCCGGTTCTCCGTCCAGCCTTCCGGACGGTCTTCCAGATGGCCTTCCGTCCAGCCTTCCGGACGGCCCGCCGTCAGATGGTCGATCACCCGGGCCAGGGTCGGGCCGTCGTCGGGCGCCGGGCCGCCGCCGGTCACACCGAGGCCGTCGAGGACCCGGTGCAGCCGGGCCGCGTCCGTACGCCACTTCCGGTCGACGACCTCCTCCGGATACTGGCTCCACTCCACCGGCGACCAGTCGGGACACGGCTCGGCCGGGCCGCCGTGGAAGAGCCGGGCGGCGAGCAGCGAGGTGGCCTCGTCGACCGCGCCGGGCTCCTCCAGGAGGTCACAGGCAGGGCGCTCGCCGAGCCGCGAGGAGAAGCCGTCCGCGAGCCGGTCCCGGCGGGACAGTTCGGTCAGCGCGGAGACCACACCCGCGTCGAGCCGGGCGGGCCAGCGGCCCATGCGCCAGGCGGGCAGCGCGACCCGGGTCAGGAGCCGGTCCCAGCCCGCGTACGCGAGACCGACCTGTTCCTGGGCGACGATCCGCACCCCGTAGTCCACGGCCTGGGCGCGCTCCGAGCCCGCGGCGGCTACCCCGCGCTCCATCTCGGCGGCGTGCGTCCGGCAGGCGCGGAGCAGGACCCGGGCGATCCGGGCGACCCCACGGGCGCCGAGCCGCCGGAACGGGTCGAGACCGGGCTCGTCCGGTACGGCGACGGCGGCGTCGAGCCCCCGGACGAAACGGCGGGCGGCGGCTATGTCGGGATGCGCGGCGGGGCCCGTACCGGCGACGACGGGGGCGAGGATCGCCCGCAGTTCGCCGACGCGCATCCACCACAGGAAGGGCGAGCCCATGACGAGGACGGGGGCGCTGCCGGAGCTCCGGCCACCGGCGCCGCCCGGGGCGCGCAGCGCGCGATGGGTGCGGTCCTCCAGCCAGCTGTCGCAGTCGGGGGTCAGGGCTATCGCGGAGGGCGCGGGGACGTCGAGCCGGTCGGCGAGGTCCCGGACGAGCCGGTAGAGGTCGGGGGCGGCGGTCTCGGAGAGCTCCACCGTGGGCGTGGCCGCCGGGCGGGCCCGGACGACGACGAGCGTGACGGCCGCGGCGACCACGAGGACGACGGCGGCGAGGACGTCGACCGCCCAGCGGGCCGCCTCCCAGCCGGGGCCCGTGAAGTGGCCCGCGGCACCGCCCGCGTGGAGCACGACGGCCACGGCGGCGGGCAGGACCGCGAGGCCCAGGGCCCTGCCGCGGACCCGGAGGACCGCGAGGGCCCGGGAGTGCGCGGCGCGCGCTCCCCACTCCTCGGCGACAACGGAACCGGTACCGGACACGCCGTACATCACCCCCTCCTGCCCACGTCGGGACTGCCTGTGGCGGTGTTGCTCACTCCCCCACTGTGGCACCCGGCACCGACATCGCAATGCCGGTGGGCCAAGTGCCGGAACGCCTTCGCCGCACCCTAGTTGGGGCTGTGGCGGACGTCATCCGGATGGCTCAACCGTCACTCGATGGAATGGCCTTGGGCAAAGGTGATGGCGTTCGGGAGGCCGTGCGGTGCAGTGTTGCTCCACCGCACGGCCGGGGCGCTCCCCCAAGGGGGATCAGGCCTCGGCGGCCTTCCGCGCGATGTCCGTGCGGTGCTGGGAGCCGTCAAGACGGATGCGGCCGACCGCCGCGTAGGCGCGCTCACGGGCCTGCGCCAGGTCCGTACCGGTGGCGGTGACCGAGAGGACCCGGCCGCCCGCGCTCAGCACCGCGTCGCCGTCCCGCTTCGTACCGGCGTGGAGGACGTACGCGAGCGGGGCGTCCTTCTCCGCGACCTCGGTCAGGCCCTCGATCGGGTCGCCGGTGCGCGGGGTGTCCGGGTAGTTGTGCGAGGCGACGACCACGGTGACGGCGGCCTCGTCGCTCCAGCTCAGCGGGGCCTGGTCGTCCAGGGTGCCGTTGGCCGAGTTCAGCAGGACGCCCGCCAGCGGGGTCTTCAGCCGGGCCAGGACGACCTGCGTCTCGGGGTCGCCGAAGCGCGCGTTGAACTCGATGACCCGCACCCCTCGGCCGGTGATCGCGAGGCCCGCGTACAGCAGGCCGGAGAACGGGGTGCCCCGGCGGCGCAGTTCGTCGACGGTCGGCTGGAGGACGGTCCCGAGGACCTCCTCGACCAGCTTCGGGTCGGCCCAGGGCAGCGGCGAGTAGGCGCCCATGCCGCCGGTGTTGGGGCCCTCGTCGCCGTCGAGCGCGCGCTTGAAGTCCTGCGCGGGCTGGAGCGGGAGGACGGTGACGCCGTCGGTGATCGCGAAGAGGGAGACCTCGGGCCCGTCCAGGAACTCCTCGATGACCACGCGGTCGCAGGCGAGCGCGTGCTCCCTGGCCCGTGCGAGGTCGTCGGTGACGACGACTCCCTTGCCCGCGGCCAGACCGTCGTCCTTGACCACGTACGGGGCGCCGAAGGCGTCGAGCGCCTCGTCGATCTCCTCGGGGGTCGTACAGACGTAGCTGCGGGCGGTGGGCACCCCGGCACCCGCCATGACGTCCTTGGCGAACGCCTTGGAGCCCTCCAGCCGCGCCGCTTCCCGCGACGGGCCGAAGACGGGGACACCGGCGGCGCGGACCGCGTCGGCGACCCCGGCGACGAGCGGCGCCTCGGGTCCGACGACGACGAGTTCCGCCCCCAGCCGGGTCGCGAGGCGCACGACGGCGTCGCCGTCGAGCTGGTCGACCGGGTGCAGCTCGGCGACCTCCGCGATTCCGGCGTTGCCGGGCGCGCAGTGCAGAGCGGTGACGTCGGGATCGAGGGAGAGAGAGCGGCACAGGGCGTGTTCGCGGGCGCCGCCGCCGATGACGAGGACCTTCACGCCTGCCAGGGTAGCCCCCGGCACGGGATGCCCTTTGTGCGGGCCACCGAGCGAGACGGTCCTACTGGTTCGGATATTCCTCCACAACGGTGGCGCCCAGCTCGCGCACGATCAGGTCGTGACCGGAGAGCGCCGAGTCGACGAGGTCGGGGTCGTCCTCCTCCGGCACGTCGTCCTCGGGCGCCACGGGCTGCGGCGCGGACGGCGCGTACGAGGGCGGGGCGGCGGGACCGGACGCCGGGGCCGACGGGGAGCCCGCACCCGGGAAGCCGCCGCCCCTCGGCGGGAAGGCGGGCGCGGACTGCTGCTGCTGTACGGGGGCGGGCGGGGCCTGCGGGAACGCCGGGGCGGGCGCCTGCGGACGGCCGCCGCCGAAACCGGTGGCGGCGGGCGGGGGCGAGGCGCCGCCCGAGGGATCGATGATCGCCTCGATCTTCCAGTTCACCTGGAACTGCTCGGCGAGGGCCTGCTTGAGGACTTCCTCGCTGCCGCTGGTGGCGAAGTTGTCACGGGCGCCCGCGTTGAGGAAGCCGAGCTGGAGGGTGGCGCCGTCGAAGCCCGCCACCTGCGCGTTCTGGCTGAGCAGGATCCACGTGAAACGGCGCCGGTTCTTGACGGCGTCGAGGATCTGCGGCCAGAGGTTCCGCACCTGTGCGGTGTCCCCGCCACCGGAAACGGCGGCCGGGGCGGGCGCCTGCGGCTGCTGTACGGGCGCGGGGGCGGGAGCCTGGGCGGGCGCGGGTGCCGCCGGGGCTCCCGCGCCGGGCCAGGCACCGGGGGCACCGCTGCCAGGGGTGGCGGCGCCGGGCCACGCGCCGGGCCGGGACGCGGCGGGCGCGGCCTGCGGGGGCTGTGCGGCCTGCTGCGGCGGCTGCGGCTGCTGTACAGGAGCGGGCCCGGCCGGGGCGGGTGCGGGGGCCGTCTGCGCGGGGGCGGTCGGGGGGAGCGGGGGCGGGGCCATCGGGGTGTGGGCCTCGGGCCCGGGGACGTATCCCATCGCGGGCGCGGGCGGCCCGGCGGTGAAGACCGGCGCGGGCGCGGCGGCGGGCGGGGCGGACGCCATCCCGCGCTCCAGGCGGTCGAGGCGCGCCTGGAACGACCGCTCGTCGTCGAAGGCGGCGGGCAGCAGCACGCGCGCGCAGATCAGTTCGAGCTGGAGCCGGGGCGAGGTGGCGCCCCGCATCTCGGTCAGCCCGCTGTTGACGAGGTCGGCGGCCCGGCTCAGCTCGGCGGCGCCGAACACGGACGCCTGGGCCTGCATCCGCTCGATCACATCGACCGGGGCGTCGATGAGGCTCTTCTCCGCGGCGTCCGGGACGGCGGCGAGGATCACCAGGTCGCGCAGCCGCTCCAGGAGGTCGGCGACGAAACGGCGGGGGTCGTTGCCGCCCTCGACGACCCGGTCCACGACCTCGAAGGCGGCGGCGCCGTCCCCGGCGGCGAACGCGTCCACGACCGCGTCGAGGAGCGAGCCGTCCGTGTAGCCGAGCAGGGAGGTCGCCATCGAGTACGTCACACCGTCGTCGGCGGCACCGGCGAGGAGCTGGTCCATGACGGACATCGAGTCGCGCACGGACCCGGCGCCGGCGCGCACCACGAGCGGCAGCACGCCCTCCGCGACCGGGATGCCCTCGCGCCCGCAGACCTCACCCAGGTACTCCCGCAGGGTGCCGGGGGGCACGAGCCGGAAGGGGTAGTGGTGGGTGCGGGAGCGGATGGTCCCGATGACCTTCTCGGGCTCGGTCGTGGCGAAGATGAACTTGAGGTGCTCCGGCGGCTCCTCGACCACCTTCAGGAGGGCGTTGAAGCCCGCCGGGGTGACCATGTGGGCCTCGTCGATGATGTAGATCTTGTACCGGCTGGAGGCGGGCCCGAAGAAGGCCTTCTCCCGCAGGTCACGGGCATCGTCGACACCACCGTGCGAGGCGGCGTCGATCTCGATGACATCGATCGAACCGGGCCCGTTGCGCGCGAGGTCCTGGCAGGACTGGCACTCCCCGCAGGGGGTCGGAGTGGGCCCCTGCTCACAGTTCAGACAGCGGGCCAGGATGCGCGCGCTGGTCGTCTTCCCGCACCCGCGGGGCCCGCTGAACAGGTACGCGTGATTGACCCGGTTGTTCCGCAGGGCCTGCTGCAACGGGTCGGTGACATGCTCCTGCCCGATGACCTCGGCGAAGGACTCGGGGCGATAGCGGCGGTAGAGCGCGAGAGACGACACGTGTACGAGGTTATAGGCGCACACCGACAACCCGGGAAAATCCGCCGCGGACGGACGCCGGGACCGGGCCGGAGCGGGACGGACACGTGGTCCGTACGGGGCCGGGGCCGGAACAGGTTCCGGAGCGGGACGGGACGGCGAGGCGGTACGGGCGGGGCACGGACCGCGCGGTCCGTGGGGCGCCGGGCGGCAGGCCCCTGGAGCACGAGGCGGGCCCGCGTGGGGCAGCGGGGCAGCGGGGCAGCGGGGCAGCGGGAGATGGTGGGGGGCGATCGGGGAACGCAAGCGCCCCCCACGCACCTGCCAGAGCCGACCTACCCTTGCTGCCTTCCGGCCCTGGGGGAGTTCAGTCAGATAGCACCGCGTGAGGGGCTCCGCTCAGCGTACCCGATCCCGGGGGCTCCCCGGTCCGACTCCCCCACCTGGAACACCTCGGGAACCCGGCCCCGGATCGAGTTCGCAAGCACCCTCCTCGGTCATGTAATGTTCGGACCGGAGGATTCGCCTAGTGGCCTAGGGCGCACGCTTGGAAAGCGTGTTGGGGGCAACCCCTCACGAGTTCGAATCTCGTATCCTCCGCCATTGCTCTCACCGGGCAATACGTCGAAGGGCCCCACCGCTTGCGGTGGGGCCCTTCGACGTTCCCTGGTCTCAGTTCTGGTCTCAGTTGCCTCCGGAGCCCTGGCTCGGGCTACCTCCCGTTCCGCAAGGCATGACACACGCCACAGAACATGGCCGCGTCACGCCCGTAGCGGCGCATCACCTGGCCACACTCGGAGCACGGCCCCAGCTCCCACGGTGGGCAGCCCAGGGCGGCAGAGGCGGCAGAGGCGGCAGAGGCGGCAGCCCGCTCGACGGGCGTGATCAGCAGGGGTTCCGGGACCTCTGCGGCGGCATCCTGGGCGGGGTGAAGCCGTCGGCTGACCAGTAGGAACACCACGGCCTTCGGGTCGCCGCCCTTTCACCAGCAAGGACATCCCAGGCTGATGGCAGTGACCCAGCAGGGGATCGAGAACCGTTTGGGGGACGCCGCCGACGAGCTGCGCGTGGCGATGACCGAAGCGCAATACGCCTCGGTCGTCTTCCCGCTGATGTTCTGGAAGTACCTGTCGGACACCTGGGAGCACCACCACCAGAAGTTCCTGGCCGAAAACGAGGGCCTGGACGACCTGTCCGCCGAGGAAGCGCACGAGATCGAATACCGCGACTACCAGTCGTTCGAGATCCCCTTCATCCACCCCGGCACCGTCCAGCAGCGTCATGCCTCCTGCTCGTCGGTCCTCGCCACCATCGCCCACCCCAGCCCCGACGACGACAACGCGCTCCCCGGCAGTCATGACCGTGGCCCGAGGCCGCTCAGGAAGGCAGAGCCGCGTCCAGGTACTCCTGCACCGGCTCGAACAGTCCGTACGGCACGTACTCCGGGATCTCGCCATGGGCGACCCAGGCCAGTTCGGCCAGTTCCTCGGTGTCCGCGACGTGGGCCGTGCCGACGAGTGCCTCGCAGGCGGTGTACGACATGAGCCGACCCGTCTTCGGGTGTACGCGCTCACCGAGCAGCTTGACGGCCTTCACGGTCAGCCCGGTCTCCTCCTGGGTCTCCCGCACGGCGGCGTCCTCGCGGGCCTCGCCGGGCTCGACCTCGCCGGCCGGGAACTGCCAGGAGAGCTGTCCCTCGCTGACCCGGCGGCGCACCATCAGCACGCGTCCCTCGTTCACGACGATGGCGGCGGCGATGCCCGGGCGCTCGTCCGTGTTCTGGTTCGTCACGTCTGCTCCTCCAGGGCGGCCAGGATGGGTGGGAAGATCGTATCGACGGGGATGAAGCGGGGCACCGAGTTTCTGGGGACCCACATGACGTCGATGTTCTCGGCCGTGTCGCTGTTCGTGGCCTCGCCCGCCAGGTACTCGCACAGGAAGTACTCGCACAGCACGCCGGTTACGGGGTGAAGCCGGTTCCCGAGGTGCTGCCGGACCGCGCAATGGACACCCGTCTCGTCCAAGGTCTCCCGCACGGTGGTGGTCTCCGCCTTGCCTCCTGGCTTGATGACCCCGGCCGGGAACTGCCACGTGATTCCAGCAGCGTCGTCGTCCCGTCGGCACACCAGGAGGACATCGCTGTCGCGGACGACCACCGCGATGGCCACGCGCAGCGCCTGCGCGCCCGGCGGTGTCGAGTCGGCTGGGGCCCGTTCCTTCGCCAGCAGGAGCGCGAAGCGCTGTCGAGCAGTCTCCGGAGCCTGCTCGTGGGCTGTGTCGAGGAGCTGCTGCATCTCCCTGCGAGGCACGAGGGTCGCGTCGGAGTGCCAGGTGGCCACCGTCCTCACGGCGATGCCGAGGTGGGCGGCGAACTGTTCGTTGCCGAGCCGTAGGGCGGACTGCAGCAGGCAGGCGTACCGGCCGCTCCAGCGCTCGATCACGTCCACAAGACTGCCCCCCTCGTCGCCGCCCCGGTGCAGGAATTCGCGCGCCGAAAGTGCACTCCCACTGCACTGGCACTTCATGGTCACGCGGGAAGAGCCCCGGAAGAATCGGAGTCACCAGGGCCAAGGAATCACCCGTCGAAGGCTCGGTCCCTGGAAAGCGTATTGAGAGGCGCGAGAGCGCCAGACGACCACAGGGAGATTCTAGATGCGTACCCCCAGCGGATAGCGGAGACAGAGAAGTTGGCCGAATCGGGCCTCTCGGTCAGCTGATCGGCCGCATCCTGGCCGGCATTCGCCCGTCTGGGGCATTGCCCGCACGCCCGAACCGCCCCGCCAGCGCCGGTAACCTCAGCAGATGACGGCTGATCGTCCGTCATGTTCGGTTGCTAGCAAGGCGAAAGGGAATCAATGGCCGAGGTTCAGGCACACACTGTCGAGCGCACGCTCGTCCTGCTCAAGCCCGATGCGCTGGCGCGTGGCCTGGCAGGAAGGGTCATCACTCGATTCGAGGATGCCGCGCTGAAGATCGTCGGCACGAAGATGAAGTGGATGGACGAGGAGTTCACCCGCAAGCACTATTTCGATCTTGAAGAGCGGCTGGGTTCGGAGGTCTACAACCTCACGGCGACATTCATGCAGCAGGGGCCGGTTATCGCCCTGGTGCTGGAGGGCTTCGACGCCATCGCCACGGTTCGCAAGATCGTCGGCAGCACGTACCCGAACCAGGCTCCGGCCGGAACGGTACGAGGTGACTTCTCGCACTACAGCGCGGCGGCCAGCATCGCCTCGGGCAAGGCGGTCGCGAACCTCGTGCACGCCTCCGGCAACGCGGAGGAGGCCAAGCAGGAGGTGGAGCTGTGGTTCGACAAGGACGAGCTGCAGGACTACAAGACGCTGGCCGAGATCTACACGTACTAACGGCGGGTCACGGCGTCACCGCAGGGACGCCGGGGCGTTGATCACCAATGGGGCACGACCGTTTGAACCGAGAGGGCACCATGACCAACCAGACCCGCCTGGCCTCCACCGACGAGCTGGAGTCGATCTTCCAGCGTGAGCTGGCGACCGACCGGTGGGCGGCCACCGAGACCGCGTACGCCCTGGCTCTGCGCCACCGCGACCTGGGCGACTGGCCCGCGTCGCAGGAGTGGGCCCAGCAGTGCCTGCGTCTGCTGGAGGGCTTCCCCAGCGAGACGGAGGAGCAGGTCGCCACCGGTCGTACGTCGGTGGGAGGCGTCCAGCTGCCGACGTACCTGCACTCGGGTGTGGTCAAGGAGCGCTTCGGCACCCTCAGCTGAGACCCACCGATCCACCGGGGTGATGCGGTCGGCACCCGCATCGGCCGCATCACCCCGCGCTCGACCACCAACCCCCATAGCGATCGCCCGACCGGACGGCCCCCCACACGGCAGGGTCCGGCTGGCTTCGCCATGCCTGAAACGAGGAGGCAGCAGCCCCGTGGCCGTCGAGATCGAGATGCGCGCCCGCTTCACCAAGGAGGTCCACGACCAGCTCGTCACCCGCCTGAAGGCGGACGGGAAGGACCTGGGCCCCGACGACAAGCACATCTACTTCTACGTGCTCCCCGACCAGCTCCTGAAGGTCACCGACAACACCGTCGTCGGCACCGCCAAGATCACCCTCAAGGGGAGCAAGATCGGGCAGGGTGCGGCCTTTGCGGAGACCGAGTTCGCCATCGCCCCCGCCGACGTCCCCGCCGCGGTGAAGGTGTTCAACGCCCTCGGATTCGAGACGGCGATGCACGAGGCGTTCAACTTCCGCCACAACTTCCGCTTCGACGGGGTCGAGATCGCGGTCAAGTGGAGCGAGGCGTGGGGCTACCACGCCGAGTTCGAGGTGCTGCTGGAGGACGACGCCTCGGACGCGGCCCGCGCCGAGGCGGAAGCCAAGATCACGGACGTCGCCACGGCGCTCGGCGTGACCCTGATGACGGAGCAGGAGCTGGCCGACTTCACCGCTGCCTTCGAGGCCGCCGAGAAGGACCGCAAGGAGCACGAGCAGCAGGCCGCGCCGATCCGGTAGGGAACACCACCGCGGAGACCACCAAGGGGGTGGGCACGAATGAGCACGACCCCGTTGACCGCAAGTCTGATCGACCTGGCTGCCCGAGGGCAGCTCCCGCTCCACCAGCACATGGACCACGCCACCATCGCGTGGATCAGCGACCACAGGCCCGACCTCCCGCCGGCACCGCAGCCGGCCTTGCGCCCGCGGTCGAAGGAGCTGCTCGCGCACGGCGGACTGCCCACCCGGTGGTGGGCCGACCCCCGCCTGTACACCTCGCTCCACGGCGTCCGCCACGCTATGAGGACGGCGGCGCTCGCCGCCGTCCTCGCCGAGACGAACGGCCTCGACGACGCCGACACCGCCACGGCGATCCTCGCCGCCGCCGTACACGACTGCCAGCGGCGCCACGACCAGGACGACTGCGGACATGGCGCCCGCGCGGCCATCTGGCTCGCCGCGAACGCCGACACCGTCTGGGGCCACTTCGGCCTCGCCACCGCACCCCGGCGGATCGTGCAGGCGGCCACCGCCGTCCGCCTGCACGACGTCCCGTACGAGGCGTTCACCGCCGACGACAAGTCCGACCACGCTCGGGCCGAGCGCATCACCGACGTGGTCAAGGCCGCCGATGCCCTGGACCGCTACCGCCTGCCGAAGCTGAAGTGGTGGCCGGACTCCCGGTACGTCCGCGAGCCCGCCTTCGACCAGCTGCGCGGCCTCGCCTTCGATCTGGTCCTGATCTCGGAGCGGGCCTACCTCGCCGGGGCCAGCGGCACTGCGGCCGTCCGCTACGCGCTCGCCGAGAAGGGCCTGGTCTGACCATGGACTTCCTCGACGCCTACCGCCTGTGGGCCGACGCCCACGCCTTCTTCGACTCCACCCTCATCCCCAGCCCCTCCGACCACACCGACCCGCTCGCCACCCAGACGGCGGGCTGGGAACGACGGCTCGCCGAGGAGACCCCGAACGGCCACCTGCTTCGGCAGAACGCCCTCTTCGAGGCCCTGAGCGGAAACGGCAAACTGCACCTGCTGCACGTCACCCACGCCCTGGAGGAGATCAGCCGACAGGGAGTGCTCTACCCGTCGGGCGGCTGCCTCGTCGGAAGCATCTACTGCGCGCCGCTCACCGCGACCGACCAGGGCTTCCGTATGCACAACCTCGGCGCCTACGTCCTGACCAAGGAGGCGCCGACCTTCCTGGCCAAGCTCGGCGTCACCGATCGCGCACCCACCCCGCTGATCTTCGAGATCGACACCCCGCAGCAGGCATACCGCGGACTCGCCGGAGTGGACTACCTGCGGCTGGGACTCATCCACCTGCAGATCTACAGCCACCTCGAATACCTGCTGAGCAAGAGCGAGCGGTACCAGCTGCGCGAGACAGTCGTCGGCCGCGTCAAGAACTCGGCCTCATTCCTCTCCACCGCGGCGACCGTGGCCTACCAGGGCACCCGTGTCGACGCCGAGCCGTACCTCCGGCTGCTCGACGAGACGATCCCCCGCCTGCCGATCCTCGGCTACCTGTACTTCGAAGCGGTCGCCGAGTACCTGATGCTCCACTCGGCCTCGCACCACACCCGGCGCCTGGCCGAGCTCGGCGAGCTGAACAACTGGCTCTACAAGGAGATGCTGTTCGTCTCCTTCCCCGCCATGGCCGGCAAGTTCGACCTCGCGAGGTTCCGTCCCCGCCCGAAGCAGCTGGCCGCACTCATCCACCGAGTCGATCCGACCATCGACACCAGCCACGCGAGCGCGTACCTGGTCGAGCGGATCAGCTACCTCGTCGCCGCCCGCCTCTTCGCGCCCGGCGACGCCCCGGAAGCCTGGCACCACACGCGCTGGGAGTTCGACTCCCTGGCCACCCAGCTCGGACCGCTGCTCGGCCACCTCATCCACCGGGAACTGCGCACCTTCGGCCGCTACCCCGACTTCTACTTCTACTTCGACCAGCACAAGGCGCTGCAAGCCTGGAACTACTGGAACCACATGGACATCGTCGCCCCGTTCAACGGCACGATGCCCAAGGGCGAGATCGGCATCAACCCGGCCTACCCCGACCTCGACTACCGCGTCTGGCGCGCCGAGCAGGACGGCGCCGGCCACCTCCACCCGGCCGAGGAGCTCTCGCTGACCATCGCCCCGCGCCTGGTGGACATCAAGTACACCCTCATGCGCAACAACCAGTGGACCGCCCCCGCGCCCAGCGCCGCCTGATCACCGCCGCCGCCATCCGCGGCCCACCCACCCCGAGCAACCTCACACGCAGGAGATCCGTGATAAGTCCCTCCGCCATGCCCTCCGTCGACCTCCTTGGCGAACAGATCGCCTCCGTCCTCGCCGACCTCGCCACCACCCACGGCCTCGCCCGCACCCTCCGGGCCGCCGCCAAGGAGATCGAGCTCCACCGCCACCACCACGCCAGCCGGCGCGCCTGGCCCAACGGCCGCATCGACGACAAGCCCGCCAGGGTCCAGATCGGCGGCGGAGCCCACCGCATCGACGGCTTCTTCAACATCGACCTCGTCCCGCCGGCCGATCTCCTCTGGGACATCCGCGAGGGCATCCCCCTCCGGGACGACAGCACCGACGAGATCTTCTCCGAGCACTTCCTGGAGCACATCGACTACCCGCGCTCGGCCAAGCATTACGTCCGCGAGGCCCACCGCGTCCTCGCGCCGGGCGGCCGGATCATCACCGGCGTTCCCGACGCCGCCTTCGCCCTGAGCCAGTACCCCGGTCCCCTGGACACCTCCGACGAGACGATCGAGCGCTGGTACGCCAAGCGCGACTGCCGCGGCGACATCAACACACGGCTCGACCTCGTCAACCTCGTCTTCCGCGACCAGGACGACGACCCCACGTACACCCCGCACCTGTGGGCCTACGACCACGAGAAGCTCGTCCAGCTCTTCACCGAGGCCGGCTTCACCACCGTCGAGCCCTGGACGTTCGACCCCACCATGGCCAACCCGAAGCGCCGCTGGGGCAGCGTCTACGTCGTCGCCACGAAGTAGCGCCTCAAGCAGCCCGCGAGGCCGAGACACCCCGTCCCTAGCCGCCCCGGACTCGCGGGCCTCCACCCACGCCAAAGCGCCGCACCCGCCCGGCCACGCCGCCGAGGGAGCCACCTACATGAACCAGGTCCCACCACCCATCAGCGAGCTGACCCTCACCGTCACCCCCAACGCCGTCGGTTGGGCCCGCCGCCACACCGTCGACATCCTCAAGCGCTGGCACTTCCCCGACGAGGGCATCGAAGTCGCCCGGCTTCTCGTATCGGAGCTGGCTACCAACGCGATCCGGCACGCACGCCCCACGAAGACGTCTGAAGCGGCCACTCATTCCGTCGGCATCGGCACGATCGTGCTCCCGCTCTGGACCACCGATGGCGGCATCATCCTCGCGGTCAGTGACCCCGACCCGCGACCGCTGGCGCTTCGCGCCAGTGACGCCAGCGCCACCGGGGGCCGCGGACTCGTCCTCATCCAGACCATGGCCAACCGCTGGGGCTACTCCCCCACAGGGCCGCACCCCGGGAAGGTCGTCTGGGCAGAGGTTCCCGATCATCCCAGCAGCGCCCTGGGTGAGCCAGGCTGCGGCGGCCAGCAGGCCGCTCCGATGCTCATCGGACGAGTCCTGACCGGCCTGCGCGAGCTGTAGTCGAGCCGATTAATTCGGAAGTCGGGCGCACGAGCAGCGCCACTGCCTATCTCTGACCGAGCGGAAACCCTCAGTCAGGCACGGAAGATTTCGGTCGGAATTTCAGTTGCTGCACCGAACACCGCGGTGCGGGATAGGCATTGAGTAAGGGATGCCGTTCAAAGGACCGGCACCACGAAGTCCCAGGGGGTACGCATGGCCCACGAGCTGAGCGATTTTCGAGCCTGGCTCATGCGTCACTTCGAAAGCAGCGAAGATGAGCGCCCCAAACTCGGCTTTCAACACGTTCTCCTCCTCCGGAACATCGAGGGGCTCATCCCCATCGCAAGTCCCTATGCCCCCGCGTAGTTCACCAACGCCTCACTGGCAGTACGAAACTCCGTGCGAGCCGAGTACCGTCGATCTGGCCACCGCGGGCCCGTGACCAGCTACAGGATCAGGCTGCCGGTCTGGAGACGACCCAGCTTCGTAGTCTCAGTTCTGGTCTCATTCGCCGCCGTCCGGCTCCGTCCGAACAGGGCCATCCCGAACGCTCCGCACCAGTTCAGGACGGGTGCACCCCCCTCCGGCCCCCCGTACGAAAATTTGGAAAGCGTGTTGGGGGCAACCCCTCACGAGTTCGAATCTCGTATCCTCCGCCATTGCTCTCACCGGGCAATACGTCGAAGGGCCCCACCGCTTGCGGTGGGGCCCTTCGACGTTGTCGGGTCCAAGGTTCGGAGGGTGTTCGGCCGTCGGTCCTCGGCGCTCGGCGCACGAGGGGTGTCGGTCATACCGGGCAGGGGCGGTACTCCAGGCTGAGCGCGCGGTCCACGGCCTGGCTCGTCCGCTTCGACGCGTCGATCACCTGCCGCCAGGAGCCGTACTTGGCGTAGAGCTGGTCGGCGGTCGGGCCGAGCGGATTGCCGTACTTCGCGATGTTCCGGGCCTCCAGGACGCGGACCTCCTCGGGGCTCATGCCCGCGCGGGTGATCTCCTTCGCCTCGTTCCGCATGTCGACCAGTTCGCGCGCGATCTCCTCGTCCGTGGCACCCGCCTCGCGCATGGCCGCCTCCGTGCGGTGCATCTCCTCCAGGAGCCCGTGGTAGCTCATCCGCGTCCGCTGCGCCTCGACCTTCTCGTCCATCGGCAGGACGCGGATACGGCACACGACGGGGTCGGCACTGGGACAGGGCTCGTCGGCGGGTACGGGCCGGTCGAGCGGCGCCGTGATGATCGAACCGCACGACTCGACGGCACCGGCGACGGTGGTCCCGGCGGTGCCGAGCAGCGCGACGGCGGCGACGAGGGGGACGAGGGCACGGCCGAGGAGGGAGGAAGAACGCATGGGGGCCACCCTGACGACCCCGCCCCCGCCCCTCACGCAGGCGCACCGGCGATCACTCCTACGGGGAGTGAAAGGGGCGCGTTCACCGGGAGAGGGGCGCGTTCACCGGTTCGGGGGGTGCTGAGGGGGAGGGACGTTCCTGCGCCATCCGGTGTGTAGTGATGTCGATACTTTCTGTGATGACCAGTCGGCACACGAGCCAAACAGGGGTTATCGATGAGGAAGTTCGCTACGGCAGTGGTGGCCGGGGGGCTGTTCTTCGGGGGGATGGGGGTGGCGGTGGCGAGTTCGGAGCACCGCTTGACGATGCAGACGCCTGGCGTCTCGTTCGTCGGCAAGTACCAGTGGCAGCCCACCGACAAGGCCCCCAGCGGGCTGCGGGTGAGGGGCGATCTGTACGACAAGATCCCCGACGACGGCCACAACGTCTACCTCCGCGTCAAGATCGAGAACTACGCGTGGGGGAAGGTCAAGGGCGTGCAGAGGAAGGCCGTCAAGATCGACAAGGTCTTCTACGACGGCGCGGTCCTGAAGACCAAGGAAGTGCGGATGCAGGTGTGCCTCGACCGTGGGTCCCTGCAGCCCGACAGCTGCTCCGAGGAGCGGCTGTTCGCCCGGCGGTAGACGAGAGCCAGGGGCTGCCGACCCGTGGCAGCCCCTCCTGCAGAAAGTGCGCGATCACGATGGACGTCATTCTCCGCGCCGAGGGCGTGGATCTCTTCTACGGCACCGAACAGGCCGTCAGCGGTGCCGAGTTCACGCTCGAGCGCGGTGAGGTGGCCGCCGTCATGGGCAGCAGCGGGTCGGGGAAGTCGTCGCTGCTGTACTGCCTCGCCGGTGTCCTCCCCCCGTCCGCCGGGACCGTCACCTTCGACGGGATCCGGCTCGCCTCCCTCCCCGACGGGGAGTTGAGCGCCCTGCGCCGTACCCGCCTCGGATTCGTCTTCCAGTACGGCGAACTCCTCCCGGAGCTGACCGTCGAGGAGAACGCGGCGCTCCCCCTCCGGCTCGCCGGGATCAGCAAGGCGCACGCCCACGTCATGGCCGCCCATGTGCTGGGGCGGCTCGGCATGAGCGATCTCCTCCGGCGCAGGACCTCCCAGCTCTCGGGGGGCCAGAGCCAGCGCGTCGCCGTCGCCAGGGCCCTGGTCCACCGGCCGGACGTGGTGTTCGCGGACGAGCCGACGGGATCGCTGGACAGCGTCAACGCGGAGACCGTCCTGAAGGAGTTCCTCTGGCTGGCCCGACGGCAGAAGACGGCCGTCGTCATCGTCACCCACGACGCCGAGGTCGCCGCCCGGGCCGACACCCGGTACACGATGTCGGACGGCGTGCTGGCCCAGCGGGTGGCGGTGTGAACCCGTTCGTCCTGGGGATCCGCCTGCTGTGGAGGAGCGGTCGCAGGGGGAGGATCCGCTTCCTGCTGATGGCGTCCGGTTCCGCCCTGGGGGTGGCCTGTCTGGCGGCCGTCCTCACCATCCCCACCATCCTCGCCGCGCACGACGGGCGCACGGCGAGCCGCGCGGTGTACCCGGGCGACAACAGGAACGTCGTCTACCAGGAGTACCTGGACCCGTACGGCTCCCAGCCGCTCCGCCGTGTCTTCCTCGGCCGTACGGGCTCCGGCCCCGCGCCCGTTCCGCCGGGGATCACCCGACTTCCCCGGACGGGCGAGGCCCTCGTGTCGCCGAAGCTGGCCGAGGTCCTGGCCGCCAACCCCCGGGCCGCCGGGCTCGTACCGGGGCGGGTGACCGGCACCATCGCGCCGGCCGGACTGGGCGGCCCCGACGACCTCTACGCCTACATCGGCGCCGATCCCGCCGCCCTGCCGGAGGGCAGGGCCCTCGGCCACTTCGGCGCCGACGGCGTGCGGGACGAACTGGTCGACCCCTCCACCCTCGACATCCTGCGCTTCACCCTCGGCTGCGTCGTGCTGCTGCCCCTCGTCATCTTCCTCTCCGTCTGCGCCCGGCTCTCCGGTGAGTCCCGGGCCCGGCGGCTCGCCGCCCTGCGGCTCGTCGGGCTCAGCGCGAAGGACACCCTCCGCGTCAACGCCGGGGAGAGCGTGGCCGCCGCCTCCGCCGGGGCCGTGATCGGGATCGTGGGGTACCTCGGGGCCAACGAGCTGATGGCGCGGATCGGGCTTCCGGGGCTGCGCTGGTATCCGGCGGACGGACGGCCCGAGGTGACGACCCTCGTCGTGTGCCTGCTGGGATGTCCCGCGCTCGCCTGGGTCGTCGGGCAGTACGGCGCCCGCCGGGCCGCCTCCTCCCCGATCAGCGTGCGGAGGACCGGTGAGCGCCGGGCGCCCCGGAAGCTCGGGACGCTGCTGCTCGTTCCCGGGCTCGGGATCATCTGCGGGTACTGCGTGCTCAGCCTGATGGGGCGGGATCCCTCGGGAGGCCCGGCCAGCGCGGTCCTCGTGCCCGGCGCCGTACTGCTGACCGGTGCCGGGCTCGTGTTCGGTCTGGCGCCGGTCACGGCGTGGCTCGCGCGGCGGGTGGCCGGGACGACGAAGTCGTTGCCGGTGGCACTGGCGATGCGACGGACCGAGGTCGATCCGGGGTCGTCCCTGCGGGTGGTCACCGGGCTGGTCCTGCTGGTGTTCGGGGCGTCCCTGACACAGGGGGTGCTCGTCGAGCTGGACCAGGTGAGCCGGCAGACCGCTCCCCTCCAGGAGTACAGCGTCGGCCTGGGCGACCTCGACACCGCCCAGCGGCAGGACCTCGGGAAGGTGCCGGGGGTACGGACGCAGGTGGCCGCGTACGACTCCTGGGATCCGCTCGACGGCAGCGACGTACCCCACGCGCACATCGTCGTCGCCACCTGCGCGCAGCTCACCGCCTCGACGGAGCGGGCGACCGGCTGTGTCGACGGCAAGGTCATGCAACTGCGTGACGAACGGAGCACCTTCGCGTACGACCCGAAAGCGGGCGAGCGCTATCCCTTCGCCCTGGAGCACGGCCGGAAGGCCGTGTTCACCGTGCCGAACGAGCGGATCGACGTACGGCCCTGGGACCTGTCCGTCTTCTCCTCCGGCGCCCTCCTCGTCCCCCCCGCCCTCCTCCCGACCGATCTCGACGACTCCGCGGGCACTCTGACGCTCGTCAGCGCCGCCGACCCCGCCACCGTCCGTTCGGTGCTCGACGGGATCGGGGCCGTGGCTCCCACCGCTGACGTGCAGCCCGTGGGGATCGTCATCGACTCGCTCGCGCAGCTCGCCGTGATCCGGAGCCTGCTCGGTGTGGGGATGGTGCTCGGGCTGGTCATCGGGGTGGCCGCGTTCGTCGTGTCCGTGGCCGACCGGGCCATGGAGCGGCGGGGGCAGGTGGCCGCGCTCGTCCTGCTGGGGGCGCGGGCCCGGACCTTGCGGGTGGTGCAGGTGGTGCAGGTGCTGCTGCCGCTCGTCGTGGGGCTCGGGGGCGCCCTCGTCGCCGGGTGGCTCGCCGAGTCCAGCTATCTGATCACCGGGGGCGGTGCCGTGCACTGGGACTGGGACGGGCTTCCGCCGCTGCTCGGCTGCGCCCTCGGCGTACTGCTCGCCGCCGCCCTCGCCTCCCTGCCGATGGTGCGGCGGCACGTCGATCCCGAGCACATCCGACGGGACTGACACCCGTACGGCCACGGGTCCGCCCCCGCCCACGCCGACGCGACGGCACTCTGCGGCTCGTGCGGCGGCACCGCTCGCCCAGCCGAGACCAGACCGGCTCGGGGCCGCCGCTCGTTCCGGCCGTCTTCGTCCGGCCTCGGGTCCTCACTCGGCCGAACCGCCAGGACAGAACTAACTCACCTGTTCCACACGGGGGTTGGGGGCCATCCGGGAGGCCCGTACCACCGAGGCGGCGGAGGTCGTCGCCGCTGCCCTCGGCCAGTTCCGGACCCTGCCGCCGCCGAACTGGGCGTCCCCCACCCCCGTACGGAAGTCGCCGATCGGCTCCCCGGCTCGTGTTCCACACTCACCCCCTAGGGAACTCCCCGGACTTGATGGATCATGGAAGGATGACGAATTCCTCCGGTTCCCCCTGGTCAGAGCGGCATGTCAGCAGGGGCGGGATACGGCTGTCCGTACGCGACTGGGGTGGCTCCGGCACCGATGTCCTCCTGCTCCATGGGCTCGCCGGGCACTCCGGCGAATGGGACGCCACCGCACGGCTGCTGCGCGACTCCGGGTACCGGGTCGTCGCCCTCGACCAGCGCGGGCACGGCGCCAGCGAGCGCCGCCCCGAGGACGTCTCCCGGGCCGCGTACGTCTCCGACGCCGTCGCCGTCGCCGAGGAACTCGGCCTCGACCGGCCGGTGTTGATGGGTCAGTCGCTCGGCGGGAGCACCGCCCTGCTCACCGCCGCCGCCCATCCCGCCCTGCCCCGGGCCCTCATCCTCGTCGAGGCGGGGCCCGGGGGCGCGCACCCCGGCGCCCAGGAGCAGATCGCGGGCTGGCTGGCCGCCTGGCCGGTGCCGTTCCCCTCGCGGGAGGTGGCCGCCGCCTATCTGGGCGGCGGGAAGGACCCCGTAGGGGACGGCTGGGCGGGCGGCCTCGAAGAGCGCGCCGACGGGCTGCACCCCCGGTTCGACCCCGAGGTCATGGTGCGCTCCCTCGACGAGAACGTCCGCCGGGCCTTCTGGGACGAGTGGGCGGCCGTCGCCTGCCCCGTCCTCGCCGTCCTCGGGCAGGGCGAACAGGGCGGGATCGTCGGGGGCGACGAGTACGCGGAGATGGTCCGGCTCCGGCCCGCGCTGCACGGCGTCAGCCTGCCCGGCGCCGGGCACGACGTCCACCTCGAACGTCCGGACCTCCTGCACCGGCTGGTCCTCGGCTTCCTGCGGGACGTCTCCTGACATCCGGGGCCGATGGGCTGTCGGCACCCGGCACCTGACACCTGGGGGCCGTGGCGCCCGAGCACCGGGAAGGACGGCGAGGACCCCGGCATCCGGACCCCGGACCCCGCACTCCCGTACCGCTCCGGGCCGCTCCCGTACCGCTCGGCTTCCTTCCGCTGCCGCCCCTCGCCCTCGCCCCTTGCGCTGGAGCGCACTCCACTTCCTAGAGTGCCGCCATGCGCTATCGCACACTCGGCGGGACCGGGATCGACGTCAGTACCTACTGCCTCGGCACCATGATGTTCGGCGCCATCGGCAATCCTGATCACCAGGACTCCGTACGGATCATCCATGCCGCCCTCGACCGGGGCGTCAACTTCGTGGACACCGCCGACATGTACTCGGCCGGCGAGTCCGAGGAGATCGTCGGCAAGGCGCTGCGCGATCCGCACCGCCGCGCCGCGACCGTCCTCGCCACCAAGGTGTACTTCCCCGTCGGCGAGGAGGGGCCCAACCGGGGCGGCTCCTCCCGCCTCTGGATCACCCGGGCCGTCGAGAACAGCCTCAAGCGGCTCGGCACCGACTGGATCGACCTGTACCAGGTCCACCGGCCCGACCCCCGTACGGACATCGAGGAGACCCTCGGGGTCCTCGGCGACCTCGTCGCCCAGGGGAAGATCCGGGCCTTCGGCTGCTCGGCCTTCCCCGCCGAGGACATCGTCGAGGCGCACGCCGTCGCCGAGCGGCGCGGGCTGCGCCGCTTCCGCACCGAGCAGCCCCCGTACTCGCTGCTCGCGCGGGGCGTCGAGGCGTCCGTCCTGCCGGTCGCGCGGCGGTACGGCATGGGCGTCCTGACCTGGTCCCCGCTGGCCTCCGGCTTCCTCACCGGCACGTACCGCAAGGGGCGGCCGGTCGATCTCGGCAGCGGGCGGCCCGCGCTCACCCCGCACCGCTTCGACCCGGCGGCCCCGGGCAACGCGGCCAAGCTCGACGCCGTCGAGGAGTTCGTCGCCCTCGCGGACGAGATCGGCTGCTCGCTGCCCGGACTCGCCCTCGCCTTCGCCGCCGCGCACCCGGCCGTGACCTCCGTGATCATCGGGCCGCGCACCGGGGAGCAGCTGGAGGGGCTCCTGGAGGGGGCTCCGCTGGTCCTGACGGACGAGGTCCTGGACCGGATCGACGCGATCGTGCCGCCGGGGACGAACCTCTACCAGCCGGACGGCGTCTGGCGCCCCCCGGCCCTCACCGAACCGGCGCTGCGGCGCAGGCCGTTGGCGGAGCGGGCGGCGGGCTGAGCCGTGGGCCCCGCGCGGCCCGGCCGGGTTCCGGGAGACTGTCGGTGCGCTGCGCCATCCTGGGACGCATGGGTGAGACGAGGACGATCGGCACGGCGGAACGCAGGGCGCGGCTCGGGGCGCGGCACCTGCTGACGGAGGGCGCGCGGGCGGGCTCGGCGGAGGAGGTCGCGGACGCGCTCGTGGCGCTGCACGGGACGGACCCGGCGAGCGTGTTCCTCGCGGTGGGGGCCAGGCTGGCCGGGACGGTCGGCCCGGTGGCGGACGTGGAGCGGGCGCTGTACGAGGACCGGTCGCTGGTGCGGATGCACGGGATGCGGCACACGGTCTTCGTCTTCCCGGCCGCGCTCACGCCCGCCGTGCAGGCCTCGACGACCCGGCCCGCCGCCGTCCGCGAACGCACCGCGCTGGTCAAGCACTTGGTGGCGGGCAGCTCCTTCGACGCGGCCTGGCTGGCGGCCACCGAGGACCTCGTCCTCGCCGAACTGGCGCGGCGCGGGGAAGCCACGGGCGCCGAACTGGGCGATGCCGTGCCGGAGTTGAGATCGACGTATCTGTACGGCCTCGGCACCCGGCAGGAGGGCGTGCAGTCGGTGTCGAGCCGGGTGCTCCGGGTGCTCGGGATGGAGGGGCGGATCGTACGGGGCAGGCCGCAGGGGTCGTGGACGTCGAGCCGTTTCCGCTGGGCGCTCGGCGCTCCGCATCCGGAGCGGGCGCCCGCCGAGGCGCGGGCGGAGCTGCTCCGGCCCTGGCTGGCGGCGTGCGGTCCGGCCACGGAGGCGGATCTGAAGTGGTGGACGGGGTGGAAGGTGACGGAGGTGCGGGAGGCGCTGGCCGCCGTCGGGGCGGTGCGGGTGCGCCTGGAGCCGACGGAGGGTGAGGGCGGGACGGCGGGCGAGGGCGGGACCGGGTTCGTGCTGCCGGACGACCTCGCGCCCGTACCGGAGGGGGAGCCGTGGGCGGCGCTGCTGCCGACGCTGGATCCGACGGTGATGGGCTGGCAGGGCCGTGACTGGTATCTGGCCCCGGAGTTCCGCCCGGCGCTGTACGACCGCAGCGGCAACATCGGGCCGACGGTGTGGTGGAACGGCCGGATCGTCGGCGGCTGGGCGCAGCGCCCGGACGGCACGGTCGTCCACCGGCTCCTGACGGACGTGGGCGCGGAGGCGGAGCGGGCGATCGGCGCGGAGGCGGAGCGGCTGGCGGCCTGGGTGGGGGACGTCCGGGTGACCCCGCGCTTCCGCGCTCCCCTGGAACGCGAGCTGAGCGCGGGCTGAGAGCGGGCTGAGCCGGGGCGGCGGCGCCCTTCGGCGAGCGGCTCGGTGGCGCCCGTACGGACTCACGGTCGTACGGCCCCACGGTCGTACCGGACTCGGGGTCGTACCGGACCCACGGTCGTACGGACTCGCGGTCGGGTCTGCGGACGTACGGGCCTCCGGACGTGCGGGCCTGTGGACGCGCGGCTCCCTGGTGTGGGCGCGGGTCGGCTCAGTGGCGTACGTACAGACCGGGGACGCCCAGGGCGGCGAGGCCGTCGAGGACGAGGTCGACGCCGACGGCGGCGAGGAGCAGGCCCAGGAGGCGGGCGAGGAGTTCGATCGTGGCGTGGTGGGTGCGGCGCAGCACACGGGTGAGCAGCAGGACGCAGATCAGGTCGAGGGCGATGACGGAGACGTACGCGCCGACGACGGTGGAACGCCAGCTGAAGGAGTCGCGGGCGGCGCCCTCGATGAGGACGGCGGTCAGGGCGAGGGGGCTGACGACGTACGGCACGAGCAGCTCGCGCACGCCGCTGGCCAGGTCGGGGCCGTCCTGGTGGGTGGGGGCGGAGCCGATGTGGAGGCCGAGGACGAGCCCCACGGCGTAGATGAAGAAGATGACGCCGCCCGCGATCTGGAGTGCGGGTGTGCTGATGTGGAAGAGGTCGAGCAGCCAGGGGCTGGCGAGTCCGGTGAGCAGTCCGACGAGGACGGCGGCGCCGGAGGAGATCAGGGCGATGGTGCGGAGCTGCCGGACGGGATGCACCTGGGCGAGCCCCGCGAAGGAGAGGAGGACCTTCGGCGGGCCGACGACGGAGAAGAAGGTGATGAAGGCGGCGGAGTAGGTGAAGGTGTTCACACCGGAATCATGGTGCGGCCGGGTGATTTCTCCGGTTTCGACGCATTTTCCCGCGCGGTGTCGAGAACGGCCCGGCGGTTCCGGCCGTTCCGCGAGAAGCGGTGGAGGCCGCACGGAACGCGGAACGCGGAGGACGTCATGAAGTACCTGGTGATGGTGCAGGGCTCGGCGGTCGACCACGAGGCGATGGCGGGCCGTCCGGGACCGGGCGGCCCCACGTGGACCCGGCAGGACCTGGACGCCGTGTTCGCGCACATGGGCGCGTTGAACGAGGAGCTGCGGGCCTCGGGCGAGCTGCTGGACGCGCGGGGCCTCACCTCCCCGGCCGCGACCCGTCTCGTGACGGTGGACGACGGGGGCGCGCCGGTCGTCACGGACGGCCCGTACGCGGAGACCGAGGAGGTCGTCGCCGGTTTCTGGCTCCTGGAGTGCGCGTCCCTGGACCGCGTCACGGAGATCGCGGCCCGCGCCGCCGCCTGCCCCCGGCCGCCCGGAGCTCCGGAACATCCGGTGGTGATCCGCCGCGTCGACGAGGTGGGACCCCGGCAGGACTGAGTCCCGCCACGGGGGAAGGCGGAAGGCCGCCGGGAGGGCGGGAAGGGCGGTGCCGCCCTTCCCGCCCTCCCGTGGTGTCACGCGTCCGGTCCCCGGTGGAGGCGGGTCAGGGTGGTGTCCAGGTCCGTCGCGCAGGCGTTCGCGCGGTTGTACGGGAGCTTGCCGAGCATCAGGGCCATGCCGCAGGTGTTGGTGAGCGCCGAGAAGACCAGGCCGCCCGCGACGCCCGCCGAGAGCAGGGAGAAGGCGGGGTGGACCAGGAGGCCCAGGAGCAGGCCGAGGAGGACGAGCGAGCCCGCGACCAGCCTCACCTGGCGGTCCATCGCCCACACCGGCTTCGCGGGGGCGCCCGCCGGACGTGCCAGGCCGTGGCCGCGCGCGGCCCAGCCGCTCGTACCGCCGTCGAGGTCGTAGACCCCGATGCCCTCGCCCGCGAGCCGGGCGCAGGCGTTGGCCGAGCGGCTGCCGGACTGGCAGACGAGGAGCAGGCCGCCGCGCGCCGCCGCCTCCCGGAGGGCGGGGACGGCGCGGTCGAGACGGTCGAGCGGGACGTTGACGGCGCCGGGCACGTGTCCGGAGGCGTACTCGCCGGGCGTGCGGACGTCCACGACGGTGAGGTCGGCCAACCGGGCGCGGGCCTGGTCGGGGTCGAGCAGGAGGGGTGCGTTCATTGCAGGTGTCATCCTTGGTCTTCGACGGGAGCCCCGTGCTGGGGAGTAAATTACCCCCTGGGGTATCTGTGGAGGAGTGGCTGTGGAACTGGATCTCGCGGGTGCGGAGCTGAAGGCGGTCCTGAACCGGCTCCGCCGGGCTCAGGGCCAGATCTCCGGCGTGATCCGGATGATCGAGGAGGGCCGCGACTGCGAGGAGGTCGTGACCCAGCTGGCCGCCGCCTCCCGCGCCCTCGACCGGGCCGGGTTCGCGATCATCGCGACCGGGCTCCAGCAGTGTCTGACGGACGTCGAGGACGGCCAGCGGAACGGCGAGGACCGCGACGCCATGCGGGCCCGTCTGGAGAAGCTCTTCCTGTCGCTGGCGTAGGCCGCGGGGGGGCCGTCGCCGTCTCCAGGGGCGGCCTCCTTTTACGGGACCGTGCTGGTCTCAGGGCGGTCCGCCCCTGGGGCCGTGGTGGCTCCTGGGGCCGTGGCGACCCCCGGGGCCGAGGTGACCTCCGTAGTCGTGGCGGCATCTGTAGTCGTGGCGGTCTCCGGGGCCGTAGCGGCCTCCGTGGTCGTGGCGGTCTCTGGGGCCGCAGTGGCCCCCGGGGCCGTGGCTGCCTCCGGGGTCTCCGGCCCCCAGGGCATCCCTCCCGGCGGGTCCCGGGTTCACAGGACCGTCGCGTCCAGCAGCATCAGCGCCGCCGCCGCGAGGAGCGCCGCGCCGAAGATCCGGCGCAGGGTGGTCCCCGAGACCTTCGAGGCGAGGCGACGGCCGTCCCAGGCGCCGAGGATCGCCGCCCCCGCGAAGGGGGCGACCACCGCCCAGTCCAGCGGCTCGGCCGCGCCCGACCGGGCGAGCAGCGCGACCAGCGCGTTGGCCGCGACGACCAGCAGGCTGGTGCCGACCGCCTGACGCATCCGCAGTCCCACGACCTGGACCAGGGCGGGGACGGTCAGGAAGCCGCCGCCCACCCCGAGGATCCCGGTGACCGCGCCGAGTCCGGCGCCCGCGCCCGCGACGGCCGGGCCCGAGCGGCGCACTCCCTCCGCCGGGGCCGTGGGCCTGAGCATCCGGACCGCCGCGATCCCCGCCACCCCCGCGAACCCGGCGGTGAGCAGCGCCTCCGGGAGCCGGGCCGCGAGGAGGCCGCCGAGCGCCGCCGGGACCAGCCCCGCCGCCGCGAAGAGCGCGCCGGTCCGCCAGCGGACGTTGCCGTCCCTGGCGTGCCCGTGGAGCGCGGTCGCGGAGGTCGCGAGGACGATCAGGAGGCTCGCGGTCGCGGCGGCGGTCGGGGTGAAGCCGAGCAGATAAATCAGCACGGGCACGGCGAGGACGCTGCCCCCGCCGCCGAGCGCCCCGAGCGCGAGCCCGACGACGGCACCGGCCGCGAGGGCTATCAGCATCGGGCCGGTCCCGCCGGGCTCGCCGGACCTGTGGGGTCCGTGGGGCCCGTGGGAGGGCAGACGGGCGGACCGACACGGGGGCCGGGGCGCGTGGTGGTGGCGGGTCGGGCGGTGAGCGGGTCGATGGACGGCACGCCGCGCTCCTTTCGGGGCCGGGAGGCCGGAGGGTGGTCCCGAGCTGGGACTTATTACCCCCGGGGGTATACCAACGACCCTAACAGACGTACCCCCGGGGGTATTTTCCCCCGGGGGTACGCGAGTGCGGCGCCCGACCGCGGGGTCAGTCGACGGCCAGCCCCTTCAGCCGCTTCGCGATCTTCGCCAGGCGGGCTCCCTGGTAGCGGGCGGCGGCCAGGACGTTCTCCTGCGGGGCGCCGTTGGCGCCCGGGTGCGCGGTGCCGTACGGGTTGCCCCCGGCCGCGTACACCGCCGGGTCCGTGAAGCCCGGCGAGACGATGACCGAGCCCCAGTGGTGGAAGGTGTTGTAGAGCGCGAGCAGCGTCGACTCGTTGCCGCCGTGCACGTTGTGCGCGCTGGTGAAGGCGGTCGCGGGCTTGTCCGCCATGACCCCGCGCTGCCACAGGCCGCCCGTGCCGTCGACGTACTGCTTCAGCTGCGCGGCCACGTTGCCGAAGCGGGTCGGGGAGCCCAGCGCGTACGCGTCGGCCCACTCCAGGTCCTCCAGCGCGGCCACCTCCACGTCACCGGTGGCGTCCACGTGGGCCCGCCAGGCCGGGTTCGCGTCGATCGCGGCGTCGGGGGCCAGCTCCGGCACCCGGCGCAGCCGTACCTCGGCGCCCGCCTTCTCCGCGCCCTCCGCGACGGCCTGGGCGAGTCGATGGACGGAGCCCGTGGACGAGTAGTAGATGACGGCGACCTTGACGGACATGACGATCTCCTCAACCGGATTGCATTCCGTTTCCATCGGGAGCCTAAGTGGATTTCTATCCGGTTCGCAAGGGGGCCGAGTATGCTCGACAGCGAGGAACACCGGGACGGGCGGCCTGAGCAGGGGGAACGGGACGCGGCGGCGACAGGACGAAGGAGTCGGCAGATGAGCACGGAGAACCCCGGGATCGGGTGTACCGGGTGTACGGAGGACCGGGCGGCTTCACCGGCGACCCCTACCCGGGCGACCGGTCCCGTCACCGGTCCGGGCACCAGTCCCGTCACCAGTCCCGTCACCAGTCAGGGCGCAGGCCCGGCCGCAGGCCCGACCGCAGGTCCGGCCGCAGGTCCGGCCGCAGGGGCAGCCGCAGGCCCGACCGCAGGCCCGGCCGCAGGGGCAGTCGAGGCCGCGGCCACGAGGCCCGTCAGGGCCACGGGGACCGCCGCGACCACCGGGTCCACCACCTCCTCGCCGACCCCTCGAACCACAGCAGCCACAGCACCCACCCCCGCTACTCCGCCCCTCACCGGCCCCGCCGGTTCGTCCGTCCCCTCCGGTTCGTCCGCGCGGGCCGCCGCCCCTGCCCCGCCGTCCTCTTCGCCCGCGTTCGCCCTCCCGCTGCTCCCCGCCCCCGGCGCCCCCGCGCCCGAGCGGGCCGACGCCGCCCGCAACCGGCGCAGGATCCTCGACGCCACCGCCCGGATCGTCGCCGAGGAGGGCCCCGCCGCCGTCACCATGAACCAGGTCGCCCACGCCAGCGGCATCGGCGTCGGCACCGTCTACCGCCGCTTCGGCGATGTCACCCAGCTCCTGTGGGCACTCCTCGACGACCGCGAACGCCGCTTCCAGGAGGCGTACATGAGCGGCCCGCCGCCGCTCGGCCCCGGCGCCCCCGCCGACGAACGGCTCGACGCCTTCCTCGACGCCCTGGTCGACCGGATCGGCGAGCAGCGCGAGATCCTGCTCGCCGCCCACTCCGCCTCGCCGCGCGCCCGCCACCACAGCGGCGCGTACCAGGTGATGCACACCCATGTGTCGCTGCTCGTCGCCCGGCTCAGGCCCGGCGCCGACAGCGCGCTCCTCGCGGACCTGCTGCTCGCGCCGTTCGCCCCGGACGTCATGCACCACCTGGCGGTCGAACGGGAGCTGTCCGCCGACCGCCTGAAGGCGGGCGTACGGGAACTGCTCCGGCTGCGGGCCTGACGACCGGACGGCCGGGACGACGGGACGGCTGGACGGCGGTACGGGACGGGGCGGCGGTACGGGACGGCGGTACGGCCTCGGACGCCCCCGGCCGATCCCCGTCCAGCCGTCGGACCCCGCTGGACCCGGGGGTTCCGGGGAGCGCACGATCCCCGTATGACGAGCGACCCCCGGACCTTCCTGATCCTGCACGGCTACGAGAACCACCGGCCGCCCGGCCACTGGCAGCACTGGCTCGCCGGGGAGCTGCGGGCGCGCGGCCACGAGGTGCGCTACCCCCAGCTGCCCGCGCCCGACGCGCCCGTCCTCGACGACTGGCTCGCGGCCCTGGAGGAGCACGGGAAGCGGCCCGCGACCGGCGAGTTCGTGGTGCTCGCGCACAGCCTGTCCGTCCTGCTGTGGCTGCGGGCGGGCCCGCGCAGGCCGGACGCGGACCGGGTGCTGCTCGTCGCCCCGCCGTCGCCGCCGGTGACCGCCTCGATCGGGCCGATCGCCGCCTTCGCCGAAGGGCTCGACCTCACCGAGCGGGGGCTGACCGCACGGCTCGTGCACGGCGAGGGGGACCCCTACTGCCCGGACGGCGCCGATCTGCACTACGGGCTTCCGCTCGGCCTCGACACCGACCTCGTACCGGGCGGGGAGCACCTCAACCCGGACACCGGCTACGGGCCGTGGCCCTCGGTCCTGGCCTGGTGCGAGGACCCGGCGGTACGGATCGGGGGGCGCTGACGGGACGCCCTCCCGGCCCGGCGCGGCCCGTCGGCCCCCGTCGGCCGGTGGACGCCCTCCGCGGCCGGTGCGCGAAGGGGTGAGTCCACCGGGCGGGCGGCCCGCGCCGACGCGATGATCGGTCCATGAGCCCCGCGTCGCAGAGCCCCGGGCCGAGCCCGGTCCACGAGATCCACCTCGCCCAGCACCCCGAGGCCGACGCGCTGCTCGGCAGGTCGCCGCTCGCCGCGCTCGTCGGGATGCTCCTCGACCAGCAGGTGCCCATGGAGTGGGCGTTCTCGGGGCCGTACACGATCGCCTCCCGGCTCGGCGGGGACGACCTCGACGCGCACGAGATCGCCGTCCGCGACCCGGAGGAGTTCGCCGCGCTGCTCTCCGCGAAGCCCGCCGTGCACCGCTACCCGGGGTCGATGGCCCAGCGGGTGCAGCAGCTGTGCCGGTTCCTCGTCGAGGAGTACGGGGGTGACGCCGGGGCCGTATGGGCGGACGCGGCCACCGGGGAGGAACTGCTCGCCCGGCTGGAGGCACTGCCCGGTTTCGGCAGGCAGAAGGCGCAGATCTTCCTCGCGCTGCTCGGCAAGCGGTACGGGGTGCGGCCGAAGGGCTGGCGGGAGGCGGCGGGCCCCTACGGGGAGCGCGGGTCGTACCGCTCGGCCGCCGACATCACGGGCCCCGAGTCGCTGGCGAAGGTACGGGCGCACAAGCAGGAGATGAAGGCGGCGGCCAAAGCCGCCAAGGCCACCAAGACCACGAAGGACGTCAAGGACGCCAAGGACGCCAAAACGGCCAAGCCGACCAACACCACCAAGAGCACCAAGAGCACCAAGAGCACCAAGAGCACCAAGAGCACCAAGTCTGCCGAACCGGGCGAGGGCGGCGGAACGGTCAAGAGCCCCAGCGCCGCCCGAACCGCCAGATCCGGAGAGTCCGCCGGGACGACCGGACTGGCTGGATCGATGAAGAGAACGAAAGCGACCAAGCCGCCGAAATCATCAGGGAATTGATAATTCCAGATTTCAATCCTGCTCTATGTGGCAGGAATTGCGGAGAAGGTGTTCACAGAAGGCCCTGCTGATCGCTAACTTCCCCTCAACCTCGTCCGTAACGGGAAGGACTTCTGTGAACGCAACCCAGCGTCGTGCCGCGGCCATTCTGGCCGTCGCCGCCCTCGCCACCCCGCTGGTCCTCGCTTCCCCCGCCACCGCGGGGCAGGACCCCACGGCCGCACCCGCCCGTGATGCCGCCAAGCTGGCGAAGAAGCTGGTCAGCGAGACCACCGCCAAGGACGCCTTCAAGCACCTGCAGAAGTTCCAGGCGATAGCCGACTCGGCCGGCGGTCACCGCGCGGCCGGTTCCCTCGGCTACGACGCCTCGGCCGCGTACGTGTTCACGCAGCTGAAGAAGGCCGGCTACAACGTCTCGTACCAGAAGTTCGACTTCGAGTACACCGAGACGCAGGCCGAGAAGGCGTCCGTCGTCTCCCCCGCGCCCCGGACGCTCGACGTCAAGGCGATGACGTACACCAAGTCGACCCCGGTCGGCGGCATCACCACGGGCCTCGTGGCCGTCCCCGTCGACGCCGACGGCACCACCGGCTGCGAGCCGACCGACTTCGCCACCGGCACCTTCACCGGCAAGATCGCGCTGATCAAGCGCGGCGGCTGCACCTTCTCCGTCAAGCAGCAGAACGCCGCCGCCGCCGGTGCCGCCGCGGCCCTCATCTACAACAACACCGAAGGCGCCCTCTCCGGCACCCTCGGCAGCGCCGCCGACGGCAAGATCCCGACCGGTGGCCTCACCCAGGCGGAGGGCTCGCAGCTCGCCGCCGACCTGGTCAACGGCCCGGTCACGCTGAAGGTGGAGATCCGCCAGCTCCAGCAGATCCGCACCACCAACAACGTCCTCGCGGAGACCAAGGGCGGCAACGCCGCCAACACCGTGATGCTCGGCTCGCACCTCGACTCCGTCACCGCGGGCCCCGGCATCAACGACAACGGCTCCGGCTCCGCCGGTCTCCTCCAGACCGCCCTGGAGCTGGCCAAGTCGAAGGACAAGGTCCGCAACAAGGTCCGCTTCGCCTGGTGGTCTGCCGAGGAGAACGGCCTGCTCGGCTCCGAGCACTACGTCAAGAACCTGACGGCGCTCGACAAGAACGAGATCAAGCTCTACCTCAACTTCGACATGATCGCGTCGCCGAACTACGGCCAGTTCGTGTACGACGGCGACAACTCGGACGGCGTCGGCGCGGGCCCCGGCCCCGAGGGCTCCGCCCAGCTGGAGAAGGGCATCAACGACTACCTCGACAAGAAGGGCATCCCGCACTCGGGCACCGACTTCGACGGGCGCTCCGACTACGGCCCGTTCATCGAGGTCGGCATCCCCTCCGGCGGCACCTTCACCGGCGCCGAGGGCATCAAGTCCGCCGCGCAGGCGGCCAAGTTCGGCGGCACGGCGGGCGTCGCGTTCGACGTGAACTACCACGCCAAGGGCGACGACATCAAGAACGTCAACATGAAGGCGTTCGCCATCAACATCGGCGTCATCGCCAACGCCGTGGGCACCTACGCGCACGACATCTCGTCGCTGCGCAAGCCGGTCCCCTTCGTCCCCACCACCGGTGAGGACAACGGCAGCGGCGGTCTGCACGACCACCACGAGCCCACCAGCTGAACCACCGCACCACCGGTCCGGACGGCGTGATCAGCGCCGTCGGCGGGCGGTCCCGAACAGCGAACGGCTGATCTCCCGGCCCAACTGGGTGCCGATCGACCGCGTGAGGGACTTGAACATCCCGCTGCCGACGACCTGTTCGACGAGCGAGGGCTCCTCCTTGGGGGCCCTCGCTCCCGTCGGTACGGGCCCGGCGGGCCGCTCCGGCGGGGCCACCGGGCCCGCCTCCGCCGCCGCCGCGCCCGCCTCCCGCGCCGCCAGCTTCTCGTACGCCGACTCCCGGTCCACCGCCTGCGCGTACCGCCCGAACAGCGGCGAGTCCCGCACCGCCGCCGCGAGGACCGCCGCGTCCACCGGACCCATCAGCGACTCCGGGGCCCGCAGCCGGGTCGCCGCCACCGGCGTCGGCGCCCCCCGCTCGCTCAGTACGGTGACCACCGCCTCGCCCGTACCGAGACCGGTCAGCACCTCCTCCAGGTCGTACGGCGAGTTCGGGAAGGTCCGCACGGTCGCCTTCAGGGCCTTCGCGTCGTCCGGGGTGAAGGCGCGCAGCGCGTGCTGTACCCGGTTGCCCAACTGCCCCAGCACATCGGCCGGTACGTCCTTCGGGGTCTGCGTCACGAAGAACACCCCGACGCCCTTCGAGCGGATCAGCCGGACCGTCTGGGTGATCGACTCCAGGAACGCCTTCGACGCCCCCTTGAACAGCAGGTGCGCCTCGTCGAAGAAGAACACCAGCTTCGGCTTGTCCAGGTCGCCGACCTCCGGGAGACCGTTGTAGAGGTCCGCCAGCATCCACATCAGGAAGGTCGAGAAGAGCTGCGGCCGGTCCCCCACCGAAGGAAGCTCCAGGACCGACACGATCCCGCGCCCGTCCGGCGCCGTCCGCAGGAACTCCGCCGTGTCGAACTCCGGCTGCCCGAAGAACTCCCCCGCGCCCCCCTGCTCGAAGGCGGTGAGCGCCCGCAGGATCACCCCCGCCGTCGCCGTCGACAGACCCCCGATCCCCTTCAGCTCGGGCTTGCCCACGTCCGACACCAGGAACGCCACGACCGCCCGCAGGTCCTTCAGGTCGTCCAGTTCCAGGCCCTTGGAGTCCGCGTAGTGGAAGATCAGGCCGAGGGACTGCTCCTGCGTCGGGTTGAGCTGGAGCACCTTGGAGAGCAGGACCGGGCCGAAACCGGTCACCGTGGCCCGCACCGGGATGCCGGGACCGGTGCCGCCCAGCCCGTAGAACTCGCAGGGGAAGCCCGTCGCCCGCCACTCCTGGCCGACCTGCGCGGCCCGCTCCCGGACCTTCCCGCCGTCGGCGCCGGGCGCCGAGATCCCCGAGACGTCCCCCTTGATGTCGGCGAGGAAGACCGGCACGCCGTTCGCCGACAACTGCTCGGCGATCAGCTGGAGCGTCTTCGTCTTGCCGGTGCCGGTCGCCCCGGCGACCAGTCCGTGCCGGTTGAGGACGGCCAGCGGGACGCGGACCGGCGCGTCCGGGTGACAGACGCCGTCCCAGAGCAACGCCCCCAGTTCGAGTGCCGCGCCCTCGAAGGCGTACCCCTCGGCGATCGCGGCGGCGGGCCCCGCAAGGGCCTCCGGCGGCTGCTCACTCCCGCTCATCACGGCACCCCGATTCCGGTTTGTCATAGTTCGCACCAGCATCGCACTGCCCGCGCATGGCTGCGCCGGGAGCCGCTCGCCCGGTAGGCTTTCCGTGTGATCTTCAAGCGCATCGGAAACGGAAAGCCGTATCCCGACCACGGCCGGGAAAGCACCCGGCAGTGGGCGGACGTCGCCCCGCGCCCGGTCCGTCTCGATCAGCTGGTCACCACCAAGGGCCAGCTGGACCTCGAGACGCTGCTCGCGGAGGACTCCACCTTCTACGGCGACCTCTTCGCGCACGTCGTGAAGTGGCAGGGCGACCTCTACCTCGAGGACGGACTGCACCGCGCCGTCCGCGCGGCGCTCCAGCAGCGTCAGGTGCTGCACGCCCGCGTCCTGGAAATGGACTGACACCGCGCCCGGCCGCCGCTCCGCGACTGACCCTTTCGGGGCCGGTTCACCCCCATCCGGACGCGATCACATGATCATCAAGTAGGCATCGCCGACGGCCGGCACTACGCTGCGCTCATGAGCATGCTCACTCCCCCAGGAATGGGCGGAAAGTACCGCATCACAGGGGACACCTACCCCCGAATGCGCCGCCCGCGGCGCCGTCGCAGGATCGTCCTCGCGGCCTCGGCCGCCGTGGTCGTGCTCGGCGCGGCAGGCTGGGGCACGCTCCAGCTCGTCGACGTCTTCTCGGGCGACGGGGGCAAGCAGACGACGGCCGGGAAGCAGACCGACTGCAAACCCGCCCCCCGGGCGACCGCCGCGCCCGCCGCCGCCCTCCCGAAACCCGCCCAGATCACGGTCAACGTCTACAACGCGACCCCGCGCGGCGGACTCGCCAAGACGACCGCCGACGAGCTCAAGAAGCGCGGCTTCACCATCGGCAAGGTGGGGAACGCCCCCGCCGCCTACGACAAGAAGGTCCCCGGCTCCGGGCTGCTGCTCGGCGCCCCCGGTGCCACCAAGGGCGCCTTCCCGGTGCTCGGCACCCAGCTCAAGGGCGCCACCACCAGGACGGACACCCGGGGCACGGCCGACATCGACCTGATCATCGGGACGGCCTTCAAGAACCTGGACCCGAAGGCCACGGCGGACGCGGCCCTGACCGCGCTCACCAAGCCCGCACCGGCCCCGGCCGGGAAGTGCTGAGCCCGCTCCGGAAGCGGCGGAGCCGCCGGGGCCGCTGAGGTGCCCGGGGCCCGTGGCCCCGCGCCGGAGGACACCCGGCGCGGCCACGGGCGTGTTCCCCGGGACCGCCCCTGCGCGAGAAGAGCGGGAACACGGAAGAGGGCGGACCGGAGACCGGTCCGCCCTCTTCCGTGTTCACAGTTCAGATGCCGTCGGGGTCACCTGCCGTCGGGGTCCCGACAGGGGGAGCCCCACCGGCGAAGTCCCCGCCGGTGGGATCCTCAGCCGACAGCCGACGGAACCCCCGCTCGGTGGAATCCCTACTCGGCCGAGCCGTACATGCGGTCGCCCGCGTCGCCCAGGCCCGGGACGATGTAGCCCTGCTCGTTGAGGCGCTCGTCGACCGAGGCCGTCACCACGGTCACCGGGGTGCCCGCGAGGTCCCGCTCCATGACCGCGACGCCCTCCGGGGCGGCCAGCAGCACCACGGCGGTCACGTCGTCGGCGCCGCGCCTGATCAGCTCCTGGATCGCCGCGACCAGCGTGCCGCCGGTCGCCAGCATCGGGTCCAGGACGTACACCTGGCGGCCCGAGAGGTCCTCCGGCATCCGCGTGGCGTAGGTGGACGCCTCCAGCGTCTCCTCGTTGCGGATCATGCCCAGGAAGCCGACCTCGGCGGTCGGGAGCAGCCGGACCATGCCGTCGAGCATCCCGAGCCCGGCGCGCAGGATCGGGACGACGAGCGGGCGCGGGTACGACAGCTTCACACCGGTCGTGGCCGTGACGGGGGTCTCGATGTCGACCTGCTCGGTCCGCACGTCCCTGGTGGCCTCGTAGGCGAGCAGGGTGACCAGCTCGTCGGAGAGCCGACGGAAGGTCGCGGAGTCGGTGCGCTTGTCGCGCAGCGTGGTGAGCTTGTGGGCGACCAGCGGGTGGTCGACGACGTGGAGACGCATGACTCAACAGTAGCCCGCCGCGCACTGGCGTCGACCCACGCCACTGGGGGAAGGTGGGGAGCACGGGGACCCAGCGATGGGGTGGAGTGACCGATGCCCGACCTGGAAGAACCGGCCGACGGCGCCGCCGAGGGGGCGGCCCGGACACCGGGACCGGAGACGGACGCGGAGCGCCGCAGGCGCCGCGCCCAGTTCCTGCGTGAGCTCCACGAGGCGAAGGCGCTGCGCGAGCGCGTACAGCCCAGACGCGCACGGGCCGCCCGGATGCGTCAGGCGATGCGGATGCGAACCTTCCGCTGGTGAGGGGGCCGGAGCGGCGCGAGCGCGGCCAAACCGGCTGGGTCCGGCCGTGCGCCCCCCGTGTGCGCCGGGGTCGCGCGCCCGTCCGATCGCGGGGTCGTTCAGACTGATGCACGACGCAAGAGCCGAAGACCTCTCCTGTCGCCGTCGTTTCTGTCACGATGCCGATTGGGCGGGGCATCAGGAGCGCGCCGCCGGATCGTCACACCTCTGATCAGTGGGAGAGAGTCAGGTGTACTTCGCCGCACTGCTCGCGCGCACCGAAGACGGGTGGGAAGCGAGCGACACGGAGCTCGACGACGTGGAGACCCTGTCGGATCTGACCGAGCTGGCCCGTGAGGCCTCGGACGACGACACGGTGATCGTCTTCATCGAGCAGGAGGACGCGTGGTTCGGGATCGTACGGATCGAGGGTGAGGAAGACCCTCGCGTCTACGTCTCGGACGGCGCCGCCGCCGCCCGTTCCTCGTACGGGGAGATCCTCACCCGGGAGATCCTGGGCGACGAACTGGACGACATCGACGACGAACTGGAAGCCCTGGACCTGGACGGCACGGAGGACGGCGAACCGCTCGCCGAGTCCGACGACGACGGTCCGGCCGGCCCCGCCGAGATCGTGCCGGCCGCCCCGGTCGGCGACCGGCTGATCCTCGCGGACCTCGGAGTGTCGGCGGCCGATCTGCTGGCCCTCGACAGCGACGCCCTCGCGGAGATCGCGGAGGCGCTGGGGGCCGCCGAGGTCCTGGAGGCCGTCCGCTAGTGGCACGTGCGCGACCCCTCCCCGACACGACGGACGGCCCCGGGCCCCTGGGCGACGCCCCGGAGACCCCTTCGGGCGATCCCGTACGGGACCCCTGGCGGGCGTCCATGCGGCTCGCCCTCGCCGAGGCCGACGCGGCGGTGCCGGCCGGTGACGTACCGGTCGGCGCGGTCGTGCTCGGCCCCGACGGCGCGGTCCTCGCCCGCGCCCACAACGAGCGGGAGGCCACGGGCGACCCCACGGCGCACGCCGAGGTGCTCGCCCTGCGCCGGGCGGCCGAGGCGACCGGCGCGTGGCGGCTGACGGGCTGCACGCTGGTGGTGACCCTGGAACCGTGCGTGATGTGCGCCGGGGCGCTGGTCCAGTCCCGGGTCGAGCGGGTGGTGTTCGGCGCCGCCGACGAGAAGGCGGGCGCGGCGGGCTCGCTCTGGGACCTGGTGCGCGACCGGCGGCTCAACCATCGCCCCGAGGTGGTCCACGGGGTGCTCGGCGAGGAGTGCGCGGAGCAGCTGACGGCCTTCTTCCGGGACCGCTGACCCCGCCCCGCCCGGCACCGCGATACGGATTTCATCGCAGCCGGAAGTTCCGCTAAGCTCTCTCTCGGTAGCGTGTCCGAGCGGCCGAAGGAGCTCGCCTCGAAAGCGAGTGTGGCGCAAGTCACCGAGGGTTCAAATCCCTCCGCTACCGCTTCGACCGAAGGGCCCGGCGCATCAGCGCCGGGCCCTTCGGCGTACTCCGGGACCGGATGCGCGCCCGGACACCCGTAGGGGCTCGGACACCCGTAGGGGAAGGCACCGGCCGCCCGTACGGGAGGGGCATCGGGGGACCCGTACGGGGAAGGCCCCGGAGTCACCCCCTACGGGAGCACCCGACACCCGGGATACGGACACGGCACGGACAGGGAAGAGGCCCCGGCCGTGCGCTCAGGGGAGCACGGACGGGGCCTCGTTCTGGGGCATCCGGCGGTTCCGGGACGTCCGGGGAGCTCACGGTGTCCGGGGATCCGGAGGACTAGGACGGGGGGAGCGGCATCGGGGGGACAAGCCGCTCCCCCCGATGAGAACCGGTCCTGCAAGTCCTGCGCCGCAGTCAGGGGGGAAGCTCGCGGCGCGGACCCCGCAGTGAGGGCCGGTTCCAGGAGCCTGGAGGATTCCTGCCAGATCCGCCGGGCTCGAGATCCATCCTGCTCGCCCCCGCCCCTTCCGGGGGACGGCAAAAGACCCCGATCTCCGGGCCCTTGGTCCATAAACCCTCGGTTAGAGTGGCGCGGTCGCACGGCGGGACGCAGGCGGGGAACCAGGGGAGGGCCGGCCATGGCGCAGGTGAAGAAGGTCGCGTTGTACGCGGTGGTGGTCTTCGTGCTGTACACGATCGTCACCTCCCCTTCCAGGGCCGCCGATCTCGTGCAGGTAGGGTTCGAGGGCATTTCCAGCGCCGCCCAGGGTGTCGGCGAGTTCATGACCGAACTCATCAACTAGGAGCTCTCCGTGATCCGCCATCTGGTCCTGTTCAAGCTGAACGAGGGCGTCTCGCGCGACGAGCCGCGCGTCGCCGCCGGCGCGGAGGCGTTCCGCGCGCTCGGCGACCAGATCCCCGAGCTGCGCTTCTGGGAGTGCGCCTGGAACGTCTCGGACCGGCCGATCGCCTACGACTTCGCGATCAACTCGGCCGTCGAGGACCCGGAAGCGCTCCAGCGCTACCTGGACCACCCCGCGCACCAGGCGGGCGTCGCCCAGTGGCGCGCGTTCTCCACCTGGGTGATCGCCGACTACCCGTTCTAGAGCGGGCCCCGGAAAGCGACGCCCCGGCGGGCTTTCCGCACCCCCTCCCAGGTCATGGGCGTCCCTGACGCCGACCGGGCCCCCCGTCCGCGCGCGGGGGGCCTTTTCCGTGCGCGACCTCTATCTTTTCCGCCACTATGCCCTCAACACGTAGTAATGCGGTGCTTGCACACAGTGGACATGTCTTGTGATGCTATGACCGCTTTTGATGGATGAATCGACCGCAGTCGAGCAGTGGACCCGCAAGACCAGCCAGAGGGGTGGCGTGAACGTGCCGGCCAGTACAGCGCCTCAAGTCCCGCCCCAGCACGAGGCGGGCGGCGTGGAGACCTCCCGTCCCCGCCCCCAGAGCACCCGTGGCGCCGACACCCGCGCCCTCACCCAGGTCCTCTTCGGGCAGCTCAAGGACCTGGAACCGGGCAGCGCCGAGCACCACCGGGTGCGCGGCGCCCTCATCGAGGCCAACCTGCCGCTGGTGCGGTACGCGGCGGCCCGCTTCCGCTCCCGGAACGAGCCGATGGAGGACGTCGTCCAGGTCGGCACCATCGGTCTGATCAACGCCATCGACCGCTTCGACCCGGACCGGGGCGTGCAGTTCCCGACCTTCGCCATGCCGACCGTCGTCGGGGAGATCAAGCGGTACTTCCGCGACAACGTCCGCACCGTGCACGTACCGCGCCGTCTGCACGAGCTGTGGGTCCAGGTGAACGGCGCCACCGAGGACCTGACCACCGCCCACGGCCGCTCCCCCACGACCGCCGAGATCGCCGAACTGCTGCGGATCGGCGAGGACGAGGTGCTCGCCTGCATCGAGGCGGGACGCTCGTACCACGCCACCTCCCTGGAAGCCGCGCAGGAGGGCGACGGACTGCCCGGACTGCTCGACCGGCTCGGCTACGAGGACCCCGCGCTCGCCGGGGTGGAGCACCGCGACCTCGTCCGGCACCTGCTCGTCCAGCTGCCCGAGCGGGAGCAGCGCATCCTGATGCTGCGCTACTACAGCAATCTGACCCAGTCCCAGATCAGCCAGGAGCTCGGGGTCTCCCAGATGCACGTGTCAAGGCTCCTCGCCCGGAGCTTCGCCCGGTTGAGATCCGCAAACAGGATCGAGGCGTAACCGGAACGGGTAGACCGGTTCGGAGCAGTTCTCCCGCGCCCCAAATGCCGCACACCCCTTGTTTCCTGCGGATATACGCCCTCGGCTTGTCGACAAGTCACTACAGCGCGTTGCCGACATGTGACATTCTGCTGGAACCGAGTTTGCCGCAGCTCCGCCGCCGGTATTCAGGTGGAAGCTGCGTTCCTCAGATGGTCGCGGCCACCGCGACCGTCCGCGACCTCAAGGGGGTGGCATGTCCACAGAACTGGGCAGCTCGAAGGTGCTCACGCTCACGCCCGTCACCGTGCCCGCGCAGCCGACGGCGCCCGACGGCACGACCACCGGCGGCGCGGAGACCTCGCCGCCGCCGGTGGTCGTGCCGTCGGGCGCCCTCGACACCCGCACCCTCTCGCGCTCCCTGTTCCTGCGGCTGCACGCCCTCGACATCGCGGGGATCGCCAAGGACAGCCCCGAGCGGACCTACGTCCGCGACACCCTCATCGAGCTGAACCTGCCGCTCGTGCGGTACGCGGCGGCCCGCTTCCGCTCCCGGAACGAGCCGATGGAGGACATCGTCCAGGTCGGCACCATCGGCCTGATCAAGGCGATCGACCGCTTCGACTGCGAACGGGGCGTGGAGTTCCCGACGTTCGCGATGCCGACCGTCGTCGGGGAGATCAAGCGCTTCTTCCGCGACACCTCGTGGTCGGTGCGCGTCCCGCGCCGCCTCCAGGAGCTGCGCCTGGCCCTCACCAAGGCCAGCGACGAGCTGGCGCAGAAGCTCGACCGCTCCCCCACCGTGCCCGAACTCGCCGCCGTGCTGGGGGTGTCGGAGGAGGACGTCGTCGACGGTCTCGCCGTGGGCAACGCGTACACCGCCTCCTCACTCGACTCCCCCTCGCCCGAGGACGACGGCGGCGAGGGTTCGCTCGCCGACCGCCTGGGCTACGAGGACACCGCCCTCGAAGGCGTCGAGTACCGCGAGTCGCTCAAGCCGCTGCTGGCCAAACTCCCGCCCAGGGAACGGCAGATCATCATGCTCCGCTTCTTCGCGAACATGACGCAGTCGCAGATCGGCGAGGAGGTCGGCATCTCCCAGATGCACGTCTCCCGGCTGCTCACCCGCACGCTCGCCCAACTGCGCGACGGACTCATCGCGGACTGAGATCGGACCGAGTCCCGGACTGAGTTCCGGGCCGAGTCCCGGGTCGAGTTCCGGGCCGAGTTCCGCGAAGGACTCCCTTCCTGACGGAGCGTCAGTCAGACTGGCGGTCATGGGGCGAAGGAAGCCGGTACTCGTGACGGTGGCGCTCTGCCTCGGCGGAGCGCTGACCGCCTGCGGCGGCGGAGACGGCGAGGGGTACGCGGCGGTGGGCGCGGGCCCCTCCCCCCGAGGAGCGGTCACCCCGTCCGGCGCGGTCACCCTGGTGCCCCTGGACGGCCCCGCGCCGAGCGGGGACACCTCCAGCACCTCGTCCCCCTCACCGTCCCCACACGCCCCGGGCGACCCTTCGGGTACGGGAGTGAGTATGGGCCCGGCCACCGCCCCGGGCGCGGGACCGGGCACGCGTACGGAAGCCGGTACGGGCGCCCCCACGGGCCCCGGCGGTGGTACGCGGCCGGGCGCGGGCCCCGGCACCTCCCCGGCGTCCGTGCCCGGCGGCCCCGGCACGGCACCCGGCCACGGGACCGGCGCCCCTCCTCCCCGCACCCCCTCCGCGCCGCCCCCGAGGCCCACGCCCGGCACCGGGGCGCCCACGGCACCGACGCCCGCTCCCGGGCCCGCCCTGCTGACCGTCTCCGCGCCCGTTCTCGCCGACGGGGACCGGCGCTGGTGCGAGCGGGTGACCGTCACCTTCCGGAACGGCGGGGGCACGGCGGCCCGTTCGGGCACGGTCACCTTCGCCACCCATGTCATCGGCGTCCTCGGGACCGACTGGGCCACGCTCACCTCCACCCGGCCGCTGCCCGCCCCGATCGCCGCCGGGACCGCCCGGACGGAGACGTACGACGTGTGCGTGGACGCCTGGCGGGTGCCGCTCGGGATGCGGATCGACACCCGGGAGGTCACCGCCGTCTGGCGGTGAGCGACGCCACCGCGAGGAGCCCGGGGCCGGGGACCTGGGCGCCGGGGCCCGGCCCGACCTGACCCGACCCGGCCCGACCTGACCCGGCCCGGCCCCCGGACTGGCCCTCCCGGACCATCGGGGCGAGCCCCGGGAGGCTCCCCTCCACAGGAGCACGCCCTCCCCTATAGAGGGGAGCGGCTCCACGAGACACCGGGAGCGGACGTGAGAGGTGGGCCGGGCCGCTCCGCGCGGCACCGGCCCACCTCGGGGTTCGGAAGGGACGGGCGGGTCAGCCCAGGGCCAGCCAGGCGACGGCCGCCAGGACGACGATCACCGCGACCACGCCCACGATCAGACCGACCTTCGGGCCGCTCGACGCGGCGGCCACGGCCTGCGGCTGCTGTCGCTGCGGGGTGCCCTCGTCGACGAAGGCGCGGAACATCTGGGTGCTGCCGGCGGGGTCGTAGGAGCCCTCGGGGCCCTGACCCTGGCCCTGGCCGTACGGTGCTTGGGGGTTGTGTGCCATGGCCAGGACCCTAGCGAAGGACCGGTGGCGGGCCCAAGCCCCATCCCCCCGCACCGGCCGGGCGGGGGGACGGGAGCACCCGCCCGACCCCGGTCCCCCGGGTGCGCGAGGCGCCCGGACCCCGCCTTTGCCCATTCTTTAGCGCCGTTTGACCGATTTAGTTTGCCTGAAGCAACCATCGATCTCTATCGTTGCCCTAAGCAACAACATCACGATGGGGTGCCCGATGGACAGAGGCAATCTGTACGAGAACCTCGCCCGCCAGGTGAGCGCCATCGGTGCCGTGAAACGCGGACTCGCGCGGACCCTGCCCGCCGAGTGCCCCGGCGGATCCGCGATCGTCCTCGCCCTGCTGCACCACCACGGCGACATGCGGATCAGCCGGGTGTCCGAACTGATGGCCGTCGACATGTCGGTCAGCAGCAGGCACGTGGCCCACACCGTGGACCGGGGCTGGGTGGAGCGCCTGCCCGATCCTGCCGACAAGCGCTCCCGCATCCTCCATCTGACCCCCGAGGGCACCGAGACGCTCGCCACCCTCGACCGACGGCTGACCGACATGCTCGCCCGCACCCTCGCGGAGTGGTCCGACGAAGACGTCGAGCTGCTCACCGTCCTGCTCGCCCGCCTCCGCGACGCCTTCGGAGACTGTCGGGCCCACCACGCTTGAGAACGAAGGAAGTTGATGGCTACCACCACACCTGACACCGGTGTGCGCGGCGGGAGCGCCCAGGAAGGGGGCTCCGTCACCGGCGGCGCCCCGATGACGCACAAGCAGATCATGGAGGCGCTGTCCGGGCTGCTGCTCGGCATGTTCGTCGCCATCCTGTCCTCGACGATCGTCTCCAACGCCCTTCCGCAGATCATCACCGATCTGGGTGGTGGCCAGTCCGCCTACACCTGGGTCGTCACCGCGGCCCTCCTGGCGATGACCGCGACCACCCCGCTCTGGGGCAAGCTCTCGGACCTCTTCTCCAAGAAGCTGCTCGTCCAGATAGCCCTGCTCATCTACGTCGCAGGCTCGGTCGTCGCGGGTCTCTCGCAGAGCACCGGGATGCTCATCGCCTGCCGTGTCGTCCAGGGCATCGGCGTCGGCGGTCTGACCGCCCTCTCCCAGATCATCCTGGCCGCGATGATCGCCCCGCGCGAGCGCGGCCGGTACAGCGGCTACCTCGGCGCGACCTTCGCCGTGGCGACCGTCGGCGGTCCGCTGCTCGGCGGCGTGATCACCGACACCGACTGGCTCGGCTGGCGCTGGTGCTTCTACGTCGGCGTGCCCTTCGCGCTCATCGCCCTGTTCGTCCTGCAGAAGACCCTGAAGCTGCCGGTCGTGAAGCGTCAGGTCAAGGTCGACTGGGCCGGTGCGTTCTTCATCAGCGCCGCCGTGTCGCTCCTCCTCGTCTGGGTCACCTTCGCCGGTGACAAGTACGACTGGATGTCCTGGCAGACGGCCGTCATGGTGCTCGGCGCGGTCGCGCTCGGCGCGGTCTTCGTGTTCGTCGAGTCCCGGGCGAGCGAGCCGATCATCCCGCTGCGCCTCTTCCGCAACCGCACCATCACCCTCGCCTCGCTGGCCTCGCTCTTCGTGGGCGTCGCGATGTTCGCGGGCACGGTCTTCTTCAGCCAGTACTTCCAGCTCGCCCGGAACGAGTCGCCGACGATGTCCGGCGTCCTCACCATCCCGATGATCGCGGGCCTGTTCGTCTCCTCCACGGTCTCCGGTCTGGTCATCACCAGGACCGGCCGGTGGAAGGCGTGGCTGGTCAGCGGCGGCGCCCTCGCGACCGGCGGTCTGGGCCTGCTCGGCACGATCCGCTACGACACGGCGTACTGGCACATCGCGGTCTTCATGGCGGTGCTCGGCCTGGGCATCGGCATGATGATGCAGAACCTGGTGCTCTGCACCCAGAACCAGGTGGCCCCCGCCGACCTCGGCGTCGCCTCCTCCGTCGTCACCTTCTTCCGCTCCCTCGGCGGTGCGGTCGGCGTCTCGGCGCTGGGCGCGGTCATGGCCCACCGGGTCACGGACTACGTCAAGGAGGGCCTGGCCGAGCTGGGTCCGAAGGCGGCCGGAGCGATGGGCCAGGGCGGCGGCGGCATCCCCGACATGGACAAGCTGCCGCCCCCGGTCCGCACGGTCATGGAGAGCGCGTACGGGCACGGCGTCGCGGACGTCTTCCTCTACTCCGCGCCGTTCGCGCTGCTGGCCTTCGTGGTGACGCTGTTCATCAAGGAGGTCGCGCTGAAGAGCAACAGCACGGTGAAGGCCGCCGAGGAGGCCTGACAGAAGCTCCCGGCCGCGCTCCGAGCGGAGGCACGGCCGGGTCGGGTACGGAGCGGCGGGCAGGGGACGGCCCGCCGCTCCGTCACGTTCTCCGGGGTCTCCCGGAGGGGGCCCGGCCGGTCACCCCGCCGGTCACCCCGCCGGTCGCCCGGCCGGTCGCCCGGCCGATCGCCCCGTCGGTCGCCCTCCGGGGACTCCCGTACGGGAACTCCCGTAGGGGCCGGTCCCGCCACCCGTACGGGGTCCCCGTACGGCTCCGGCCCGCCCGTCCGGGCGCCCGCCCGTCACTCCCCCGAGGCGTCCTCGGTCCCGAGCCCCTCGGAGGCGTCCTCCGTACGGCTCCGCTCGACCATGACCTCGATGCCCGCGATCAGCACGTCCAGGGCGTAGTCGAAGTCGCGGTCCCAGATGGCGGTCACGCTCCCGTGCGAGGCGCGCTCGTCGAGGATGTCCGCCATCGGGGCGAGCGCCTCGACGAACGACGGGTCGTCCCGGAACGCCCGGACCGACTCCCCGTAGAAGTCGTCCTGGGACATCCCCGCCTCCGCCGCCCGGCGCTCGAACTGGGACTCGATGGTCCCGTAGCCGTAGACGAACTGGAAGACCGCCGACATCGCGCTCGGCTGGCGGCCCAGCGGCAGCCCCGTGTCCCCGACCGTCTCCTGGATCTTGGAGCCGACGTCGATCGCGCGGGGGCCGATGTTCAGGTACTGGCCCGCGCACGGGGACATCCACGGGTGGCGGACCAGCATCCTCCGGTACTCCATGGCCAGGACCTGGAGCCGCTCGCGCCAGCCCCCGGCCGCGTCGACCGCGGCCAGGTCGATCTCCCCGTAGGCCGTGTCGACCGCGAACTCGATGATGTCGTCCTTGGTGTCCACGTACCAGTAGAGCGACATCGCGGTGACGCCCAGCTCGGCCGCGAGCCTGCGCATCGACAGCTTGGCCAGGCCCTCCTCGTCGAGCATCCGCACCGCCGCACCGACGATCCGGTCGCGGTCGAGCCCGGCCGGGCCCCCGCCGGTGCGGGGTGCCCGGTTCTCCAGCCAGACGCTGGAACGCGCCGGGTTCCTGGCCCGGTCCGCTGCCTTGACCATCGCGTTCCTCCGTCTGTCAACGATCGGTCACCATGCTATGCAGCGACCGCCGGGCGCTCCGCCCTCGCCTCGTTCCGTTCGGCGCGCCGGAGCAGCGCCGCCGAGACCAGACCGCCCGCGAGGACGGCGACGGCGCCGACCAGTTGGCTGGTCTGGAGACCGGAGGCGAAGGCGTCGGAGATCTGCCGCCGCTCGGCCTCGGACCCGGCGGCGGCCAGCGCGGCCGGGAGGGAGGCGGCGGTGACCGCGACGAGGGCGGCGAAGCGGGCGTTCAGGACCGCGCCGAGGACGGCGACGCCGAGACCGTTGCCGAACTCGGCCAGCGTGCCGTTGATCCCGGCGCCCACGCCCGCCTTCTCCGGCGGGATCGAGCTCATGATCGCGTTGGCCATGGCCGGGGACGAGACGGCGATGCCGCCGCCCATCAGGACCAGACCGAGCAGCATCCCCGCGTAACCGCCGTCGGTGCCGCCGCCGAGCAGGGCGATCGAGGCGAGACCACCGGCCACCAGGGTCATGCCGAGGACCACGGTGGGCGGGGTGCCCAGCTTCATGACGATCCTCGGGCCGATGCCGGTCAGGTTGAGGCCGACGATGGTCAGCGCGAGCGGCGCCATCCGCAGACCCGCCTCCAGGGGCTCGTAGCCGAGCACGAACTGGAGGTGCTGGGTGAGCAGGAAGAGCGAGCCGCCCATGCCGAAGACGACCAGGAGCGAGCCGCCGATGGCGCCGATGAACTTCTGGTTCCGGAAGAAGTGCATGTCGAGCATCGGGTACGGGGTGCGCAGCTCCCACAGCGTGAAGGCGGTGAGGGTGCCGAGCCCGACGACGGCGGGGACCAGCACCTCGACGGAGGTCCAGCCGTGCTCGGGGCCGGTGATGATCGCGTAGACGACACCGGTCATGCCGAGGGTGGAGAGCAGCGCGCCGGGCACGTCGGGCCGCTCGCCCTGCGGGTTCTTCGACTCCGGTACGAGCCTGAGGACGGCGACCAGGGCCAGCACCGCGATCGGGATGTTGATCAGGAAGATCATTCCCCACCAGAAGTGGTTGAGGATCACTCCGCCGATCAGCGGCCCGCCCGCGAAACCGAGCGAGGAGACCGTGGACCAGAGCGCGATGGCCTTGACCCGCTCGGAGTCGGCGAAGATCTGCATGATCACGGCGAGGGTGGTGGTCATCAGGATCGCGCCGCCGACGCCCATGCCCGCGCGGGCGGCGATCAGCTGGCCCGTGGAGTCGGCGAGTCCGGCGGCGAGCGAGCCGAGGCCGAAGAGCGCGAGGCCGATCGCGAGCAGCTTCTTGCGTCCGTAGCGGTCGGCCGCGTTGCCCGCCGTCAGCAGCAGTCCCGACTGGACGAGCGAGTACGCGTTGATCATCCACTGGATGTCGGTGGTGGTCGCGTGGAGTTCCGAGGTCAGCGAGGGGATGGCGACGCTGAGCACGGTGTTGTCGAGCAGCACGGTGAGCTGGGCGAGGCAGATGACGCCGAGGATCAACCAGCGCTGCGGATGGCCGCCGCCGGTGGACGGCTGTGAGGTCGCGGCGGTGGTCGCCGTCATGGGCAGGACTCCTTGTACGGTGTACGAGATCAGGGCTCGTACACCGTACAAGAATCTCTCGTACACCGTACAGCGATTACTCCGGCCGGGTCAGGTCGTAGGCCGGGTCAGGTCGTAGGCCGGGTCAGGTCGTAGGCCGGGTCAGGTCGTAGGCCGGGTCAGGTCGTAGAAGGCGGCGCCGCCGACCGTGGCCTCCGGGAAGTTCTCCGCGACCCACGAGGAGATCTCCGAGCCGCCGCCGGGACCTCCGCCGATGAAGTAGTGGATCTCGCCCCGGGCCACGTACTCCTTGAACCGGGCGAGCGTCGGGGACGGATCGCTGCCGTTGAAGCCGCCGATCGCCATCACCGGCCGCTCGGTGGCGAGCTGATAGCCGGCCGCGTTCTGCGCGCCGACCGTGGCCGCGACCCAGGTATAGGAACCGGCGTCCGCGAGGAGGGCGGACTTCGCCTCCGCGCCGACGCTCACACCGTTGAGGAGACCGCCCATGCCTCCGCCCCCGCCGAGCCCCTCGCCCCCGGTCGTCCCCCGGACCATGCCCGGGGGCGTGCCCGGGGACATGCCGGGAGGCATCCCCCGCGGCCCACCGCCACCGCCCGGCGCCTGCCCCCGCGCGCCCTGGTCCTGGCCCTGCCCCGGCATCCCCGGGAACCGCGCGCCCCCCTGGCTCCCGCCGCCGCCCGGGAACCCGTACGGCATCGCCGCGCCCCGGCCGCCCGGCCCCCGCGGCCCGCCGAACCCGGCCCCCGCCGGACCCGCCGTCACGATCGAACCCTGGTGCCCGGTGCCCACCGTCGCCAGGGTGTACGCGAACGGCCCCGCGAGCCCCGCCGCGAGACCGAGTCCCGCCGCGCCCAGCCCGATCCGCCGGTCCACGCGCCCGGAGAGCAGCAGCCCGAGCGCCGCCACCGCACCCACCACCAGGACCGCCCAGCGCAGCCACGGCAGCCACTCCGGCGTACGGCCCAGGAGCACCCAGCCCCAGTACGCGGTCGCCCCCGCCGTCAGCGCGAGGGTCACCAGGGCGAACAGCCCGGTGCGCTCCTCCCAGAGCACCGACGCGCCCATGCCGACGAGCGCCGCGAGGTACGGGGCCAGGGCCACCGTGTAGTACTCGTGGAAGATGCCCGCCATGAAGCTGAACACGGCCAGCGTGATCAGCAGACAGCCGCCCCACACCAGGAACGCGGACCGGGCCGTGTCCGTCCGGGACGCCCGCCGGGTCACGACGAGCCCCGCGACGAGCAGCACGAGCGCGGCGGGCAGGAGCCAGGAGATCTGACCGCCGACCGCGTCGCCGAACATCCGGCCGATCCCGGTCCCGCCCCAGCGGCCACCACCCGCGCCCCCCGGACCGCCACCGCCGACGCTGCCGGTCTCCTCGCCGTTGATGCGGCCGAGACCGTTGTAGCCGAAGGTCAGCTCCAGGAAGCTGTTGTTCTGCGAGCCCCCGACATACGGCCGGGAGGACGCGGGCCACAGCTCGACCAGCGCCACCCACCAGCCCGCCGACACCAGCAGCGCGAGCCCGCCGAGCGCCAGCCGCCCCAGCCTGCGCCCGAACCCGCCCGGCGCGCACACCAGAAGGACCAGGACGAGCGGCGGCAGGACCAGAAAGGCCTGGAGGGTCTTCGCCAGGAACGCGAACCCCAGCGCGACCCCCGCCGCCACGAACCACTTCGCCGCTCCCCCGTCCTCTTCGAGGGCGCGCAGCACCGCGTACACCGCCACCGTCGTCAGGAGGGCGAGCAGCGCGTCCGGGTTGTTGAAGCGGAACATCAGCGCGGCCACCGGGGTGAGCCCCAGGACCGTGCCCGCGAGCAGGCCCGCCCCCGCGCCGAACCGGCGCCGTACCGCCGCGTAGAGCACGCCCACGGTGGCGACGCCCATGAGGACCTCGGGCACCAGGATCTGCCAGGACCCCAGACCGAAGAGGCGGACCGAGAGGGCCATCGGCCAGAGCGCGGCCGGCGGCTTGTCGACGGTGATGGCGTTGGCCGCGTCGAGCGAGCCGAAGAAGAAGGCCTTCCAGCTCTCGCCGCCCGCCTGGACCGCCGCGGAGTAGAAGGAGTTGGCGTAACCGGAGGCGCTCAGGTTCCACAGATAGAGGACCGCGGTCGCGGCGAGCAGCCCGAGGAAGGCGGGCCGGACCCAGGGCGCGTCCTCGGCCCGCCCCCGCCGGAGCCGGGCGGCCCGTCCGGGGGCGGAAGCCGCGACGGGCGGCGGGGTCACGGGCGGGACGTCGGCGCCCGGCGCCGGAAGGGGTGTCGTCGTCATCGGTCGTTCCCCGGGGTGGACCGCTCGGGGAAGACCCAGAGCCGGAAGAGGAGGAAGCGCAGCACCGTCGCCGCCAGATTGGCGACGACCAGCACGGCGAGTTCGGTCGAGTGCCCGGGATCGCCGGTCGCCGTGTCGAGGGCGGCCAGCGAGCCGCTGGTCAGGGCGAGGCCGATGGCGAAGACCACGAGGCCCTGCGCCTGATGGCGGACCGCCCGGCCCCGGCCCCGCACCCCGAAGGTGAGCCGCCGGTTGGCCGCCGTGTTGGCGACGGCGGAGACCAGGAGGGCGGCGGCGTTGGCGAATTGCGGGCCGAGCCCCAGCCGGAACGCCGAGTACAGGGCTAGATAGAAGAGCGTGGACAGCGCCCCGACCACGCAGAAGCCCACCAGTTGCCGGGCGAGACCGCCGGGCACACCGCTCAGCTCGCGGTCCCGGGGGTCGTCCCCGAAGGGTCGGGCGAGCCGGTCGAGCGGCAGCGAACCCGTGGCGAGCGCCCGCCCCACCCGCCACACGCCCTTCAGGTCGTCGGTGGCCGTCCGCACGATGCGCACGGTCGACTCGGGGTCGTCGACCCAGTCGACCGGCACCTCGTGGATGCGCAGCCCGGCCCGCTCGGCGAGGACGAGCAGCTCGGTGTCGAAGAACCAGCCGGTGTCCTCGACCATCGGGAGCAGCCGCTCGGCGACGTCCCGCCGCATCGCCTTGAACCCGCACTGCGCGTCGGAGAACCGGGCGGCCAGCGAGCCGCGCAGGATCAGGTTGTAGGCGCGGGAGATCAGCTCCCGCTTCGGCCCGCGCACCACCCGCGAGGAGCGGGCCAGCCGGGAGCCGATCGCCAGGTCGGAGTGGCCGGAGATGAGCGGCGCGACCAGCGGCAGCAGGGCGTTGAGGTCGGTGGACAGATCGACGTCCATGTACGCCAGGACCGGCGCGTCGGAGTCCGACCACACCGTCCGCAGCGCCCGCCCGCGTCCCTTCTGTTCGAGGCGTACGGAGCGCACCTCGGGCACCTCCGCGGCGAGGGCGGCGGCGAGGACCGGGGTGGAGTCGATGGAGGCGTTGTCGGCGACGGTGATACGGAAGCCGTACGGGAAGGTCCGCGAGAGGTGTTCGTGGAGCCTGCGGACGCAGGGCTCCAGGTCCTTCTCCTCGTTGTGGACGGGGATCACCACGTCCAGGACGGGCCGTCCGGCCGGATGCACCGGCAGGTGCTCCCGGGCGGGAAGCGTCCCGGACAGGGGCCCCGCGATCGTTGGGGTACGCATACGGGGACCCTCGCCGGGCCCGCTGTCACGGCTGTGTGATCAGCCTGTGGCCCGCCTGTGAGCGGGTGGCGCCCGGGAGCAGAACGGTGAACACGGTCCGGCTCGGGGCGCTCTCGACGCTCACCTCCCCGTCGTGCGCGACGACCACCGCGCGGACGATGGCGAGCCCGAGTCCGGTGGACCCGGCGGTGCGGGAGCGGGAGGCGTCACCGCGCGCGAACCGCTCGAAGACGGTGGGCAGCAGGGCGGGCGGGATGCCGGGGCCGTCGTCCTCGATCTCGACGGCGACGGCATCGGGCCCGGGGCGGATCCGTGCGGTGACCCGGGTCCCGGCCGGAGTGTGGGTACGGGCGTTGGCGAGCAGGTTCACGAGGACCTGGTGGAGCCGGGCCGCGTCGGCGGGGACGGACGGCCCGCCGTCCCGGGGCAGTTCGAGGCGCCAGTGGTGTCCGGGACCGGCGGCACGGGCGTCGCTCACCGCGTCCACCACCAGCGGGACGAGGTCGGTCGGCGCGTACGCGAGGGGACGTCCGGCGTCCAGCCGGGCCAGCAGCAGCAGATCCTCCACCAGGCCCGTCATCCGGGTCGCCTCCGACTCGATCCGGCCGAGCGCGTGCCGGGTGTCGGGCCCGCACTCCTCCCGGCCGCGCCGGGTCAGCTCCGCGTAGCCCCGGATCGAGGCGAGCGGGGTCCGCAGTTCATGGCTGGCGTCCGCGACGAACCGCCGCACCCGGGTCTCGCTCCGCTGGCGTGCGTCGAGCGCCGAGTGGACGTGGTCCAGCATCCGGTTGAGTGCCGCGCCGACCTGACCGACCTCGGTCCTCGGGTCGGCCTCCGCCTCCGGGACCCGCTGGTGCAGCGCCACCTCACCGCTGTGCAGCGGCAGCCGGGCGACCTGACGGGCGGTGACGGCGACCCGCCGCAGCGGGCGCAGGGCCACCCCGACGAGGACGCTCCCGGCGAGCGAGGCCGCGACGAGTCCCGCGCCGGTGACGCTCAACTCGACGACGACCAGGGTGGAGAGGGCGTCCTCGACCCCGGCGAGCGGAATACCGGCGAGGAAGGCACCGCGACCGCCCTGCGCGAAGACGACCCGGTACGAGCCGAGCCCGCCGGGCAGATCCACGGTGTGCGGCTCGCCGTCGCGCGGAACGGCGTCGAGCGCGGCCCGCTGGGCCCCGTCGAGTCCCTTGATCGGGAAGCGCGGACCCTCCGCCCCGCCGTTCCCCGCGACCTCCGTCGAATACCCGGCGGAGGAGACGCCGTCGTCGCTCAGCACGGCGCCGATGCTCCCGATCGGGACACCCGGCCCGCCGAGGAAGGCGAGCGGCTCCCGCCCCGGGGCGGGACCGGACACCAGGGCGGGGCCGGACGTCGGCATGACCATCGGCGGTCCCGCCGCCCGCTGGGCCAGACCGTCGGTCTGCGCGTCGGCCTGGGCGTAGAGGTACGAGCGGAACGCGATCGCCGTGACCGTGCCGATGACGGCCGCGACGACGGCGATCAGGGCCACGGCGGCGACGACGAGCCGGGTCCGCAGCGACCACGGCCGCCGCCCCGCCCTGGCGGACACCTCCGACTACTCGCCCGGCTTGATGAGGTATCCGGCCCCGCGCCGGGTGTGGATCATCGGCGCCCGGCCCGCGTCGATCTTCCGCCGCAGATAGGAGATGTACAGCTCGACGACATTGGCCTGGCCGCCGAAGTCGTACGACCAGACGCGGTCGAGGATCTGCGCCTTGCTCAGCACCCGGCGCGGATTGCGCATGAGGTAGCGCAGCAACTCGAACTCGGTCGCGGTGAGATGGAGGGAGACGCCGCCCCGGGTGACCTCGTGGCTGTCCTCGTCCAGCGTGAGGTCCCCGACGACGAGCACCGACTCGCTGCGCGCGAGCACCGCCCCCGACCTGCGGATGAGTCCCCGCAGCCGGGCCACGACCTCCTCCAGGCTGAAGGGCTTGGTGACATAGTCGTCGCCGCCCGCCGTGAGCCCGGCGATCCGGTCCTCCACGGCGTCCTTCGCGGTCAGGAACAGCACCGGCACATCGGGCAGTTCCCGCCGGATGCGCCCGAGCAGGCTCAGCCCGTCGACATCGGGCAGCATGACGTCGAGGATCACGGCGTCCGGCCGGAACTCACGCGCGGTGCGCAGGGCGGCGGTACCGTCCCCGGCACTGCGCACCTGCCAGCCCTCGTACCGCAGGGCCATCGAGAGCAGCTCGGCCAGCGACGCCTCGTCGTCGACGACGAGCACCCGGACGGCGGTTCCGTCGGCGCGGAGCAGATCGGCACGGGTGCCGCTTCGGGTGCTCGTGCGGGAAGTGGTGACGGTCATGGGCCCACGCTCTCGGCCGCCGCTGAGAGGCCCCTTGCCCTTTCCTGTGAATTCCCTGAGAAACGACCCTGAGGTTTCACGTGGAACGACGGCCGCCCTGTTTCACGTGAAACAGCGGACCCGTGGCTTCAAGGGGCGGCGAGGCCCTGGTGCGAGGGAGGACGGTGGGCCTGCGGCGCGAGCTGGAACAGCGCGGCCCCGTTCTCGTACAGGACGCCCCGGAGCCAGTCGTCGCCGAGCCCGAGGCGCTCCAGGGCCCGGATCTGATGCGCGTACGGATACGGGATGTTCGGGAAGTCTGAGCCGAGGAGAACGCGGTCGCCGAGGTCCACGAGCCGCTTCAGCTCACCCTCGGGGAAGGGCGCGAGCCGCTCGCTGAAGTCGGTGAAGGCCATGGTGGTGTCCAGGAGCACGCCCTCGTACCGCTGCGCGAGATCGAGGAAGTCCCCGTACTCCGGCATCCCCATGTGGGCGACGACCACCCGCAGCCGGGGGTGCCGGGCGAGCAGTCGCGCCATGGGGCCGGGGCCGGTGAAGGGGCCCGCCAGGGGGCCGGAGCCGCAGTGGACGACGGCCGGGGTGCCGTTGTCGGAGAGAGTTCCCCAGACGGCGTCCAGCCGACTGTCCGTCGGGTCGAACCCGCCGACCTGGAGGTGCACCTTGAACACCCGGGCACCGGCGTCGAGCGCCCGGCGGACGTACCGGTGGACGCCCGGCTCGGGGAAGAAGGTCGCGGTGTGCAGACAGTCGGGGGTGCGGGCGGCGAAGTCCGCGCCCCAGGCGTTCAGCCACTCCGCCATGCCGGGCTTGTGCGGGTAGAGCATCGCGGTGAAGGCGACCGTGCCGAAGCCGCGCAGGAGCGCGAGCCTGCGGTCCTCCTCCTCGCGGTAGGTGATGGGCCACTCGACACCGGTGAGCGGGCCGACGCCGTCGAAGTAGGCCCAGACCTTGTCGAGGACGTTCTGCGGCATGAAGTGCGTGTGCACATCGACGAGCCCGGGAATCCCGAGCCGCTCGACGAGGGCGGGGATGTCGGTGAGAGCGGGGGCGGGGGCGGCGGCCGGGTCCTCGGCCGGAGCCGGAGCCGGAGCCGGGTCCTCGGCCCGGGCGAGAGGGCGGTCCGTGCCCGGAGCGCCGGTGCGGGTCCGGGGGCTGTCGGAGGTCCTGGGGCTGTCCGGGGTCCGGTGGCCGTCGCCCCCGGCGCGGCTACTCGCGCTCAAAGCCGTAGCTCCGCTCGACCCTGCCGATGTGGACGCTGTAGCTCTCGTACCAGTGCTCCCGCCCGTGCTCCTTGGCCGCCCGGTGCTCCGCGTCGAGGCGCCAGGCGTCCAGCGACTCCAGATCGCGGAAGTAGGCGACGGTGATGCCGATGCCCCCGGGCGTACGGGCGGACTCGTAGCCGAGGAAGCCGGGGACCGCGCTGACGACCTCCTGGAGCCGGGAGGCGGTCTCGGCGTACCCCTCGGGGGCGTCGGGCCGGACGGAAGTGAACACGGCGGTGTAGTAGGGCGGTTCGAGGCCCGCCACCAGCTGGGGAGTCATGCGATCACCCTCGCCGGGACGGGACGGGAATGTCCACGCCACCCCGGGAAAGGGATCCAAGACTTTACGAAGGAGGCCACGGCGGCGGAGCCGGTCGCCGGACCTCCGGCACGCGCGGGGAGCACGGGCCGGGGCCCGCGTCGGCAGGCCCCCGGCAGACCCGGGCAGGGTCGGCGGACCCGGGCAGGGCCCGTCAGAACAGCTCTCCCTGCGCGCCCGGGTCGGTGGCCGGGACCGCCACCGGAGACACCGGGACCGAGAGGCCCTCGTCGTCCCCGGCGCTCCGCAGCGCCCACCCGCCCATCAGCCGGGTGTCCAGGGCGAGACAGCGCCCGTCGGGGGCGAGCAGATGCAGATCGGGCCCGGCGGCGGCCAGCAGCCGCCCGGTGACGACACCCCCGTCGGCCAGCTCGGTGACCGTGCCCGCGAGCGGCGGGAGACCGTCGAGCCCGAAGGCCCCCGCGTGGTCGTGCGGCACGCACTCCAGGGGCTCCAGGGTCTCCGACCAGCCGCCGACCTCCCGCGCCCGCCGGTACAGCTCCAGGACCTCCGCCGCACGCTCGGGAGCGGGCGGCACCGCGTGTCTGACCGCCCGCTTCCGCTCGTACGCGACCCGGTCGGGCACGCCCAGGGCCTGCCGCAGCACCTCCTCGGTGCGCCGGGCGGCCATCAGCGGCCCCCGCCCCAGCCAGCCGAACGTGACGGCGCCCTGTTCGAGGAGCCGGGTCGCGCCCCGCGCCTCGGCGGTGATCCCCACCTTGGTCATGCCGGGCCCGAACCAGGCCAGGTAGACGCGGTACGGCCGCGGGTCGTCGAGGAAGGTGTCGGCAGCGACGGAGCGGGCCCGGTCGAGCCGGGCGCACTCGGGGCACCGGCCGCCGGTGGACCGCCCCGGCACGACCGCCCCCATGGGGCACGGGTTCTCCCGGGCGCCCGGACAGCGCCGCACCCCCACGGCCCGGAAGGCGAGCCGACGCCCCTGGACGAGGGGGCTGACCCGCCCGCCCCGCCACCGGAGGCCGGGTGTCCCCCCGGCCCAGCCGATCCCCCGGCACCACCACTCCACGACGCCCGCGCCTCCTAAGCTCCCCGGATGTCCAGTCTCCGGCACATCCGTTTCCAGTCCCCGACGAGGAGCCCCCGGGGCCACCGGCCCGGCGTCTTCGGCCTGGCCAACGCGCTGGCCCGCGAGGGCCTGCTCTCCGCCGACGAGTACGCGGTCTGGCGGGCCTCGAACGACTGGTACGACACGCACGTCCCGAACCCGTCGACGGTGGACCCGACGGTCTACGACCCGGCGGTGAACCCCGGCGCCGCCGCCTGGTTCCTCCCGACGGCGACCGAGGCGCTGGCCCGGGTCGCCCCGTACCTGCGCATCCTGCGGGACCACGGGGTGCCCTGCGTACGTCTGGAGTCGGCGGACCCGGGCCGGATCGTGTACGCGGACACGTACCAGGTGGTGGCGGTGGCCCCGCGCGGCGGAGACGGGACGTAGCGCGGCCGACCGGCCGGTCAGGGCAGGACGTAGATCCGGGCCCCGTCCGGGTCCGGTCCGCCGACCTCCCTCATGCAGCCCCGCTCGATCAGCAGCCGTACGCAGTCCCGCACGCGCTCGCAGGAGAGCCCGGTGCGGCTCGTGACGTCCTGCGGCCGGTAGCGGACCCCGCCCCTGACGAGCGCGGGCGCCAGGCAGCTGGCGACCGTCCGCATGTCGCCGGTGATCGCCCAGGACTCGACGAGTTCCTGGGGGTCGAGCATGACGACGGCACCGGTGCGCTGGCGGGGCACGGCAGGCCGCCCAAGGGAGTCGGCGACCCTTGAGAGGCTGTGCCGCGTCTCGCGCAGCAGCTCCGCGTACTCGGCGTGCTCGACATGGGCGACGGCCCGCTCGTCGAAACGGCCCTCCAGCCGGACGAGGACGTCGAGCAGTTCCCCCGGCAGGACGAACCCGGCGGACACCGGCGAGGGCCGGAGCCCGTAACCGCCGGTCCGCTGCACCGAGGCCACCACCTCCGCCGTCCACGCCCGGAACGCCGCCGCCTCGGGCCTCCGGCACACCCCGACCAGCTGCACGAGTCCCCGGAGGCTCACCATCCGCGTCGACGCCCTGATCCCCGGACGGCCCAGGAAGTCCACGCCGTCGGTCAGCTCCCGCGCCGACGCCAGGCACTCCGGAGGGAGCGCCACGGTCCGCAGCACCTCCCGGCTCCCCCCGTAGCCGAGCCTCCTCGCCACGTCCACCACCGGGAACCAATGGCCACCGTCGGGCGCGGTCAGCCGCCGCAGGGGCCCGCCGGTGGCGACGTGCGCCAAGTCGTCGATGTCGATCGCGTCCATCGCTCATCACCTCCGCCACGCAAGGTAGGCCGAGGGCATATTCAACTGACATGCAAATCAGACAGGTTCACCCAAAAGGGGAGGCCTCCCGAGGGTTCCCGGGAGACCTCCCCACCGCCGAGGCCCTACTTGGCGACGAACTGCGTGAGGATCGCCTGCACCTCGTAGATGTCGACGCCCTTGGTGAAGGTCTTCTGCACCGGCAGCTGGCTGCCCGAGATCCAGATCTTCAGCTCGGCGTCCAGGTCGAAGGTGCCCGCGGTCTCGACCGCGAAGTGCGTGATGCTCCGGTACGGGATCGAGTGGTACTCGACCTTCTTGCCGGTGATGCCCTGCTTGTCGACCAGCACGAGCCGCCGGTCGGTGAAGAAGATGGTGTCGCGGATCAGCAGGTACGCGGCGTGCACCTGCTCCCCCGGCCCGAGCAGCCGCGCGTAGTCCTGCTGCGCCTGCGCCGGGTCGATCGCGTGCGCGTTCCCGAAGAGTGCCATGCCCCTACCCCCATATGAATGAGAAAGAACGATCATCCGATCCGGACCGGTATGAGGGCAAGCGATCGGCCGGACCGCGTGTCGACATGACGGCCTCACCCCCGAACGCCCCGGAACGCCCCGGAACGCCGAGCGACCCCGGCCTCCTGAGGGAGGACGGGGTCCCGGGACGTGCCCTGGCGTGCGCTTGCGGTCGGGTCGGGTCGGTTGGAGTCAGGTCGGGTCGGAGCGTCGTTTCAGATCGGGTCGGATCAGAAGGTCACGGTGCCGCCGTTGCGGTTGAACCAGCCCTTGAAGCCCCAGTTGATCCAGCCGCCGTCACCGGTGTTCTTGAAGGTGCCGCCCCCGCTGAAGATCCAGACGCCGTAGTAGACGCTGCCGAACTTGACGTTGGCGTAGAGCTTGATGTTGCTGAGCCCGTTCTCGTACCCCTGGCTCAGGTTGAAGACCATCACGTTGTACTGCCCGCCCGCCGCGTCGAAGACCTTGTCGACCGCCTGCTGGACGAAGGTGCCGCGGTCGCCGGTGTCGATGCTCTTGATCGCGCTCTCGACGGCCGCCTTGTACGGGGCCTCGCCATGCATCGTGACGATCGGGACGGTGAGGGCGTTCATCTCGCCGGGCTGGGCCGCCTGCGCCGCGGCGGGGGCGGAGGTCGAGGTGCGGGCCTTCTCGGGCCCCTTGTCGGCGGCCTGGGCCGGCAGCGCGGCGACGGCGGTCATGGCGAGGGAGGCGAGGGTGACACCGGCGAGAGAGGTCATACGGCGCATGATGCGAACTCCTGTTCGAGTGAAAGGGAAGGGTGAGGCGCGGAGGAGGAACGGAGCGGGGAGGGGCTCGGGGTGGTGCCGGGTCACCAGGACCGGTGGAAGGTCACGTTGCCGCCGTTGCGGTCGAACCAGCCCTTGAAGGCCCAGTTGATCCAGCCGCCGTCGCCGTGGTTGGTGAAGGTGCCGGACTCGAAGACGATGACCCGGTAGGTGCCGTAGTCGCTCTTGATCCGGGCGTCGAACTGCACACCGTGGAGGTTCGTCGAGATGGAGTTGGCGTTGTTGATGACCATGATGTTGTAGCGCTGACCGGCATCGTAGAAGGCGCCCTCCATCAGGGACTTCACGTAGCCCTCCCGGTTCTGCTTCTTCTCCAGGGATGCCACGGTGATGTTGTAGACCTTCTCCGCGAGACCGACGACCGCGACGATGACCTCGACGGCGACCGCGAAGCCCTGCGTCTTCGGCGGGGCGAGCTGACCCTTGAGCGCCGCCGTGTTCACGACCGGACCGGGAGCGGCGTACGAGGCCGGGGCGGGGGCGGCGGACACGGAGGCGGCGTACGAGGCGGTCGAGGGCAGCAGGACACCGGCGGCGACGACGGCGCTGATGACGGTGAGGGCGGCGCGCTTACGGTTCTTCATCTCGGATTCTCTTTCTCTCGGTGTTCTCATGGAGTGGATTCGAACGAATTTCTGACGAACTTCGGACAGATCCCGGCCGAATTTCAGACGGACGGGATTCTCCGGATGGAAAATGTTCTTTCGGGCAGCGAGGAGTGCCCTTTCGGTCATGCCGATCGGTGCGGCAGACCCCGATGATGGGAAGCGAATATCGAGCTTCGGGCAATTCGCGGAACCATGGTGCTGTCCGGGAAACCGGGATGCCACGTCACCAGGAGGTGGTGAGGTGATCGAGTACGTCGTCGGGGGACGAGCGACGGGGACGGCCGGGCCGGGGGGCCTCGGAAGTCCTGCGGTCCGTCAGCCGCCCGACCGCGAGGGCCAGGGCGAATCCGGCCCCGATCCCCAGGAGCGCCGCCAGCCGCAGGGACCGTCCTGTGGCTGCCGTACCGCTGCCGCACGAGGCGACGAGACGGCTCCCGCCCGGGGTGCGCGGGGGGTGTGAGATCCGGCGCGAGCGGTGGACCCCGGTTGTTCCATTGGTCACGTGAGGACTTTCGCGCAGATGGTGGCGGGGCTGCTCCACTCGGTGTCGCCGGGCTTCTTGCATTTCTCGGCGTCCTGGGCGGAGATCCGACCGGATTCTCCGGCGGAACCCAGAGCGGAGGACACTGCGCCGGCACCGGCGCCGACCATGCTCACCGTCAGAGCGGCGGCGCACATGAATCGCATGAGCTTCATGGTGTTCTCCTTCGTCTGGTTCCGGTTTCCCGGGGTTTCCCTCTTCGGTGATTCAAGAATCGCCCGGAAAGAATGGCGGGACCAGAGCATCGAGGCGTCATCAACGTGCCTGGCACCAAAGAGAGGGGGGTAAACATGACCAAACCGATGGAAACCGATGCCCTGGACGGCCCGGACAGCGGGCCCCCGACCCCGGAATCCCCGAATCCACCCGGGCAACGGCCGAGCCGACAGCAAAAGGACACGGAGCGGACGGGGCCCGGGGAGAGGAACAGGGCGAGGAGCACGGCGACGGACCCGGCTCCGGACCTGACCACGGAGACGGGCATGGACACGGCCCCGGTCACGGACGCGAGCACGGGCACGGACGCGAGTACGGCCCCGGGCACGGACGCGAGCACAGGTACGGGCACGGACGCGAGCACGAGCACAGCCCCAGGCGCAGCCACAGGCACACCCCCGTCCCTACCCCTGTCCCCGTCCCCACCCTTATCCCCGTCCGGGTATCCGCCCCAGCCCTCCTCCCTCTCCCCGTCCCTCTCCCCCTCCCCGTCCCCCTCTCCGGAATCGCAGTCCGAGGACTTCACCCTCACGGACGGCTTCGACACCACGACGGTGGGGCTCTACTCCCACCTGCTGCGCCACGGCCCCGCGCCGCTGACCGCCCTGGCGGGCGCCCTCGGCCTGTCGCCGGAGCGGACGGGGGAGGCGGCGGCGGTACTGGCCCGCCACCGCCTCCTCACCCACGCGAAGGAGGAGCCGGAGGGCCCCTGGCACGCCATCAGCCCGTACGCCGCCGCCGCCGAACTCGTCGGCCCGGAGGAGAGCAGGCTGCGCCGCCGACTGGAGGCCCTGGAGCGCGCGCGGGCGCGGCTCGACTCCCTCGCGCCGCTGTACGAGGACGCCCGGCGGGGCGGCGGGGACTCGGCGGCGGTCGAGACGGTGTCGTCACGGGACCGGGTGATGCTCCTGATCGCCGACGCGGCGGCCCGCTGCACGAAGGAGGTGCTCACCGTCCAGCCCGGCGGCGGGCGCCCGGTGGGACATCTGGAGCGGGCACTGCCCAGGGACCTGGAGATGCTGCGCCGGGGGGTGCGGCTGCACACGCTCTACCAGCACACGGCCCGCTACAGCCCCGGGACGCAGGAGTACGTGGCGGCGGTGATCGAGGCGGGCGCGGAGGTGCGGACACTGGGCGAACTCTTCGGCAAGATGGTCGTGTTCGACCGGGCGCTGGCGTTCCTGCCGGTCTGGGACGACCCGGACGCGGCCGTCGTCCTGCGCGAGCCGTCGGCGGTCGCGTTCCTCTGCTCGGTCTTCACCCACGCCTGGAACCTGGCGGAGCCGTTCTCGACCTCGTACACGACGACGACGTCGATCCAGCTGCGGGACACGATCGCGGCCCGTCTGGTCACCGGCGCGAAGGACGAACAGATCGCCCGCAGGCTGGGCATGTCCCTGCGCACCTGCCGCCGCCACATCGCCCAGCTGATGGAGGAACTGGGCGCCGAGAGCCGCTTCCAGGCCGGCTACCTCCTGGCCCTCCGCTCCAGGGACCCCGCCCACACACCCCCGGAGACATCGACGGGCCCCTGAGAACAGCCGACCACAAGCCCCGGTCCGACCGCCGAACAGGTACGGACCACCAGGTAAAGCGAGGGCCGATGGCGCACCGCCGCCATCGGCCCCCGGCCCACCACACCACCTGACCGACGGACAGCGGCCCCGGCCCCGGACACAACGCAAGAGGCCCGGACTCTCGTCCGGGCCTCTTACCTGTGTGCACTCGGCAGGATTCGAACCTGCAACCTTCTGATCCGTAGTCAGATGCTCTATCCGTTAAGCTACGAGTGCTTGTTCTGTTTTCTTGTCTTCGCTCTCCGGCCTTTCGGCCCGTTCGCGGCGACAGGAAGAACATTACATGACTGCCGCCGTCATGTGAAATCCATTGGGTACACCCCTTGTGAGCTGCGAAAACGTCGCGGTTCGCCGAGGGGCGAGACGGCGTGGCGCGGGGGTCCCGGGGGCCGGAACCGGACGGGAAACGGCTGGGAACGGGCGAAGCCCCGGCCTGGTGGGGCCGGGGCTTCGGGTGGGGCGGAGGCGGAGGGATTTGAACCCTCGATGGGCTTTAAGACCCAAACCGCATTAGCAGTGCGGCGCCATAGACCGGACTAGGCGACGCCTCCATGCATCGCGCGCTGACGCGTGCGGTGCGTGCAGATGATGACACAGGCGAACCGTGCGCCACCAATCGATTCTCACCGTACTAGTCCTCCGGGGTCGAGGGCAAAGCCCCGGGAGCCCGTCGTGGCGCCCGCCCGGCGCGCCCCGGTTGCGCAACGCCCCGGCCCCCGGAGCGTTAGACGGGGCGGGCACGCCGTGCTCCCCGCACCCGTCGTCCACGCCGCACCCCTCGTCCCTGGAGACCTCCATGCTGCGCAGCCTCGCCACCCTCGCCACTCTCGCCACCGCCGCCACCGGGACCTCCGTGCTCGGTCCGCTGCCGCTGCCGCTGTTCTCCGCGCCGGACTCGCTGACCGTGACCGTCTCCCAGAGCGGGAACCCGAGCGCCGACGGCACCTTCGACCTGACGTGCGACGACCGGGCCGGTGGGAACCACCCGGCCCGCGAGGACGCCTGTGCGCGCCTCGGAAGCCTCGCCGAAGAGGGCGCGAACCCGTTCAAGGCGGTGCCCGCGGACCAGATCTGCACCCAGGTGTACGGCGGTCCCGCCGTCGCGCACATCACCGGCACCTGGCAGGGCCGCGACGTCGACGCCCGGTTCTCCCGCGCCAACGGCTGCGAGATCGACCGCTGGGAGAACCTGGAGCCGGTCCTTCCGCTCGTGCGGGGGTGAGCCGGGGGCGCACGGGGGGCGAGCGAGGGGACGAGCGGGGATCAGGGGGCCGCGTCAGGAAGCCCGCCCCCGGGCTCCCTTAGACTCCCCTCAGTGACAGGCCGCGGCCCGAGGGGCAAGATGGGGCCGGCCGGTCGATCGGCAAGCACGTAGCAGTGCGTCAGGGAGGAAGCGTCGTCGTGAGCAGCAGGCCATCCCGAGGCGCTGCTCGCCTCGCAGCCATACTCGACGCCCTCCCCGACGGCCTGGTGCTCGTCAACTGCAACGGCACGGTCGTCAACGCCAACACCATCGCCCTCGGCATGTTCGAGACGCCGGGCACCGCGCTCGTCGGGCGCGGACTGCTCGACCTGCTGCCCTCCTTCGACTCGCGGCTCATCCCCGGTTCGATGCGGCTGCCCGAGGTCGCCGACGAGCGGGGCCGCACCAGGCCCGCCCGGATGGTCGCCCGGCGCACCGACGGCGGCGAGTTCCCCGTCGAGGTGACCAGCGCCAGCCTGGAGGACGGCCGGGAGGCCTACGACTCGTACGGCGGCTACACCGGCGACGAGCTGCTCATGCTGGTCGTCCGCGATCTCACCGGGACCCTCGACACCGAGGCCGAACTGGCCCGTTCGCAGCGGCAGACCGAGATGATCCTGCGGGCCGCCTCCGAGGGTGTCGTCGGCACCGACACCGACGGCCGGGTCGTGCTGGTCAACCCCGCCGCCGCGCAGATCCTCGGCTACCGCGCGGGCGAGCTGGGCGGCCAGGAGCTGCACCCGCTGATCCTGGCCAAGCGCTCGGACGGCGATCCCTTCCCGTACGAGGAGTCGCCGCTGGCGGACACCCTCAAGTCGGGGCGCAAGCACCGGGTGCGGGGGCAGGTCCTGTGGGCGAAGAAGGGCGACCGGGTGCCGGTCGACCTGACGACCGCCCCGGTGCGCGACGGCGACCAGCTCGTCGGCGCCGTCATGACCTTCACCGACCGCAGGCCGTACGAGCAGCTCGTCGAGGAGCACACCGCCGAACTCGCCGACCGGGCCGAGCGCGCCGCCGCCGAGCGGGAGGCGCAGCAGGAGCGGTACGCGTCCCTCGCGGCCCGGCACGAGCAGCTGACGGCCGTCCTCGCGCATTCGCTGCGCGGGCCCCTGGAGGAGCTGCGCACCCAGCTCGGGACCCTCGCCGCCGACGACGCCGGGCAGCTCTGGCCCGAGGCCAACCAGGTCCTGCACCATCTGGCCGCCGGGTACGCGCGGATGACCTCGCTGGTCGACAACGTCCTCGGCTACCAGCGGCTCGACGCGGGCGCGGAGAAGCTGGACAAGCACGTCGTGCTCCTCGACGGGGTCGTGACGGCGGGCATCGACCGGGCCGTGGAGCTGATCGGACCCGGCCGGGCCCAGTTCGCCGTGCACGCGCCGCCGATCGAGGCCGAGGTGGACGCCGTCCGGCTCGCGACGGCGCTCGCGCACCTCGTCGCGGATGTCGCCGGGGTCGACGCGACCGGCCGGAGCCGGGCCGCGGCGGGGGGTGCCGCCCCCGCCGACTCCACCATCGTCGTCGCGGCGGCGCAGCGCGGTGACGTGGTCCGCATCGAGGTCCGCGGTCCGTACGCGGGCGGCGATCCGGTCCACGGGCCGGTCGTCCGGGGCATCGTGGCTCTGCACGGCGGTGTCGTGCAGACCCACGAGGTGCCGGGGACCAGCGGCGGCGCGTACGTCCTGGAGGTGCCGCTCGGCTCGGGCCGGGGCACGGTCACTCCGCCGCCGGGACCGCCGGAGCCGTCAGGGCCGCCGGGGGCCGGGCCGCGGCCGGGGCGGCGCGAGGCCCTCGCCCTGCCCGCGCAGGCTTCCCCGCCGGTCCCACGGGACACGGCCCGCGGCTCCGCCCCCGGCGGACCGGGGATCTCCGCCGGGACCACCGCCCCTGACGCGCTGTCGGGTACGGGCACGGGCCCGGGGACGGCCACCGTGCCGGGCACGGACCCGGCGCCCGGCGCCGTCGCGCTCGCCGTCGATCCGTCCGGTCCATCCAGTTCATCCGATCCGTCCGATCCGTCCGGGTCGTCGGAGGTCGTCGACGCCTCCGAGACCTCCGGCGGGGGGCGGCGGCGGGCCCGGCGCGGCTCCACCGACGCCTTCCTGGAGAGCCCGGTCGTGCCCGAGGGCGCCGCCGGGCCCAGTGGCCGTCGCCGGGGCCGTACGGGCGACGCCGCCGAGCTGATCCCGGCCCAGCAGAACACCGCTCCCCCCGGTCCGGGCACCGAGCCCACCGGGCGGCGGCGCGGGCGGCCCGCCGAGGGCGCCGTGGTGACCGCCGCCGAGGGCGCGCAGGGCCGGGCCGCGCTCGGTGCCGCCGTGCCGCCGCAGGGCGTCCCGGTCGAGCCGCAGGGCATGGCCCCGGGGCCGTCGGGCCTCGCCCTGGAACCTCCGGCCGCGCCCGGCCACGCACCCGCCTCCGCGCTCGCGCTGCCCGCCACGGCCTCCGCGTCCGAGGCGCAGCCGAGCGGGCGCCGTCGCCGGGCCCTCGCCGCCGCGCAGGAGCGGGCGGCGGCGGCCGACGCGGGGCCCCGGACGCCGTTCGCGCTCCCGCCCGCCGACACCGAACGTCCGGCCGACGCCGACGCTCCCTCCGGCACCGGCCTTCCCGCCGGAGCCGAGCGGACCGCCCCCGCCGAGCGGGGCGCAGGGCCCCGTCCCATGCCCGCTCCCGGCCCCGGGGACGCGTTCGCCGGTCCGCAGCCGGTCTCCGACGAGGCGCGGCACGAAGCCGTACGAGGGGTCCCCGGCGCGGACCACACGCCTCCGCAGCCGCATCCGCACGTCCAGCCTCAGGGGCCGCTCCCGGGCCGGGCGCAGGAGAGCGGGCCGGGCGGTCACCGCCGGGCCGTGGCGCCGCCGCTGCCGGAGCCGTATCCGCAGCCGGAGCCGTACCCCCGGCCCGGGGCGGGCCAGGCGCCGGGGAACGGTGCCGGGTCCGGGGCGGGCACCGGTTCCGTACCGCTGCCTCCCGAGCTGCCGATGCCGCAGGACTCCACGCAGGGGCGGGCGTTCAGCGTCCGCGCCCTCGGGCAGGGCGGGCCCGCCGCCCACCCGGCCGGGCCCGTGGCACCCCCGTCCTCCCCGTCCGCGTCGCCGTCCGGGGCCGTTCCGGCGGCCGTCGGCTCCCCCGCGGCGCCCTCCAACGGTTCGGGGCGGCGGCGCAGGCTCGCCACTCCGCCGGAGGTCGATCCGCCGGTTCCGGCGGCGGCCCTCCCGGCCGTCGGCGGGGCCCGGCCGCAGTCCTCGGCGCTCGCGCCCGCCGCCCCGGTCTCCGAGGGGCGTTCCTACGCCATAGGGGCGCCCGCCGAGGGTTCCGCCGAGGGGCCCGAGCCGCTGGACGGGCCCGGTGGCGCCGTCGAGGTCGCCAACCGGCCCGCGCCGCGCCCGGTCGACGACGAACTCCCGCCGGAGCCGCTGGACAACCCCCGGCGGCTGCTCGTCTGGCCCGCGCCCGACGTCTCCACCCAGCAGGCGCTGAGCGACCGGGGCTACCGGCCGGTGATCGTGCACTCCCGCGAGGAGGTCGACGCGCAGATCGCCGCCTTCCCCGCCGCGCTCTTCGTGGACCCGCTGACCGGCCCCATCACCCGTACGGCGCTCCAGTCGCTGCGTCAGGCGGCCGTCGCCGCCGAGGTGCCGGTGCTGCTCGCCGCCGGGCTGGGGCAGGCGACCCGGGAGGCGGCGTACGGCGCCGATCCCGCCGTGCTCCTCAAGGCGCTCGCGCCCCGCGACAGCGAGCAGCACCCGTCCAGGGTCCTGCTGATCGAGGAGAACGAGGACATCGCGGAGGCGCTCGCGGCCACCCTGGAGCGGCGCGGGATGCAGGTGGCGCGGGCCTCCTCGGACACCGAGGCCGTCACCCTGGCCACCCGGACCCGGCCGAACCTGGTGGTGATGGACCTGATGCAGGTGCGCCGCCGCCGGGCCGGGATCATCGACTGGCTGCGGGCGAACGGGCAGCTCAACCGCACCCCGCTGGTCGTCTACACCTCGGCCGACCTCGCCGCGCAGGAGCTGCCGGGGCTGTCCTCGGGCGAGACGGTGCTGTTCCTCGCGGAGCGCTCGAACAGCGCCGAGGTGCAGGCCCGGATCGTGGATCTGCTGGCGAAGATAGGCACCAACTGACCTTCCCCGCCGACGCGGACGCGGACGCCCTGACGGGCATCGATGCCGACGCGGACGCGGTTGCCGAGGTGGACGCGGGCGCGGGGAGGGCTTCGTCACTACGAAGCCCTCCCCGCGCCCGTCCGCCCACGGCCGGTCCCGTTGCCAGTCCGGGTCCTGGTCCTGACGTAAGCCCAGGCCCCGGTCCGGTCCGGTCCAAGCACAGGCCCCGGTTCCGGTCCGGGTCCTGACATAAGCCCAGGTCCAAGACCCGGCCCCGGCCCAGGTCCCGGCCCCGGTCCCGGTCCCGCCGCCTGGCCTACAGCTCCGTCACGTCCAGTTCCCCGTCCGCGTACTGCTTGCGGACGACCTTCTTGTCGAACTTGCCGACGCTCGTCTTCGGCACCGCCGGGACGGTCGCCCAGCGCTCCGGGAGCTGCCACTTCGCTATGCCGCCCTCGTCGGCGAGGAAGGCCCGCAGCGTCGCGTAGTCGGCGCTCGCGCCCTCCTTGAGGACCACGGTCGCCAGCGGGCGCTCGCCCCACTTCTCGTCCGGGACGGCGACGACGGCCGCCTCGGCCACCGCCGGGTGGGCCATCAGGGCGTTCTCCAGCGAAACGCTGGATATCCATTCGCCGCCGGACTTGATGACGTCCTTGGCGCGGTCGGTGAGGGTGAGGAAGCCGTCCGGACCGATCACGCCCACGTCACCGGTCTTGAGCCAGCCGTCCGCGCTGAACTTGTCCTCGGGGCGGAGCGGTTCGCCGTCGACGCCGTCGTAGTACGCGCCCGCTATCCAGGCCCCGCGCACCTCCAGCTCACCGGCCGACTCGCCGTCCCAGGGCAGGTGGTCGCCGCCGGGGCCGACGAGCCGGGCCTCGACACCGGTGGGGAAGCGGCCCTGGGTGACCCGGTAGGGCCACTCCTCCTCGGGGGTGAGCCCGGCGGGCGGGTGCGCCATCGTGCCCAGCGGGGAGGTCTCCGTCATGCCCCAGGCGTGGCAGAGCCGGACGCCGAGCCGGTCGTACGCCTCCATCAGGGACGGCGGACAGGCCGCGCCGCCGATGGTGACCTGGGCCATCGAGGACAGGTCGCGGGGGCGGGCGGTGACCTCGGCGAGCAGGCCCTGCCAGATGGTGGGAACGGCCGCCGCGTGGGTCGGGCGCTCCCGCTCGATCATGTCGGCGAGCGGGGCGGGCTGGAGGAAACGATCCGGCATGAGCATGTTGATGCCGGTCATGAAGGTGGCGTGCGGCAGGCCCCAGGCGTTCACATGGAACTGGGGCACGACCACGAGGGTGGTGTCCCGGTCGGTCAGGCCCATCGACTCGGCCATGTTGACCTGCATGGAGTGCAGATAGATCGACCGGTGGGAGTAGACCACGCCCTTGGGGTCGCCGGTGGTGCCGGAGGTGTAGCACATGGCGGCGGCGGTCCGCTCGTCCAGCTCGGGCCAGTCGTAGGTGGTGGCGCGGCCCGCGATCAGCTCCTCGTAGTCGTGGACGCGCGGCGCGGCGCCGTCCAGGACCGACCGGTCGCCGGGTCCGGCGACGACGACGTGCCGGACCGTCGGCAGGTGCGGCAGCAGCGGGGCCAGGAGGGGCAGCAGGGAACCGTTGACGAGGACGACCCGGTCGGCGGCGTGGTTGACGATCCACACCAGCTGCTCGGGGGGCAGACGCAGGTTCAGGGTGTGCAGGACCGCGCCCATGGAGGGGACCGCGAAGTACGCCTCGACGTGCTCGGCGTTGTTCCACATCAGGGTGGCGACCCGCTGGTCGCCGGTGACGCCGAGTTCGTCGCGCAGGGCGTTGGCCAGTTGGGCGGCGCGGTCGCCGACCTCGGCGAACGTGCGTCGCTGGGGCTCCGGCTCGCCGGTCCACGTGGTGACCGTCGAGCGGCCGTGGACCCGTCGGCCGTGTTCCAGGATGCGGCTCACGGTCAGCGGTACGTCCTGCATGGTGCTGTACACGGGGCGTCCTCCCGGTGGGCGCTACGTGGCGGTAGGGGTGTGCAGATTCTGCGCACGTACCGCGCGGTATGTCACTACCCGGGAGTACGGAAATTGCCAGTGATCACTGGCAGCGGCGGGAGGACTACCGTACGGGAGCCAGCTCGGGGTCCTCGCGGAGCTTGCCGAGCGCCCGCGACACCGCGCTCTTCACCGTCCCGACCGACACCCCGAGCACCTCGGCCGTCTGCGCCTCGCTCAGGTCCTCGTAATACCTGAGGACGACCATCTGCCGCTGGCGCTCCGGGAGCTTCAGGACCGCGCGCCACATCGCGTCGTGCAGTGCCTGCCGCTCGGCCGGGTCCGGTTCGGGCAGCCCGGTGGGCTCGGGCAGCTCCTCGCAGGAGAACTCGTCGACCTTGCGCTTGCGCCACTGGGAGGTGCGGGTGTTCAGGAGCGCCCGGCGCACGTAGCCGTCCAGGGCGCGGTGGTCCTCGATGCGCTCCCAGGCGACGAAGGTCTTGGCGAGCGCCGTCTGGAGCAGGTCCTCGGCGTCGCACGGGTTCGCCGTCAGGGAGCGCGCGGTGCGCAGCAGCACGGGCCCGCGCGCCCTGACGTACGAGGAGAAGGTCGGGTACGACGCGTACTGCGAGGCACCGGCGCAGACGGGGCCAGGAGGTGGCGGAGTCATGGCTCCACGCTAGGAGGGGAGGGGCCTCCGGCGGATCGGCCCCAGGTCCCGACCCGTCGTCCGCCTCAGGTTGTAGGGGTGGGGAAGGCTCCACCTCCTCTGGGTGGAGGACTGTCGGGGCCGCGTCAGGGTCGGAGCCCGGCGGGACGGGGGCGTCGGGGGGCCGGGGAGGACCGTTCCCGGGCCGGGAAGGGTCGTTCCCGGGCCGGGAAGGGTCGTTCCCGGGCCGGGTCCGGGTCGGGTCGGGTCGGAGACGGGACGGGTCGGGTCGGGACGGGTCCAGGTCCGGGCCGGGTCCGGGCTCCCGGTGCTCCCCGGCCCGGCCGGGGTCGGTCCGCTCGGGGGTGGGGACGGCCGGGACCGGGACCTCGCGGGGAGGGCCGGGGGCGGCTGGCGACAGCCCCTCGCATGGAGGGCCGGAGAGGGCCGAGGGCGGCCCCTTACGGGGACGGCCGGGATCCGGCTCCCCCCGGTCCACGGTCCGGGCCGGGGTCGGCCAGGTGCTCACGGGCCGCCAGGCGCGCGGCCGGGGCGATCCAGGCGACGGGCGCGTCCACCGCGTCCCGGTCGATGACGAGCCGGTGTCCGCCGTACGTCTCCGCCGTCTCGCCCTCGTACTGGTGGATCCGCGCGTGCGGCCACGCGTGCGGGTCGAGGACGCTCTCCGTGTACAGCGCGGGCCCGCCGCGCCAGCGCGCGAACCAGATCACGTCCGGCAGGTCGGCCGTGCCCGCCCGCCGCTGCGCCTCGATGTCCCGTACGCCCGAGTCGGCGCTGCTGTAGAACCCGGCCAGGTGGCCGAGCCGCCGCACCTCCCGGTTCCAGGCCCGTACGAAGGAGAGGGTGGTCGCGGCGCAGGGGGCGTCGCCGGAACGGTACGCCTCGATGTCGAGGTACAGCGGGCTGCCCGCGCCCAGGCCCAGGGCCCGCGCGGCCCGCACCGCGTCGCCCGCCTCCCGGGTGCCCTGGCCCCAGGGGTCGGAGCCGAGGGCGAAGGGCCTCTTGGCGGCCGAGATCACGCACGGCGCCTGGGAGCCCACGAAGATCGGCAGCAGCCGCCAGCCCATGGTGTGGACCTCGGCGACCCACGTCGGGTTCAGCTCCCGCTGGCCGGGACAGCCCCGGCCCCGGCCCCCGAAGTAGATGCCGACGGCCCCGTAGGGGGAGTCCTGCCAGGCCCTCATCGTGGCGAGGGACGGCGCCTCGCAGGTGTCGAAGGCGCGCCCGGTGTAGTAGTCGGCGGCGACCGCGCCCCGGGCGGGGGAGGCGGGTACGCCGCGCCCCGGGGAGCCGAGCGGGGCCCGCGCCGGGGCGGCCCCCGCCTCTTCCCGTACGGCCGAGGCCGGGACCGGTCCGGAGAGCAGCGCCGCCCCCGCCAGGACGGTCACGAGCGCGGCGGCGAGGGCCCGCACGCGGGAGGACGCCGGACGGCCGGGCGGCGGGCGCGTGGGCACCGGGCCTGCCGGGGGCGCCAGGGATGTCGGGGGCCGGGCGCGATCGGGCGGTGGCGCGCCGGGGTCCGGGACGCCGGTCGGGGCGGGATCCGGGAGGCGGGCCGGGCCGGGGTTCCCCGTACGGGACACGTCGGCGCCCCCGGCACGGGCCGGGTCAGGGTTCCCCGTACGAGACACGTCGGCACTCCCGGCACGGGCTGGGTCGGGGTTCCCCGTACGGGGAGTCTCGGCGCCCCGGGCCCGGCGGGGCTCGTCGGGGTCCGGGGCGCGGGTCGGGTCGGGGTTCCCCGTACGGGGCGGCTCGTTGTCCATGGCGCGAGTTAAAGGACCGCCGCGCCCGCCCGGCCACTCCGGAGGCCCTCGCCTCAGCCGTCCGTGCCCAGGATCAACCCGGACGTAGGAACGCCCGTACCGGCCGTCACCAGGCTCCGCGCCGCCCCCGGCACCTGGTTCACCGAGGTCCCGCGCAGTTGCCGCACCGCCTCCGCGATGCCGTTCATGCCGTGCAGGTACGCCTCGCCGAGCTGCCCCCCGTGGGTGTTCAGGGGCAGGGCGTCCGCCGCGACGAACCCGGCCGCCTCGCCGGGCCCGCAGAAGCCGAACTCCTCCAGTTGCATCAGCACGAACGGGGTGAAGTGGTCGTAGAGGATGCCCACGTCGATGTCGGAGGGGGCGAGCCCGGACGTCCGCCAGAGCTGCCGGGCGACCACGCCCATCTCCGGCAGCCCGGTGAGGCCGTCCCGGTAGAAGCTGGTCATCGCCTCCTGCTTCCGTCCGGCGCCCTGTGCCGCCGCGAGGACCACGGCGGGCGGGTTCGGCAGGTCGCGGGCGCGCTCCACGGAGGTGACGACGACCGCCTGCCCGCCGTCGGTCTCCTGGCAGCAGTCCAGGAGCCGCAGCGGTTCGGCGATCCAGCGGGAGGCCGCGTGGTCGGCGAGGGTGATCGGCTTGCCGTGGAAGTACGCGGCCGGGTTGCGGGCCGCGTGCCGCCGGTCCGTGACGGCGACGTGCCCGAACACCTCCGGGGTCAACCCGTAGGCGTACAAGTACCGTTGGGCGGCCATGGCGACCCAGGAGGCCGGGGTGAGCAGCCCGAACGGCAGCTGCCAGCCCAGCGCGGCGCCCTCGGCGGAGGGCTCCCGCCGCTGGACGCCGGAGCCGAAGCGGCGCCCGGAGCGCTCGTTGAACGCCCGGTAGCAGACGACGACCTCGGCGATCCCGGTGGCGACGGCGAGCGCGGCCTGCTGGACGGTGGCGCAGGCGGCCCCGCCGCCGTAGTGGACGCGGGAGAAGAAGGACAGCTCGCCGATGCCGGACGCCTGCGCGACGGTGATCTCGGGGTTGGTGTCCATGGTGAAGGTGACCAGGCCGTCGACGTCGGAGGGGGCGAGCCCGGCGTCGGCGAGGGCCGCGCCGACCGCCTCGACGGCGAGGGACAGTTCGCTGCGGCCCGAGTCCTTGGAGAACTCGGTGGCCCCGATGCCGACGACGGCCGCCCGCCCGCCGAGCCCGTCCCGGTGGCGGACGCTCATTCCGGCACCTCCACGGTGACGGTGCCGGTGACGTGGTGCCCGAGCCCGTTGGTCCCGGCGATCCTGACCCGGGCGGTGTCCCCGTCGACCTCCACCACGGTGCCGCTGAGGACCATGGTGTCGCCGGGGTGGTTGGGGGCGCCGAGGCGGATGGAGACCTTGCGGAGGACCGCGCGGGGGCCGAGGCGGTCGGTGACGTACCGCCCGACGAGGCCGTTGGTCGTGAGGATGTTCATGAAGATGTCCGGGGAGCCCTTCTCCCGGGCCAGTTCGGCGTCGTGGTGCACGTCCTGGTAGTCGCGGGAGGCCACGGCCCCGGCGACGATCAGGGTGCGGGTGATCGGCACCGTCAGCGGCTCCAGTTCGTCCCCGGGTTTCACGACGGATCTCCTTCCGCTTCCGCGAGCAGGTCGCCGAGTTCGGCGAGGAGTTCGGTGCCGCAGCCCAGGTACGCGTCGAGCTGCCGGCCCCACAGGAAGTGCCGGTGGACGGGGTGGTCGAGGTCCGCGCCGGTGCCGCCGTGCAGGTGCTGCCCGGCGTGCACGACCCTCTTGCCCGCCTCGGAGGCCCACCAGGCGGCGGTGAGGGCCGCCCCGGACGCGGCCAGGCCCTCGTCGAAGCGCCAGGCGGCCTCATAGGCGGTGACCCGGATGGCCTCGGTGTCCATGTACGCGTCGGCCGCCCGCAGTTGGACGGCCTGGTGGGTGGAGAGCGGGCGGCCGAACTGCTCCCGTACGGAGGTGTGCTCGACGGCCCTGGCCAGCGATCCGGCGCAGACGCCCGCCTGGAGCCCGGCGAACGCGGTCCGGGCGGCGGCGAGCACGTCCGCGTACGCGCCGGGGCCGCCGAGCCGCTCCCCCGGGGTCCCTTCGAGCACGAGCCGCCCCGCCGACCAGGGCGCGGTCAGCTCGACGGGTTCGGTCCCGGCCGCGTCCTCCACGCGGACCAGCCACAGCGCGTGCTCCCGGTCCGGTACGAGGACATGGGTGGCGTCCCCGAGCCAGGGGACCCACGGCACGGCCCCGTCGAGCAGCGCGTACGCGGGCGGACCGTCCGGCTCTCCACCGGGAGGACCGCCAGGCTCCGCACCGGGCGGTCCGTCCGGGGCGCCGTCGCGTGCCGTGACCGTGCCGGGTGCCGGGAACGCGCCCGTCACCACCGTCGTACCGTCGCGCAGTCCGGGCAGCAGCCGGGCGCGCTGTGCCCCGGTGCCGTGCCGGGCGACCGCGAGGATCCCGTACGCGCAGGTCACGGCGAGCGGCACCTGGGCCGTCACCCGCCCCTGCTCCTCCAGGAGCAGGACCAGGCCCAGCAGTCCGGTCTCCTCGACGGCGGCCGGGAGCCCGGCGGCGCACAGCGCCTTCCACAGCCCGGCGTCCGTGCCGGTGCCCGCCGCCCTGAGCCGTTCGTGGGTGGCGAGGTCGGTGAAGATCCGGGCGGCCAGCTCCCGTACGGCCGACTGCTCCTCGCCGGGGGTGAAGTCCATGTCAGCGCTCCCCTTCCGCTTCGGCGCCCGCGTCCGCGCCCGCGCTCGTGCCCGCGTCCGGCACCGCGTCCGGCCCTGTCTCCGGTTCTGTCTCCGTCTCCGTCTCCGGCTCCGGCTCCGCGCGGAAGACGGGCAGTTCCAGGTCCTCGTCGACCCGCAGGAACTCCAGCCGCACCGGCATCCCGATCCGCACCTCGTCGTGGGGCACCCCCACCACGTTGCTGATGATCCGTACCCCTTCGGCGAGTTCGATCAGACCGACCGCGTACGGCGGATCGAAGGCGGGGAACGGCGGGTGGTGCATCACCACGTACGAGAAGACCGTCCCCGCGCCGCTCGCCTCGACCGTGTCCCACTCCCGCGAGCCGCAGTCGGCGCAGCCGGGCAGCCAGGGCAGCCGGAGGGCCGCGCAGCCGCCGCAGCGCTGGACGAGGAGCCGGTGCTCGGCGACGCCCGCCCAGAAACCGGCGTTGTCCCGGTTGATCACGGGGCGGGGCCGCCGGGGCTTCGGTTCCGGCCCGGGGGGCCGGGCGGCGGGCGCGTACTTGAGGATGCGGAAGCGGTGGGTGCCCGCGAGTTCCCCGGCGGCGCGCACATCGGTCCGGGTGGTGACGAAGTACCCGGTCCCGAGCTTCGTCGTCTTGCGCCCGGACACCGACTCGATGACCGTGTCGAAGGTGATGTCGTCGCCGGGCCGCAGCGGGCGCAGGTACTCCTGCTCGCAGTCGGTCGCGACGACCGAGGTGCACCCGGCGCCGTCGAGGAGCGCGAACAGCTCGTCGTGGGCGGACGCCCGGCCGGTGTGCCCGGAGAGCCCGCCCATCGTCCAGGCCTGGAGCATGGTCGGCGGCGCGACGGCCCCGGGCCCCCGGTAGGCGGGGTGCTCGTCCCCCACGGCCTCGCACCAGTGCCTGATCATCGGCAGGTTGACGGGGTCCTTCCCGGTCCCGCCGACGGCGGCGGCCCGCCCCTCGAACGCCAGGAGGAGGGGGTGGAGGGGGTCGGGGTCCCGTGCCGTCTCCCGGGTCACCGGCGGCCCCTGCCCTTCATGCCGAGCCGCATCATCGCGACGATCTCGCGCTGCACCTCGCTCACGCCTCCTCCGAAGGTGTTGATCTGCGCGGCCCGGTTCATCCGCTCCAGTTCGCCGCCGTCGAGCGCGCCCGGCGAGCCCGTCCGGACCGTCCCCGCGCCGCCCGCGATCTCCTGGCAGATCCGGTAGACCTCGACCGCCGACTCCGTCCCCGCGAACTTCACTCCGCTCGCGTCCCCGGGGGCGAGACGGCCCGCGCCGACGTCCCCCACCAGACGCCAGTTGAGCAGCCGGGTCGCGGCCAGCCGGGCGTGCGCCTCGGCGGCGCGCAGCCGGACCCACGGTTCGTCGATCCGGCGGCGGCCGGTCACCGGGTCGGGGACGCGGGCGCGGTCGAGCGCGGCGGCGAAGAAGTCCTCGGCCTGCATCCCGATCGCGGCGAGCGCGACCCGCTCGTGGTTGAGCTGGTTGGTGATCAGCCCCCAGCCGCCGTGCTCGGGCCCTACGAGGTTCCCGGCGGGGACGCGTATCCCGTCGTAGTAGGTGGCGGTGGTGGTCAGTCCGCCCACGGTCGTGATCGGGGTCCAGGAGAAGCCGGGCGCGTCGGTGGGGACGAGGACGATGGAGATGCCCCGGTGCGGGGGCGCGTCGGGGTCCGTACGGCAGGCGAGCCAGATCCAGTCCGCGTTCTGGGCGTTGGAGGTGAAGATCTTCTGGCCGTCGATCCGCCAGGAGTCCCCGTCGCGGACCGCCCGGGTCCGGAGGGAGGCGAGGTCGGTACCGGCCTCTGGCTCGCTGTAGCCGATGGCGAAGACGGTCTCGCCGCGCAGGATGCGGGGCAGGAAGTGGCTCTTCTGCGCCTCGGTCCCGTAGGCCATCAGGGTGGGGCCGACGGTGTTCAGGGTGACCATGGAGACGGGTGCGCCCGCGCGGTAGGCCTCGTCGAAGAAGACGAACTGCTCGTCGGGACCCCGGCCGTGGCCCCCGTACTCCTCGGGCCAGCCGAGCCCGAGACGGCCGTCGGCGCCGATCCGGCGGAGCAGTCGGCGCTGGGCGGCGATGTCGGTGGCGGGGGGCGGCCCTTCGGGCATCAGGTCCCGGAAGTACGCGCGGAGTTCGGCGCGCAGCCGCAGCTGCCGCCCGGTCGGGGCGAGGTGCACGGAGACGGCCTCCCGTGGGACGACTGGGGTTTCTGACTGTCCGTCAGATTCCCTTGTCGTGTCAAGGTCGGGGACCGGGAGGGCGAGTGCCGGGTGGCGGGCGGGGCCGCGCGGACGGGGGCGGGGCTGCCCGGACGGGTGGAAGGCCCGGACGGGCGGGAGGCGCTCGGACGGGCGGAAGGCGCTCGGGGGCGGGTCGCGGCGGGGCGGGGCGTGACGGCGAGGTGTGGCGAGGGCGGCGAGGGACGGCGAGGGACGGGGCGCCGCCGGGGCGCGAAGGGCGGGCGCGAAGGCCCTCGCGGCGCCGGACCCGGCGGCGCGGCCGACCGGGCTCCCCGAGGCGGTACGGAGACAGCGCGGCGGCCCGCACTCCGGTACCTGAGTACCTTCGTGCGGGCCGCCGTTCACACCACGGTCACGCCCCCCGTCGGGCCGGATCCCGTGCTGCCGGTCACCACCACGGGTGGAAGTTGACCACCGCGTTGGTCTGGGAGATGTGGGTGAGGGCGGAGCCGTTCACGCTGGCCGTGTTGTTCTGGTTGGAGGCGCCTGCACCGGTCGCCACCTGCTGCGTCGTGGTGGAGTTGCCGTGGTTGTTCCCGCCCACGCCGCTGCCGATGACGCTGGCGACGCTCGTGTTCGATCCGTCGTTCGCGAACCCGCCGTTGTCGGCCTGGGCCACCCCGGTGAAGAGCGCGGCGGCGAGGGGCAGGGCGGCGGTGGCGGCGAGAACGCGGACGGTACGGATGCTTGCCATGTCTGTTCCTCCGGGAACTGAAAGCGGGTGCTGATGCACGGAACTGCGCGGAACTGCTGTGAAGCTGTGAAGTGCGGCCATTCCCAAGGCAGTTGGCCGACCGCCCCGGTGTTTTCTGCTCGACGTCGCGAATCCAGAGTTGCCCACCGAATCCCTGGCGAACCACCCCGGAGCGCCCCATTCCCCCGCAAGCGTGAGGACAAGTCGATAAACCAGGTCAGCACAAGAAAAGCCCGGCTCACCGGAACGGCGGAGTCCGGTGACCGGCACGGCCGTTGCGCCGCAAGAGGGGAAGCGTTTCGGCAGATTTCCCGCCAACCGCCGATTCGGCGAAATGTGACAGCGAGTCCCGGGCTCAGAAAAATCAAACGGGACTACGAATCCCGAAAGGATTCCCCATTCTGGCCCGCCCGGAGGACGGCAGCCTCGAAAACGGCGTACGCCGGAGCGTCGAAGAGCACGAACCGGACCTCTTCCACGTCGGTACGGGCCGCCAGGACCGTCTCGACCGCGATCCGGGCGCCGTCGTCCAGGGGCCAGCCGTAGATCCCGGTGGAGACGGCGGGGAACGCGACGGTCCGGGCGCCCACCGCGTCCGCGACCCGGAGGGAGGCGCGGTAGCAGGAGGCCAGCAGCTCGGAACGGTCCTCGTCCCGCGACCAGACGGGACCGACGGTGTGGATCACGTACCGGGCCGGGAGCCGGCCCGCCGTGGTCGCCACCGCCTGCCCTGTCCTCAGGCCCTTCCCGTAGTGGGAGCGGCGCAGCGCACGGCAGGCGTCGAGGATCTCGGGCCCGCCCGCGCGGTGGATGGCACCGTCGACTCCGCCCCCGCCGAGCAGGGAGGAGTTGGCCGCGTTGACGACGGCGTCGACGGTCTCGCGGGTGATGTCCCCGCACACGAGCACGATCCGCACCACGCCGAAACCCTCGCCCTCGTCTTCCGCCCCCGAACCACCCGAGAGGGAGCCCTGATTGAACCCGGAAAACCCTCAGGGGCGCCCCCGAATTTCACCTCGGGAACGCCCCTGAGAACACACCACGCGACGACGGACCCCAAGCAAGGGAACCGACCGACGACAACCACGAGACGGACCCGACCCACCGACACGAGGACGGCACCCGCACTGCGGCTAGGACTACGGCTAACGGGGAGGGGACAGCTACGGCTGCGGGGACGCCGGGGGAGGCGGAGGCGGGGGAGAAGGCGGGGGGTCCTGCTGCGGGGTGCCCGTTCCGCCGAGCTGCTCCTTGAGCTTCTCCTGCGCGGTGTCGACCTGACTGCTGTACTTGCCCTGCGTCTTCTGGTCGACGAAGTCACCGGCCTTGTCGATGCCCTGGGAGGCCTTGTCCTCGTGGCCCTTCAGCAACCCCTTGAGCTTGTCCAGCACAGACATCCTCCGGCCCTCCTGCTTCAGCGGCTCGAACCCTCCCAGCATCGCCTTCCCCCACGGATACCGCATCCGCAGAAGCCACGCGCCCGACTCCCCCACCGGGACCGAAACCCCCCGACGACGGCATCCCCGCAGGGGCACAGTCAGAGCTGAAGCTCGGCCACCAGACGCTCGGCCTCCTTGCGGGCCGGCACCAGCAGCGGATCCTCCTCGTACGCGTGGGGGCCGACGGTCTTCGACAGGAAGAACAGCGACATCAGCTTGCCGTCCCGGCTCTCCAGGTCCGCGCGCCGCTCCCGGTGGACGCGGTCCGCGAGCGCCGGGACGGCCAGCGCGTTGCCCCACAGCGTCGCGGCGTCCAGGCCCCGGGGCGCCGTGCCCCAGTCCTCCCAGTCGATGAGGGAGAACTCCGGTCCCATCACGTTGGCCCAGGTCAGATCCACATGAGCTGGCGTCCACCGCTCGATCCGCGTATCGGCCACCCCGGGGAAGACCTCCCCGAGGGTCTGGGTCACCTGCTCCCGCGTGATCGTCACGGTGTCCGGCGTTGCGATCCGCGGCGTCTGCTGTGAGGCAAGCGCGTCCAGCGAAGCATTCAGCGCTTCCCACCACTCGTCCGGCAGGCCCGGGTCTTCGAGTACCGGGGCGCCCCTGCCGACAGACGGTGACGGGATCAGCTCCAGCTCATCCGCGCGCCACATCACCGGCTCGCCCGGCTCGCGCCACGCCACGCCCTGGTATCACTCGGGCATCGCGACCCCTTGCAGCACAGCAGCGGCCTCGGTCCCGTTCCAGCCCTGCGGGCCGATCCGCTCGAATCCCCGGCGCTCGATACGCACCCACGTACCCCGCTCCGTACGGCCCCCCAAGGACCGGCGCTTGCGTACCAGCGCCTCCCGGTCCAACCGCACGTGCAGGGCCGCTTCCACCCGTTCCAGCACGTCTTCGACCGGCCGACGGCGTAGGTCCACTCGGGCAGCGACAGGCGGGGAAACAGCCATCATGACCTCCTCGGCGAACGGATGACCGTAGCAGCGGCGGGCCCCGACACGACCTAATCGTCGACGTCCAGCGCGGCAACTCCTGCCCCTTCTGAGAGGGTTGCCCGTCCATGCGCACCGGTTCAACAACGCGGCAGAGGCGATCCGGAGTGAGACAGCTCCCACGCGGAAGGGGTACCCCTCGCTGAGGAGCACCCCTTCTGACCTGCGCACATTCTGACCTACTGCGGTGGGTGTGGGATTTGAACCCACGGTGACATCGCTGCCACGACGGTTTTCAAGACCGTTCCCTTAGGCCGCTCGGGCAACCCACCTTCGCTTCCGGCCGTTTGGGGCGGAGCGGGCTACAGCGTACCGGGTGGGGGGACGGGGCGGGGGCGGGCGGGGCGGTCTTGCGGTGGTTCCGGTGGTCGCGTCCCGCATGTCCCGGGTGCGTGAAGATCAACTGAAACGCCAGGTTAGAGTCCCGTTCGCGGCGTCTCCGCGTTTCTTGAGAAGAAGTGAGGTCCCCAGGGTGCAGGGCACGATCGACGGGTTCAGCTATGGCATGGTCACGCCCCTCGTGGGCTATGTGATGGCCTGTCTGGGCAGCGCGCTGGGACTGCGCTGCACCGTGCGGTCGCTGGCGCACGGGCGGACCCGGAAGCCCGGGTGGCTCGCGCTCGGAGCCGCGTCCATCGGGTGCGGGATCTGGACCATGCACTTCATCGCCATGCTGGGCTTCCAGGTGCGCGAGACGCGCATCACGTACGACGGGACGCTGACCTTCCTCAGCCTGCTCGTCGCCGTGCTCGTCGTCGGCGCGGGTGTCTTCACCGTCGGCTACCGGGGAGCCCGTCCGCTGCCGCTGGGGGCCGCCGGTCTCTTCACCGGGCTCGGCGTGGCGGGGATGCACTACCTGGGCATGGCCGCCATGCGGATGAACGGCGCCGTGTCGTACGCCCCGGGCGTCGTCGCCCTGTCGATCCTCATCGCCGTCGTCGCCGCGACCGCCGCCCTCTGGGCCGCCGTCTCCGTACGGGGCTTCGCCGCCAGCCTCGGCGCCAGCGTCATCATGGGCGTCGCCGTCACCGGGATGCACTACACCGGCATGGCCGCCATGGACGTCCGGGTCGACCACGGCGCCCACGCCACCATCGCCCCCACCGGCACCACCGCCTTCGACGTGCTGCCGCTGCTCGTCGGCCCGCTGATCTTCCTGGTCTTCGCCGCGGCCGTCGTCATGCTGGACCCGATGCTCATCATGGGGGACGACGAGCCCGGCACCCGGCCCGTCCAGCGCCTCGACATCGGCGACCTCCAGTCCACCCTGAACGCCGACAACAACTGGGGCGCCACCACCAGCACGTACTCCTCCACGGAACAGCAGCAGCAGCCCCGCTGGTAGCACGTATCCGAACGAAGGAACGAAGGAAAGGGAAGGCGCCGGGACCCGTCCGGCGCCTTCCCTTTCCCGTACCGCTCCCGTACCCGCTCCGCACGCGCCCGCACGCGCCCGCGTGCGCCCCGCTCAGCTGTCGCCGGTGCGCTCGCCCAGGACCACCGTCGTCGTGGACGTCTTGCCGCCCCGCTCGTAGGTGACCTTCACCGGGTCGCCCGGCTTGTGCGTCCAGATCTCGCTGATCAGCGTCGGACCGCTGTCGATCTGGTGCCCGCCGAAGCCGGTGATCACATCGCCCGCCTTCAGGCCCGCCTTCGCCGCCGGGCCGTCGGCGGTGACCGAGGGGGTGCCGCCGGAGCCCTGGGGCGCGATCGTGGCGCCCTCGCCCTTCTCGTTCATCGTCACCGTCGCGCCGATCACCGGGTAGACCGGCTTGCCCGTCCTGATCAGCTGCTGGGCCACGTTCCGCGCCTGGTTGACCGGGATCGCGAAGCCGAGGCCGATCGAGCCCGCCTGTGACTGGCCGAAACCGCTGCCGGTGGACTGGATCGCCGAGTTGATCCCGATCACCGCGCCGCTCGCGTCGAGCAGCGGGCCGCCCGAGTTGCCCGGGTTGATCGACGCGTCCGTCTGCAGCGCGCTCATGTACGAGCTGCCGCCGCCGTTCCCGTCGCCCGAGGCCACCGGACGGTTCTTGGCGCTGACGATGCCCGTCGTCACCGTGTTGGACAGACCGAACGGCGCGCCGATCGCGATCGTCGAGTCGCCGACCGCGACCTTGTCCGAGTCGCCCAGCGGCAGCGGCTTCAGCCCCTTCGGCGCGTTCGTCAGCTTCAGTACGGCCACGTCGTAGCCCTGGGCCCGGCCCACGACCTCGGCGTCGTACCGCTTGCCGTCCGGGAAGGTCACGGAGAGCGTGCCGCCCTCCGCCGCCGACGCCACCACGTGGTTGTTGGTGACGATGTGGCCCTCCTGGTCGTACACGAAGCCGGTGCCCGTACCGCCCTCGCCCTGCGCGCCGCCGGACTTCGCCTGGATGGTGACCACGCTCGGCAGCGCCTGCGCCGCGACCGCCGCGACCGTGCCCGGGTCGCGCTTGAAGGCCGCCGGGGCGTCGCCGGAGGAGACCGTCGTCGAGCTGGGGCCGTTGTCGCCGCGCTCCGCCGCCCAGTAGCCGATGCCGCCGCCGACCCCGCCCGCGACCAGCGCCGCGACGAGGACCGCCGCCACGAGACCGCCGGTCCGTCCGCGCCGTCCCGAGGGGGCCGGGGGGCCGGGCGGGACCGGGGCGCCCCAGGCCGGTACGGCCGGCGGAGGCGGGGGCCAGCCACCGGCCGCCGCTCCGGCCACCGCGCCCGTCGCCCCCACAGCGACCGGTTCGGGGGCCGGGGCGGCCGGGGCGGAAGCGGGAGCGGGTGCCCCTGCCGGGGGGACCGGGGCCGAGGAGGAGGCCGGGGTCGTCGGCAGGGCTCGGGTCCGCTCCTGCTCACCCGCCGACGGCGTCGGCGGGGGCTGGACGGGCTGCGGAGGCGTCGGCAGCGACCGCGTCGGCTCCGGGTCCGACGGAACCGGCACGTCCGACCGGCTCGCCGGGAAGGTCTCCGTCGCCGGGAAGGTCTCCGTGGCCGGGTCGGGGTTCGTCGGGAGGGGCTCGGTCCGGTCCGGGGTCGCCGCCGAGGGGGGCGGCGGAGGGGCGGACGGGGCAGCCTGGTCCGCCGGAACCGCCGTGCCCTCGTTCTCGGTGCTCACAGCTCGCTCTCCTCGTTGACTGCGCGGGGTGGGGTGGGGTGGTACCTGCGGGGCCATCTGCTGGCTCCAGGGTGCTGCACCAGCTTTTCCCACAGGACGTCAGGCCACCGTAAGCCGTAGCTGTGCGTACGCACCCCTACTTTTACATACGGACAGAACGGACAGCCTGCGGTGTGCCCCTCCCACCCCGCCAATGGCACCATGTCGCCGTGACTCACGCACGGCAGCACCCGCCCCGCGTCCCCCTCCAGGTCGTCGCCCACCGTGGAGCATCCGAGGACGCACCGGAACACACCCTGGCCGCCTATGTGAAGGCCATCGAGGACGGCGCCGACGCCCTGGAGTGCGACGTACGCCTCACCGCCGACGGGCACCTCGTCTGCGTCCACGACCGGCGCGTGGACCGCACCTCGAACGGCCGCGGGGCCGTCTCCGCCCTCGAACTCGCCGATCTCGCCACGCTCGACTTCGGCACCTGGAAGGGCCGCGAGGACTCCGGCGAGAGCCCCGACCGGCGCGACCCCGGCTCCACCTCCGTGCTCACCCTGGAGCGCCTCCTGGAGCTGGTCTCCGACGCGGGGCGCCGGGTCGAGCTGGCCGTCGAGACCAAGCACCCCACCCGCTGGGCGGGCCAGGTCGAGGAGAAGCTGCTGCAGCTCCTCGGCCGGTTCGGGCTCGACGCGCCCGCGTCCCCCGAGGAGTCCCCGGTACGGGTCATGAGCTTCTCGGCCCGCTCCCTGCACCGGATCGCCGCCGCCGCGCCGACGCTGCCGACCGTCTCCCTCGCCCAGTTCGTCTCGCCGCGCATGAGGGACGGGAGGCTCCCGGCGGGCGCGCGCATCGCGGGCCCCTCGATCCGGATCGTGCGGCACCACCCCGCCGTGATCCTGCGGCTCCGGAAGGCGGGGCACCAGGTGCACGTGTGGACGGTGGACGAGGAGGAGGACGTGGAGCTCTGCGAGCGCCTCGGGGTGGACGCGATCATCACCAACCGTCCCAAGCAGGTGCTGGCACAGCTGGGCCGCGGCTGACTCCCGCCCCCTTCGCCGCCGTCCCCGAGCGCCCCCTCCCGAGACGCCTCCGCACCTCCTTCCCCTTGTGCCACAAGGGGTGGAGCCCGTACGGGGGTGTGCACCGGCGCGTTCCGTACGTACGCGATCGTCACGAGTGCCTCATCCCACGCGGATTGGCCGGTTTCCGGTCCAGTCCAATGGGGCATCCACACGGTGGCGTGGGGCAAAGGAGGTCTCGGGGGTGGCGTTGGTGGTGGCACAAGAGGTGCCCACGTCGTCGAGCATGGCCGTACCCCATGGCCCTGCGGGCGTGGGAGAAGCGCGGCACCGGATGCGGGACGAGCTGTACCGCAACGGGGTGTCCGACGCGGTCGTGGACGACGCGGTCCTGATCCTTTCCGAACTGCTCAGCAACGCGTGCCGGTACGGCAGACCGCTGGGGCGTGCGGACCGGGGCGAAGGGGACGTACGGGCGGCCTGGCGGGTCGACCGCTCGGGCGGTCTCAGAGTCGAGGTGACCGACGGGGGCGGTCCGACACGACCCGTCCCGTCGACCCCCTCGGTCACCGCACGGGGCGGACGCGGGCTGAACATCATCAGCGCGCTGGCACAGGACTGGGGCGTACGGGACAGCGCCACCGGCGAGGTCACGGTGTGGGTGGTCGTCACCGAAGGACACCGCCGCGAGGACTTCGCTACGCGCGTCGGCGGCGGCTCGGGCTTCGACTTCCTGGACGCGTACGACGATCTGGACTGAAGCTCCGGATCGGGCGGTCGGATCGGGCGGTCGGGGCGAACAGTCGGGGCGAACGGTCCGGGCCGAGCGGCCGGGGGCTCGCGACCGGCACCCCGCGACGGGCGACGGCGGCGCGGACCGTACGACCACGTGCCGTACGGGATCACGTGCCGTACGGGATCACGCTCCGGGCAGGCCAGACACCGCACGGGATCAGGCGCCGGGCGAGGTCAGGCGCCGTACGAGTTCCGGCACCGTACGGGCCCGTGGTCACCGGCCCGTACGGGACCGCCCGTCGGCGCCGTCCCCGTGGCGCGGGCGGCGGCCCGCCTGAGAGGTGGCGGTGTCCCGTGCGGCTAGGCTCGCGGCCGGAACAGCCACCGCACCGCCGCGATCGGGAGAAAGCCACACCATGGCCAAGAAGCGCCCCCAGACGAAGGCCGGCAAGACCGGCCAGGCCCAGGTCACGAGCGGGGAGATCCCGGTCGTCGGCGCGCGGGAGCCGTGCCCGTGCGGTTCGGGCCGCCGGTACAAGGCGTGTCACGGCCGGACCGCCTCGCACGCCGTGACCGAGCTCGTCCAGCGCCCCTTCGAGGGCCTGCCCGGCGAGTGCGACTGGGTCGCGCTGCGCGAGCTGGTGCCCGCCGCGACCGTCCCGCTCACCCTGAAGGACGGCCTGCCGGAGGGCGTCCCCTCCGTGACGCTCGCGACCGTGCTGCCGATGGCGTGGCCCGCGCTGCGCCGCGACGACGGCTCGGTGCTGCTCGCCCTCCAGAACGACTCCACCTCCGGCGACCTCGCCCGCGACCTCGCCGACACCCTCCAGCGCGCCCTGGCCGCCGAGCCGGGCACCCCGGTCCCCGGCCGCCGCGTGCCCGCCGAGGGCCCCCGCCTCCAGGACCTGCTCGACACGGACGCCGAGTTCGCCCCCGAGGTCCACTCCGGGTTCGAGTTCTGGATCCCGCAGTCCGCCGACGGCGCCGACCCGGAGGTCGCCGCCTCCCTGGAGCGGGCCAACGCCGCCGCGATCCCGACCGTCAAGCTGACCGGCGTCGACTCGGCGTACTGGTGCGAGACCCCGGACAAGAACCACCTGCGCTGGGTTATGCCGTACCCGGAGGAGAAGCTCCTCGACGCGCTGGCCCGCCTCCAGGCGGCCGACGGGACCTCGATCGGCGAGGACACCCGGCTCGTCGGCTCGTTCCGCGCCCACGGCCTGATGGTGCCGGTGTGGGACCTGCCGACGTCGATGACGGCGGAGGACTGCGAGAAGCCCGCCGCCGAGTTCGCCGAGCGGCTCGCCGGGGCGCTCGCCTCGGACGCCCCGCTGACCGCCGAGGAGCGGCGCGCCCGGGGCGGCCTCACGAACCGTCAGGTCACTCTCAGCTGATACCCCGGGTGGTATCGGTCACTGACAGACCGGCCAGTCGGTGACTTCCGCCACAACACGGCGGTGGCACGGGTAAATCCCTGTCCGAATAACCGAGATCGAATTTGCGAACAGCAGATCTCTTGTTACCGTTCTGGAAGCCCGGTCGCTGGTGCATCCCCCGTCGCCAGCGATCGGGCGTTTCCATGCCCTCTTCCAGCCGCTCCGGCCGGGGACGGACTCAACTCCCTTGGGCGTCCGCCGCGTTGCTGCCCGCCCGCAACAGCAGCGGGGTGCTGCCCCCCTCGCCCGCACCGGCGAATTCCGCGACCGCCGTATGGGCCGTCGCCGCACCGCGCCCCCGCTCCCTCGGCGTCTCGCAGCTCCCGGGTTCGTCCTGCGCCGGAACCGCGCAGTGGACCTGCACGGTCCGCCCGCCGGGGGCCATGAGGGTCAGAAACGCGTCGAGATCCTGTCCCGAGGCGTTCCGGTAGTACGTACGCGCCCAGAGGTCGGGCCCCTCGGACAGCACGCAGGTCTGCGCCTCGACCCCGTCCGGGGAGGCGAGTTCCGGTCCGCAGCGGGTGACCCGCTCCGGCACCTCCGCGACGGAGGTCCCCGAGGACGCGGCCCCTCCCGGAGCGGAGGCCCCGAGAGCCCCGGCGGAACCGGAAGCCCCGGAAGCCCCGGCGGAGTCGGAGACCTTGGAGGAGCCGGTCGTACGGGGGACCAGGCCGAGTCCCGTCAGCAGTCCCCCGGGCTTCGCGTCGGCCCCACCGGTCTTGCTGGCCCCACTGGCCCCACTGGTCTCACCGGTCTTGCTGGCCCCACCAGACCCGACAGGCCCACCGATCTCACCGGTCTCACCGATCCCACCGGATTCGGTGACTCCACCGCCCCCGCCGACCGCTCCCCTCGCGCCCGCCCGGACGCTCGGTTCGCCCGTCTGGCCCGCCATCGCGACGAGCGGCAGCAGGACGGCGGCCGTGACGGCGGCACCCAGTCCGACCACACGAAGGTTCACCGGGCTCATGCGCTCCACCTGCCCTGCTCGGCCGGAGACCGCGGCCGGAGATCCTGAACGGTGGGGCGAACATAGCGGCGCCCGGCGGCCGTCCCGCCGGGCGCACGCCCGTTTCCCCGGGAAGTCGGCCCCGGACGCACCCGTTCGGGTGAACGCCCCGGGCCCCTCCGGAGCCCCGCCCGATCAGTACGTCAGTCGGCTCCCGCCGCCCGGAGCGCTGGTGCTCGCCTCCACCAGGGCGTCGACCACCGCCTCCACGTCCGGCAGCCACGGCCGGGCCGAGCCCGCGAGCGGGGCGCGCTCCCACCGGACCTGACCGGTCCCGGTGACCGAGGGCGGCAGCACCAGATAGCCGCCCTCGCCGTGGAACCGCAGCGAACTGGGCACGCTGTCCTTCGCGTACAGCAGCTCCCCGAGCCGTTCGAGCCCGTACGGGGCGACGAGGATCGACCACCGGGTCGGGGTCGCCACGACCGGGCCCAGGCGCATCCCCGCCGCGTCGAGCGCGGCGAGCGCCCGCGCGCCCGCCACCGCGGGCAGGCTGACCGCGCAGGGCGCGCCGCCGCCGGTGGCCAGGAGCACCGGGGCGTCCGGGCGCCTGGTCCACCACCAGCGGATCATCCGCTCGTCGGTGGTGGCCGCGAGGAGGACCGGTTCGTGGGGATGGGCGCCCGGCACCACGCAGTCGGGGTCGGGGCAGGCGCAGGACCGGACCGGGGGCACGGGAGCCGCCACCGCCGGACCGCCCGCCGGGCCCGGGCCCGGGGTCTCGGCGGGGCCGCCGACCGTTCCGGAAGGACCGTCCGCGATGCCCGGCGAGCCGGGGGCGCCGTCCGCGTGCTTCGACGGGCCGGAGACACCGCTCGCGGCGCCCGACGGGCCGGGGGCGTCACCCGTGGTGCTCGACGAGCGGGAGGCACCGCCCTCGGTGGTCGACGGGCCGGGGACACCGGCCGTCGCCGGGACCGCGGCCCCGCGCGTGGCCGTGCGGGAGGCCGCTCCCAGACCCGCTCCCGGCAGGACGGGCCAGCCCCATTCGACGGCGAAGGCGACCGCCGCGTCGAGCCGGGCGGTCCTCACCTTGCGCCGGGACCGGAGCCTGCGTCGCATTCCGAGGATCTCGCGCATGAGCGCTCGTTCCTTTCCGTTGAACGCCGAATCCACATGACACCATGTGCAGGACACTTCACTGTGCGTATCAGCGCGTACCGGGTCGGCGGGGCACCGGCCCCGTCGAGCGGGGCCGTCCGGGCCGTGTCCAGGTGGACCACGTGGAACCGGGTGGAGCAGGGGTCGGATCCAGGTGGCGCCAGGTCAGAACGAGGTGGAGCCGGGTCAGCACCAGGGGCGGGTCGGAACAGGTTCCCCGCCACTCGGTGACGGGCTGCGGCCTGCGGCATGAAAGACGCCGGGGTCCCGCTTCGCGTTCCGGGACAGCGTCAACTGCCCCTGCCTGTCATCGACTACGTACCCAGCACGCTCGGAATGACGCGCTTTCAAACGACGCCAGTCGACCGCAAAAGGTGCACACTGGGGGCAATTTTCAGCCAAGTTCCCATGGACTTCAACCCCTGTGCGCGACCTCACGGACACCACAAGTCCCGGGGGGACAATGCTGGACATCGTTCGTCTTGTGCGTGTACATGTGGATGCATCGAGCGGCTCATGATGACATGGGGGTTTGCGATGCTATGGCGCCAAACGGACCGGTCGGAAAGCCGACTGCCATGAGTGCCCCGCACTCACCGAAAGTGGCCGGAATCAATTCCACTGTTCCCGGCCCCCCGCACACTGCTTCGCCCCTTCCCGGGGTCCCCCCGGCCACGGCACCCTCCGATCCGGTCCCGCCGCCCGGCGCGCTGATCCAGGACCGGCTGGCCGCCTGGGTCTCCGACCTCACCACCCTGCACGAACTCACCGAGCGCCTCATCAGGACCTCCTCCCTCGACGAGGCCCTCCGCGAGGTGCTCGACGCGGGCGCCGCCCTCGTCGGGGCCCGCCGTGGCATGGGCGTCCTCGAACCGGCCGACGGACTCGGCCCCACCGCCACCCTCGGCCTCGGCCTCGCCCACGCCGACCTCGGGATCATCGAGACCGTCCCCCGCGCCACCAGCAGTTACGGGCGCCTCCTCGACTGCCTCCCCGACCCCGCCCGCCCCGAACGGGTCCCCGACCCCATCACCATCCGCGACCTGCGCACCGAGGAGGGCCTCGACCCGCGCCACCGCGAGGTCGCCGCCCGGCTCGGCTTCGCCGCCAGCTACGCGCTGCCCCTCGCCACCGAGGAGACCGGGCGGCTCGGCGCGGCCGTCTGGTTCTACGACGAGCCCGCCGAACCCGACGCCCGGCGCCGCCACCTCGTCGGGCTCTACGGACGCTTCGCCACCGAGCACCTCGCCCGGCTCCTCCAGGTCGAGCGCGCCCGCGCCCGGCTCAGCACCGTCGCCGAGGAACTGCTCCCCAGCCGGCTGCCCCGCGTCCCCGGTGTCCGGCTCGCCGTCCGCCACCGCACCGGCCCCCGGGGCGGCGGCGACTGGTACGACGCGCTGCCGCTGCCCGAAGGCGCCCTCGGGCTCTCCGTCGGCTCCGTCACCGGGACCGGCCCCAGCGCGCTCGTCGCCATGGGACGGCTGCGCGCCTCCCTGCGGGCGTACGCGGTGATGGAGGGCGAGGACCCCGTCGCCGTCCTCTCCGACCTGGAACTCCTGCTCAGGCTCACCGAACCCGCGCGCTCCGCGACCGCCCTCTTCGCCTACGCCGAACCGGACCGGCGCCGGATCGTCCTCGCCGGGGCCGGGCACGCCCCGCCGCTGATCGTGGGTGAGCGGCGCACCGAGTTCGTCGAGACCTCGCTGTCGGCCCCGCTCGGGATGCTCTCCTGCTGGGAGGCGCCCAGCGTGGAGCTGTCCCCGGCACCCGGAGAAACGGTGCTTCTCTACACCGACGGGCTGCTGCGCCGTACCGGCGAGCCCATGGACCGCGCCTTCGCCCGGCTGCGCTCGGCCGCCGCGAGCGTGCCGAAGACGGACCGGGACGACCCGGGGGCGCTCGCCGACCACGTCCTGAGGACCCTCCTCCCGGGCGGCCTCGACACCGGCGCGGACGGGGAGGACGTGGTCCTGCTCGCCGCCCGCTTCGCGTGACGCGCCTTCGGTCCGGGCGGGGTCGCGGCGCGGTCCGGGCACGGTCCGGACAGCCCGCCGTCCCCGTGGCCGAGGGTCGCGGGCCCGTGAGCGACCAGGACCGGAGCGTGACATTCCGGTAATGGGCCTTCCGGCCCTGGGACCCCTTCCGTACGACCGTACGATGGTGGAGGTTCAGTGTCGTACCAGAGGAGGCAGACCCGTGGCCGAGGAGCTCACGCCGGAGACCCCGGAAGAGACCGAAGAGCAGGCGATCAAGCAGCGGAAGAACGGCCTGTACCCGGGCGTCTCCGACGAGCTGGCCGAGAACATGAAGTCCGGCTGGGCCGACACCGAGCTGCGCGGTCTGGAGCCGATCGCCCAGGCCGACCGCACCGCCGAGCGCCGCGCCGCGCTCTCCGCCCGCTTCCCCGGCGAGCGCCTGGTGGTCCCCGCGGGCAATCTGCGGACCCGGTCGAACGACACCGAGTACGCCTTCCGCGCCTCCACCGAGTACGCGTACCTCACCGGCGACCAGACCGCGGACGGCGTCCTCGTCCTGGAGCCGGCCGCCGAAGGCCACGAGGCCACCCTCTACCTGCTGCCGCGCTCCGACCGGGAGAACGGCGAGTTCTGGCTCGACGGCCAGGGCGAGCTGTGGGTCGGCCGCCGCCACTCCCTCACCGAGGCCGAGCAGCTCCTCGGCGTCCCCGCGAAGGACGTCCGCGAGCTGGCCGGTGCGCTGCGCGAGGCCACCGGACCCGTCCGCGCGGTGCGCGGCCACGACGCGGGCATCGAGGCGGCCCTGACCGACAAGGTCACCGCCGAGCGCGACGAGGAGCTCCGCGTCTTCCTCTCCGAGGCCCGGATCGTCAAGGACGCCTTCGAGATCTCCGAGCTGGAGAAGGCCTGCGCCGCCACCGCCCGGGGCTTCGAGGACGTCGTGAAGGTCCTCGACAAGGCCGAGGCCACCAGCGAGCGCTACATCGAGGGAACGTTCTTCCTGCGCGCCCGCGTCGACGGCAACGACATCGGCTACGGCTCCATCTGCGCCGCCGGTCCCCACGCCACCACCCTGCACTGGGTCCGCAACGACGGCGACGTGCGCTCCGGCGACCTGCTGCTGCTCGACGCGGGCGTGGAGACCACCGAGCTGTACACCGCCGACATCACCCGCACCCTGCCGATCAACGGCCGGTACACCGAGCTCCAGCGGAAGATCTACGACGCCGTGTACGAGGCGCAGGAGGCGGGCATCGCCGCGGTGAAGCCCGGCGCCGCCTACCGCGACTTCCACGACGCCGCCCAGCGCGTCCTCGCCGAGAAGCTCGTCGAGTGGGGCCTCGTCGAGGGCCCGGTCGAGCGCGTCCTGGAGCTCGGTCTCCAGCGCCGCTGGACCCTGCACGGCACCGGCCACATGCTCGGCATGGACGTCCACGACTGCGCCGCCGCGCGCACCGAGGCGTACGTCGAGACCACCCTCGCGCCGGGCATGTGCCTGACCGTGGAGCCGGGCCTGTACTTCCAGGCCGACGACCTGACCGTGCCGGAGGAGTACCGGGGCATCGGCGTCCGGATCGAGGACGACATCCTCGTCACCGAGGACGGCAACCGGAACCTCTCGGACGCGCTGCCGCGCCGCTCCGACGAGGTCGAGGCGTGGATGGCCGCGCTGAAGGGCTGATCTCCGCGTACGTTGGATCCGAGGGGCCCCGTCGACCGACCGGCGGGGCCCCTCGCCGTGGTTCCGGGCCCGGCGGGGCCCGTCGGATCGGGGCCCCTCGCCGTGGGCCCGCGCGCTTCGTGGCACGCCTTCGCCGCGATCCCGCGCGGCGGGTCCCGTCGTCCCGTGCCGACCGCCCCGCACGCCCGGCCGGTCCGATATGTCCGGTCCGACATCTCCGGTCCGGCTGGCTGGCTGGCTGGCTGGCTGGCTGGCTGGCCCAGTACACCCGGTCCCGTACGTCCGGTCCCGGCCCGCTGCCGCGCCGTCAGGCCAGCAGCAGGGAAGGGCTGTCCTTCCACTTCAGGATCTTGTCGAAGCTGACCACCGCGCCGCCCCGGCCCGACCGGTTGCCGAAGTGCACGTGGTCCGCCAGCTCCGCGATCAGCCGCAGCCCCCGGCCGTGCTCGGCGTCCGCCGGGGCCGGAGGGACCCCGGCCGGTCCCGGCTCCCCGCCCTGACCGGGGAAACCGGGGCCCGAGTCCGCCACCTCGATGCGGCAGGTCTCGCCGTCCAGGTACGCCGTCACCCGGTAGGCCCTGCCCCCGGCGCCGCTCCCGTCCGTGCCGCCCCCGCCGTGCTCCACCGCGTTCGCGCACGCCTCGGTCAGCGCGACCGACAGTTCGTAGGACACGTCGGGATCGACCCCCGCCGTCTCCATCGTGCCCAGCAGCAGCCGCCTGGCCAGCGGCACGCTGGCGGCCTCCCGCCGCAGATGGAGTGACCACCAGATGCTCATGCTCCAGCCTCCCGGCAGCGGCTCGACATACCGATACCTATTGCCGGGCGGGACCCTTCGTAAGCGCCGAAAGGCGTCAAGAGCGCTCGTTCGGCGGATGCACCGCACCGGTGAGCCGGTGTATGTCGCCCCGAAGACCTCCAAGCGCCCCAAGAACGACCTTACGGACCTGCCTCCTGACGGTGGGGGCCGTGGTGCGATGATGGGCCCGCCATGACTGCCCCCGCGCTCGCTCCACGGCTGCTGAGGGCCGCGGTGTTCACCGCGGTCTGTGTCGTGCTGTCCGCGCTCGGGCACGCCCTCGCCGCCTGTGCGGGCATCGCCCCGTGGGCGCTCGTGGCGGGCTTCCTCGGGGTCTTCGGGGTCACGGTCCTCTTCACCGGGCGCGAGCGCTCGCTCGGTTTCGTCGTCGCCGCCCTCACCTGCGGGCAGCTCGGTCTGCACGTCCTCTTCGGTCTCGGACAGCGCCGGCTCACGCTCGGCCCCGAGGCCGACGACGCCCTCGTCCGGATGGCCGCCCGGTTCGTCTGCGGGGCGGGCGCCGCGGCCCTCGACCCGGCCGACGCCACCCGGATCGTCCGCGACGCGGGGATCGACCCCGCCACCGCGGCGACGGGCGCCGGAGCCCATCTCGGACACCCGGCCGTCGCCGCCTCCCCCGCCGGGGAACTGGTGCCCGGTCTGCCGATGCTCCTCGGACACCTGCTCGCCGCCCTCGCCACGGGCTGGCTGCTGCGGCGCGGCGACCGCGCCCTCGTCCGGCTCGTGGAACTCTCCGAGCAGGGCGCCACGGAACTCGCCGAATGCGCCACGGTCCGCTCGCTGCGGGCCGCGCTCCGGCTCGTACGGACCCTGCTCCGGGGGCTGTCGGCCGCTCCGGGCGCGGGTCCGGCGCGGGTGGTCCGGACCGCCTCCGACTCCTCGCCGCCGCCGGTGGCCGAGGCTCTCCAGCACACGGTGATCAGACGCGGCCCCCCGGCCGCCGACTGCGTCCTCGCAGCCTGACGGCTGCGTCCCGGCAGTCCGACACCGCCCGCCCGCGGACCGCTCGACACGAGAGCGCGACCGCGATCGTCCGCACGCCCGTGGAGGCTCCTTCCTCCGTCCGGCGCGCCGGACGCCACCCCTTCTCTCCTCGCTGGAGTGTTTCCGCCATGACCGTTCTCCGTGCCTCCTCCCCCTCCCGGGTCTCCGCCTCCCGGATCTCCGCCTCCCGCTCCCGGGTCTCCGCCTCCCGGGTCGCCCTCGCCGGTGGCATCGCCCTCTCCTCCGTCGTACTGCTGTCCGGCCCGGCGTTCGCCCATGTGAGCGTCCAGCCGCAGGGCGAGGCCGCCAAGGGCGGCTACGCGACCGTCAACATCAAGGTCCCCAACGAGCGCGACGACGCCTCCACCGTGAAGCTGGAGGTCAGCTTCCCGCTCGACCACCCGCTGGCCTCCGTCATGCCCCAGCCCATCCCCGGCTGGAAGGCCGAGGTGACCAGGACCAAGCTCAGCAAGCCGCTGGAGCTGCACGGCAAGAAGATCAACGAGGCCGTGTCCAAGGTGACCTGGACCGCCGACGGTTCGAAGATCGGCCCCGGCCAGTTCCAGCAGTTCCCGCTCTCCCTCGGCCAGCTGCCCGAGAACGCCGACCAGCTCGTCCTCAAGGCGATCCAGACGTACGACAACAAGGAGGTCGTGCGCTGGATCGAGGAGCAGAAGGAGGGCGCGGAGGAGCCGCAGAGCCCCGCCCCCGTCCTGAAGCTCTCCGCCGCCTCCGAGGACCACCACGGCGGCGCCGCCCCGTCCGCGTCCGCCGACGCGGGCAAGAAGGACGGCCACGACGGCAAGGCCGGTCACGACGGCGAGGAGAAGGCCGCCGCCGACTCCTCCGACACCACCGCCCGGATCCTCGGCGTCATCGGCATCCTCGTCGGTGTGGCCGGTGTCGCCTTCGGCGTCCTCGCCGGTCGCCGCCGCTCGGCCTGACGGCCGCCCCTCATCCCGAACACCCGGAAAGAAGCGGAAAGAACCAGCATGTCCGCAGAGAAGACATCCACCCCGAAGTCCGGTGACACCGACGAGGCCGCCCGCCCCGGCCGTCGCACCCCGCTGATCGTCGCCGCGGTCGCGATCGTCGCGGCGATCGGCGTCACCGCGGCGGTCGGCCTCGGCGGCGACGGCGACAAGGCGCCCGGCGCGGGCCCCGGCTCGGTCGCCGTGGTCTCCGGCGGCTCCGACTCCACCAAGGCGGCCACCGTCCTGGACCGGCCGTTCACCAAGCCCGACCTCGTCCTCACCGACACCGAGGGCAAGCCCTACGACCTGCGGGAGCGGACCAAGGGCAAGCCGACGCTGATCTACTTCGGCTACACCCACTGCCCCGACGTCTGCCCCATGACGCTGGGCAACATCGCCATCGCCATGAAGAAGCTCCCCCCGGCCGACCAGGAGAAGCTCCAGGTCGTCTTCGTCACCACCGACCCCGAGCGGGACACCCCGGCCTCCCTCGCCAAGTGGCTCCCGGCCGCGGGAGACGCCTCCTTCACCGGTCTCACCGGCGACTTCTCCACCATCCAGGCGGGTGCCCGCCAGATCGGCATCGGCATCGACCCGCCGAAGAAGCTGCCGGGCAACAAGGTCGTCTCCATGCACGGGGCCCAGGTGGTCGCCTTCTCGCCCACCACCGACCAGGGCTACGTCCTGTACGGCGAGGACGCCTCCGTCGACGACTACACCAAGGACCTGCCGAAGCTCGTCAAGGGGGAGAACCCGTGATCCGCCGCACCACCACCCTGTCCGCCGTCGTGGCGCTCGCCGCCGCTCTCGCGCTGACCGGGTGCTCGTCCTCGTCCGACGGCGCCACGGACGGCAAGCCGAAGCTGGAGGTCAGCGGCGCGTTCATGCCCCAGCCCGTGATGGACATGGCCGGTGGCTTCCTCACCGTCAAGAACACGGGCGGCACGGCCGACAAGCTGACGTCGGTCACCAGCCCGATCTCGGACGACATCACGATCCACGAGACGAAGAACCAGAAGATGCTGGAGGTGAAGTCCTTCGACATCCCCGCGAACGGCGAACTGAGGCTCTCCCGTGGTGGCAACCACATCATGTTCATGGAGCTGAAGCAGAAGCCCAAGCAGGGCGAGAAGGTCAGCATCGAGCTCCACTTCGAGAAGTCCGACCCCATCAAGGTCGACCTTCCCGTCGAATCCGCCGGCCACAACCCGCAGCAGCACTGAGCGAGTTGACGTAGTTCAGACAGAACTGACGGAGTGACCCAGAGATGACAACCACCGCCCCGCGCCTCGGCACCGCCCTGGCCCGGCTGCTGATCCTGGCAGCCGCGCTCCTCGGCACGCTGCTCGCCGGTGCCGCCCCCGCGTCCGCGCACGCGGCGCTGACCGGAAGCGACCCGAAGGACGGGGCGGTGGTCGCCACCGCGCCCGAGGAGGTCAACCTGACCTTCTCCGAGCAGGTCGCCATGAGCACCGACTCGATCCGGGTCCTCGACCCGGCGGGCCGCCGGGCCGACACCGGCGAGATACGCGACCTGTGCAGCGGCGCCATCGTCCGTTACGGAGTGGGGCTCCGGGCGGGTCTGCCCGACGGCACCTACACCGTGGCCTGGCAGACCGTCTCCGCCGACAGCCACCCCATCTCCGGCGCCTTCACCTTCTCCATCGGCGCCCCCTCCACCACCTCCGTCGCCCTGCCCGACCGGTCGGCGGGCGGCGGGATCGTCGGGACCCTCTACGGTCTCGCCCGCTACCTCTCCTACGCCGGTTTCGCCGTCCTCGTCGGCGGCGGAGCCTTCGTCCTGGCCTGCTGGCCGCGCGGCGCGAGCGTCCGGCCGGTCCAGCAGACCGTCGTACGGGGCTGGCTCACCCTCACCGGCGCCACCCTCGTCCTGCTGCTGCTGCGCAACCCCTACACCGGATCCGGCGAACTCTCCGACGCCTTCGACCTGGCCGGTCTGAAGTCCGTCCTGGAGACCAAGACCGGGGCCGCGCTCACCTCCCGGCTGCTGCTGCTCGGCGCTGCCGCGCTCTTCGTGGCCGTCCTCTTCGGCTCCTACGCCCGGCGCACCGACCCGAAGGAGAAGAAGGACCTCTCCTTCGGCCTGGCCCTCGGCGGCACGGTCGTCGCGGCGGGAATCGCCGGCACCTGGGCGCTGGCCGAGCACGCCTCGACCGGCATCCAGCCCGGCATCGCCATGCCGGTGGACATCCTGCACCTGCTCGCGGTCGCCGCCTGGCTTGGCGGTCTGACCGTGCTGCTCGTCTCCCTCTACCGCACGCCGTACGTCGACCGCTCGGCGGTCGAGCGGTTCTCCCGGGTCGCCTTCGGCGCCGTGCTGGTCCTCGCGGCCACCGGGCTCTACCAGTCCTGGCGCCAGGTCGGCTCCTGGTCCGCGCTCACCGGGACCCGCTACGGGCAGCTGCTGCTCGTCAAGATCGGTCTGATGTGCGTGCTCATCGGCATCGCCTGGATCTCGCGCCGCTGGACCCGCCGCCTGGCCGACGCCAAGCCCACCGGGGAAGCGCCCGAGAAGACCGGTCAGGCCGAGGAAACCGCTGAGACCGCTGAGACCGAGAAGGCCGAAGAGACCGGTGGGACCGGTGGGACCGGTGGGACCGGAGAAGCCGGTACGACCGGGGGCTCCGGGGAGGCCGGGGAGACGGCTGACGAGACGGCGACGGAGGCGGGCGACCCCGCGACGGACGAAGCCGCCACCGATCCCGAGCGGGCCGCGCAGCTCGCCCGGCAGCGGGTCGCCGTCGCCACCGCGCGGCGCAAGCGCGAGCGGGACGCCGACCCCGAGCGGGCCGGGCTGCGCCGCTCGGTGCTCACCGAGGCGGCCGTCGCCGTCGTCCTCCTCGCCGTGACCACCGTGCTCACCTCGACCGAACCCGGCCGCACCGAGGAGGAGGCGGCGGCGCGGGGCGGCAACGCCTCCTCCGGTCCCGCCGCCGTGCCCGACCGGCCCGTCGACATCCGGCTGCCCTTCGACACCGGCGGCGTCGAGGGCAAGGGCATCGTCCGGCTCAGCCTCGACCCCGGCCGCACCGGCGCCAACGCGCTCCACCTGTACGTCGAGCGCCCCAACGGCAAGCCTCTCGACGTGCCCGAGGTCAAGATCGCCCTCACTCTGGACGCGAAGGACATCGGCCCGCTGCCCGTCGCCCCCGACCGCATCCAGACAGGACACTGGAGCGCGAGCGGCGTGCAGATCCCGATCTCCGGCGACTGGCGGATCCAGGTGACCGTCCGTACCTCCGAGATCGACCAGACCACCGTCGAGAAGAACGTGAAGATCGGCTGATCCGTGACCGAGAACGACAACCTTGAGATCTCCCGGCGACGGCTGCTGGGCACCGTCGGCGCGGCGGGCGCGGCCGGACTCGTCATCGGCGCGGCCGGTGGCGTCGGGATCTCCGCGTCCGGGTCGGACGACGACGCGGGCGCCAACGGCCCCGGAGGCTCCCCGGCACTGACCTCCGTCGGGGCGACCGAGGTGATGTTTCACGGGAAACATCAGGCGGGCATCACCACACCGCTCCAGTCCCGGGGCCATCTGGTCGCCTTCGACCTGGCGCCGGGCGCCGGGCGCAAGGAGGCCACCGCCCTGCTGCGCCGCTGGTCGGCGACGGCGAAGGCGCTGATGGCGGGGAAGGCCCCGGCCGGGGACACCGGGATCGCCCTCGACGCGGGCCCGTCCTCCCTCACGGTCACCTTCGGCTTCGGCCGGACGTTCTTCGACCGCACCGGGCTCGCCGCGCGGCGGCCGGCCGCCCTCGACCCGCTGCCCGCCTTCTCCGCCGACGCGCTGGACCCCCGGCGCTCGGAGGGAGATCTGTGGGTGCAGATCGGTGCCGACGACGCCCTGGTCGCCTTCCACGCGCTGCGCGCCGTCCAGAAGGACGCGGGCGACGCGGCCCGGGTCCGCTGGCAGATGAACGGCTTCAACCGCTCGGCCGGGGCCACCCCGAGGCCGATGACCGCCCGGAACCTGATGGGCCAGGTCGACGGCACCGCCAACCCCAAGCCCACCGACCCCGACTTCGACGGGCGGATCTTCGTCCCGGCCGGAGCGGCCGGGACAGCCGGAGCGGCCGAGGCCACCGGGGCCGAGGAGTGGATGGCCGGAGGCTCGTACGCGGTGGTGCGCCGCATCCGGATGCTCCTCGACGACTGGGAGAAGCTGCCGCTCGGCGAGCAGGAGAAGGTGATCGGGCGCCGGAAGTCCGACGGGGCCCCGCTCACCGGCGGCTCCGAGACCACCGCGCTGGACCTGAACAAGTTCGGTCCCGACGGACAGCTGGTCATCCCGGACAACGCCCACTCCCGGATCTCCGCCCCCGAACAGAACGGCGGGGCGGCCATGCTGCGCAGGCCGTTCTCCTTCCACGACGGCATCGGTCCGGACGGGGTGCCGGACGCCGGGCTCCTCTTCGTCTGCTGGCAGGCGGACCCCCTCAAGGGCTTCGTCCCCGTGCAGCGCAAGCTCGACCGGGGCGACGCCCTGTCCACGTTCATCCGCCACGAGTCCAGCGGCCTCTTCGCGGTCCCCGGCGGCCCTGCCCGGGGCGAGTACGTGGGCCAGCGGCTCCTGGAGTCCTGAGCGTCCCGGGCCCATTAGGGTGACGGTATGTCCGCCACCCGGTACACGTATCTCGGCCCCGAGGGCACCTTCACCGAGGCCGCGCTGCGTACGCTGCCCGAGGCCGCGACACGGGAACTCGTCCCCATGGTCTCGGTCCCGGCCGCGCTCGACGCCGTACGGAACGGGGAGGCCGCCGCCGCGCTCGTGCCGATCGAGAACTCGGTCGAGGGCGGCGTGACCTCCACCCTCGACGAGCTGGCCTCCGGCCGCCCGCTGATGATCTACCGCGAGGTGCTGCTCCCGATCGCTTTCGCCCTGCTCGTACGGCCGGGGACCAAGCTCTCGGACATCAAGACGGTCACCGGTCATCCGGTGGCGCAGCCGCAGGTGCGGAACTGGCTGCGGGCGCATCTGACCACGGCCGTGTGGGAGTCGGCCGCCTCCAACGCGGACGGGGCCCGGCTGGTGCAGGAGGGCCGGTTCGACGCGGCCTTCGCGGGCGAGTTCGCGGCGGCGACGTACGGCCTCGAAGCGCTGGTGACGGAGATCCACGACGCGCAGAACGCCGAGACGCGCTTCGTGCTGGTGGGCAGGCCCGCCCGTCCGGCGGCTCCGACCGGCGCGGACAAGACCTCGGTGGTGCTGTGGCAGGGTGACGATCACGCGGGTGCCCTCCTCGAACTGCTCCAGGAATTCGCGGTGCGCGGGGTGAACCTGATGCTGATCCAGTCCCGGCCCACGGGGGCGGGGATCGGGAACTACTGCTTCGCCGTGGACGCCGAGGGCCATATCGCGGACCGCCGGGTGAGCGAGGCGCTGATGGGGCTCAAGCGGATCTGCCCCCAGGTGCGCTTCCTCGGCTCGTACCCGAGGGCGGGGGTCTCGGTCGAGCAGGTGCCGCCGCTGCGGCGCGGTACGTCGGACGAGGAGTTCACTTCGGCCTCCGACTGGTTGGCGAGGGCCCAGGACGGTCGGGCTTGATCCGATGATGGACGACCGCTCCCGAAGGCGGGAGCGGTCGTCCACAGGTACGAACCACTAGTCCTACCTGCGTATTTTCAGCTACCCGTAGCAGTTATCCACAGGTTCCCTCTTCGGCCTGGGGACAAGTCGACAGCCCACCCCGACAAGGTCGACAAATCGCCCTAGCCACATCCATGGCAGGGGCATCTGTCCACAGCCCCTCTCGCGCGACTTCGTCAGCACCCCTCGCCCCACCAACTCGTTGGAGCGAGGAGTTCCCACCCAAATGAGTGGCTCAATGGTGTTTGATCACGGAATTCCCAGGCTCGAAGCGGGAAATCCCCATGATGTTCTCCGTAGTCCACAGATCTTCCGCACAGCCTGTGGATAACTAAATGCACCTGCTCGGATCCCGGTATTCCCACGGGTATCAAAAGGGATGAAACGGCACACAGGGCATCCCGGGTGACAACACGCGTGACGTTATCCGGTAGGGGCCCGCGAACACGCACCGGTAGCCTGGTGGGGTGATTGACCTTCGCCTGCTCCGTGAGGACCCCGACCGTGTTCGCGCCTCCCAGCGCGCCCGTGGAGAGGACGTCGGCCTCGTCGACGCCCTGCTCTCCGCCGATGAGCGGCGCAGGTCGTCCGGCGTCCGCTTCGACGAACTCCGCTCCGAGCAGAAGGCGCTCGGCAAGCTGATCCCCAAGGCCTCTCCCGAGGAGCGCGCCGAGCTGCTCCAGAGGGCCGAGCAGCTCAAGGCCGACGTCAAGGCCGCCGGTGCCGAGCAGGACGAGGCCGACGAGACGGCCAAGTCGCTGCTGCTCAAGCTCGGGAACATCGTCCACACGGACGTCCCGGTCGGCGGCGAGGAGGACTTCGTCGTCCTGGAGACCCACGGCACCGTCCGCGACTTCGCGGCCGAGGGCTTCGAGCCCAAGGACCACCTGGAGCTGGGCGAGGCGCTCGGCGCCATCGACATGGAGCGGGGCGCCAAGGTCTCCGGCTCGCGCTTCTACTACCTCACCGGCGTGGGCGCCCTCCTGGAGCTCGCCCTGGTCAACGCGGCGATCGCGCAGGCCACCGAGGCCGGCTTCATCCCGATGCTGACCCCCGCGCTGGTCCGTCCGCGCGCCATGGAGGGCACCGGTTTCCTCGGCCAGGCCGCGGAGAACGTGTACCACCTGGAGAAGGACGACTACTACCTCGTCGGCACCTCCGAGGTCCCCCTCGCCGCGTACCACATGGACGAGATCATCGACGCCGACAAGCTGCCGCTGCGGTACGCGGGCTTCTCGCCCTGCTTCCGCCGCGAGGCGGGCACGTACGGCAAGGACACCCGGGGCATCTTCCGCGTCCACCAGTTCGACAAGGTCGAGATGTTCTCGTACGTCGCTCCGGAGGACGCCGAGGCCGAGCACCAGCGTCTCCTGGACTGGGAGAAGCAGTGGCTGACCGGCCTCGGGCTGCCCTTCCAGGTCATCGACGTCGCCACCGGCGACCTCGGCGCCTCCGCCTCCCGCAAGTACGACTGCGAGGCGTGGATCCCGACCCAGGGCAAGTACCGCGAGCTGACCTCCGCCTCGAACTGCGACAGCTTCCAGGCCCGCCGGCTCTCCGTCCGTATGCGGGACGAGCAGGGCGGCAAGAAGACCGTGCAGCCGCTGGCCACCCTGAACGGCACGCTGTGCGCCGTACCGCGCACGATCGTGGCGATCCTGGAGAACCACCAGCTCGCCGACGGCTCCGTACGGGTGCCCGAGGTGCTCAGGCCGTACCTCGGCGGCCGTGAGGTCCTGGAGCCGATCGCCAAGTGAGCCCCTTCCCCTACCGCCTGGTCGCGACGGATCTCGACGGCACGCTGCTGCGCGCCGACGAGTCCGTCTCCGACCGCACGCGGGAAGCGCTCGCCGCCGCGACGGCGGCGGGCGCCGCGCACATCGTCGTCACCGGCCGGGCGGTGCCCTGGACCCGGCACATCCTCGACGACCTCGGTTACGAGGGGATCGCGGTGTGCGGTCAGGGCGCGCAGGTCTACCACGCGGGCGAGCACCGGCTGCTGACCTCGCTGACCCTGGACCGGCAGCTCGCCGGGCTCGCGCTCTCCAAGATCGAGGCGGAGGTCGGCCCGGTGGCGCTGGCCGCCAGCCGGGACGGTCTGGAGGGCGAGGTCCTGATGGGCCCCGGCTACCAGGTGCAGGAAGGCCCGCTGCCGTACGTCCCGTACGAGGACCCGGCGGAGCTGTGGGCGGCCCCGCTGACCAAGCTCTACCTCCAGCACCCGACCCTGACGGACGACGAGCTGACCCGGACCGCCCGGGAGACCGTCGGCGGTCTCGTGGACGTCGTCATGGCGGGTCCCGGCATCGTGGAGATCCTGCCCCTCGGACTGAGCAAGGCGACCGGTCTCTCGCTCGCCGCGCGTCGGCTGGGCGTCAAGGCGGCGGAGACGATCGCCTTCGGCGACATGCCGAACGACATCCCGATGTTCGGCTGGGCGGCCCACGGCGTCGCCATGGGCAACGCGCACGAGGAACTGCGCGCGGTCGCCGACGAGGTGACCACGTCGAACGAGGAGGACGGCATCGCCGTCGTCCTGGAGCGTCTGCTGGCGGGCTGACGGCCCGCCGGAGACCTCCGGAAGCCCGGCGGAAAGGGGAAGGGGCGGCCTCGCGCGGACCAGGTCCACGCGCTCGAAGCGGCCACCCCTCCCTCCGGGAGATCCCCCGTTCCTCCCGCACAACTAGTGTGCGACGAGACCGTGTTCACGGGCGACCGGTTTTCCGCGGGTGAGCGGATAGCAGGCCAGGCCGATCGCGAGCGAGATCAGATGCCCGAGGTCGGTGTACGTACGGTCGGTGACGAACGGTACGACGAAGAAGGCCACCGCCCCCATCAGGTAGAACCAGCGCCAGGGCCGGGCCAGCCGGTAGGTGAGGACGCCCGCGGCGGCGGCGAGCCCGTAACTGACCCCGATGTCCACGACGTGCGCCATGCTGCGCGGGACGTCGTGGTGGCGGATGGCGGCCAGGACGACCTGCTGGCTGATCAGGGTCGCCGCGATGTGGGCCGTACCGACGGTGAAGAGCCATCTGGGGGTCCCCAGCCAGCGCTCCACGGGGGCGTGGAGCAGCTCGAACAGCATCGCGTACAGCAGTAGGTCGGCCGGGTTCTCGATCCAGAAGGCGCTGCCGAGCAGGGCGCGCACCGGATGGTGGGACAGCTGGTGCAGATTGCTGCTGTTGCGGTGGAGGAGGTAGGTCTCCAGGCCCTGTGGCGCGAGGGCGATGACGAGGCTGGTGATCGCGATGATCAGGAGCCAGACATGGGTGCCGGGTGACGAACGCACCCACGACCTGATCGGTCGGGACGGTTCGCCACCCGGTGCGGATCGGCTCTTCCCGCTGCTTCCGTCGACTCCGTCGTTTCCGTCGACTCCACTGGTTCCGCTGGCTTCGGTCGGCACCCTTCAGTGCCTATCACCCGGAGCCGGGAGAAACTCAGAAATTGATCATGTGTCCGGAAATGCCGTGGATCGCTTCCTTCACGGCCTCGCCCAGCGTCGGGTGGGCGTGGACGTTGCGCGCGACCTCGTGGACGGTGAGGTCCCACTGCTGGGCCAGGGTCAGTTCGGGCAGCAGTTCGGTGACGTCCGGGCCGATCAGGTGAGCGCCGATGATCTCGCCGTGGGTGCCGTCCGCGATGATCTTGACGAAGCCGGTGGCGTCGCCCAGACCGTGGGCCTTGCCGTTCGCCACGAACGGGAACTTGGCGACCTTGACGTCGAAGCCCTTCTCGCGGGCCTGCGCCTCGGTCCAGCCGAAGCTGGCGATCTGCGGCTGGCAGTAGGTCGCGCGGGGGATCATCGGGTAGTCGAGTTCCATCGTCTCGGCGTCCCCGATGGTCTCGGCGGCGATCACGCCCATGGCCTCGGCGGTGTGCGCGAGCATCAGCTTCGCGGTGACGTCGCCGATGGCGTAGATGTGCGGCACGGAGGTGCGGCAGCGGCCGTCCACGTCGATCGCGCCGCGCTCGGTGAGGGCCACGCCGGTGGCCTCCAGGCCGTAACCGGTGACGTTCGGCGCGAAGCCGATGGCCTGGAGGACCTTGTCGGCCTCCAGGACCTTGCTGACGCCGTCCTTGCCGGTGACGGTGACGCGGACCTGCGGGCCCGACTCGTCGATGGCCTCGACGCGGGTCGAGGTCAGGACGTCGATGCCGAGCTTGCGGTACTGCTTCGCCAGCTCCTTGGAGACCTCTTCGTCCTCCAGCGGCGCGATCCGGTCGAGGAACTCGACGATCGTGACCTTGGTGCCGTAGTTGCTGAGGACGTACGCGAACTCGATGCCGATGGCACCGGCGCCGGCGATGACGATCGACTTCGGGGCGTCCTCGGCGAGGATCTGCTCCTCGTACGACACGACGCGCTCGCTGCGGGCGGTGCCGGGGAGCAGCCGGGGGGTGGCTCCGGTCGCGATGACGCAGTTGTCGAAGGTGATCGTCTCCGAGGTGCCGTCGGACTTGGCGACCTGGAGGGTGTGCGCGTCGAGGAAGGTGCCCCGGCCGTCGAACTCGGTGATCCCGTTCTTCTTCATGAGGAAGTGGACGCCCTTGACGCGGCCGTCCGCGACCGAACGGCTGCGGCGGAACGCCTCCGTGTAGTCGAAGGAGACGGTGCCGTCGACCTTGATGCCGAAGGTCTTGGCCTCGTGCTGGAAGATGTGGGCGAGTTCGGCGTTGCGCAGCAGCGCCTTGGTGGGGATGCAGCCGACGTTCAGGCAGACCCCGCCCCAGTACTTCTCCTCGACGACCGCGACCCGCTTGCCCAGCTGGGCGGCGCGGATGGCGGCGACGTAGCCGCCGGGGCCAGCTCCGAGTACGACGACGTCGAAGCGGTCTGACATGACTGACTCCCGAGGGTGGTGAGGGTGTTCGGTCCGCGTACGGCCCCACAGTAGTCGGGAGTGCCCCGTCGAGTCAGTTGTAGGATGACTGGGCAACCGGGCAAATGAAGGGTGGGGCGGCATGGCTCTGAAGGCGGCGGGACGGACCTCGCTGGTGGACTCCGTGGTGGAGCAGCTACGGGCCCAGCTCGCGGGCGGGGAGTGGGCGGTCGGCGACCGCGTCCCGACCGAGCACGAGCTGGCGCAGCAGCTCGGCGTGGGCCGCAACACGGTCCGGGAGGCCGTCCGCGTCCTGGTCCACGCCGGTCTCCTGGAGTCCCGCCAGGGCAACGGCACCTTCGTCAGGTCGCACGCCGATCCGGCCGCCGTGCTGCGCGGGGTCCGGCACGCGGGCGCCTCCGACGTCCTCGAACTGCGGATCGCCCTGGAGGCCGAGGCCGCCCGGCTGGCCGCGGCCCGCCGGGACACCCATGACCTGCTGCGGCTGCGGGCGGCCCTGACCACCCTGCGCGAGGAGGGCGACCGGGACGCCGACGCGGACCTCGCCTTCCACCTCGCGGTCGTCGGCGCCACCCACAACACGGCCTTCGTCGAGGTCTACCGCTTCTTCTCGGCCCAGGTCCACGAGGTCCTGGTGGAGGCCCTCGGCGACCAGGAGATGCCGTCGGTCGACATCGACGCCCACGAGGCGCTGGTCACCGCGATCGAGGCGGGCGACCCGGACGCGGCGGAACGCCAGGCCCGCGAACTGCTCCGGCTCCCCATGGAGACGGTCGCGGCCCTGACGGAGCACTCCCGATGAGCACGGGGACACCGACGACGGGCCCGGGCCCGGGCCCGGCTACGGCTACGGCTACGGCTACGGCTACGGCTACGGCCAGCGATACGGGCGCGGTGGACGCCTTCGGTACCGGGCCGGGCGCGATGGAGGCCGGGCCCGGCGCGATGGGTGCCGGCGGGCCGTCGCCGCTCGTGGACGCCGGGGCCGGGGCAGCCGGGACCACGGCGGGGGCGGCCACCCGGCGGGCCCTGCTCGCCCACCCGGCGCTGCTGCTCGTCGGCATCGTGCTCGCCTCGCTGAACATGCGGGTCGCGCTCGCGAGCGTGGCGCCCCTGGTCGGCGAGGTGTCCGACACCTTCGGGCTCTCCGCGACGGCGAGTTCCCTCGTCACCTCGGTGCCGGTGCTCTTCCTCGGCGTCGGCGCCCTGGTGGCACCGTGGCTGGGCCGCCGCTTCGGGGCCGAACGCGTCCTCCTCGCGGCGCTGCTCCTGCTCGCCGTCGGCATCCTCGTGCGGCTGGGGCCCTCCGCCGCCGCGCTGTACGGCGGCGGTGTCCTCGTCGGCACCGCCATCGCCCTGCTCAATGTGCTCATGCCGGGTCTGATCAAGCGGGACTTCCCCGACCGGGCCGCGGCGATGACCTCCGTCTACACGGGCGCGATGATCGCCGGAGCGACGGTCGCGGCGGCAGCCGCCGTGCCCCTGGAGAAGGCCCTGGGCGGCGGCTGGCGGGCCTCGCTCGGCTTCTGGTCCCTGCTCGCCGTGGTCGCGGCGGTCTCCTGGCTGCCTCAGGTCCTGATCGCCCGGGGCCGGACGGGCCGTGCGGTGCGGGCCGTCCCGGCCACCGGGGCCGTCGCCCGCCCGGTGAGCGTCTGGCGCTCGGCCCTCGCCTGGCAGGTCACGCTGTTCATGGGGTTGCAGTCGCTCTGGTCGTACGTGCTGATCGCCTGGATGCCGACGATCTTCACCGATCACGGGATGAGCCGCTCCACGGCCGGTGTCGTCTTCGCCTTCAACAACCTGATCCAGGTCGCGGGCGCCTTCGTCGTGCCGCTGCTCGCCGGGCGGATGAGGAGCCAGCGTCCGCTGGTCGTCCTCGTCACCACGCTCGTCGCCGCCGGATACGCCGGTCTGCTGGTGGCCCCGGTGGAGGGGGCCTGGCTCTGGTCGGCGGTCCTCGGGGTCGGCCAGGGCGGTGCGGTCGGGCTCGCCCTGACCCTGATCGTGCTGCGCTCCGGGGACGCGGCCACCGCCGCCCGGCTCTCCGGGATGGCGCAGACGGTCGGCTATCTGCTGGCCGCCGCGGGGCCGCTCGCGGCCGGTGTCCTCCATCAGGCCACCGGCTCCTGGACCCTGCCGATCTGCGTGGTCCTGGTGGTCTGCGCGGCAGCCCTCGGTGTCGGACTGCTCGCCGCGCGGGACCGGGTGGTGTGAGAGGGGGGCGGTGCGGCTCCCGGTGGGGCCCACCGAGGTGGTGACCCGGAGGTCCGGAGCCGTACCGCTTCCGTCTCTTCCCCGGGCCTACTCCTCGCCCGCGAGGGTCAGTCTGCTGAGCTTGTGACCGGCGAACCAGGTCGCGGCGACCGTGACCGCCGCGAGGAGCGCGACCGCCGTCGGGAGGCCGACCTCGGAGCTGACCAGGCCGTCACCCGTGACCTTCTCGGCCAGGGCCAGCGCCCACTGCTGCACGCTGAGGGTCTTCGCCCCCGCGATCAGGGAGCCGAACAGGGCCTCCCACACCAGGGCGTAGACCAGGCCGATGACGACCGCGTGCCTGCTGACCGTGCCGAGCAGCAGGAACACCGCGCTGTACGTGATGGAGGCCACGAGCGCCGCCACCGTGTACGCCACGGCCACCTGCTGGCCGTTGCCGTTGAGGATGAACCCGGCGATGAACGTCGGCACCGCCGAGAAGACCATCGTCACCGCCACCGCCACGATCAGCTTGGTGAAGATGATCGAGTGCCGTTTCACCGGCTTCGACAGCAGATAGACGATCGAACCGTCGTCGATCTCGGGCCCGATCGCTCCCGTGCCCGCGATGACACCGATCAGCGGCACCATCGTGGCCAGGGCGAACCCGCCGAGGACATCGGCCGCCACCTGGTCGTCCGCCCCGTTGAAGAGGCGGACCGCCACCGCGATCAGCAGCAGGACGGCGGGCAGCAGGAAGAGGATCAGCGCCCTGCGGCGGCCGAGGAGGGCCCGGTAGGTGAGCCGGGCGACTGTGGGGTTGTACATCGGTCAGGCTCCTTTCAGGCCGCGACGAGGTACGAGAAGACCGATTCGAGGGACTCGTCCGAGGGCGAGACCGTCAGGAGCCGGATGTCCCGCTCCCGCGCCACCTTCGGCAGCAGCTCCGTGAACCGCCCGAAGTCCACCGCCTGCACCCGCAGTCCGCCGTCCGCCAGGTCCACCTCGATGCCCGCCGTGGACGGGTCGGCGATCAGCGCGGCGGCGAGCGCCCGGTCGTCGCTGGAGCGGACCAGATAGCGGTGCGGCCGGTCCGTCATCAGCCGTCGGATCTTGCGGAAGTCACCGGAGGCCGCGTGCCGTCCGGCCACGATCACCTCGATGTGCGAGGCCAGCTGCTCGACCTCCTCCAGGATGTGCGAGGAGAACAGGACCGTGCGCCCGTCCGCGCCCATCCGCCGCAGCAGGTCCATCAGCTGCATCCGCTGACGCGGGTCCATGCCGTTGAACGGCTCGTCGAGCAGCAGCACCGAAGGCTCGTGCACGAGGGCCGAGGCCATCTTCACGCGCTGCCGCATCCCCTTGCTGTACGTGGAGATCTTGCGGTCCTGCGCGTACTCCATCTCGACGGTGGCCAGCGCCCGCTGCGCCTCCTCGGCGCCGAGTCCCTGCAGTTCCGCGTTGGCCAGGACGAACTCGCGTCCGGTCAGGAAGTCGTACATCGCCTCCCGCTCGGGCACCACGCCTATCTCGCGGTAGACCGACTCGTTCCCCCAGATCGACCGGCCGTCGAGCGTGACGCTGCCGGTGGAGGGGTCGAGGAAGCCTCCCATCATGTTGATCAGCGTGGACTTCCCGGCGCCGTTGGGCCCGAGGAGGCCGGTGACGCCCGGACCCACCGTCATCGTGACGTCGTTCACGGCCACGACGTTCCCGAACCAGCGGGACACGTGGTCGATGGTGAGGATGCTCATGGGCGCTGCCCAATCCTTGGAAGGGTGGTGGCGGGCGACGGGACGCCGGTCGGGCACGGCCCGTTCGACGGGAGGGCGGTCACAGGCCGACCTTTCGGTAGCGGCGCATCAGGATGCCGTAGGTACCGGCGATGAGCGCGAGGACGACCAGCAGATAGACCGCGCCGGTCCCGGCACCCGGTCCCTCCCCTCCGGGGAAGGAGGAGGGCGCCCCGAGGAAGGCGGTCTGCACCCCGTCGATGAGGGTGATCGGCGAGAACAGGCCGAGCCAGGTGATGGCGTCCGGGTTGTCCGTGCCGTACGCGATGCCCTGGAGGGTCGAGACCGCCCCGTACGAGATGGTCAGCGCGGCGATCACGGCGGCGACGCCGAAGCCCCGGCGCGGGGTCAGGGCCGCCATGACCAGTCCGATGCCGCCGAAGAGCAGCGAGAGCAGCGTCACGGACACCAAGCCCTGGCCGAACATCTGCGTCTGGGTGCCGAAGTCCATCTTGGCCAGCAGCGAACCGATCCAGAGGATCACCAGCGGCACGGAGGTCAGCAGGAAGAGCGCCGAGGCCATCGCGGCGAACTTCGCGAACACGTAGTCCGCGCGCTCGATCGGACGGCAGAAGTACAGCGGGACCGTCCGGAACCGCAGGTCCCGGGAGACCGACTGCGGCGCCTGGGAGGCCAGATAGATGCCGATGACGAGCTGGAGGAAGATCGCGTACTGCGTGTACTCCAGCGACAGCTTGCTCTGCTTGGTGGCGACCGCGACCGCGACGATGATCAGCGCGGGCACGCACATCACCCCCGCCAGCAGCATCGGCAGGACCTTCGACTTGGCGCTGCGGCCCAGGCCGTAGGCGCCGCGCAGCGACTGCGAGAACAGCGACCTGCGCGCGTACGCCCGGCCGAGGCGCGGGCCGTCGTAGGACCGGTATCCGATGTTGTGGATGCGGGTCGTGTCGGGAGCGCCCTGGGCGGGCTGGGGGAGCTGGGTGCTCATCGGGCCGGCACCTCCTCGTGCTGCGGGGCCGCGTCGGGGCGGAAGACCTCGGCGATGTGGTGGCGGCGCTGCTCCATGCGGACCAGACCGAGGCCGAGACCGGCGACGGTGTCCCGCACGAGGTCGTACGTCTCCTCGCCGGGGGCTTCCAGGAGCAGGATGTGGCCCGCGCCGGGCAGGCCCTCCTCCACGCCCGCGTGGAGGGTCGCTCCGGCGGCAGTGAGGGCCGCGCGGAGCGCTGCCGCGCCGTCGGGGTGGGCGTCGGAGTCGGTGACCTCGACCGCGAGCGTCGCGGTCTGCCGGGTGAAGTCGCTGGTGGAGCTGGAGCGCAGGAGACGTCCGCCGTCGATGACGACGACGTGGTCGCAGGTGCGCTCCAGTTCGCCGAGGAGGTGCGAGGTGACGAGGACGGAGATGCCGAAGTCCGTCCAGACCCGCCGGATCAGGCCGAGCATCTCGTCGCGGCCGACCGGGTCGAGGCCGTTCGTCGGCTCGTCGAGGAGGACCAGTTTCGGGTCGTGGACCAGCGCCTGGGCGAGTTTCACCCGCTGCTTCATGCCCGTCGAGTAGCCGCCCATGGGGCGGTAGCGCTCCTCGTACAGACCGACGTGGCGCAGGGTGTCGGCGGTCCGCTCGCGGGCGGCGGTCGCGGGCAGCCCGGACATCCGCGCCATGTGGACGACGAACTCGGTGGCCGAGACGTCCGGTGGGAGGCAGTCGTGCTCGGGCATGTATCCCACGCGCTCGCGGATCTGGGCGCCGGAGGTCCGGACGTCCAGTCCGAGCACCTCCGCGCGGCCCTCCGTGGCGGGGGAGAGTCCGAGCAGGATCTTGATCATGGTGGACTTGCCGGCCCCGTTGGCACCCACGAGTCCGGTCACACCGGGCCCGATGTCCAGGGAGAGCCGGTCAAGAGCGGTCACCCGGGGGAACCGCTTGCTGAGGCTTTCGGTCGCGATCACAGTCACGATTCGAAGGTAGTGGCGTGCGCCACAGGAGTCGTCAGCCCAACGGCTCGATCCTTCTCCGACCAGAGGAGTACAAGCCAGTAGGGGAGGTCGCGACGAAAGTCTCTCGCTTTCGGGGTTTCGGGGGGCGGGGGCGCTGCTTCCGGCCGCCTTTCCGAGGGTTTTCCACAGGCCGCCGTCCGACCTCTTGACGCAGCCGCCGAGCATTGTCACATTCATCGATGTCAAGTTACGGACGCGTAGCGCAGTCGGGCGCTCACACGGGACGGCGGATGGCATGGCCTCAGCGTTGACAGGGGAACTCGCGGCGGAGCTGCGGGGGTTCAGGGAAGTGCAGCGGCTCTCCTACGAGTGCGCGGAGGCCGTCGCGGCGCAGCTCAGGCCCGGGGTGACCGAGCGCGAGGCCGCCCGGATGCAGCGCGAGTGGCTGTACGGGAGAGGGGTGCGGGACTGGTTCCACCGGCCCTTCGCCTGGTTCGGGGACCGTACGGCCTTCGTCGACTTCAAGGTGCCGCTCCAGTTCTTCCCGACGAACCGGCCGCTGGAGGCGGGGATGCCGTTCATCCTCGATATGGCGCCGGTCTACCGGGGGCACACGGCCGACATCGGCTACAGCGGCTGTCTGGGGCTCAACCCGCTGCACGACAGACTGCTCGCCGACCTCAGGGACCACCGCGAGCTGATCCTGCGGGAGGTCCGCGAGCGCCGCACGCTCCGCGAGATCTACCAGGACGTCGACCGGCTGATGGTCCGCCAGGGGTACGCGAACCGGCACCGGGCCTATCCCTTCGGCGTCATCGCCCACAAGATCGACCGGGTGCGGGAGCGCCGCTGGTCGCCGACGGTCTTCGGGTTCGGCGTCCAGGCGCTCAAGGGCCTCGCGGGCGACGCCCTGCACGGGCACCGGGACGGCTGGTCGCCGCTCTGGTCGCCGTACAAGTTCTCCGACCATCCTCCGCAGCCCGGTCTGTGGGCGGTCGAACCGCACCTCGGGTTCCGGGGTACGGGCGCGAAGTTCGAGGAGATCCTGGTCGTCACCGACTCCAGGGACCCCGAGCAGAGCGCTTTCTGGCTGGACGACGATCTGCCGCACGTGCGGCGCTGGAACGAGGGGGCGGTCTGATGGGGCGCGACGACCTGACGGCGGGGAGCGGCGGCGGCACGACCGGACGCGAGGCCCCCGGGTCCGGACCCGGGGGGCTCGCGGGGGCGCGGGAGCGGTGGGTCCGGACCGGCGGGATCGAGCTGTGCGTCGCCGAGCTCGGCGATCCGGACCGGCCCACCGTCCTCCTCGTCCATGGCTATCCGGACTCCAAGGAGGTCTGGTCGGAGGTCGCGGTCCGGCTCGCCGAGGACTTCCACGTGGTGCTCTACGACGTCCGGGGCCACGGCCGGTCCACGGCTCCGGCGCCGCTGCGCGGCGGCTTCACCCTGGAGAAACTGACGGACGACTTCCTTGCGGTCGCCGACGCCGTCAGCCCGGACCGGCCGGTCCACCTCGTCGGGCACGACTGGGGGTCCGTGCAGTCCTGGGAGTTCGTCACCGTCGCGCGCACCGAGGGCCGCGTCGCCTCCTTCACCTCGATGTCCGGGCCCTCCCTGGACCACTTCGGGCACTGGATCAAGCGCCGGATGACCCGCCCCACTCCGCGCCGGGTCGGCCAGCTCCTCGGCCAAGGCGCCAAGTCCTGGTACGTGTACCTGCTGCACACGCCCTACCTGCCGGAGCTGGCCTGGCGGGGGCCGCTCGGGAGGCGCTGGCCGAAGATGCTGGAGCGGGTCGAGAAGGTGCCCGCCGGTGACTACCCGACGCCCTCCCTGCCGAGCGACGCGGCGCACGGCGCCTGGCTCTACCGGGACAACGTCCGGGCCCGTCTCGGCAGGCCCCGCCCCGACGCGTACGCCCACGTGCCCGTGCAGCTGATCACACCGACCGGGGACGCCTTCCTCTCCGAGCGGCTCTACGACGACCTGGGCACCTGGGTGCCGGACCTGACCCGGCGCACCCTGCCCGCGAAGCACTGGGTGCCGCGCACCCGGCCGGACCAGCTGTCCGCCTGGATCGGCGCGTTCGTCCGGGCCAACGAGGGCCCGGCGGGTCGGGCGGCCGAGCCGCTCGCCGCGGCGGCGGCCAGAGGCGGGGTGAGGCCGGAGTACGCGGAGCGGTTCGGCGGGCAGCTGGTCCTGGTCACGGGGGCGGCCGGAGGCATCGGCCGGGCCACCGCCTTCGCCTTCGCGGAGGCAGGCGCCCGGGTCGTCGCCGTCGACCGGGACGCCGAGGGCGCGGGCCGCACGGCCGAGATGGCCCGGCTGATCGGCGCGCCCGACGCCTGGGGCGAGACGGCCGACGTCGCCGACGAGCAGGCGATGGAGAAGCTGGCCGCGAAGGTGGCGAGCGAGTACGGCGTCGTCGACGTCCTCGTCAACAACGCGGGGATCGGGCTCACCGGCTCCTTCTTCGACACGACGAGCGAGGAGTGGCAGCGGGTCCTCGACGTCAACCTGTGGGGCGTGATCCACGGTTGCCGGGTCTTCGGCGCCCAGATGAAGGCACGCGGGCAGGGCGGTCACATCGTGAACACCGCGTCCGCCGCCGCGTTCCAGCCGTCCCGGGCGCTGCCCGCGTACAGCACGTCGAAGGCCGCGGTGCTGATGCTCAGCGAGTGCCTGCGCGCCGAACTGGCCGACCAGGGCATCGGGGTGTCCGCGATCTGCCCCGGGATCGTCAACACCGGCATCACGGCGACCACGCGGTTCGCCGGGGTCACCGACGAGGCGGAGGAGAAGCGGCGCCAGAAGAAGGCGTCCCGGCTGTACGGCCTGCGGAACTATCCGCCGGAGAAGGTCGCGGACGCGGTCCTGGGGGCGGTCCTGCACGACCGGGCGGTGGTCCCGGTGACCCCCGAGGCCCGGGGCGCGCACCTCCTGTCCCGGCTGAGCCCGGGAGTGCTGCGGTCCCTCGCCCGGTGGCAGCCGCCGACGTAGCGGGCGGGGGCGCGCGGTCACGCGGGGGTGGGGGCCGGGGCGCTTCCGCGCGGGGCCGGAGGTGGTGGCACGGTCGTACGATCCCTGGTGGGAGGGCCCCGCGACGGCGGGGTGGGCGAGCGGTCGGTGGGAGCGGGTTTGTCCGAGCAGTCAGCACAGCCGGAGTACCGGATCGAGGATCTCGCCCATCACAGCGGGGCCACGGTCCGGACGATCCGTGCCTACCAGGACCGTGGCCTGCTGCCCCGTCCGGAGCGGCGGGGCAGGTCGAACGTGTACGGGGACGCCCACCTCGCGCGGCTGCGGCAGATCGCCGACCTCCTCGACCGGGGCTACACCCTGGCCTCGATCAAGGAACTCCTGGAGGCCTGGGACACCGGCCGGGGTCTCGGCGGGGTCCTCGGTCTCGTCGCGGAGGTGCACGGCCCCTGGACGGACGAGGAGGCGGCCCGCATCTCCCGCGCGGAGCTGGACGCCCGCTTCGGCGGCGCCCCGGACGAGACGGCCATCCGGGAGGCGGTCGAGCTGGGCGTACTGGAGCGGCTCACGGACCGGGAGACCGAGGAGTACCTCGTACCGAGCCCCCAGGAGCTGGCGGTGGCCGTCGAGTTGTACGCGGCCGGGGTCCCGCTGCCCGCGATCACCGGGCACCTGAGGGAACTTCGGGACCAGGTGGAGCACATCGCCTCCCGTTTCCTGGAGTTCACGACGGAGTACGTGTTCGCGCGCTATCTGGAGCACCGGCCCCCGACGGACGCGGACGCGGTCGAGGCGGCGGCGATGGTGCGGCGGCTCCGTCCGCTCGCCCAGCAGACCGTGGACGCCGAACTGGCCCGTGCCATGCAGATCCTGGCGACCCGTCACCTTCAGTCACATCTGTCGCCCGAAGCGCCCCCCGTGAAGGACGACGAACCGCGTTCCGTACCGCTTCCGGCCGCCACCCTCAGGGCCGTTCAGGATCTGACAGGCCCCGACGGGGTCACCGCCTTCGTCGCCGCCGCCACCGAACGAGAAGTACAGAAAAGAACATTGGATACGCTTTGCTCAATAGACCCAGAAAGTCAAGAACTTGGGCAAATGCCCTGAAAAGCGAGACTCGTTGTCCACAGAAAAGCCAACTTGCCTGTGGATAAGTCGGGTTGACTGTGGACCAAACCTGCTCAGACGAAAATTGATGGATCGAAACGATCGGGCTCCGGCATCCTGACGGGATGCATCCCCACCGGAAGGACCGAGAGCGCTCACCGGACGAGCTCCGCAGGGTGAAGGTCTCGAAGTACCTGTCCAAGCACCTGCGCCACCAGCCCGAGCGCATCGGTCTCGTCCTCGACGCCCACGGCTGGACCGAGATCGACGCACTGCTCCGGGCCGTCGAGCGGCACCGCTTCCCCGTCAGCCGCGAGGAACTCGACCGTGTCGTCGCCGATGACGACAAGAAGCGCTACGCGATCGAGGGCACCCGCATCCGGGCCAACCAGGGACACACCGTCGCCGTGGACCTGGACCTGCCGCCCTCGGAGCCGCCCGCGCACCTCTACCACGGCACGGTCGCGGTCCGGCTGCCCTCGATCCGGGCCGAGGGACTGCTCCCCATGGCCCGCCACCATGTGCACCTCTCCTCCGACCGTGAGACCGCGACCCGGGTCGGCGCCCGCCGGGGCCGACCGGTGGTGCTCGGCGTCGACGCGGGTGCCATGCACCGGGCCGGACACGTCTTCCACGTCAGCGCCAACGGGGTCTGGCTGACCGACGCCGTCCCACCGGAGTTCCTGCGCCTCCCGGGCTGAGGCAGGATCATGCCCATGGCACATCCGCACCTGCCCAGCACAGAGGCCGCCGTCGTCGCGCTCCGGGCCGTCGCCCAAGAGTTCGGTCTGGAGATGAGCGTGACCGACGACATCGGCGCCGACCAGACGTCCCGGCGCACCTCGTCCGGCGCCTTCTCCGTCCTCGACACCGACGGTTCACTGCCCCACGAGGCCTTCGTCGAACTGGGCGGCTCCCCCTCGGTCGACGTCCAGATCTATCCCGAGGACGACGCCCGGATCACCGTGGACGGCATCGAGTTCGCCGATGTGCCGCGCGACGCGGTCCCCGCCTTCGTCCGCTCCGTCCACGGCGGCCTCGCGCATGTGAAGGGCCGTCTCTTCCCGCCCGGCTGGTGGCTGGTCGTCCCGCTGCCCGGCGACGAGACGTACAAGGAACTCGTCCCCGGTGTCGCGCTGACCCCGTGGATGAGCGGCCGGACCCGCTGACCCGGACCCGCTGACCGGCGCACGACCGAATCGCTTCCCGAGCGACATCCATCGCGCGTCCGTCCCTCATCCGTCCCTCGTCTGTCCCCCATCCGACGCCCGGCCACGTCCGGACCGCGCCCGGACCGCGCCCGGACCGCCTCGGGTCCCCGACCAGCGCCGGAGGGAAGGCCCGTGCCGAGGAGGGGCGGCGCGCGTAGGGTGACGCCATGCGCTTGAGTACGGTGATCCTCCCCATCCACCGGTGGAGCGAGGGCCAGAAGACCTGGCGGCGGGCCGAGGACCTCGGATTCCATGCCGCGTACACCTACGACCACCTCTCCTGGCGGACCTTCCGGGACGGCCCGTGGTTCGGCGCCCTGCCCACGCTCACCGCGGCGGCGACGGCCACCGAGCGGATCCGGCTCGGCACGCTCGTGACCTCGCCGAACTTCCGGCACCCGGTGACCCTCGCCAAGGAACTGATGTCGCTCGACGACATCTCCGACGGCCGGGTCACGCTCGGCATCGGCGCGGGCGGCAACGGCTTCGACGCGACCGCGCTGGGCCAGGAGCCGTGGACGCCGAAAGAACGGGCCGACCGCTTCGCCGAGTTCGTGGCACTGCTCGACCGGCTGCTCACCGAGGAGTCGGTCACCGAGCGCGGCACGTTCTACTCCGCCGACGAGGCCCGGAGCATCCCCGGCTGCGTCCAGCGCCCGCGCCTGCCGTTCGCGGTCGCGGCGACCGGGCCGCGCGGGCTGAAGCTGGCAGCGCGGTACGGGCAGGCATGGGTGACGACCGGCGACCCGAAGATCTTCGAGGAAGGCACCCCGGAAGAGTCGGTGGCGGCCCTGCGCGGCCAGATCGAGAAGCTCGGCAAGGCCTGCGCCGAGACCGGACGCGAGGTGGCCGCGCTCGACAAGGTGCTGCTGACCGGGTTCACCCCGGACCGCAACCGGCCGCTGGAGTCCGTCGACGCCTTCGTCGACTTCGCCGGTCGGCACCGTGAGATCGGCTTCACCGAGATCGTGATCCACTGGCCGATCCCCGACTCCGACTTCGCCACCGACCAGGCGGTGTTCGAGCGGATCGCCACCGAGGCCCTCGCCCAACTGGGCTGATCCACAACGCACGGAACCGGACCGCCCGGCGGCTCGTACCGCATGTCACGACCGCCCGGCGGTCCCTGCATACGTCAGCCCGACCGGCGGGCCCTCCCGATGTCAGCCGGACCGGCGGTCCCCGTACGTCACCCGGCGCCCGGCGCGTCGGGCGAAGCGACGCACGCGGTGCCGGGACCGGACGGGCCCGGTGAGGACAGCGGCCTTCCGTGGCCCACGACGTCGACCAGACTCGCCAGGACATCGCCGACCAGCACCGGTTCACGGGCGGGATGACCCGCGCCCGACCCCTCGCACTCCGGGCAGAGCACCATGCCGAGGCTCCCGACCCACATCCCGTACGGGGCGCCGCAGGAGTCGCACATGTCGCTCAACCATCCCGAGTCCATACCCCCGCCCCCCTGAGACGCCTGCCCTTCCCAGAGGTCTTCCCCGTCACGGCGAAAACGAACGGATGTTTACGGCCACGTAGGGACAGACCGTCGCACGTCCCACGGCGCCGGGTGCCCACGGTCCGGGATTCCGCAGTTCAGGGCCCCGCGCCGCTCAGCCGCGCCCCGGCCGCTTCGGCAGACCCCGGTAGCCGGGGTGCACCCCGGGCGTGAGCCCCTGCTGCTCCGCGACCCGGCCGAGCAGATCGGTCAGCCGGGCCCGGTCCTCCGCGTCCAGCGCCGCGAAGAGGTCGTCCTCGTGCGCGGCGGCCACCTCCCGTACGCCCTCAAGGGCCCGTCGGCCGCCCTCGGACACGTACAGCTCGTGGTGGCGACGGTCCTCGACGCTACGGCGGCGCTCCACGAACCCCCTGCGCTCCAGATTGTCGATGAGCGCGACGACCCGGCTCGGCACGACGCCGAGGTCCGCCGCGAGGGAGCGCTGACTCCTGCCGGGCTCCGTGGCGATCATCCGCAGCAGGCCGACGTCCGGCGGCGCGAGGCCGAGTTCGCCGACGCGCTCGCCGAAACGGCCCGCCGCGTGCGCCCCGAGCTGGGCCAGCAGAAACGCCCCTCCGCGTGGGGGCGGAGGCGTTGTCCCGGGATCTTCCGCTGCTTGCCGGTCGCTGCTCACGGGGTTATCGTACGCGAAAAGAATGATTCTCCACTGTGAACCATTCAATCAAGAGAACGGATAGTGCCGTGTCCACAGAGAGCTGGAGCGCATCCCGGCCGACCGAGGCCCACCACGAGCGCAGGGACGCCCAGGGAGGACCGCCGCCGGGCGTGCTCGCCGTGGTGTTCACCGCGCTCTTCCTGGTGGGACTCGTCCTCAGCACCGTGCTCGCGGGCGGCGAGCCGTTCCCCTCCCCCTTCGGCGACACCGCCGAGATCGTGGCCTGGTTCCGCGCCCACCCCGACGCCGTCCAGGTCTCCGGCGCCCTCCAGTTCGGCGCCTCGGTGCCGCTGGCCATCTACGCCGCCACCGTCTCGGCCCGGCTGCACCGGCTCGGTGTCCGCGCCCCCGGCGCGACCATCGCCCTGGCCGGCGGCCTGCTCGCCTCCGGGTTCCTGGCCTGCTGCGGCCTGATCAGCTGGACCCTGTCCCGTACGGAGGTCCTCGAACTGCCGCAGCTCGTCCGCGCCCTGCAGTACCTGGCCTTCGCCACCGGAGGCCCCGGGCACGTGGTCGCGCTCGGCCTGCTCGTGGCCGGGATCGCCGTGCCCGGACTCCTCGCCGGACTGCTCCCGCGCACCCTGGCGCTGACCGGCCTGGTCCTCGCGGCCGTCGCCGAACTGTCCGCCCTCACCCTGCTCCTCGACGGCGCCGCGCTCCTGCTGCCGCTGGCCCGGTTCACCTGCCTCGGCTGGCTGATCGCCGCCGGGTTCCTGCTGCCGCGCCACCGCTCCCAGGCCCGTGCCGCAGCCCGCAGGGGAGGCACCGGCGGCTCCGCCCGTACCAGCGTCACCACGAACACCGCCGACTCCACCAGCCACAGCCATGAGGAGGCCTGAGCCCGTGCCCGAGAACGAAAACGAGCCCATGTCCGAGTCCCTGCCCGAGCCCGAGAACGACACCGGCCGGGCCGGGCCGAGCAGCCCGGCCGACCCCGCTGAGCCGAGCAGCGCGGCCGACCCCGCCGTCCCGGCCCGGCCGAAGGACCGGACCGGGGAACCGTCACCGACCGCCAAGCTCCTGCGTTTCCAGCAGCCGGAGAAGACCCTGCGCTACCTCGGCGAACTCTCCGACGACCGGATCGCCGGGCTCTTCGGCCTGGACGGCGACGCCTACCGCGCCCGACTGCGCGCCTACGACGACCAGGTACGGGAGACGGCCGCCGGACTCCTCAAGGACCCCGGCTTCGCCGACCGGGTCGGCCGACTGCCCTTCCGGCCCGGCCAGCTGGTCGTGGCACTCGGCGAGAGCACCACCGCCGACCGGCTGTCCTGGTGCGAGGTCCTGCGCCACCTCCTCCCGCAGGACGTACGGCTCGTGAACCTCGCGGTCTCCGGACAGACCACCACCCAGGCCCTCGCCCAACTGCCCCAGCTGTCCCGCTTCCGCCCCGACTGGGTCCTGTGCATGATCGGCGCGAACGACACCCAACGCCTCGGCAGCTCCCCGGGAGCACCCGGCACCCGGCTGGTCAGCGCGGCGGAGACCGAGCGCAATCTGCACGCCCTGCGCGCGCTCGCCGCCCCGGACGCGGCCGACCGCTGGGTCTGGCTCACCCCGAGCGGGGTGGACCAGGAACGCGCCGACTCCTACCCGCACTTCCTCCGCGCGGGGATCGGCTGGGCCGCCCAGGACATCGACGGCATCGCCGACTTCCTCCTCGGCCGTCCCGAACCCACGGTCGACACCCGGCGGGTGACGGCCGGTCTGCACCTCGACGACGGGATCCACCTCACGCCGGAGGGCCAGCGGGCCGTCGCCGTCGCCCTGGTCGACACGCTCGCGGAACGCACCCCGCCCGGCGCCACCACGGCCCGGATCGCGCCCGGCGCCTCCGTGGAAGCGGGCCCTTCCCGACCGGTGGCGCCATGAGGCTGCTGCTCTTCGGCGTCACCGGCGGGACCGGGGCGCACCTGCTCTCCCAGGCACTCGCCGCCGGACACCGGGTCACCGCCGTCGCCCGCGACCCCGCCCGGGTACGGACGGGCGACCCGGAGGGCGGTCCCCCGGCCGGAGGCCCCGGTGCCGGACCGTCGGCCGGGTACGGAAGTCCCGAGGCCCGGCTGACGGTCCTGCGCGGGGACGCGCTGGCCCCCGAGGGCTGGCGGGAGGCCGTGGCCGGGCACGACGCCGTCGTGTCCTGCCTCGGCAGCACCGACCGCAGGCACCCGACGACCGTCTACTCGCAGGGCACCCGGCACCTCGTCGAGGCCATGCGCGCGTCGGGGGTGCGGCGGCTGCTCTGCCTCTCCTCGGCCGGACTCGAAGTCACCCCCGACCTCCCGCTGCCGCAGCGGCTCGTCACCCGGCATGTGATCCAGCGGCTCTACCGGCACGGTTACGCCGACATGGCCCGGATGGAGGGCCTCCTGTCCTCGGCGGTCGCGGAGGAGACGCTCTGGACCGTGGTACGGCCCCCGATGCTCACCGACGGACCGGCGACCGGCCGCTACCGGACCGTCGTCGGCGGACACCTGGAGCGCCCGAAGTCCCTCTCCCGCGCCGATCTCGCGCACTGCCTGCTCGGCCTCGTCGAAGACCCCCGCACCCATCGGACCGTGGTGGAGGCCGCGTACTGAACCAGCCGCCCGGCGCCCGAGAACCGGGGGCTGGGGGCCGGGGGCCGGGGCCCAGGGACCGGCATCCGACGACTGCCGTCCGACATCCGACGACCAGCATCCGACGACTGCCATCCGACCGGCTGAAACCGGACAACGGGATCCACTCATATGTGCGGCTCCCCGCACGCCCGTGCGCCCGGTGCGGAAGAATGGGGCGGTGACCTCTCCCCGTGCCCCGCGCACCTCCGCCCCGGCGCCCCGGCTGATCGCCACCGACCTCGACGGCACACTGCTGCGTGACGACAAGACCGTCTCCGCGCGCACGGTCGCCGCCCTCGCCGCCGCCGAGCGGGCGGGCATCGAGGTCTTCTTCGTCACCGGCCGCCCGGCCCGCTGGATGGACGTCGTGAGCGAGCACGTACACGGCCACGGCCTGGCGATCTGCGCGAACGGCGCCGCCGTCGTCGACCTCCGCGCGGGAGGCACCTTCCTGAAGGTGCGCCCGCTGGAGCGGCCGGTCGCCCTCGATGTCGTACGGGCCCTGCGGGAGGCCGCACCCGGCATCTCCTTCGCGGTCGAGCAGACCACCGGCATCCACTACGAGCCGCTGTACCCGCCGTTCTTCCTCGACCCCGGCGCGACCATCGCCACCGCCGAGAACCTCCTCTTCGAAGAGGCGCCGGGCGCCGCCGCCCCCGTACTGAAGCTGCTCGCGAAGCATCCCGAACTCGATCCCGACGAGTTCCTCGCGGTGGCGCGGAAGGCCGCCGGACACCTGGCCGCGTTCACCCGGTCCAGCCCCACCGCCCTCATCGAGATCAGCGGTCCCGGTGTCTCCAAGGCCTCCACCCTGGCCCGGTGCTGCGCCGAGCGCGGGATCACCGCCGAGGAGGTCGTCGCGTTCGGCGACATGCCCAACGACATCGAGATGCTGAGCTGGGCGGGCCGCTCGTACGCGATGGGCAACGCCCACCCCGACGTGATCGCCGCCGCCACCGACCGCACCTCCGCCAACGACGAGGACGGGGTGGCCGCCGTCATCGAGCAACTGGTGGCCGAGGTCGCCGCCGCCCGCTGAACCGGTGCCGTCGAGGCCCCTACAGCGGGGCCTCCCACACCACCGTCGTGCCGCCGCCGTCCTCGCCGAGGCCCGGCCCGCACCAGCTCGCGCCGCCGAGCGACTCGGCCCGGCGCGCCAGATTGCGCAGACCGCTGCGCCGGCCTCCCTCGGGGAGGCCGATCCCGTCGTCCGCGACCGAGAGCCGTACTCCCGAGGAACCGTCGGGCAGGGTGACACCGGCGTCGACGACCACCTCGATCCTGCTCGCCCGCGCGTGCCGGAAGGCGTTGGAGAGCGCCTCGCGCAGCGCCGCGATCAGGTTCTTGCCGGTGAGCTCGCCGACCGTCGCGTCGATCGCGCCCAGGAAACGGTGGGCGGGCTTGAAGCCGAGCGGCACCGCCGCCATGTTGATCTCCCGCAGCACCCGGGTGCGCAGCCCCGACGGGGCCTCGGCGGGCCCCTGCTGGAGCGCGAAGATCGCCGTACGGATCTCCTGGATGGTCACGTCCAGCTCGTCCACGGCCTTGCCGACACCCTCGCGCACGGCCGGGACGATCGACCTGCGCTGTGCGCTCTCCAGCATCATGCCGGTCGCGAAGAGCCGTTGGATGACGAGATCGTGCAGGTCACGGGCGATCCGGTCGCGGTCCTCGTACACGGCGAGGCGCTCCCGGTCCCGCTGGGCGTCCGCCATCATCAGGGCCAGTGCCGCCTGCGAGGCGAACTGGGTCGCGAGCGTCCGTTCGGCCTCGGTGAACTGGCGCGCGCCGCGCACCCGGGGGGTGGCGAGCGCGCCCAGCACCCGCCCGCCGCTCTGCAGCGGCAGCATCATGCTCGGCCCGTACGAGGAGTTCAGCCGGGTGATCATGCGCGGGTCCGTCGACGCGTCCGCCACGAAGACGGGCTCGCCGTCCAGCAGCAGCCGGGCCACCGCGCTCTCCGGCGGGATCACCACGCCCAGCGATCTGGTGGACCTCGGCGAGGAGACGGCGACGATCTCCAGCCCGCCGTCCTCGGCGGGCAGCAGCACGATCCCCGCGTCCGCGTCCGCGAGGCGCCTGGCCTGCTCGGCGACGACGGAGAGGGCGTCGTCGGCGTCACCGCCGGAGAGCAGCGCGGTGGTGACGGCGACCGAGCCGTCGATCCACCGCTCGCGCTGCCGGGCCGCCTCGTACAGCCGGGCGTTGCCGATGGCGATGCCCGCCTCGGTGGCGAGCACCCTGACCATGTGGACGTCGTAGTCGTTGAACTCGCCGCCGCCGTGCTTCTCGGCCAGGTACAGATTGCCGAAGATCTCGCCCTGGACGCGGATCGGGACGCCGAGGAAGGTCCGCATCGGAGGGTGGCCCGGCGGGAAGCCCGCCGAGCGGGGGTCGGTGGACAGATCGGCGAGGCGGATCGTCCGGGGGTCCCGGATCAGCGCGCCGAGCAGCCCCGCGTGCCCGTCCGGCCGGTGCCCGATGCGGCGGGCCACGTCCTCGTCGACGCCGAAGGTGACGAAGTCGGAGAGGCCCTTGCCCTCGTCGTCGACGACTCCGATCGCCGCGTAGCGGGCGTCGGCGAGTTCGGCGGCGGTCTCGCAGATGCGGTCGAGCGTCGTGTGGAGTTCGAGCCCGGTGCCGACCGACCGCATGGCCTCCAGGAGCTGTGGCACGCGTGCGGTCAGCTCGGTGGACAGCCCCTGGAGGCTGCGGGTGGCCCGGGTGGCTGCCTCCAGGGGGTCCTGGACTGCTTCCGAGGTGTCCGGGTCGTCTTCCAGGGGGTCCGGGGCGTCGGACGCTGCGGCGGTCATGGGGTTGAGCCTAGTAAGTCCCATTTGACGAGAAAAGTCGAACGTCGGCCCCGGACCGGATGGGGGCTGGGGGAACGGCCGCCGCTGATGACGAAGACGACGCGGATCACTCGCCACGGCCCCGTACCCAGGGCCCGGCCCCGGGTGCGTACCGGGGCCGGGTACAGCCGCCGGGCCTCAGGCCGGGACAGCCGTGGCTTCCGCGATCCCCGCGTCCTCCGTGGTCTCCGTGATCTCCTTGGTCTCCGCGTCCTCCGCGCCGACGACGAGCAGATCGGTCGCGCGTTCCTGCTCCAGCATCCGGCGCAACGGGCCGTCCACCGATGCCAGCTCCGCGTACGGGCCGTGCTGCACGGTCCGGCCCTCGTCCAGGACGATGACCTCGTCGACCGCGTCGAGCCCGTGCAGCCGGTGGGTGATGAGGACGGTCGTACGGCCCTCGGTGGCCCGCAGCAGATCGTCGGTGAGCGCGTCGGCGGTGGGCAGGTCCAGGTGCTCGGCGGGCTCGTCGAGGACGAGGACGGGGAAGTCCGCGAGGAGCGCGCGGGCCAGCGCGAGCCGCTGCCGCTGCCCGCCGGAGAGCCGGGAGCCGTGTTCACCCACGAGGGTGTCGAGACCGTCCGGCAGACCGTCCGCCCAGTCGAGCAGCCGGGCCCCGCGCAGTGCCTCGCGCAGTTCGGCGTCGTCGGCGTCGGTACGGGCGAGGCGCAGGTTCTCGCGGACGGAACTGTCGAAGAGGTGCGCGTCCTGGGCGCAGAGGCCGACGAACCGCCGTACCTGGTCGCCGTCGAGCGCGCCCGCGGGCACCCCGCCGATCCGGTACGCGCCGTGCTCCACGTCCAGGAAGCGCAGCAGCACCTGGGCGAGCGTGGTCTTGCCGGAACCGGAGGCGCCGACCACGGCGACCCGGCGCCCGGCGTCCAGGGTCAGCCGGAAATCGGCGAGCGCGGCCCGCTCCTGCCCGGCGTGCCGGGCGGAGAGCCCGTCGAGCTCCAGCGGGAAGGGGCTCTCCGGGGGCGTCTCGGGCCGGACCGGCTCCCGTACGGGCACGGGCGCGTCCAGCATGTCGAAGACCCGCTCGGAGCTGTGCTTGACGCGCTGCCGGTACTGGACGGCGAGGGGCAGTCCGTTGACCGCCTCGAAGGCGGCGAGCGGTGTCAGGACGACCACGGCGAGGGACACCCCGCCGAGCCGCCCGTCCGCCACCGCCTGGACGCCGACGACCGCGGCGGCCACCACTGTCAGACCGCAGACCAGGGCGGAGAGACCGGCGCCGAGGGCTGCGGCGGCGGCCTGCCGGGAGGCGATACCGGTCAGGGTCCGGTCGGCGCTCCTGGCCCGCTCGATCCGGCCGCGCAGCGCACCGGCCACGGTCAGCTCGGCGCAGCCCCTGAGCAGATCGGCCACGGCGGTCGCGAGGGCGCCGCGCGCGGGGGCGAGCCGGCGTTCGGCACGGCGGGCCAGGGTGCCGCTCGCCAGGGGCACGAGGATGCCCGCGACCAGCAGTCCGACGGCGAGGACCGCACCTGCCTCGGGGAGCAGCCAGGCGGTGAAGCCGACGGAGCCGAGGCCCACGAGGAGCGCGGCGCCCGCCGGGAGCAGCCAGCGCAGCCAGTAGTCCTGGAGCGCGTCGACGTCCTGGACGAGCCGGGCGAGCAGATCGCCCCTGCGGGTGCGGGCCAGCCCGGCCGGGGCGATCCGCTCCAGGCGCCGGTAGACGGAGACCCGCAGTTCGGCGAGCATCCGCAGTACGGCGTCGTGCGAGACGAGCCGCTCGGTGTACCGGAAGAAGGCCCGCCCGATGCCGAAGGCACGGGTGGCGGTGACGGCCATCATCAGATAGAGCACGGGCGGCTGTTCGGAAGCACGGGAGATGAGCCAGCCGGACACGGCCATGAGCCCGACGGCGGAGCCGAGGGCGAGGCTGCCGAGCAACAGGGCGAGCGCCATCCGCCCCCTGAGCTCCCCGGCCATGCCCCGCACCCGCCCGAGCACGGACCCACCGGCGGCCCGGGGGACGGACCCGGCCTGAGACCCGGCCTGAGATCCGGCCTGAGATCCGATCTCGGCCCCAGACCCGGGCTCGAACTCGAACCCGAACCCGCCGAAGACACCGGCCCGAGCATCGACATCAACACCGGCACCGGCACCGGCACCAGTCAGGCCGGTACCGCCGACCCCGGCACCTTCGAGAGCCGCTCCCACCCGGGCCCCCGCCGGAACGGGCTGCGCCGGAACGGGCTCCGCCGGGGCGATCCGTACCACCCGGTCGGCCACCGCGAGTAGTGCCGGGCGGTGGACGACGAGGAGCACCGTCCGGTCGGCGGCGAGGCGGCGGACCGCCTCGACCACACCCGCCTCCGTCTCGCCGTCCAGCGCGGCCGTCGGCTCATCGAGCAGCAGCAGGGGCCGGTCCGCGAGGAACGCGCGGGCGAGCGCGAGACGCTGTCGCTGCCCCGCCGACAGCCCGGCGCCGTCCTCGCCGAGCGGCGTCTCGCTCCCCTGCGGGAGTCCCGCGACGAACCCGTCCGCCCCGGCGTCCCGCAGCGCCCGCAGCACCTCCTCCTCGGAAGCGTCCGGTCGGGCCAGCCGTACGTTCTCGGCGACCGTGCCCGCGAAGAGGTACGGGCGCTGCGGAACCCAGGCGATCCGCGACCGCCAGGCCTCCAGGTCGAGCGTGGCGAGGTCCTCGCCGCCGACGCGGACGGAACCGCCCGGCTCCGGCACGGCGAACCCGAGCACGACATCGAGCAGCGTCGACTTCCCGGTCCCGCTCGGACCCACCAGGGCCACCGTCTCACCGGGTTCGACGGTCAGCGTCGTCACGTCGAGCGAGGGCTCGGCGCGTCCGGGATGGCGTACGGTCACGCCGTCCAGCTCCAGGCGCACCGAGTCCGGGACCGCGCCCGAGCCGCCCGCCCGTACCGGGTGCTCCAGGACCTCGAAGATCTCCTCCGCCGCCGCGAGGCCCTCCGCCGCCGCGTGGAACTGGGCCCCGACCTGACGCAGCGGGAGGTACGCCTCCGGGGCGAGCACGAGGATGACGAGTCCGGTGTACAGATCGAGGTCGCCGTGGACGAGCCGCATACCGATGGTCACGGCGACGAGCGCGACCGACAGGGTCGCGAGGAGTTCCAGCGCGAAGGAGGAGAGGAAGGCGATCCGCAGGGTGCGCATCGTCGCCCGGCGGTACTCCGAGGTGATCGCGCGGATCGACTCGGCCTGGGCCTTCGCCCGGCCGAAGATCTTGAGGGTGGGAAGTCCGGCGACGACGTCCAGGAAGTGGCCGGAGAGCCGGGAGAGCAGCTTCCACTGACGGTCCATGCGGGCCTGGGTGTACCAGCCGATCAGGACCATGAAGAGGGGGATGAGCGGCAGGGTGCCGACGATGATCGCCGCCGAGACCCAGTCCTCAGTGACGACCCGGGCCAGGACGGCCATCGGAACGACCACCGCGAGACCCAACTGAGGGAGGTAGCGGGCGAAGTAGTCGTCCAGGGCGTCCACGCCCCGGGTGGCGAGGGCGATCAGCGAGCCCGTCCGCTGCCCGCTCAGCCAGCCGGGTCCGAGGGCGGCTGCCCGGTCGAGCAGACGGCCGCGCAGTTCGGACTTGACCGCCGCGCTCGCCCGGTGGGCGGCGAGTTCGGTCAGCCAGGAGACCAGCCCCCGTGCCAGCGCCACTCCGGCGAGCAGCAGCAGGGGCGTGGTCAGGGCGGAGACCGACCGGTCCTGTTGGAAGGACCCCACCACGATCTCGGCGATGAGCATCGCCTGGGCGATGACCAGCGCCGCTCCGACGAGACCGAGCACGACCACCGCGAGCAGGAAGACACGGGTGGCCCTGGCGTACCGGAGCAGACGCGGATCGATCGGTTTCACGTGAAACATTGCTCCCTGGAGAGGACCGGCTAGTGGGCGTCGGCGATGTGCTGGGTGCCGATCCGCTTGCGGAACACCCAGTAGGTCCAGCTCTGGTAGAGCAGCACCAGCGGGGTCGCGATCCCCGCGCACCAGGTCATGATCTTGAGCGTGTACGGGCTCGACGACGCGTTCGTCACGGTGAGGCTCCACTCGGGGTTCAGCGAGGAAGGCATGACGTCCGGGAAGAGAGCCAGGAAGAGCATCGCCACGGCGGCGGCAATGGTGACGCCCGAGAGCGCGAACGACCAGCCCTCGCGCCCCGCCTTGATCGCGACGATCGCTCCGACCAGGGCCACCACGGCGATCAGCATCGCCGCGAGGCTCCAACTGTCCCCCGTGTCGGCCTGGGTCCAGATCAGGAAGCCGAGCGCGAGCACCGCCGCACCGAGCCCGAGCTTGAGCGCGAGCGCCCGCGCCCGGGTCCGGATGTCACCGACCGTCTTGAGCGAGACGAAGACCGCCCCGTGGAAGGTGAAGAGGGTGAGCGTGACCAGACCGCCGAGGATCGCGTAGGGGTTGAGCAGGTCCCAGAAGGTGCCGACGTACTCCATCTCCGCGTCGATCTTCACGCCCCGGACGATGTTGCCGAAGGCCACGCCCCAGAGGAACGCGGGGATCAGCGAGGTCCAGAAGATGGCCTGTTCCCAGTTGCGCTGCCAGTTCTCCTCGGGCCGCTTCGCCCGGTACTCGAAGGCGACGCCCCGGATGATCAGACAGACCAGGATGATCAGCAGCGGCAGATAGAACCCGGAGAAGAGCGTCGCGTACCACTCGGGGAACGCGGCGAAGGTCGCGCCTCCGGCGGTGAGCAGCCACACCTCGTTGCCGTCCCAGACGGGTCCGATGGTGTTGATGAGGACCCGCTTCTCGGTCCTGCCACGGGCGAGCAGCTTGGTCAGGATGCCGACCCCGAAGTCGAAGCCTTCGAGGAAGAAGTAGCCGATCCAGAGGACGGCGATGAGTACGAACCAGACGTCGTGGAGTTCCATGCCTCGATCTCCTGAGCCTCAGTACGAGAAGGCCATGGGGCGGTCGGGGTCACGAGAGTCCCCGCCGATCTTGGTGGGCGGGTTGAGGTCGTCCTCGGTGAGCTCCGGCGGGCCCGCCTTGACGTACTTCACGAGCAGCTTGACCTCGATCACGGCGAGGATCGCGTAGAGCGTCGTGAAGATGATCATCGAGGTGAGGACCTCGCCCTGGGAGACGCCGGGGGAGACCGCGTCCTTGGTGCGGAGCACGCCGTAGACGACCCAGGGCTGACGGCCCATCTCGGTGAAGATCCAGCCCCAGGAGTTGGCGATGAGCGGGAACGCCATGGTCCAGAGGGCGATGATCCAGTACCACTTGCCCAGCCGGGGGCTGAGCGCCTTCCGCCGGAACAGGACCAGGTTCGGCACTTCGTCCTCACCGGTCCTCAGGCCGGGTGCCAGCAGGAACTTCCTTCGGGTCAGCCAGAGCCCGATCAGACCGATGGTCAGCGAGGCCATGCCGAAGCCGATCATCCAGCGGAAGCCCCAGTAGGCGACGGGGATGTTGGGCCGGTAGTCGCCGGGCCCGAACTTCTCCTGCTCGGACTTGTTGACGTCGTTGATGCCGGGGACGAAGGAGTCGAAGTCACCGTTGGCGAGGAAGGACAGCAGGCCGGGGATCTCGATGGCGACCTTGTTGTGCCCCTCGTCGACATCGCCGTAGGCGAAGATCGAGAAGGGGGCCGGGGCCTCGCCGTCCCAGAGGGCCTCGGCGGCGGCCATCTTCATCGGCTGCTGCTTGAACATGACCTTGCCGAGCAGGTCACCGCTGATGGCGGTGCCGAGACCGGCGATGATCAGGGTGACCAGGCCGACCCGGAGCGAGGTCCGCATCACCGGGATGTGCTTCTTGCGGGCCAGGTGGTAGGCGGAGATGCCGACCATGAACGCGCCGCCGACCAGGAAGGCGGCCGTCATGGTGTGGAAGAACTGGGTGAGGGCGGTGTCCTGGGTGAGCACGCGCCAGAAGTCGGTGAGCTCCGCCCGGCCGCGCTCCTCGTTGATGCGGTAGCCGACGGGGTGCTGCATCCAGGAGTTGGCCGCGAGGATGAAGTACGCGGAGAGGACGGTGCCGATCGACACCATCCAGATGCAGGCGAGGTGGATGCGCTTCGGCAGCTTGTCCCAGCCGAAGATCCACAGACCGATGAAGGTCGACTCGAAGAAGAAGGCGATGAGGGCCTCGAAGGCGAGCGGCGCCCCGAAGATGTCACCGACGAACCGGGAGTAGTCGGACCAGTTCATGCCGAACTGGAACTCCTGGACGATGCCGGTGACGACACCCATGGCGATGTTGATCAGGAAGAGCTTGCCCCAGAACTTCGTCGCCCGGAGGTACTTCTCCTTCTCCGTCCGCACCCAGGCGGTCTGGAGTCCGGCGGTGAGCGCGGCGAGGGAGATCGTCAGGGGGACGAAGAGGAAGTGGTAGACGGTGGTGATGCCGAACTGCCAACGCGCCAGGGTCTCTGGCGCAAGAGCGAGGTCCACGTCGTTTTCTCCTTACATCGCCGTGGTCACACCGGCAGTTTGCCCTGCTAATCCCATGAATTACGGGATGAACCAGGACACGCTTGTGAACGCGTTCACATTCACAAGCATTATGGACCATACGAAATCCGTATCTTCGACCGGGGGTCCCCTCCTGGAGACCACCCTGGCCGGCCGATCGGTCCGCCCCCCGTCGACGACTTCCCGGCGACTTCACCGCCTGCCGGATCCCGGGCCCGACCCTCGGACACGCGTCGTCGGACACGCGCCGTCCGGCCCGCCGGACACACCACGGCGACCCTGACGGAGACCCCCACGAGCACGGCACCCGTGAGAAGCCTCCCGCTCTCCTCCGTCACCCACGTCCAGGGCGAGAAGGTCTCCTCCGACGGCGACCCCGGCCCCCAGGTCCCGGCCCCCAGGTCCCGGCGCCCAGGCCCGGCCACCGGACCCAGACCCCCGTCCGCGAAGGCGACCCGATCCGGGTGGAACACGTACGGGGCCGGTCACCGGACCCACCGGCGACCGGCCCCGCAGCTCACCGGCAGCCGGTCAGCCCTCCCGGCGGAAGCCCTCCGCCGCCTTCAGGAACAGGTCGTTCGCCTCGGTCTCACCGATCGTGACGCGCACGCCCTCGCCCGCGAACGGCCGCACCATCACACCGTGCCGCTCGCACTCCGCCGCGAAGTCCGCCGTCCGCTCGCCGAGCCGCAGCCAGACGAAGTTGGCCTGCGTGTCCGGCACCGTCCAGCCCTGGGCCACGAGCCCCGCGTGGACCCGCTCGCGCTCCGCCACCAGGGAGCCGACCCGCCCGAGCAGCTCGTCCTCGGCGCGCAGCGACGCCACCGCCGCGTCCTGCGCCAGCTGGCTCACCCCGAACGGCACCGCCGTCTTGCGCAGCGCCGCCGCGACCGGCTCGTGGGCGACCGCGAAACCGACCCGCAGCCCCGCCAGGCCGTACGCCTTCGAGAAGGTGCGCAGCACGGCGACGTTCGGCCGGTCGCGGTACAGCTCGATGCCGTCCGGGATCCCGGCGTCGCGGACGAACTCGCGGTAGGCCTCGTCGATCACGACCAGGACGTCGGAGGGGACCCGGTCGAGGAAGCGTTCCAGCTCGGCCCGGCGCACAGCGGTGCCCGTGGGGTTGTTGGGGTTGCAGACGAAGATCAGCCGGGTCCGGTCGGTGATCGCCCCGGCCATCGCGTCGAGGTCGTGCACCTCGCCCTCGGTCAGCGGCACCTGCACCGAGGTCGCCCCGCTGATCTGCGTGATGATCGGGTACGCCTCGAAGGAGCGCCAGGCGTAGATCACCTCGTCGCCGGGGCCCGAGGTCGCCTGAAGCAGCGACTGGGCGACGCCGACCGAGCCGGTGCCGGTGGCCAGGTGCGAGACGGGGACGCCGAAGCGGTCGGCCAGTTCCTCGGTGAGGCCCGCGCAGGCCATGTCCGGGTACCGGTTGAAGTTCGCGGCGGCGGCCAGCGTGCTCTCCAGGACACCGGGCAGCGGCGGGTACGGGTTCTCGTTGGAGGACAGCTTGAAGGCCACGGGGCCGCCCGCCGCCGCGGGCCTGCCCGGCTTGTAGGTGGGCACGCCGTCCAGCTCGGCGCGCAGCTTCGGGCTGCCGGTGCTCGTCCCGCTGGTCTCGCTCACAGTGTGGCCTCCTCGACCGTACGTACCGCCAATGCTCCTCACCTTAAGAGGATTCGCCCCCGCTGCGAATGGCCTGTGGACAACCCGCCGCGAACGACCTGTGGACAACGGGAGGGAAACGCCCCGGACGCGCCACCCCTTCCTGCCCGACAGACCAGGGGGCGCACGCATGGGTAGCGCGCGCCGGTGGCGAGCGCCGTAGCGCGCATCCCCCGTAGAGGTGAGTTGAGACCTCTTCGAGACCTCGCCCTCTCGCCAGGTCGACGTGGTCCAATTCCGATGGAACCCACGACAATCACTCTAACTGCCTTTGATTTATTGGGCCTTGATGCTTTTCGATCATGCAGAAACGTGCCTGTCAACGCCTGCATATGCGACCGGCCGAACCCCCCTTTGTCGCCCTACTATCGGCTCGCCATGACAGCAGCAGGGAAGCACCAGGTGAGCCGGGCACAGACCCGGGGAAGCCGGCAGGGCCGAGCAGGCATCCGGGACGTGGCCGCCGCCGCCGGGGTCTCCATCACGACTGTCTCCGACGCGCTCAACGGCAAGGGCCGACTCCCCGACGCCACCCGGCGCCACGTCCGCGAGGTCGCCGACCGGCTGGGGTACCGCCCCTCCGCGGCGGCCCGCACGCTCCGCACCGGCAAGTCGGGACTCATCGGCCTGACCGTGACCACGTACGGGGATGAACCTTTCACCTTCACCGAATTCGCGTATTTCGCGGAGATGGCCAGAGCCGCCACATCGGCCGCACTCGCCCGGGGCTACGCCCTGGTCATCCTCCCCGCCACCTCCCGCCATGACGTCTGGTCGAACGTCGCCCTCGACGGCACCGTCGTCATCGACCCCTCCGACCACGACCCGGTCGTCACCGAACTGGTCCGCCAGGGCCTGCCCGTCGTCTCCGACGGACGTCCCGCCGGCACCCTTCCGGTCACCGCCTGGGTCGACAACGACCACGAAGCCGCCGTCCTCGACCTGCTCGACCACCTCGCCGACGCCGGCGCCCGCCGCATCGGCCTTCTCACCGGAACCACCACCGACACGTACACCCGCCTGTCCACCACCGCGTACCTGAACTGGTGCGAACGGGTGGGCCAGGACCCCGTCTACGAGGCCTATCCGGCGCACGACCCGTGCGCGGGCGCCGTCGCGGCCGACCGGCTGCTCGCCCGCCCGGACCGGCCGGACGCCGTCTACGGACTCTTCGACCCCAACGGAACCGACCTCCTCGCAGCCGCGCGCCGCTACGGACTCCGCGTCCCGGACGACCTGCTGCTGGTCTGCTGCAGCGAGTCGACCGTCTACGCCACCACCGAACCGCCCATCACGACGCTCTCGCTCAAGCCACGCCGGATCGGCACCGCCGTCGTCCAGCTCCTCATCGACGCCATCGAGGGGATCGAGACCGACGGCCCGGTCGAGCAGGTGATACCGACCGAACTCATCGTCCGCACCTCCTCGCAGCGCCGCTCGCCCCGTACGACGGTCAGCCCGCCGCGCTCGCCCTCGAAGGACTGAGAAGTCCCGACGGAACGCCCCGCACCGGAACCTCCGACGGGGCGCCACCCCACCGCCGTCCCGCCCCTGCCCGTGGGCCGGGACGGCCAAACCGGCCGACGCACCGGCCTCTACCCTGGACTAGACCTTCCCAAATCGGGCGAATCAACCAGTGAACCCGGAGTGGACCCGGATTCACCACCCCTGGTGCGTCACACAGCACGACCCTCATTCCTATGATGGGCGCACGACATCGCGGGCCACCCCCACCAGGCCGGTCCGCGATGTGCAGGGCATCGCGACGGTGGTGGAGGGGTCCATGACTCAGGGGGCCGGGCAGGAGCCCGTGGCGCGCACGGCGACATTGCGTGACTTCCGAGTACCGCCGTACGCGCGCGTGCCCGTACAGGGCCACGCCTCCGAGCCGACCTCCGGGGAACCGCTGCCGGTCCCGCCACCGGTCGAGGCCCCGCCAGCCGAGCAGCCGCACCACACGGCGCCCGAGCGCCCCCCGGCCCCCCCGCACCCGGTCGACCACGACCCCCGTACGGCCCCGATGCCCACCACCGCGCCCGAGCAGCCGTGGCACCCGGGACACCCGCACGCCCCGGCCGCCCCGGGACAGCAGGACCAGGCCGACCACGCCGCCGGACACCAGCTCCCCCCGTACCCGTCCGAGCCGCCCCGGCACCCCGCGGGACCCCCGCCCAGCGCCCCCCCGCCCTCCGAGCCGACCCTGCTCCTCGGCCACCGCACCCCGCCCGCGTACCCCGCCCCGGCCGCCTCCGCGATCGTCTCCGTCGCCACCGGCCACCCCGGCAACGCCTTCCCGGACGGCGAACTCCCCGAGGGATACACCCCGACCGAGCGCGACCTGCCCGTCATCGGCCCCGGCGACACCCTCCGGCTCTCCGTCGCCCCCGAGGCCGTCACCGCGGCCGAACCCTCCTCCGGGAACGGCGAGGGACCCGGCCCGCTCTTCGTCGTCGGTGACGTCCACGGCTACCTCGACGAACTGACCTCCGCCCTCCACGCCCAGGGCCTCATCGACGAGAACGGCGACTGGTCCGCCGGGAACGCCCGCCTCTGGTTCCTCGGCGACTTCACCGACCGGGGCCCCGACGGCATCGGCGTCATCGACCTCGTCATGCGCCTGTCCGCCCAGGCAGCGGCTGCGGGCGGCTACTGCAAGGCCCTCATGGGCAACCACGAACTGCTGCTCATCGGCGCCAAGCGGTTCGGCGACACCCCGGTCAACTCCGGCGCGGGCACCGCCACCTTCCAGGCCGCCTGGCTGCTCAACGGCGGGCAGAAGCACGACATGGACCGCCTCCAGGACGTCCACCTCCAGTGGATGTCCCGGCTCGACGCCGTGGTGCGGGAGGACGACCACCTCCTGCTGCACTCCGACACCACCGCGTACCTGGAGTACGGCGAGACCATCGAGGACGTCAACGACACGGTCCACGAACTCCTCAACCGGAACGACGCCGACGAGGTCTGGGACCTCTTCCGCAAGTTCACCAAGCGCTTCGCCTTCCGCGACGAAGGCGGCCCGCAGGCCGTGCGGGAGCTGCTCTCCACCTACGGCGGCCGACGGATCGTGCACGGCCACAGCCCCATCCCGTACCTCCTCGGCCAGGTCGGCGCGGAGGACGGCGAGGACGACACCAGACCGGTCGTCGACGGACCGCACGTCTACGCCGAGGGCCTCGCCATCGCCATGGACGGCGGAGTGACCATGGCCGGAAAACTCCTGGTCGTCCAACTGCCCCTGACCGGCTGACGCGTCACCCTGCGCATCCGGGGACGTCGAATTCCGGAAACACCCTGTCAGCCCGTGGGGCCCCCGTCCTACCATCGGGGTCCATTGGTAGCAGGCTCTCCTCCGTTTCCGCTCGACCGACCGTTCGCCACGGCTGATCCGCGGCCACGGACCATCGGGGGATGCACATGAACGTGGCTCCGCACCTGCTGACCGAGGACCGCGCCGAGTACGAGCGGGTCCTCGACGACGCACTGAACACCGCCCGCACCCGTCCGGATCTCGACGGAGCGGGCGACCGCCTCACCCTCGTACAGCTGCGTGCCCTCACGCTGAACGCGACCACTCTGGTCACCAGCGCGGCGGCGAGCGAGTACGAGCACTACGTGAAGGTCCGCGAGCAGCACCGCGCGGCCCTCGGCAGCCGCCCCTCGACCGCCGACCGTCCGGGACCGGACGGCGCGGGTGTCGTCGCCGTCCTCACCGTCATGGTGCCCGTCCTCGCGGGCGCGGCGGCCGTCATCCTCCTGCTGACGGGCGCGGTCCTGCACGCCCTCACCCCGACCGTGGCGTTCGGCGCGACGCTGCTCACCGCCGGTCTGGTCTTCGGGACGGTGGCCGCGGCGGGACTGCTCTGCGCCGCCGTGGGACTCCTCGTGACGGCCCTGCGCAACGGCCCCGCGGAGGTGGGCGAGGACGTCGTGGAGGACGAGCTGTCCCGCGCCCGGGAGGCCTGGCGCCTGGCCCTCCTCGAACGCGGGATCGTGCCCTTCCTCCACGACGTCCTCGCCGCCGCCGCACCCGGGCCCGACACCCCGGACGGCTGAGACCGGTACCGGTACCGGTCTCAGCGACGGCGGTGGATCAGTCCGCGAGCGGGAGGTACACGCGGTTGCCGCTCGCGGCGAACTCCTGGGACTTCCCGGCCATCCCCGCCTCGATCTCCTCCTGGGTACCGCCGTGCTCCCGCCGGATGTCCTGCGAGATCTTCATCGAACAGAACTTCGGCCCGCACATGGAACAGAAGTGCGCCGTCTTCGCGGGCTCCGCGGGCAGCGTCTCGTCATGGAACTCACGCGCGGTGTCGGGGTCGAGCGCCAGGTTGAACTGGTCCTCCCAGCGGAACTCGAACCGCGCGTCGGACAGCGCGTCGTCCCATTCCTGCGCGCCCGGATGCCCCTTGGCCAGGTCCGCCGCGTGCGCCGCGATCTTGTACGTGATGACACCGGTCTTCACGTCGTCCCGGTTCGGCAGCCCCAGGTGCTCCTTGGGCGTGACGTAGCAGAGCATCGCCGTGCCCCACCAGGCGATCATCGCCGCGCCGATGCCGGAGGTGATGTGGTCGTACGCGGGCGCCACGTCCGTCGTCAGCGGACCGAGCGTGTAGAACGGCGCCTCCTCGCAGATCTCCTGCTGGAGGTCGATGTTCTCCTTGATCTTGTGCATCGGGACGTGCCCGGGGCCCTCGATCATCGTCTGCACGTGGTGCCGCTTGGCGATCGTGTTCAGCTCGCCGAGCGTGCGCAGCTCCGCGAACTGCGCCTCGTCGTTGGCGTCCGCGATCGAACCGGGGCGCAGTCCGTCGCCGAGCGAGTACGTGACGTCGTAGGCCGCGAGGATCTCGCAGAGCTCCTCGAAGTGCGTGTAGAGGAAGTTCTCCTTGTGGTGCGCGAGGCACCAGGCGGCCATGATCGAGCCGCCGCGCGAGACGATGCCGGTCTTGCGGCGCGCGGTGAGCGGCACGTACGGCAGGAGTACGCCGGCGTGCACGGTCATGTAGTCCACGCCCTGCTCGGCCTGTTCGACGACCGTGTCCTTGTAGATCTCCCAGGTCAGTTCCTCGGCCCTGCCGTCGACCTTCTCCAGCGCCTGGTAGAGCGGCACGGTGCCGATCGGTACGGGGGAGTTGCGCAGGACCCACTCGCGGGTGGTGTGGATGTTGCGGCCGGTGGACAGGTCCATGACCGTGTCGGCGCCCCACTTGGTCGCCCAGGTCATCTTCTCCACCTCCTCCTCGATGGAGGAGGTGACGGCGGAGTTGCCGATGTTGGCGTTGACCTTCACCAGGAACCGCTTGCCGATGATCATCGGCTCGATCTCGGGGTGGTTGACGTTCGCGGGCAGCACCGCGCGGCCCGCCGCGATCTCCTCCCGCACGACCTCGGGGGAGACGTTCTCCCGGATCGCCACGTACTCCATCTCCGGGGTGATCTCGCCCCGGCGGGCGTACGCGAGCTGGGTCACCGCCCTGCCCTCGCGGCCCCGGCGGGGCAGCCGGGGCCGGCCGGGAAAGACGGCGTCGAGGTTCTTGAGCCCGCCGCGCGGCGAGGTGTGCTTGATGCCGTCGTCCTCGGGGCGGACCGGGCGCCCCGCGTACTCCTCGGTGTCACCGCGCGCGACGATCCAGTTCTCGCGCAGGGCCGAGAGGCCCCGCCGCACATCGGTGTCGACGGTCGGGTCGGTGTACGGGCCGGAGGTGTCGTACAGCGTGACGTCCCGGCCGTTGGTGAGGTGCACCTGACGGACCGGCACCCGGAGGTCGGGGCGCGAGCCCTGGACGTACCCCTTGTGCCAACCGGGCGTGCGCTGCTGCCCGTCGGCCCGGTTCTGGTCGGAGGCAGGCGTGCGTGCATCCTGAATGGTCATGAGACCGATCTCCCTACGCCGGCATTACCCGGTAACAGGTTCGGCGGTCGGCGCAGCCCTTTCCCGTACGTACATCAGTACGCGCGTACGGTGATCAGCGCCCTCTCAGCCCGGTGCTCCGAGCTCCCGCGTGTGCAAAGGTGCCACCACGCTAGCGCCATCCCTGGCGTGCTGAACAGTGGGCCCCTGCCGTTCTTGCGATGATCGGTCGGTGACTTCCCCCCATCAGACCCCCGAACCGCACGGCCACGGGCACGGCCATGGGCACAGCCACAGCCACGGTCCCGCCGCCCCGGTCTCCCGCCATCTGCGCAAGGTCATCGCCGCGATCCTGATCCCGTTCGCCACCGCCGTGGTGGTCGGTCTGGTGGTGCTGTGGCCGGGCGGCACCCCGGCGCACGAGCGCACCGGAGTCGGCTTCGACCGGCAGACGGAGCAGGGCAAGGTCGTCTCCGTGCAGTACGTCGACTGCGCGTCGGTCAATGCCGGGCAGGTCCCGCCGACCGGAGACACCTCCACCCCGGAGGGGCGCGAGGCCGTCGACTCCCGGCGGGGGCAGTGCGCGAAGGCGACGGTCGAGGTCGCCAGCGGGCCGGAGAAGGGGCGGCGGTTCACCGAGATCGTGCAGCCGGACGCGCCCCGTCAACTCCACCAGGGACAGGGCGTGGTGGTGGCGTACGCCCCCGACGCGCCCCACGATCTCCAGTACTCCGTGACGGACGTCAACCGGAAGCTGCCGATCGCCCTGCTCGCGGGGATCTTCGCGCTCGCGGTGGTGCTCGTCGGACGGCTGCGGGGCCTGATGGCGCTCGTCGCGCTCGTCATCAGCTTCCTCGTGCTGACGTTCTTCATCCTGCCCGCGATCCTGGAGGGATCGAATCCGCTGGTCGTGGCGGTGGTCGGATCGAGCGTGATCATGCTGGCCGCGCTCTATCTGTGCCATGGCCTCTCGGCCCGCACCTCGGTCGCGGTGCTCGGGACGCTGATCTCGCTGCTGCTGATCGGTCTGCTCGGGTCGCTCTTCATCGACTGGGCCTCGCTGAGCGGCAACACCGACGACAACACCGGACTGATCCACGGCCTCTACCCGGACATCGACATGTCCGGTCTGCTGCTCGCCGGAATCATCATCGGATCGCTCGGTGTGCTCGACGACGTCACGGTCACCCAGACCTCGGCCGTCTGGGAACTGCACCAGGCCGACCCGGACATGGGGCCGCGCGCGCTGTACCGGGCCGGGATCCGGATCGGCCGCGACCACATCGCCTCGGTGGTGAACACCCTGGTGCTGGCGTACGCGGGCGCCGCCCTTCCGCTGCTTCTCCTGTTCTCGATCGCGCAGAGCAGCATGGGGACGGTGGCCAACAGCGAGTTGGTCGCCGAGGAGATCGTCCGGACCCTGGTCGGCTCGATCGGACTGGTCGCCTCCGTGCCGCTCACCACGGCGCTCGCGGCCCTGGTGGTCTCCGCCGACCGGGAACGGGCCGGAGGCGCGGGGCGTGCCGGGGGGCCGACGGCGGCCGGTGACCGTACGGGAGCGGGCGCCCGGAGGGCGACTGGCGCGCGGGGCGGGCGCCGTCGCCGCGCCAAGTGAGGGCCGCGGGACGGCGGGTACCGGCGAACAGCCAGGACAGGAGGCCCGTTCACACCGGTCGGTACGGGAAAGGTGTCACCGTGCTGGTGGGTACGGGGACGGTGAGGGCGTCGTCGTGCGGGACGCCCCGGGCGCGGGGGAAGATGTCGGCCCCGTGCCGGGTGGTGGGCGCCGGTCAGGCCGCCGGGCCCGCGCTCTCCTCGGCGAGGATGCGGCCGAGCGCGGCTTCCAGATTGTCCTCGAAGTCGCCCAGGTTCCGTTCCTGACCGAGCGGGACCAGCTTGTCCGTGCGGTCGAGGAACGCGACGAGCGGTGGCGCGCTGGCCCGGAACAGGGCCCGGTCGCTTCCGACCTGGAGCCTGATGGAGACGTCCGAGAGACCCTCCGGCTCCGTCGGGGCGATGTGCACATCGCCCTCCCCGCTCGGCCTGTTGATCCCGTCGAGCAGCAGTTCCCGGCCGAACGCCCAGGTCACCGGAGCGTCTCCGGGGAGATGGAAGGTCATCCGCACCGCGTAGGGATCACGGGTCTCGTACCGCAGTTCCACCGGGATCCTGAACGAGAGCTCCTCGGAGACGAGGAAGCTCATCAGGACCTCGGCCTGAACCGACTCTCGCATCATGTACCCCGCAGTAGATGAAGCAGTTGTGTAAACAGCTGCTGAAAGCTGTGACCGAAACGGCCAGGAATGATCCCCCGTGGCCCTCTTGACGCAATCGTGCTGTACGCGCTAGCAGATCACAAGGAGTGATTTTTCAGATACTGATAGAGAAAGCGAGGGAGTTGAAGAGCTTTCCGATCTCCATGCGTAGCCGCTCGATTGCTGGGAGCAACCGTTCTTCCTGGTGGAGGGGCAAGGAAATCGCCACAGTGGCGGCTGTGGAGCCTGCCGTGATGGGGATCGCGGCACAAACCGTGCCGAGCGCATATTCCTGACGCTCCACCAGGGGCTCCATTCGCCCCAAACCACCCAAACGCTCCAAAAGAGCACGATGGTTACGCAGCGTATACGGCGTGATGGCTTCGACCGGATGTCGGTCGAGGTGGTCTTGACGAGATTTCAGATCGAGTTGGCTCAACAGACACTGCCCGATCGCGTGGGCGTGCGCGGTCTCGCGGAAGTCGGCCCACTCCTCCACTGCGGGGGAGGAGGGGGTGTCCGCGACCGAGACGAGTTCGACCTCGCCGTCGCGGTAGAGGGCGAAGTAGACCGGCACACCGATCTCGTCCCGCCAGCGCGCCAGGGAGTCCTCGATCTTGATGCGACGATTCTGCACAGCTCCGCCACCGGCGAGCCGGACGGCTGCCTCCCCGAGGAGGAACACACCCTTCTCGCGGCGCAGATAGCCCTCATGCGTCAGGGTGCGCAGCAGGTGGTACGTGGTGGGCAGCGGAAGGCCCGTCTCACGGGCGAGCTGTTTGGCCGGAGCGCCGTCCGTGTGTGAGGCCACGGCCTCCAGGAGTCTCAGCGCTCGCTGCACCGAGCCGATCAGGGTAGGCGCAGAAGTCTGCGTAACCGTGGCCAAAGGTCACCCCCAGGCGAGACGACGGATGCACCGCACCCGCCCGCGGGGGCCGCCCCCGCGCGCCCGCCGGGCCTGGGAAACCGCCGGTCAGAACGGAGGTCTACGCCTGTAGTCCCCAACGCGGCGGAGAGATTCCACTCTAGTGGCAGCCCCAGGGCCCCTGTCCTGATTCAGCCGGTGCGTTCCCCCGGCCGGGCTAACGCGCCACAACGGCTTCGTACCCGATGAGCGGCATGTGCTACCAGTCCTCCTTGGAGCGGCCGGAGGAGCTGAACTTCCGTACGACGTAGATCAGTCCGGCGACGAGGGCCACGAAGAGCAGCACCTTGAAGAGCAGACCGATCACGAAGGTCAGGACGCTGGTGATCAACCCGCCGAAGACGATCAGGACCAGGGCCGGTATGGCGACCCACTTCACCCACCAGGGCATCCCCGCGAGAATCTGCTGTACGGCCATCGTCCTACCTCGCTCTCGAATCCGTTCCGCGCACTCCGCGCCGAACACTCCCAAGGCTAGGTGTCGCAAGCGGCCCTTGGGGGCCCTGCGGCCCCCGCTCTCCCCTGATCCGCCCCCTAGGGGCCAGCCCCCTCCGGAGCCCCTGCCTCCGGGCCGACCCCTAAGGGCTCGCCCCGGAGGGCCCGGCGCTCCACCGGGCGGACGGCCCGCGCTCAGCCCTCCGGCGGCGAGAAGACCACGAGCACCCGCAGGTCCTCGCTGATGTGGTGGAACTTGTGCTCCACCCCTGCCGGTACGTAGACCACACTGCCCCGCGCCACCTGGGTCGTCTCCGTCCCCACCGTGATCGACGCCCGTCCGCTCACCACGAAGTACACCTCGTCCTGACGGTGCGGCTGCTGCGGATCGAGCGCCCCGGCGTCCAGCGCGTACAGGCCCACCGACATGTTCCGCTCCCGCAGGAACTGGAGATAGGCGCCCTGATTCGCGGCACGCTCCGCCTCCAGTTCGTCCAGTCGGAATGCCTTCATCGCCTGTCAGCCCCTGCCCTCGGCCCGATCGTGTCTGCCACGATCAGACACATGAAGAATTTCGTAGTCAAGACGCTCGCCAACGCGGGCGCCCTGGGAGTCGCCATCTGGCTGCTCCAGGACATCACCCTGACCGGCGACGACCCGAACGCGACCACCGGCAACAAGATCCTGTCCCTCATTCTCGTCGCCCTGCTCTTCGGGCTCGTGAACTTCCTGGTCAAGCCGGTCGTCAAACTGCTGACGTTTCCCCTCTTCATCCTGACCCTCGGTCTGATCACCCTCGTGGTGAACGCCCTGATGCTGCTCCTGACCTCGTGGCTGGCCGAGCAGTTCGACCTCAGTTTCCACGTCGAGGGCTTCTGGACCGCCGTCCTCGGCGGCCTGATCATCTCCATCGTGTCGTGGGCGCTGAACGTCGTGCTCCCCGACGGCGACTGAGCACGACCCGTGACCTATCGCGTCTGCTTCGTCTGCACGGGCAACATCTGCCGCTCGCCGATGGCCGAGCACGTCTTCCGCCGGTATCTGGAGGACGCCGGTCTCGGCGACGCGGTGGTGGTCGACAGCGCGGGCACCGGCGGCTGGCACCAGGGCGACCCCGCCGATCCCCGTACCGTCTCCGTGCTCGACGGGAACGGATACTCCTCCGCGCACGCCGCACGCCAGTTCCGGGCCTCCTGGTTCCCGGCCCTCGACCTGGTGATCGCGCTGGACGAAGGGCATCTGCGGGAGCTCCGCGGACTCGCCCGTACGCCCGGGGAAGCCGGGCGAATACGCCTGCTGCGCTCCTACGACCCGGCCGCGGGGGACACGCTCGACGTCCCCGACCCCTACTACGGGGACCGCGGGGGCTTCGAGGAGTGCCTTGAGATGGTGGAGGCCGCGAGCGAGGGACTGCTCGCGGCCGTACGCCGAGAACTGGAGAACCGGACACCGTGAACCAGCACCACATGGGCGACGGCACACGCGCCGTGCGCGCCGGGCTGCCCGAGCCCGTGAAGTACGAGCCGACCCTGCCGGGACCGGTCTTCGCCGCGCACTACCACCTGCCCGGCGAACCGACCGGCCCGTACGCCTACGGCCGCGACGACAACCCCACCTGGACCCATCTGGAGCGGGCGATCGGCGAACTGGAGGCGCCGGGGGAGCGGGACGTCGAGACGCTGGTCTTCGCCTCCGGCATGGCCGCGATCTCCGCCGTCCTCTTCTCCCAGCTGAGGGCGGGCGACACGGTCGTGATGCCGACCGACGGCTACCAGGCCCTGCCCCTCCTCCATCAGCAGCTGCGGGCCTTCGGCGTCGAGGTCCGTACCGCGCCGACCGGCGGGGACGCCCAGCTCGACGTGCTGGACGGGGCCAAGCTGCTCTGGATCGAGACCCCCTCCAACCCCGGGCTCGACGTCTGCGACGTCCGGCGCCTGGTACGCGCGGCGCACTCCGGGGGGACCCTCGTCGCCGTCGACAACACCCTCGCCACCCCGCTCGGCCAGCGTCCGCTGGAGCTGGGCGCCGACTTCTCCGTCGCCAGCGACACCAAGGGCATGACCGGACACGGCGACGTCCTGCTCGGTCACGTCAGCTGCCGCGACCCCGAGCGCGCGGCGGAGGTACGCCGCTGGCGCAAGGTCGTCGGTGCCGTCCCCGGCCCCATGGAAGCCTGGATCGCGCACCGCTCGCTCGCCACCCTCCAACTGCGGATCGACCGCCAGTGCTCCACGGCGCTCGCGCTCGCCCAGGCGCTCGCCGGGCGCTCCGACGTGACCGGACTGCGCCACCCCGGTCTTCCGGACGACCCCTCCCACCAGGTCGCCGGGCGCCAGATGCGCCGCTTCGGCTCCGTGGTCTCCTTCGAGCTGGCGGACCGCGAGCGGGCCGAACGCTTCCTCGGAGCGCTGCGGCTCGTGGAGGAGGCCACCAGTTTCGGCGGTGTGCGCTCCACGGCGGAGCGACGCGGGCGCTGGGGCGGGGACGCCGTCGCGGAGGGCTTCATCCGTTTCTCGGTCGGCGCCGAGGACCCGGAGGACCTGATCGCCGACGTGCTGCGGGCGCTCGACGAGACCGGGGGAGCGGCGGGAACCTGATCCCGCCGCTCCTGCGCCCAGGCACACGGAACGGGGTGTTCCGAGCCTCCCCCCTCATGGCTCGGAACACCCCGGTTCCGGCGCGGAAACCGCTTGAACAAGGCTAGTTGACTGTGTGTCGGTGTCCAATCACGGTAGCGACAGAGGCCTATCGACTTATTTATAGTTGGACGGTCCTGAGGCGCAGTCAGCCGACCGCCTGAGTCGAACGGCCCCACGGCCGGGAGGGGGCGGACATGGATCTGGCCCTGCTGCGCACGTTCGTCGCGGTGCACCGGGCCGGTTCCTTCACCCGCGCCGCCGCACTCCTCGGACTCTCCCAGCCGGCCGTCACCAGCCAGATCCGGACCCTGGAACGGCAGCTCGGCCGCCCACTCTTCCTCAGGCAGGCCCGCGGGGTCACCCCCACCACCGTCGGCGACGAACTCGCCCACCGGGCCGCGCCCCATCTGGACGCCCTCGTCGAGATCGCCGACACCGGTCTCGACCGGGAGAACGGCGTCCGCACCCTCCATCTCGCGGGCCCCCCGGAGTTCACCGCGCTCCGCGTCCTGCCCGCCCTCACCCCCCTGGTCGGCCAGGGTCTCGCCGTACGGGTGTCCTTCCTCGGGAACACGGAGGAGATCCTCGACGGGCTCGCGGCCGGTCACCACGACCTCGCCGTCACCACCGCCCGCCCCCGGGGCGGACTCCTCGTCGCGACCCCGCTCTGCGACGAGGAGTACGTCCTGGTCGCCGCGCCCCGCTGGGCCGCCCGGCTCACCCCCGACGTCCTGCTCGCCAAGGGCGCGCTGGTCCTGGAGCAGCTGCCGGTGGTCGAGGTGCACGAGTCGCTGCCGTTCGTCGCCCGCTACTGGGCGAGCGTCTTCGAGACCAGACCGGCGGTCGCCGCCACCGTCATCGCCCCCGACCTGCGGGCCGTCCGCGACTCCGCGGCCTCGGGCGCGGGCCTGGCCGTGCTCCCCCGGTATCTGTGCGAGGAAGCCCTGGCCCAGGGGCGGCTCGTGGCCCTGCTCGAACCCCCGGTCCCTCCGCTGCGGACCTACTTCCTCGTGGTGCGGACGGGCACGCTCGCGCTGTCGCCCCTCGCCCGCGCTCACGAGGGCCTGCTGCGCGCCGCTGCCGCCTGGTGAGTTTCAGTACCGCCCGGACGGGCCATTTTCTTCCCATGAACGAACGGCCCGTGATCAAGCGCACCGCACGCGCCATCCTGCTCGACGGGGACGACCTCGTCCTCATCAAGCGCACCAAGCCGGGGATGGATCCCTACTGGCTCACGCCCGGCGGCGGCGTGGAACCCTCCGACCCCACCGTCGTCGAGGCCCTGCACCGGGAGGTGCACGAGGAACTCGGCGCCAAGATCACCGATGTGGTGCCCTGTTTCGTCGACACCGTCGAGCACATCGTGGACGGCGGCGTCTCCGGAGTGAAGGTCCAGCACTTCTTCGTGTGCAGGCTCGACTCCATGGACACCTCGCTGCGTCACGGCCCCGAGATCGAGGAACCGGTCGGCGAGTACGAGATCGTCCGGGTCCCGTTCAGCCGGGTCGGCATCGCCGCCGTGCACCTCGTCCCCCTCTCCCTGCGCCACTACCTCGACGGCAACATCGAGGGCGTCCGCGCCATGCACGCCCCCGACCTGGGCTGATCCACCGGAGTCAGCTCGGCGAGGAAGTCGTGCCGGATGCGCTCGGCGGGGACGCCCGCGCCCCGCAGCACGTCCACGCCCCGCCGGACCATGCCGAGCGGGCCCGAGAGATAGGCGTCGCGCCCGTCCCAGGGGCCGAGGCCGCCGATCGCCTCGGGCAGCCGCCCCTGCTTCTCGGTCACCGGATGGACCGAGAGCCACGGGAAGGTCCTCTGGAGCCGCAGCATCGTGTCGATGTCGTAGAGGTCGTGGCCGCTGCGCGCCCCGTAGAAGACATCGACCGGGCGCCGGTCCCCGTGCTCCGCCACGTCCTCGACCAGAGCCTTGATCGGCGCTATCCCGGTACCCCCGCCGAGGCAGAGCAGCCCGGTGTCCGTGGCGTGGTCGACGGTCATGGAACCGGCCGGGGGGCCGAGCCGGAGGACGTCCCCCGGGCGGGCCCGGTGGACCAGCGCGTTGGACACCCAGCCGGCCGGGACCGCCTTGACGTGGAGGGAGATCAGCCCGTCGGGCCGGGGCGCGGAGGCGAACGAGTAGTGCCGCCAGACCCGGGGCCACCACGGGGTCTCCAGCGTCGTGTACTGCCCCGCCAGGAAACGGTACGGCTGATCGGGCCGGAGCGTGACGACGGCGATGTCCGGGGTGCGCAGGTCGTGGGAGACGACCTCGGCGTGCCACCAGGAGGGCGCCGAGCGCTCGTCCACCGCCGCCGCGTCGATCATGATCTGCGAGATCGTCGTGTACGTACGGACCCAGGCCGCCTCGGTCTCCTGGTCCCAGCTCGTCGTCGCGTACCGCGAGAGCGCCCCGATGAGCGCCTCGCCGACGGCCGGATAGTGCCCGGAGTGCGTGCCGTACTTACGGTGCCCCCGGCCGAGGTTCTCCAGGTACGCGGTGAGCACCGGGGTGTCGTCGAGGTGCTCCGCCGCCGTCAGGAGGGCCTGGAGGAGCCGGTCCCGCTGGGTGTCCATGGCGGCCGGAAACATCTCGCGCAGCGCGGGGTTCCCGATGAAGAGCAGGGCGTAGAAGTACGAGGTCACCCGGTCGGCGATCGGGGCGATCTCGGCCAGGGTGCGACGGACGAGCAGCGCGTCGGCGGACGCTCCCCCGGCTGCCCGGGGCTCGTTCCCGGCCGCCGGAACCGCCCCGGAGCCGTCCCGCGACGGTGTCCCGTACGTGTCCGTCGCCCCGGGCCCGCGGCCGTCCACGGCCTCCGGAGCCCTCGTGGTGGTCGGAGCATCCATCATGTGCCTCGCCCTCGCGCTGGCCTGGCTTCCGTGCTCGAAGCATGAGCCCCTTCGGCAATGCCCCGGACGGAAAGCGGCGTTCTCGGGCCAGAGAGCGGGGATTCTGGTTAAGCTGCGCGGTTTTGGACCAGGGCGTAGGCCTCGCGCAGATCTCCTCCCGTATAGCTGTGCCGCGACAACCCGGCGAGATGGTGGTCCGCGTTCACCGCCACGGTGTCCGGCACGATCGCGAAGAGTTCCGCGTCGGACATCGAGTCCCCGTAGGCGACGCAGTCGGCCGCGTCGATGCCGTACTCCGCGCAGAGCCGCCGGGCGATCCGCACCTTCGCCCTCGCGTCGAGGATGCCGGGCCGGTGGATCTGCTTGGTGAAGGGGACGGCCGGCCAGCGCGAACCGTGCGTCGCGTCGGCGCCCCAGTCGAGCAGCCGCTCCACGAAGAAGTCGGGCGAGAGGGAGATCACCGCACAGCGGTCACCCCGCTCCCTGATGTCGGCCCAGACCTCACGGATGCCGTCGAGCCAGGGCGCCCCTTCGAAGGCGGCCGTGACCTGTGCGACGGTCAGCTCGGACCAGAGCGCGCGGGCCCGGACGGCGAACTCGTCCGGGGTGAGCCCGCGCAGGAAGCCCTCTTCCAGGGCGGCGATCTCCTCGACCAGACCGAGCTGCCGGGAGATCTCCACGGCTGCGGCCGACCCCCGGATCAGTGTGCCGTCGAGGTCGAAGAGATGGAGGCGTCGCTTGCGAGGTTCCACGTGAAACATCGTGCTCGTCCCACGGGATGGAATCAACACCCCTCGGATCTCGGTCAGATCCCCTAAAACGGTGGACGGAAGATCACTCCATCGGACAGCCTGGAAGACATGCCGATCTCCCCCGCCGCGCTCGCTCAGCTCCCCGTCCGGCGTCTCACCTCGAACGACCTCCTCGCCTGCGCCGACCTCTCCGAGAACCGGGGCTGGCTGCGCGAAGAGCACAAGTGGGGCCTGCTGCTCACCGCGGGAACCGGGTACGGCATCGACGACCCCGACGGCTCCGGGCTGGCCGCCTGCTCCGTCGTCACCTCCTACGGTCCCGGGCTCTCGGCGATCGGCATGATGCTCGTCGCCGAGCGCTACGCGCGCCAAGGCGTGGGACGTCGGCTCATGCGGCACGTCCTGACGGAGATCGGAGACACCCCGGCCACCCTGTACGCCACCGCCAACGGGCAGCCGCTGTACGAGCAGCTCGGTTTCACGGAGATCAGCCGGTCGGAGATGGTCCGGGGCCGCTTCACCTTCGCCGAACCCGACCCCGACGTCACGGTCCGCCCGGCCACGGCGGACGACCTTCCGGCGATCCTGCGTCTGGACCACGAGATCTTCGGCCTCGACCGGACGCACATCATCACCCGGCTCCCCGCGTTCGCGGACCACCTCCGGGTCGCGGAGGGGAACGGCGGGCTCACCGGTTTCGCGGCGAGCTGGCCCAACATGGACACCCATGTCGTCGGGCCGCTGATCGCCCAGGACCCGGACACCGCCAAGGCGCTGATCGCCTCACTGGCCGCAGCGACCGAGCGACCGCTCCGCACGGACATCGATGTGCGCCACACCTCCCTCCTGACCTGGCTCAAGGGGAACGGCATCGATTCGATCGCCAACAACTCGGTGATGGTCCACGGCCTTCCCGACCTCCCTGGCGACCAGCTCCGCCGTTTCGCGCCCCTGACGGTCGCAGCCGGATAGCGCACGGCAGCACCCCGAGAATTACTTGCGCACGCGCACTATTGCGTCGCATCGTCTACCCTGGGCCGGGAAGCCACTCCGGCGCCGAGGAGAGAGCATGACCGCGACGGACCCCGCACTCACCGCGCTGTCCCAGCGCTGGTGCGCCCTCAGCCTGCTGCACGGCCGGATCGAGTCGCACATCGAGCGCGCCCTGGAGAGCCGTCACGGTCTGAGCGTGCGCGAGTACTCCCTCCTCGACGTCCTCAGCCGCCAGCACAACGGGCCCGGCGGGCACCTGCAGATGAAGCAGGTCGCCGACGCGGTCGTCCTCAGCCAGAGCGCCACCACCCGGCTGGTCACCCGCCTCGAAGACCGGGGGCTGCTCACCCGGTACCTCTGCACCACCGACCGGCGCGGCATCTACACAGACGTCACCGAGACCGGGCAGAAACTCCTCGACGAAGCCCGCCCCACCAACGACAGCGCACTGCGCGAAGCCCTCGACGAGGCGGCGAAGAACCCGGAGCTGACACCGCTGGTCCAGGTGCTGGAGGGCCAGGCCGCCTCCGCGTGATCAGGACGTCCCCCCGCTGACCGGACCGTCTCCGCATCGCGCGGCGACCAGCGGCGATGCCGTCCAGAGACGCCACAGCAGACGCTCCCGCGTACCCTGCGGGTCATGAGCGATCTTGAGATACGGCCCACGACCGCCGGAGACCTCCCCGCCATCGTCGCGATGCTCGCGGACGACCCGCTGGGCGCACAGAGAGAGTCCCCCGAAGACCTCACGCCGTACCTCGCGGCCTTCGACGTCCTCGCGGACGACCCCCACCAGCATCTCGTGGTGGCCGTCCGCGGAGGCCAGGTCGTAGGGACCCTCCAGCTGACAGTGATCCCGGGACTCTCCCGCCGGGGCACCGTCCGCTCGATCATCGAGGCCGTACGCGTCCGCGCGGACGAGCGCGGCAGCGGTCTCGGGACCCAGCTCATCGAGTGGGCCGTCGAGGAGTCCCGGCGCCTGGGCTGCCGACTCGTCCAGCTGACCTCCGACGTCAGCCGCACGGATGCCCACCGCTTCTACGAACGTCTCGGCTTCGAGGCTTCCCACGTGGGCTTCAAGAAGAGCCTCTGACGCACTCCGGGACACGGGGGTGTTTCACGTGAAACACCCCCTCCGGCTCAGAGGCCGCGCCAGCCCGCCTCGTCCACCCCGCCCGGAACCGCGTCCGAGGGGGCGTAGGGCTCCCGCGTGAAGACGAACGAGCCGAGGTCGAGATGGCTGACACCGCCGTCGGCACGCCGTACCACCCGGAGGGTCTCCCCCTCGTAGTAGCCGTTCAGTCCGACCCAGCCGCCGTCGGGCAGCGCCCGGAAACTCGCCCCGCGCCCGACCCCCCGCAGGGGTTCGAGAACGACACTCCGCTCAGACCCGACGCGCAGCCCATAGGCGTACGTGCCCCAGTACCAGGGCCCGGTCAGCGACAGCAGCTCCTCGTCGGCCTCGCCCTCGGGAAGCGGCCTCCAGGGCTCCGGGAAGCGCGGCTCGGCCTCCGCCACGATCCGGATGAGATCGGCGGCCACAGCCCCCGGCTGCGGCCCCGAGGTGGCATTGGCGAGGACGATCCCCGCCAGCCCCTCCTCCACGCACACCCACAGAGCGGCGAGGAAGCCCGGGAGCGAACCGGTGTGACCGATGAAGGTCAGGCCGTCCCTGCGCGCCAGCTGAAGGCCGAGCCCGTAGCTCAGCTCCCACTCCCCCTCGGCTCCGGGCGCACCCGGGGCCCGCATCTCCTTCACGGTGGCGGCGGCGAGCACCCGCTCGTCACCGGCCGCGAGGAACGCGCCGAACCGGGCGAGGTCCGCCGCCGTCGACCACAGCTGCCCGGCAGGTGCCATCAGGCCCAGGTCCTCGGACGGCTCGGGCAGCATCACATCGGCCCAGGGGTGCACGGCCCAGCCACCGGCGTGCGGGGCGACCGGCTCCGGCGTCGTCCGGTCCATCCCCAGAGGCTCCAGGATCTCGCTGCGCAGCGCCTCCGTCCAGGGCACCCCGCGCACGGCCTCGACCAGCGAACCGAGGAGGGTGTAGCCCGGGTTGGAGTAGTGGTGGCGGCGCCCAGGCGTCCTCAGGAACGGCTGATCCCCCAGCACGTCGGAGAGCTCGGGCCGCAACGCGGCCGAGGACCGCTCCCACCACGCACCGGGCGTCTCGGCGGCGAGACCGCCACTGTGACCGAGGAGCTGGGCGATCGTCACCTCGCCGACGCCCGTGCCCTTGAGATGCCGCTCCAGCGGATCGTCGAGCCCCAGGAGCCCCTCGTCCCGCAGCCGCATCACCAACACGGCGGTGAACACCTTGGTGAGGGAGCCGATCCTGAACTGTGTGTCCGCGTCCGGCGCGTGCCCGTCCACGCAGCTGCGCGACCCGCTCCACACCAGCGCCCCGTCCCGCACCACGGCCCCCACCACCGAGGGGGCCCGCCCCTCGGCCTGCGCGACGGCGACCCGATGCGACAGCGCCCGCTCGGTTCCGGGCAACAGCCCGTCAGAAGAAGTCATCATGCCCCCATCCAACGCCACCCGCCCGCGGAAATCCCCCGAAGGCTCAGCCGCTCCACCCCGAGACGGCCCGCCGGGCCACCACCCGAAGCGGAAGCCGAGCCCTCCTCACCCTGAGCGGCCCGGGCCGGACGCGGGCCTTCCGCGGCGCCGCTCCCGGGGGCGGACCGTCACGTCTGTGCCATGTCGACGAAGCGGGAGTAGTGGCCCTGGAAGGCGACGGTGATCGTGGCCGTCGGGCCGTTTCGGTGCTTGCCGACGATGATGTCGGCCTCGCCCGCGCGCGGGGACTCCTTCTCGTAGGCGTCCTCGCGGTGGAGCAGGATCACCATGTCGGCGTCCTGCTCGATGGAGCCGGACTCACGCAGGTCGGAGACCATCGGCTTCTTGTCGGTGCGCTGTTCGGGGCCACGGTTCAGCTGGGAGAGCGCGATCACCGGCAGTTCCAGCTCCTTGGCGAGGAGCTTGAGGTTTCGCGACATGTCGGAGACCTCCTGCTGACGGCTCTCCTGCCGCTTCGAGCCACCCGACTGCATCAGCTGGAGGTAGTCGATGATGACGAGCTTGAGGCCGTTGCGCTGCTTGAGCCGACGGCACTTCGCACGGATCTCCATCATCGACAGGTTCGGGGAGTCGTCGATGAAGAGCGGCGCCTGCGAGACGTCCGGCATCCGGCGGGCCAACCGCGTCCAGTCCTCGTCGGTCATCGTTCCGGAGCGCATGTGGTGGAGCGCGACCCTCGCCTCGGCCGAGAGCAGACGCATCGCGATCTCGTTGCGGCCCATTTCGAGGGAGAAGATGACGCTGGGCAGGTTGTGCTTGATGGACGCCGCCCGCGCGAAGTCCAGGGCGAGCGTCGACTTACCCATGGCGGGACGGGCCGCGATGATGATCATCTGACCGGGATGGAGACCGTTGGTGAGCGAGTCGAGGTCGGTGAAGCCGGTCGGCACCCCCGTCATCTCGCCGCTTCGGGAGCCGATCGCCTCGATCTCGTCGAGCGCCCCCTCCATGATGTCGCCGAGCGGCAGGTAGTCCTCGGTGGTGCGCTGCTCGGTGACCGCGTAGATCTCGGCCTGGGCCGAGTTCACGATCTCGTCGACGTCCCCGTCGGCCGCGTATCCCATCTGCGTGATCTTGGTCCCGGCCTCCACGAGGCGCCGCAGGACGGCCCGCTCGTGGACGATCTCCGCGTAGTACGAGGCGTTGGCCGCCGTCGGCACCGACTGGACCAGGGTGTGGAGGTAGGAGGCACCGCCGACACGGGTGATCTCACCGCGCTTGGTGAGCTCCGCGCCGACCGTGATCGGGTCGGCCGGCTCACCCTTGGCGTAGAGGTCGAGGATCGCCGCGTAGACGGTCTCGTGCGCGGGCTTGTAGAAGTCGTGGCCCTTGATGATCTCGACGACGTCCGCGATGGCGTCCTTGGAGAGCAACATGCCGCCGAGGACCGACTGCTCGGCGTCGAGGTCCTGCGGCGGAACACGTTCGAAGCCGGAGAGCCCGCCGTCCCAGGGACCGTCGCCCCCGCGCTCGTGCTGGTCGTCACGCCCTCGCCCGCGACCACGCCCCTCACCCCGGGTACGGGTGGGCAGCCGGTCGCTCGGTCCGCTGTCCGCCCAGGGGTCGTCCATCGGCTCGGGAACGCTCACCAAGCACCTCTTCCCGTCCGCTCCGCGGACCTCGCCGTGCCACTCTTCCTTACGCCACGCCTTGATCGACGAGTGGCTGCGCGACCGCTTCTGGCGCGTCGGGCGCCGGACCACGGTAGGCCCGCGAGGGGCATCAGCCAATCTGGTTATCCACAGGCCCTGTGGGTGAAGGCCCCAATACTGTGGAGAACTCCCCGGAACCTGTGCACGGAGCGGGGGACAGCCATGTGGACAAACTCATAAGGGTCCTCCCAACACCGCCCTGACCTGCAATTTCACCATCCACCGGCTGTGGGGGAGAAAAACTTTCCCCGCTGGATCAAGATCAGAACAAACGGCCCACACCCGAAGCCCCTCACCCTCGACAAGTAAGGGATGAAGGAGCATTGCATCTCTTACCTGTGGAAGATTAGATTGCTCCCATGACCCAGGCCCCCGCGACCTCCAGAGCCGTCCGCCGGCAGCACGACCGAGAGATCGTCTCCCTCGCCCTGCCCGCGTTCGGCGCCCTCGTCGCCGAGCCTCTCTTCCTCATGGTCGACAGTGCCATCGTCGGGCACCTCGGCACGCCGCAACTCGCGGGTCTCGCGATCGCCGCCGCTCTGCTCTCCACCGCCGTCAGCGTCTTCGTCTTCCTCGCCTACGCCACCACCGCCGCCGTCTCCCGACGCGTCGGCGCGGGTGACATCGCCGCCGCCATCCGGCAGGGCATGGACGGCATCTGGCTCGCGATCCTCCTCGGTGCCGCCGTCGTCGCGCTGACCTTCCCCACGGCACCCTGGCTCGTGGACGTCTTCGGCGCCTCCGACACCTCGGCCCCCTACGCGATCACCTATCTGAGGATCTCCAGCCTCGGCATCCCGGCGATGCTGGTGGTCCTGGCCGCCACGGGCGTCCTGCGCGGCCTCCAGAACACCCGTACACCGCTCTACGTGGCCATCGGCGGCTTCGCGGCCAACGGCGCCCTCAACCTCGGACTGGTCTACGGAGCGGGGTTCGGCATCGCCGGTTCCGCCTGGGGCACCGTCATCGCCCAGTACGGCATGGCCGCCGTCTACCTCGTCGTGGTCGTCCGGGGCGCCCGGCGCCATGGCGCCTCCCTCCGTCCCGACACGGCCGGCATCCGCGCCTCCGCCCAGGCAGGCATCCCTCTCCTGGTCCGTACGCTCTCGCTCCGCGCGGTCCTGATGATCGCCACAGCCGTCGCGGCACGGATGGGAGACACCGAGGTCGCCGCCCACCAGATCATCCTGTCCCTGTGGAGCCTGATGGCCTTCGCCCTCGACGCGATCGCCATCGCGGGCCAGGCCATCATCGGGCGGTACCTCGGTGCGGGCGACACCGACGGCGCCCGTCAGGTCTGCCGCCGCATGGTCCAGTGGGGCGTGGTCTCCGGAGTGGTGCTCGGCGCGCTGCTGATCGCGGCCCGCCCCCTCTTCGTACCGCTCTTCACCGATGACGCCACCGTCCAGAACGCTCTGCTCCCCGCCCTGCTCGTGGTCGCGGTCTCCCAGCCGATCTCCGGGGTCGTCTTCGTCCTCGACGGCGTTCTGATGGGCGCGGGCGACGGCCCCTACCTGGCCTGGGCCATGCTGCTGACCCTGGCCGTCTTCGCCCCGGTCGCCCTTCTGGTTCCCGCACTCGGCGGCGGACTGACCGCCCTCTGGTGGGCGATGACCCTGATGATGTCGGTCCGTATGGCGACGCTCTGGCTGCGGTCCCGCTCCGGCCGCTGGATCGTCACGGGCGCCACCCGCTGACGTTTCACGTGAAACACCCCTTCGTGGAACATCCGAACGTTTCACGTGAAACGCGACGCACCGAGCAGGTCACCACACAGCGGAAGGGCCGCACCCCGAGGGGTACGGCCCTTCCTCACTGCTGAGCGCAGACTGCCCGGGGCAGCGTTACGCGGCGACGACCTCGACGCCGAGCTTCGCGGCAACCTCGGGGTGCAGACGCACGGACACCTGGTGCGAGCCCAGGGTCTTGATCGGCGAACCGAGCTCGACGCGACGCTTGTCGACGTCGGGGCCACCCGCGGACTTGATCGCCGTGGCGATGTCGGCCGGGGTCACGGAGCCGAAGAGACGGCCGGCGTCGCCGGAGCGAACGGCCAGGCGCACCTTCGTACCCTCGAGGCGGGCCTTGATCTCGTTGGCCTGCTCGATGGTCGCGATCTCGTGGATCTTGCGGGCGCGGCGGATCTGCGCCACGTCCTTCTCGCCACCCTTGGTCCAGCGGATCGCGAAACCACGCGGGACCAGGTAGTTGCGAGCGTAGCCGTCCTTGACGTCGACGACGTCGCCAGCGGCACCGAGGCCAGAAACCTCGTGGGTCAGGATGATCTTCATTGGTCGGTCACCCTTTCCTTATCGCGCGGTGGACGTGTAGGGCAGCAGCGCCATCTCACGGCTGTTCTTGACGGCCGTGGCGACGTCACGCTGGTGCTGCGTGCAGTTGCCGGTCACGCGGCGGGCACGGATCTTGCCGCGGTCGGAAATGAACTTCCGCAGCATGTTCGTGTCCTTGTAGTCCACGTACACGGTCTTGTCCTTGCAGAACGCGCAGACCTTCTTCTTAGGCTTGCGCACAGGCGGCTTCGCCATGGTGTTTCTCCTGTGTGATCAAGAAGTGGGGGTACGAGCTGCTTCCGGGGCTTCGCCCTAGAAGGGAGGCTCGTCCGAGTAGCCGCCGCCGCTGCCGCTGCCGCCGCTGGAGTTTCCACCCCAGCTGCCGCCGCCACCCTGCTGCTGGCCGCCGGAGGGGCTGCCGGTCGCCCACGGGTCGTCGGCGGGAGCACCGCCGCCGCCCTGCTGGGCACCGCCGCCGGAGTTTCCACCCCAGCTGCCGCCTCCGCCGCCCTGCTGCTGACCGCCGCCGTAGCCGCCCTGGCCGCCTCGACCGGTGGTCTTGGTGACCTTGGCCGTGGCGTTCTTGAGGCTGGGGCCGACTTCCTCGACGTCCAGCTCGTAGACCGTGCGCTTGACGCCCTCACGGTCCTCGTAGGACCGCTGCTTCAGCCGGCCCTGCACGACGACGCGCATACCTCGCTGAAGCGACTCCGCGACGTTCTCCGCCGCCTGACGCCAGACCGAGCAGGTCAGGAAGAGGCTTTCGCCGTCCTTCCACTCATTGGTCTGACGGTCGAAGGTGCGGGGGGTGGACGCGATACGGAACTTCGCGACCGCCGCACCGGACGGGGTGAAGCGCAGCTCGGGGTCGTCGACAAGATTGCCGACGACCGTGATGACGGTCTCGCCTGCCATGGGGGTACCTCTCGGCGGGATTGCTTCTGGCTGCTTTGCTGCTACTCGGACCCGATGACCACTGAGCTAGAAGCTCAGTGGGTCTCGGGACGGAGGACCTTGGTCCGGAGGACCGACTCGTTCAGGTTGAGCTGGCGGTCGAGCTCCTTGACGACCGCAGGCTCGGCCTGCAGGTCGATGACCGAGTAGATGCCCTCGGGCTTCTTCTTGATCTCGTAGGCGAGACGACGACGGCCCCAGGTGTCGACCTTCTCGACCTTTCCGTTGCCCTCACGGACGACAGAAAGGAAGTTCTCGATCAGCGGGGAGACAGCGCGCTCCTCGAGATCGGGGTCGAGGATGACCATCACTTCGTAGTGACGCATGTGGAACCCACCTCCTTTGGACTCAGCGGCCACGGTCGTTCCGTGGCAGGAGGGTCGTGATGCGTGCGCAACGGTATCGGCGACCACTGACGATCCGCCCCCGTGAACGAGGGAGGAACCGCCGATCCAGGACGGACCAGGGCAGACACCGCTGCAGACCGTACAGACTACCCGCACATCGCCCTGCGGTTGAAATTCACCGGTGAGGGGACGCAATCTGTACACAACGGATGACGGCGGCGCTACGATGCGCCGCCTTCCGGCAAGCACGCCAGGAGGTGCCCCATGGCACAGGCAATGCGACCCGACCCCGGCCACTCCCTCTTCGCGACCGACGGCAAGCCCCATCCGATCCAGGACACCCTGGTCGGAGTGACACTGGTGCTGGGCGTCCTCGCCTTCGTCACCGCGCAGTTCTCCAGCCTGCACCTGCTGAGTTCCTGGGCAGGCCTGGTCGGCATCCTGACCGGCGGCTACGGACAGTTCATCTCCGTGACCACCCGCGAGCGCTTCCTGCTGATCGTCGGTCTGGGCATGTCAGCGGTGGGCTTCTTCCTCGGAATGGCCCACGGCGGACTCTTCGGCGGCGTCATCGGCTAGGCCGAGCGGCACGTCAGGGCATACGCGCCCCTCCGGGGCGCTCCTCGGTCACAGTAGGCTTCGGCGCGAGAGCCGGAGCCCCTGACCGAATGGGGACACACCTGCCGAGGAGCGCCCCGCATGAGCCTGACCCTGAGGACCATCAGCCGTGAGCAGCATCTGGCATTCATCCAGAGCCAGCCCGCCGCGAGTCACTGCCAGGTCCCGGCATGGGCTGATGTGAAGACGGAGTGGCGCTCGGAGAACCTCGGCTGGTTCGACAGGACCGGCGAGCTCGTGGGCGTCGGCCTCGTGCTCTACCGCCAGCTCCCGAAGATCAAGCGCTATCTGGCCTACCTGCCCGAGGGCCCGGTCATCAACTGGCACGCGCCGAACCTCGACGAGTGGCTCCAGCCGATGCTGGCGCACCTCAAGCAGCAGGGCGCCTTCTCCGTGAAGATGGGCCCGCCGGTCGTCATCCGGCGCTGGAACTCGGCCGCCATCAAGTCCGGCATCCAGGACCCGGACGTCAAGCGCCTCAAGGACGTCGAGGCCTCCCACATCGAGCCGCGCGCCTTCGAGGTCGCGGACCGGCTGCGGAGGATGGGCTGGCAGCAGGCCGAGGACGGCGGGGCCGGCTTCGGCGACGTACAGCCCCGGTACGTCTTCCAGGTGCCGCTGGCGAACCGCTCGCTCGACGACGTCCTCAAGGGCTTCAACCAGCTGTGGCGCCGGAACATCAAGAAGGCCGAGAAGGCGGGTGTCGAGGTCGTCCAGGGCGGCTACGAGGACCTGGCCGAGTGGCAGCGCCTGTACGAGATCACGGCCGTCCGGGACCACTTCCGGCCGCGCCCGCTCTCGTACTTCCAGCGCATGTGGACCGTCCTCAACAGCGAGGACCCCAACCGCATGAGGCTGTACTTCGCACGGCACGACGGCGTGAACCTCTCCGCGGCGACGATGCTCGTCGTCGGCGGACACGTCTGGTACTCCTACGGTGCCTCCGACAACATCGGCCGTGAGGTCCGGCCCTCGAACGCGATGCAGTGGCGCATGTTGCGCGACGCGTACGCGATGGGCGCGACCGTCTACGACCTGCGGGGCATCTCCGACTCGCTCGACGAGACCGACCACCTCTTCGGTCTCATCCAGTTCAAGGTCGGCACGGGCGGCGAGGCCGTCGAGTACGTCGGCGAGTGGGACTTCCCGCTGAACAAGCTGCTGCACAAGGCCCTCGACATCTACATGTCGCGCCGCTGACCCGTGTCGTACCGCTGACCTTTCCGTAGTCTCGTACATACCTTTGAATCACCGCTGAATCACCGCTGCCATCAGAAAGGTTCCGGGCCGGCCATGGCGCTCTCCCTCTACGTCGACACCGCTCGCTGGCGCGCGCACCAGAAGAGCGTCCTCGACCAGTTCCCGGGGGTCATCCCGGTCTGCAAGGGCAACGGATACGGCTTCGGCCACGAGCGCCTCTCGGAGGAGGCCGCCCGGTTCGGTGCCGACATGCTCGCCGTGGGCACCACCTACGAAGCCGCGCGCATCAAGGACTGGTTCAGTGGCGACCTGCTGGTCCTGACCCCGTTCCGACGGGGTGAGGAACCGGTTCCGCTGCCCGACCGGGTCGTCCGTTCCGTGTCCTCCGTCGACGGGGTCCACGCCCTCGTGGGCGCCCGGGTCGTCATCGAGTGCATGAGCTCGATGAAGCGGCACGGCGTCCGCGAGGAGGAGCTCCCGCAGCTCCACGCCGCCATCGAGGACGTACGTCTGGAGGGCTTCGCGCTGCACCTCCCGCTGGACCGGCCGGACGGCACCGACGCCGTCGAGGAGGTCATCGGCTGGATGGACCGGCTGCGGGCCGCCCGGCTGCCGCTGCACACCCTGTTCGTGAGCCATCTGCGGGCCGAGGAGCAGGCCAGGCTCCAGCAGCAGTTCCCGCAGACCCGGTTCCGGGCGCGGATCGGCACCCGGCTGTGGCTGGGTGACCACGAGTCCACGGAGTACCGGGGATCCGTCCTCGACGTGACCCGGGTCACGAAGGGCGACCGCTTCGGCTACCGCCAGCAGAAGGCGGCGTCGGACGGCTGGCTGGTCGTCGTCGCCGGTGGCACCTCGCACGGTGTGGGCCTGGAGGCGCCCAAGGCGATGCACGGCGTCATGCCGCGCGCCAAGGGTGTCGCGCGGGCGGGTCTGGCCACCGTGAACCGGAACCTGTCGCCGTTCGTCTGGGCCGGGAAGCAGCGCTGGTTCGCCGAACCGCCGCACATGCAGGTGTCGATCCTGTTCGTGCCCGCGGACGCGCAGGAGCCCCGGGTCGGCGACGAACTGGTGGCGCATCTCCGCCACACCACGACGCAGTTCGACCGGCTCGTCGAGCGCTGAGCCGGCCGGTCCCGCTCACCCCCGGGGGGTCTCCTCCCCGGGGGTTCCCCATGCCACCCGCCGCATCCCGTCCCCGGCCGGGGACGGGGACGGCGGCAGGGCCCTGTCCGCGGCGACGACGTCCTCCGCACCGTCCAGGACGCCTCCGGAGGGGTCGTCCGAGCCGTCCTGCCGGACGGGGTCCTTCTCGGGCTTGAGGATGTCCCGTACGACCATCACGCACAGGTACAGGGTGCCGAGCAGGTGCAGGACGATCGCGAACTGGTAGCCGTCCACCGGCAGGCCCTGCTTGTTGCCGCTGGTGGTGAACGCCAGGTACATCCAGACGCCGACGAAGTACATGACCTCGCACGCCTGCCAGATCAGGAAGTCGCGCCAGCGCGGCCGGGCGAGGGCCGCCAGCGGGACCAGCCACAGGACGTACTGCGGTGAGTAGACCTTGTTGGTCAGGACGAACGCGGCGACGACCAGGAACGCCAGCTGCGCGAAGCGGGGCCTGCGGGGCGCCGTGAAGGCCAGGTAGGCGAGGCCCGCGACCGCCATCACCATGAGCACCAGGGCGTACAGGTTGGCCCGCTCCGGCGGGATCCCCTGGCCCGTGCGCTGGCTGATCAGCAGCCAGACCGAACCGAAGTCGACGTTCCGGTCCCGGCTGAAGAGGTAGAACTGCTTCCAGCCCTCGGGGGCGAGCAGCATCACGGGCAGGTTCACCACCAGCCACGCCCCGGCCGCGCCGAGCACGGCGGTGCCGAACTCTCGCCACTTCCCGGCCCGCCAGCAGAGCAGGAGCAGCGGGCAGAGGAGCAGGGCGGGGTAGAACTTGGCGGCGGTCGCGAGGCCGAGCAGGACCCCGAAGGCGAGCGGACGCTCCCGCGACCACATCATGACGGCGGCGGCGGTCAGGGCGACGGCCAGCAGGTCCCAGTTGATCGTGGCGGTGAGCGCGATCGAGGGCGCCAGGGCGACGAGCAGGCCGTCCCAGGGGCGCAGGCGGTGGGTGCGGGCCACACAGACCGCGAGAACGGCCGCGCAGACCATCAGAAGGCCCGCGTTGGCCAGCCAGTACCCCTGCTCGCGCTGCATGGTGTCGCCGCCGCCCGGCGTCAGCCAGGCCGCGACCTCCATGAACAGCCCCGTGAGGACGGGGTACTCCAGGAACGGTATGTCGCCGCCCAGCCGGTCGAAGTAGGGGACCAGGCCGTCCGCGAAGCCCCGCCCCGTGAAGAGGTGCGGGATGTCCGAGTAGCAGGCGTGGGTGTACTGGGAGGTCGTGCCGCGGAACCAGGCCCAGTTGTAGCAGGGGAGCTTCTGCACCATGCCGAGGGCGAACATCCCGATGGCCACGAGAGCGATCACCCGCACCGGGGTCACCTGTCCGGTGCGGGTGACGGCCCGGCGGCCGTAGGGCCCGCCGATCAGTTCGCTGCCCGCGGCGGCCACTTCGTCCCGGCGGGTGGGGGCGACCGTCCGCGAGCGGCCCTGCGGCCGGTCCTGCGGCGCGCTCGTCTTCTGGAGGCTCGGCATGGGGGACATCCTGCCGTACGTCCCCGGGAATGCGGCGAGGACCGCCGCGGCCGGCCCCGTACGGAAGGTACGGAGCGACCGCGACGGCCCTCGGGTGGTGCGCTGGTGGAGCGGGATCAGGGGATCCAGGACCCGTCACCGGGTCTTCCTGGTCCGCCGCTTCCGTTCCCCGGCCCGTTGCCATCCGTCGGTGTGTCGGTCGGTGTCGGTGATTCGGTCTCGGGTGGCGGAGTGGTGGTGGGCTGTCCCGTGTTGCCCCCGGGGTTGCCCGGGTTGTTGCACTCCCAGTCCCAGACACCGCACGTCGTCTTGCCCGGCTTGGGCGTCTTCGTCGCCGGGGGGGTCGTCGTGGCGGTGGCCGGGGGAGTCGTCGTCGGCGTCTCGGAGTCGGTGGGAGTCGGCGTGGGAGTCGGCGACGGGGTCGGGCTGGTGGCGCCGCCGCCGTAGACCGGCTCGGCGTTGTCCAGGTCCATCGGTTCGGGGAACTTGACCTTCGGCATCTTCTCGACCGCCGTGGTCATGTAGTCCTTCCAGATCCGCGACGGGAACGACGAGCCGTGGATCTTCGGCTGGTCGCCCGTGCCGTACATCTCCTCGAACTCGCGGTTCTTCTTCGTCTCGTCGTCGTCGAAGCGGTACATGTCGATCGCGGTCGACAGCTGCGCGGTGTAGCCCACGAACCAGGCGGACTTGTTGCCGTCGGTGGTACCGGTCTTGCCCGCCACGTCACGGCCCGGGATGGCGGCCTTGCGGCCGGTGCCCTTCGGGTCCTCCACGACGTCGCGCAGGATGTCGGTGACGTTGCTGGCGATGGCCGGGGAGAAGGCCTCGTTGGACTTCGCCTTGTGTGTGTAGATCTCCTCGCCGCCCTTGCGGACCTTCCTCACCGAGAACGGATCGTTCTGCTCACCGCTGTTGGCGAAGGTCGCGTAGGTGCCCGCCATCCGGATCGCGCTCGGGCTGGAGATGCCGAGCGAGAACGAGGGCACCTCGCCCTGGACGAGCGAGTCCTTGCGCAGACCGGCGGAGATCGACGCCTCGCGGACCTTGTCGATGCCGACGTCCATGCCGAGCTGGACGTACGGCGAGTTCGCCGAGCGGATCATGGCCTCGCGAAGGGTCATGTCGCCGTAGCTCGCGCCGTCGTCATTGGTCTGGCGCCACTCGTCGCCCTTCTCGTTGTGCCAGACGTCGCCGTTGTAGCGCCTGACCTGCAGCTTGTCCTTGCCGGAGTAGCGGCTCTTGTCCGGATTGACGAGCGTCCGGGAGGACGCGTCCTGAACGTTGCCCAGCTTCGGATCCCGTACGCCGTACTTCATCGCGGCGGCCAGCACGAAGGGCTTGAACGTCGAGCCGACCTGGGCACCGGTCGTGTCGGCGTTGTTGGTGAAGTGCTTGGTGGCATCGACACCGCCGTAGATCGCGACGATCGCACCGGTCTTCACATCCACCGAGGCACCGCCGAACTGCACGTTGGTGTCGGTCTTCGGCCGCTTCTTCGGGTCGATGTACTCGTCGAGGATCTTCGTGACGGACTTCTCCAGGGCCTGCACCTTCGGCTTCTCGAAGGTGGTGTGGATCTCGAAGCCGCCGCGCTCCAGTTCCTTGGCCCCGTAGCCCCTGTCGTTGTTGTTGATGAAGTTCGCCTTGGCCGTGCTGACGAGGTAGCCGATCTGGCCGGTCAGCTGGGCGTCCTGCTTGCGCTTCTGGACCTTCGGGAAGGTCGTGTACTTCGCGCGCTCCTCGGCACTGATCTTCTTGTCTTTGACCATCTCGTTGAGGATCCACTTCCACCGCTTGGTGGCCCGGTCGAGGTTCTTCTCGGGGGTGGCCCTGGCGTCGTACTCCGGATAGCCGGCCGGGTCGTAGTAGGTCGCGCCCTTCAGGACCGCGGCGAGCAGCGCCGACTCGCTGACGTTGAGCTCCTCCGCGTCCTTGTCGAAGTAGGCGCGGGCCGCCGCCTGGATGCCGTAGGCACCCCGGCCGTAGTACGCGGTGTTGAGGTATCCGGCCATGATGTCGGACTTCTCGAGCTCGTTGCCGACCTTCATGGAGATGAAGAGTTCCTTCACCTTCCGGGTGACGGTCTGCGACTGGTCGTTGAGCCGGTTGTTCTTCACGTACTGCTGGGTGATGGTCGACCCGCCCTGGGTGTCACCGCCCTTGGCCATGTTCCACACGGCGCGGCCGATGCCCTTCGGGTCGATGCCCGAGTCGTCCCAGAAGGTCTTGTTCTCGGCCGAGATCACGGCCTCCTGCATGACCTTCGGGATATCCTCGATCCCGATGATCTGCCGGTTGGCACCGCTGCCGGTCGCGACCATGCGGGTGTCGTCGGCCCAGTAGTAGATGTTGTTCTGCGAGGTCGCTTCCACGTCCTCCTTCGGGATGACCACGTTGTAGTACGCGAAGACCGAGCCGCCCAGCAGGACGCCGAACCCGACCAGGAACGTGCCCGTCACGAGCTTCCACGACGGCATCCAGCGACGCCATCCGTACTTTCCGTGACGGGGATAGTCGATGATCCGCTTCCTGCCCGGCGGAGGTCCGCCGGAGCCCCGCCCGGGACCGCCGCCACGGCCTCCTCCGCCGCCGCCACCGCGTCGGCCGCCACCGGGGCCACCGGGACCCGTGTCGGCCCCCTTCCTGCGGCTGCCGCGCTGGGCGGCCCTGCGGGCCTCCGCGCGACCCCCGTAGGGGCGCGGCTCCTCTCCGGCGGGAGAAGAGGGTCCGTACGAGGCCGACGGGGCCTCCGTACCGACGTCCTGGGCCGGGGCCGACCTGCGGCCCATCGGCTGCTGGGCAGCGCGCCGTGCCGCCGCGCGACCGCCCGTGGGCGGCTGCTGCGGCGGCATTTTGCGACGGTGCTCGCTCATCGAACGACTACTCCTCGGGCAGGCGCGTACGCCTGGAAGCGGCAGTTGAGTTCCGGTCCCCCGAAATGCGCACGGCCGGAACCCCATCGGAGGCCCCTCCGTACCGCAGCCGGTCACCCGCAGCACTGACGCCTGACGGCGTCTCTCGGTTCCCGGTGGTCTGCATGTCGCACACCCTACGCACGGCCAAAACCCGTCCAGGACCGGACTTCCCCTCAAATCAGGCAAGTCGATCCCTGTGAATCGATGATGTGACGCCGGTCACGGTGCTCCCACTTGTCGAGACCTCCGGCCCGTTCTATCGTGCTGATGTATCGAGTCGATACATCAGCACGACATAAGGGTCCCGTGGACGGAGGAGGAGGCGACGAATGAGCAGACGCTCCGGCATTCTCGAGTTCGCCGTTCTCGGCCTGCTGCGCGAGGCCCCGATGCACGGATACGAGCTGCGGAAGCGCCTCAACACCTCGCTGGGCGTCTTCCGGGCGTTCAGCTACGGGACGCTGTACCCCTGCCTCAAGACGCTGGTCGCCAACGGCTGGTTGATCGAGGAACCGGGCAGCGCTCTTGAGGACGCCCTCGCCGCTACGCTCGCGGGACGCCGGGCCAAGATCGTCTACCGGCTGACCCCGGCAGGCAAGGATCACTTCGAGGAACTGCTCTCCCACACCGGCCCGGACTCCTGGGAGGACGAGCACTTCGCCGCACGCTTCGCCTTCTTCGGGCAGACCGAGCGCGAGGTGCGGATGCGCGTCCTGGAGGGCCGCCGCAGCCGGCTGGAGGAGCGCCTGGAGAAGATGCGCGCCTCTCTGGCCCGTACCCGCGAGCGCCTCGACGACTACACGCTTGAGCTGCAGCGCCACGGCATGGAATCCGTGGAGCGCGAAGTGCGCTGGCTGAACGAGCTCATCGAGAGCGAGCGGGCGGGACGGGACCAGCGGTCCGGTCCCGACGCCCCCGCTCCGCACGACAACGATTCTGGAGAGACGGGCGGCCTGCCCCGGCACGGGGGCAGTACCCGGCCGGATCCGTCCGACGACACCGCCAAGTGAAGCCCGCGCACAGCAGGGCTTCCACGATTACACAGGGAGCAATCGGAATGGGTTCGGTTCGCGTAGCCATCGTCGGCGTGGGCAACTGCGCCGCCTCGCTGGTGCAGGGCGTCGAGTACTACAAGGACGCCGACCCGGCGGCCAAGGTCCCCGGCCTGATGCACGTCCAGTTCGGCGACTACCACGTCGGTGACGTCGAGTTCGTCGCCGCCTTCGATGTCGACGCGAAGAAGGTCGGCCTCGACCTCTCCGACGCCATCGGCGCCAGCGAGAACAACACCATCAAGATCTGTGACGTCCCGAGCAACGGCGTCACGGTCCAGCGCGGCCACACCCTCGACGGTCTCGGCAAGTACTACCGCCTGACCATCGAGGAGTCCGCCGAGGAGCCGGTCGACGTCGTCCAGATCCTCAAGGACCGTCAGGTCGACGTTCTCATCTGCTACCTGCCCGTGGGTTCCGAGGCCGCCGCGAAGTTCTACGCGCAGTGCGCCATCGACGCCAAGGTCGCCTTCGTCAACGCCCTCCCGGTCTTCATCGCCGGCACCAAGGAGTGGGCGGACAAGTTCACCGAGGCGGGCGTCCCGATCGTCGGTGACGACATCAAGTCGCAGGTCGGCGCGACCATCACGCACCGCGTGATGGCCAAGCTGTTCGAGGACCGCGGTGTCCGCCTGGAGCGCACGATGCAGCTCAACGTCGGCGGCAACATGGACTTCAAGAACATGCTGGAGCGCGACCGCCTGGAGTCCAAGAAGATCTCCAAGACCCAGGCCGTCACCTCGCAGATCCCCGACCGCGAGCTGGGCGAGAAGAACGTCCACATCGGCCCGTCGGACTACGTGGCCTGGCTGGACGACCGCAAGTGGGCGTACGTCCGTCTCGAGGGCCGTGCCTTCGGTGACGTCCCGCTGAACCTCGAGTACAAGCTCGAGGTGTGGGACTCCCCGAACTCCGCCGGTGTCATCATCGACGCCCTGCGCGCCGCGAAGATCGCCAAGGACCGCGGTATCGGCGGCCCGATCCTCTCCGCGTCGAGCTACTTCATGAAGAGCCCGCCGGTCCAGTACTTCGACGACGAGGCCCTGGCCAACGTCGAGAAGTTCATCAAGGGCGAGGTCGAGCGCTAAAGCGCCCCACCGATGACGTCGAGGGCCCCCGGAGCATGTGCTCCGGGGGCCCTCCTCGTATGTGAGTCTTGCTGCCATGTCCGTCGTACGTGATCTGCGCGTACTCCTGCGCCTGACCGACTTCCGCCGTCTGCTCGCCGTCCGGCTGCTCTCCCAGTGCGCCGACGGCGTCTACCAGGTGGCCCTGGCCACGTACGTCGTCTTCTCCCCCGAGAAACAGACCTCCCCCGCGGCGATCGCATCCGCCATGGCGGTCCTCCTGCTCCCGTACTCCCTCGTCGGCCCCTTCGCGGGTGTCCTCCTCGACCGCTGGCAGCGCCGTCAGGTCTTCCTGTACGGCAACCTCCTGCGCGCCCTGCTCGCCTTCGGGACGGCCGCGCTCGTCCTCGCGTCCGTCCCCGACTGGCTGTTCTACGCCTCCGCGCTCTCCGTCACGGCCGTCAACCGCTTCGTTCTCGCTGGGCTCTCCGCCTCGCTCCCGCGTGTCGTCGACAAGGAGCGGCTCGTCGTCGCGAACTCGCTCTCCCCCACCGCGGGCACCCTCGCCGCGACCCTGGGCGGCGGCCTCGCCTTCGGTATCCAACTGCTCGCCGGTCATTCCGACGCCGCCGTGGTCGCCTTCGGGGCCGTGCTCTATCTGTGCGCCGCCCTCGCCTCGCTCCGCATGTCCCGGGAACTCCTCGGACCCGATCCGGGCAGCACTCCGCCGTCCCTCGGCTCGTCCCTGGTCATGACTGCCCGAGGTCTCATCGCCGGACTGCGGCACCTCTCCGAGCGACGGCCCGCCGCCCGCGCCCTCGTCGCGGTGACCCTCATGCGCTTCTGTTACGGCGCCCTGTTCGTCACCGTGCTCATGCTCTGCCGGTACGCCTGGAGTTCCACGGAGTCCGAGGGGCTCAAGCTTCTGGGGCTGGCCGTCGCCATGTCCGGCGCGGGGTTCTTCGCGGCCGCCGTCCTCTCCCCGTGGGCGGTGGGACGGCTCGGTCCCTTCGGGTGGATGGCCGTGTGCGCCGGGACGGCCGCCGTACTGGAACCGGTGCTGGGTCTGACCTTCGCCCCCGTACCGTTCCTGATCGCCGCCTTCGTCCTCGGGCTCATCACCCAGGGAGGGAAGATCGCCACGGACACGGTCGTCCAGACATCGGTGGACGACGCCTACCGGGGCCGGGTCTTCTCGCTGTACGACGTGCTGTTCAACGTCGCCTTCGTGAGTGCCGCGGGTGTCGCGGCCCTGATGCTGCCACCCGACGGCCGGTCCGCCCTGCTGATCGTGCTGGTGGCCGTGATCTACGCGGCGATCGCGCTGGCCCTGCGCGGGGGACGCGCAAAGGGGTGATGTTCCACGTGAAACATCACCCCTCGACTCTTCGGCGCTGCCCGTGGTCGACGTCTCACGCTCCGCGTTTCACGTGAAACATCGACGGGCCACGTCCGGCTCAGCTCTGCTCGGCCCACCACTCCTTGAGCGCGGCGACGGCCTGGGCGTGCTCCATCGGACCGTTCTCGAGGCGCAGCTCCAGCAGGAACTTGTACGCCCGGCCGATGGCCGGCCCGGGGCCGATGCCCAGGATCTCCTGGATCTCGTTGCCGTCGAGGTCGGGACGGATCGAGTCCAGCTCCTCCTGCTCCTGGAGCTGGGCGATGCGCTCCTCCAGGCCGTCGTAGGCGCGGGAGAGCGCGGCTGCCTTGCGCTTGTTGCGGGTGGTGCAGTCGGAGCGGGTGAGCTTGTGAAGACGGGAGAGCATCGGTCCGGCGTCGCGGACATAGCGGCGCACGGCCGAGTCGGTCCACTCCCCGGTCCCGTAGCCGTGGAAGCGCAGATGCAGCTCCACCAGCTGCGAGACATCCTTGATCATCTCGTTGGAGTACTTGAGCGCGGTCATGCGCTTCTTGGTCATCTTCGCGCCCACCACCTCGTGGTGGTGGAAGGAGACCCGGCCGTCCTTCTCGAAGCGACGGGTCCGCGGCTTGCCGATGTCGTGGAACAGGGCCGCGATCCGCAGCACCAGGTCCGGGCCGTCCTCCTCCAGGTCGATCGCCTGGTCGAGGACGGTCAGCGAGTGCTCGTAGACGTCCTTGTGCCGGTGGTGCTCGTCGCTCTCCAGCCGCAGTGCCGGCAGCTCGGGGAGGACATGGTCGGCGAGACCGGTGTCCACGAGGAGCGCGAGGCCCTTACGGGGGTGCGCGGAGAGGAGCAGCTTGTTGAACTCCTCGCGGACGCGTTCGGCGGAGACGATCTCGATCCGGCCCGCCATCTCCTGCATCGCCGTGACGACCTCAGGGGCGACGTCGAAGTCCAGCTGCGCGGCGAAGCGCGCGGCCCTCATCATCCGCAGCGGATCGTCGGAGAAGGACTCCTCGGGCGTGCCCGGCGTACGCAGCACCCGGGCCGCGAGGTCCTCCAGACCGCCGTACGGGTCGATGAACCGCTTCTCCGGGAGGGCCACGGCCATGGCGTTGACCGTGAAGTCGCGTCGGACGAGGTCCTCGTCGATGGAATCGCCGTAGGAGACCTCGGGCTTCCGCGAGGTCCGGTCGTACGCCTCCGAGCGGTACGTGGTGACCTCGACCTGGAAACGCTGCTCCACGTCCCCGACCTGGGCGTCCTTCTGGCAACCGACCGTCCCGAAGGCGATGCCGACCTCCCACACGGCGTCGGCCCATGGGCGGACGATCTTCAGTACGTCCTCGGGGCGGGCGTCGGTGGTGAAGTCCAGGTCGTTGCCGAGCCTGCCGAGCAGCGCGTCGCGTACCGAGCCGCCGACGAGCGCGAGGCTGAACCCGGCCTCCTGGAATCGGCGGGCGAGGTCGTCGGCGACGGGGGACACACGCAGCAGTTCACTGACCGCTCGGTGCTGCACCTGGCTCAGTGCGGTCGGGATGTCTTCGTTGGCGTTCGGCACAACAGAAAAGGGTACGTGCCCCGGCTCGCGACGTTGTCCCCGTTTTTTCTCCGGGCACCGGCACCCGGACCGGGCGCCCGGAGGGCGGACGAAGATCGCCTGGAGCACTCCCCGGCACTTGCCCCCGGGATGCCTCGTTACCATGCCTGGACACAGCAACCGGGAAGCACCCACCCCACGGGCATCACGGGCAACGACGAGGACGGGCGAACGCGTGGCCGAGGCGGCAGACATCCAGGGAACAAGTCCCTCACCTGCTCGCCGGTGGCTACGGCGCACCATCACCGTGGCCGTGGGGGCACCGCTCCTCGCCGGACTGCTCCAGGCGCCCGCGGTCACGTCCACGGCGTCCGCCGCCGAGGACGCCACCGGTTCGAAGACCGTCGACGTGTCCCTCGACACACTGAGCCCCAGCGCGCCCGTCGAGGGGGACACGGTCAAGGTCACCGGGACGGTCACCAACCGGGGCAAGAAGACGATCACCGACGCGACCGTGGATCTGCGGGTCGGGCCCCGGATGACGAGCCGCAGCGAGATCGACCAGGCGACGGACCGGACCGGCTACCGGGACGACAGCGACCCGGCGCCGCTCGAAGACGCCCCGGTGGTGAAGATTCCCCGGCTCGCCGCCGGTCTCAGCGCGGACTTCTCGTTCTCCGTGCCGGTCTCCGAACTCGGGCTCGACGACGCGGGCGTGTATCAGCTGGGCGTGTCCCTCACCGGGCAGACCTCGGACCGGCGCTACGACCGGGTCCTCGGCATCGAGCGGACGTTCCTGCCGTACCAGCCCGATCCCACCGAGAAGAAGACCCGGCTCACCTACCTCTGGCCGTTGATCTCCTCCGCCCATGTCTCCGCGGAGACCGCCACGGACGACCAGCAGACCCCCGTCTTCGAGGACGATGCCCTGGCCACCGAGCTGAAGCCGGGCGGGCGCCTCGACCAGCTCGTCTCCCTCGGCAAGGACCTCCCCGTCACCTGGGTGGTCGACCCGGACCTGCTGGCCTCCGTCGACGCCATGGCGAACGGCTACCGGGTCAAGGAGGGGTCCCTGCACGTCCCCGGCAAGAACCAGGCCGTCGCCAGGAGCTGGCTGGACGCGCTGGAGAAGGCGGTCCAGGGCCGCAAGGTCGTCGCGCTCCCCTTCGCGGACCCCGACCTCGCCTCCCTGGCCCACCGGGGCAAGGACGTCCCCGGCTCCCTCGAACACCTCCAGTCGGCGACCGCGCTCGCCGGGATCACCGTCGAGACCGTGCTGCACACCCGTGCCGCCACCGACTTCGCGTGGCCCGCCGACGGGGCCGTGGACCCGTCCATCGTGGCCGTCGCGACCTCGGCGGGCGCCGACAAGGTGATCGCCCGCAGCGACAGCGTCCGCGACGAGCTCTCCTACACACCGACGGCGGCCCGCCCCTTCGGCACCGGGAGCACCACGGCTGTCGTGAGCGACGCCCTGCTGTCCACGGCGTTCGAAGGGGACATGCTCCGCGCCGAGAACTCCACCCGGGCGGTCCAGGAGTTCCTCTCCCAGTCCCTCGCGGTCACCCTGGAGCAGCCGGAGGACCAGCGGAGCATCGTCGTCGCCCCCCAGCGGGTGCCGAGCATCTCCCAGGCACAGACCATGGCGAGCGCGCTGAAGGGCCTGTCCGGTCGCCGTTGGACCCAGCCGAGCGACCTCGTCGCCGCCGCCGCGGCCAAGCCCGACCCGGACGCCTCCACCCGGGTGCCCAGCAGCTCCCGCTACCCCAAGAAGCTGCGCGACCGGGAGCTGCCCGTCCAGGCCTTCCGCGACATGAAGACCACCCGCGACGAGCTGGACGACTTCAAGGTCATCCTGACCCAGCCGGACCGTGTCGTGACGCCCTTCGGCAACGCGATCAACCGCGAGATGTCCACCTCGTGGCGGGGGCAGGCCAGGGCTGCCGCGCTCTACCGGATCAACGTCCTGGAGTACCTGCAGACCCTCACCGAGGGGGTGCAGCTCGTCGACAAGTCGGACCTCACTCTTTCGGGCCGCAGTGCCACCATCCCGGTGACCGTCCAGAACAAGCTGCTCCAGGGCGTGGAGAACCTGGAACTGCGGCTCGTGTCCAGCAACAAGGGCAGGCTCAAGCTCAACGGTGACGAAGGCGTCGCCGAACTCCCCGTGAAGGTCAACGGCGGCCACAGCCAGTCCGTGAAGTTCACCGCCACCGCCAGCGTCAACGGCCAGGTGCCGATGACCGCCCAGCTCTACACCGGGGACGGCACCCCGTACGGGCAGCCGATGACGTTCATCGTGAAGGTCTCCGAGATCACCGCCACGGTGATGCTGGTGATCGCCGGTGGTGTCCTGCTGCTCGTCCTCGCAGGAGTACGGATGTACACCCAGCGCAAGCGGGTGGCCGCCCGCAACGCCGAGGCCGGAACGGCGGAGGCAGAGGCGGCGGAGGCGGACACTCAGCAGGCCGAGGCCACCGAGGACATCGAGAACGCCGACGCCCAGAGGACGGACGACGATCCGGCCCCGGACGACAGCCCGCCCCCGGTCCCCGGGGCGGCTTCCGGGACGGTGCCGGAGCGGGCGGACAGCGACGAAGCCGAGCAGCCGAGTGACCCGGAGCCGGACACCGGGTCCGAAAGCGGCGACCCGTCGGGCCCAGGTGAGAAAGTGGACCGTTGAGCGATGCCGTGGCCGGTCGGCCGGGGACGATGAGGTGGGGTAACCATGAACGCGCCGTACGACGGTGACCGCGGCCAGGGCGCTGGTGGCGCCGCGCCGTCCGGTGGGACGCCCGCGGCACCCTCCGGTCCCGGCCACCCGCCGGTGCCGCCCCCGCAGGAGCAGAACCCCTACGCGCAGGGCGCCCCGCCACAGACCCCGTACGCCCCGTACCAGGGACAGACCCCGTACGACCAGGGTCCGTACCCCCAGCCCCACGCACAGGGGCAGTACGCCCCCAACCCTGGACAGGGCCAGTACGCCCCCGTCCAGGGGCAGGGGCAGGGACCGTACGAGCAGAATCCGTACGCGCAGGACCCCTACGTCCAGGACGCCTACACCCACGACCCCTACCGGGCCCAGGACCTCTCCGCGCAGGACCCCGTGTCCGAGGCGCTCTACGACCGCGCCGCGCACCCCCCGCCCCCGCCCGGCACCTACCAGGAGCCCCAGCCGCTCTACGCGCAGCCGACCGCTCCCCAGCACGCCCCCGACCCCCGGGTCTGGGCGCAGACCCCGGCACCGGAGCCCGACGGCACCTCCCGCCATCTGCCCTATGGCGACGACGCCCGCACGGTCCAGTTCACCGGCGTCGACGACCTGGTGACCCGGGCAGGCGAGGACGGCCCGGAGCCGGACGCCTTCGCCCACCTCTACCGGGACCAGCAGACTCCCGGCCAGGTGCCCCCGCCCACTCCGGAGCCCGACCCGCTGCCCGCCCCCGCACCCAAGAAGTCCGGCCGTGCCTCCGGACTCCTGAAGTCGAGCGCGGTGATGGCCGCGGGCACCCTGGTCTCCCGGCTCACCGGCTTCGTCCGCAGCCTGGTCATCACCGGCGCGCTCGGCGCCGCCCTGCTCGGCGACACCTTCACCATCGCCTACACGCTGCCGACGATGATCTACATCCTCACCGTCGGCGGCGGCCTCAACTCGGTCTTCGTCCCGCAGCTCGTCCGGTCGATGAAGAACGACGAGGACGGCGGCGAGGCGTACGCCAACCGGCTGCTCACCCTCGTCATGGTGGCGCTCGGCCTGATCGTCGCCGTGGCCGTCTTCGCCGCGCCGCTGCTCATCCGGCTGATGTCCAACACCATCGCCGACGACGCCGCCGCGAACAGCGTGGCCGTGACGTTCGCCCGCTACTGCCTGCCCACGATCTTCTTCATGGGCGTACACGTGGTGATGGGCCAGATCCTCAACGCCCGCGGCAAGTTCGGCGCGATGATGTGGACGCCGGTCCTCAACAACATCGTCATGATCGTCACCTTTGGGCTGTTCATCTGGGTCTACGGCACCTCCGCCGAGTCCCAGATGGGCGTGCAGACCATCCCGGACGACGGCATCCGGCTGCTGGGCATCGGCACCCTGCTCGGCCTCGTCGTGCAGGCCCTGGCGATGATCCCGTACCTGCGCGAGACGGGCTTCCGCTTCCGGCCCCGCTTCGACTGGAAGGGCCACGGGCTCGGCAAGACCGTCAAGCTCGCCAAGTGGACCGTCCTCTTCGTCCTCGCCAACCAGGCGGGCGTCCTCGTCGTCACCCAACTCGCCACCGCCGCCGGTGAGGAGTCCGGGATGAACGGCGCCGGCTTCCTCGCCTACTCGAACGCCCAGCTGATCTGGGGGATGCCGCAGGCCATCATCACGGTCTCCGTGATGGCCGCGCTGCTGCCCCGCATCTCCCGCGCCGCCCACGACGACGATCCGGGCGCCGTCCGCGACGACATCTCGCAGGGCCTGCGGAACTCCGCCGTCGCGATCGTCCCAGTCTCCTTCGCCTTCCTGGCGCTGGGCGTCCCGATGTGCACCCTCCTCTACGCGTCCAGCGGCATCGAGGCCGCCCAGGGCATGGGCTTCATCCTGATGGCCTTCGGCCTCGGCCTGATCCCCTACTCCGTGCAGTACGTCGTGCTCCGCGGCTTCTACGCCTACGAGGACACCCGGACGCCCTTCTACAACACGGTCATCGTCGCCGCCGTCAACGCGGCGGCCTCGGCGCTCTGCTACGTCGTCCTGCCCGCCCGCTGGGCCGTCGTCGGCATGGCAGCCTCGTACGGCCTCGCGTACGCGGTCGGCGTCGGCATCGCCTGGCGCCGCCTCCGGAAGCGGCTCGGCGGCGACCTGGACGGCACGCACGTGCTGCGGACCTACGCCCGGCTCTGCATGGCCTCCGTGCCCGCCGCGATCGTCTCCGGCGCGATCGGCTTCGGTCTGCTGAAGCTCCTCGGTGAGGGCGCGCTGGGCTCGCTCGTCGCCCTGCTCGTCGGCGGAGCGGTCCTCCTCGGTGTCTTCTTCCTGGCCGCCAAACGTATGCGGATCGCGGAGCTGAACACCCTGGTCGGCATGGTGCGCGGACGACTCGGACGCTGATCCGGTACGGCAGGGCAACCATCGGGGGGAGCCGCGTGTCGTGCATAGCGTCCGACTGTGGGCACAATTGGCTTGGCTGTTGGATGTGGCGCAACGGATGGGGAGGCAGGAACGACGGTGGCGGAACGTAGCACGGCCGCCGTCGACGTGGCCGACAACAGCGGTGACGACCCGCTGACCGCCAAGGCGGACACGGCCGCGACCGACGGGGTGGCGGAGGAAAAGAAGACGGCGGAGAACACCGCCGAGGCCACGGAGAAGAAGGCGGTCGAACGACAGAGCGGCGAACAGCCCTCGATCACGGCTCCCGAGCTGCACAGCGGCCACAAGCTGGCCAGGCGCTACCGGCTGGAGGAGTGCGTCACCCGTCTGGACGGCTTCAGCAGTTGGCGTGCCGTCGACGAGAAACTGCGGCGCGCGGTCGGGGTCCACCTGCTGCCCGCGGACCATCCACGGGCCCGCTCGGTCCTCGCGGCGGCCCGTTCCTCGGCGCTGCTCGGCGACCCCCGGTTCGTCCAGGTCCTCGACGCCGTCGAGGAGAACGACCTGGTCTACGTCGTGCACGAGTGGCTGCCCGACTCCACCGAGCTGACCGCGCTGCTCGCGGCCGGTCCGCTGGAGGCCCACGACGCCTACCAGCTCGTCAGCCAGGTCTCCCAGGCCATGGCCGCCGCCCACCGCGAGGGCCTCTCGCACCTCCGGCTCACGCCGAGCGCCGTCCTGCGCAGCTCCACCGGCCAGTACCGCATCCGTGGCCTGGCCGTGAACGCCGCCCTGCGCGGCATCACCGCCGAGCGCCCGCAGCGCAGCGACACCGAGGCCATCGGCGCCCTCCTGTACGCCGCCCTCACCCAGCGCTGGCCGTACGACAGCGACGCCTACGGCCTCTCCGGGCTTCCCAAGGGCATCGGGCTGCTCCCGCCCGACCAGGTCCGGGCAGGGGTCCACCGGGGCCTGTCGGAGATCGCCATGCGCGCCCTGGCCAACGACGGGGCCACCGCCTCGCGCCAGGAGCCGCCCTGCACCACCCCGGACGAACTGGCCAAGGCCGTGGCCGCGATGCCGCGGGTGAAGCCGCCGGAGCCGGAGTTCACCGCCCCGCCCGAGTACCAGCGCACCACCTACCAGCAGGGCACCTACGGGCGCCCCCAGCCCCGCCCGGTGATCACCCAGCCGGTGATCGTCCCTCCGCACCCGTTGCAGAGCCGTACGGGCAAGGCGCTCAAGTGGACCGTCTCCGCTCTGCTGATCGCCGCCCTGGGCATCGGCAGCTGGCAGATCGCGGACCAGCTCATCGGCAAGAAGCCCACCGTCGAGACGCCGACGACGGCCCCGACCCTCGACGACGAGAAGCCGGAGCCGCCCAAGCCGCTGACGATCACCTCGGCCCAGGAGTTCGCCCCCGACGGCAAGCCGCAGAACCTGGAGAGCGTCGGCGACACCTACGACAACGACAGCTCGTCGTACTGGCGCACCAGGACCTTCCTCGACGGCCCCGTCCTGGCGCCGTACAAGCAGGGCGTCGGCATCGTCTACGACCTCGGGAGCGAGCAGAACGTCTCGTCCGCCTCGATAGCGCTCCGCTACGGAGGCCCGAAGACCGCGATCACCCTGTACGCGGCGGACTCGCTCTCCCCGTCCGGCACCCCGGACTCCATGAAGAAGATCGCCGCGGTCGAGACCTCGGGATCGACCGCGAACCCGGAGACGAAGACCCCGGTCAAGGCCCGTTACGTGCTGCTCTGGATGACCTCCGTGCCGTACTCCACGGGCGACCAGTACTTCGGCGCCGGTTACAAGCAGGCCATCACCAACGTGTCGTTCCAGGGCACGCCCCGGTAACCGACCGTGCACCACCATGAGCGCCGGGCCCCGCCCGGCGCTCATTTACTTCCGGGCACGGACCGGATTGAATGCCTGCACGGCTGCCGAGCGAGGAGGGGACCCGTGACGCCTGCGGCTGACGACCTCCGGACCGCCGCCGACGAGGATCTCCTGGCCCGCCATGTCGCCGGGGACCCCGACGCCTTCGGTGAGCTGGTCCGGCGGCACCGCGACCGGCTGTGGGCCGTGGCCCTGCGGACCATGAGGGACCCCGAGGAGGCGGCCGACGCCGTCCAGGACGCCCTGGTGTCCGCCTTCCGGTCCGCCCACACCTTCCGTGGCCGGTCGGCCGTCACGACCTGGCTGCACCGGATCACCGTGAACGCCTGTCTCGACCGGGTGCGCAGGACCGCCTCGCGCAGGACCTCACCCGTCGACGACACCGCCCGCTTCGAACAACTCCTCGAACCCCATGAGTCCGCCGAGGCCCCGGCCGAGCGCCAGGACCTGCACCGGGAACTCCTCGCCGCCCTCGGCACCCTCACCCCCGACCAGCGCGCCGCACTCGTCCTGGTCGACATGCAGGGATATCCGGTGGCGGAGGCGGCCCGTATCCTCGACGTTCCCACCGGCACCGTGAAGAGCCGCTGTGCGCGCGGGCGGGCACGCCTGCTGCCACTGGTCACTCATCTGCGCGCCGACACCGTGGGTAACGAGCCCCTTGAAGGGGGAAGGAACCGGACGCCGGGGGCATCCGTCCCAACGGTGCCGGGACCGAAGGACATCGGACCGACTGATTCAGCTGCTGTGAAGGGCGGAGGTGGGCGCACGTGACTTCCACGGCCGGCAGGGCCGACACCACACAGCACCCGGACGTCTCGGAGATCTCCGACCTGACCGAGGGACTGCTTCCACCGAGCCGCTCCACGGTCGTCCGCAGACATCTGGAGGGCTGTCCCCTCTGCGACGACGTGCGGGCCTCCCTGGAGGAGATCCGGGGCCTGCTGGGCACCCTGCCCGGTCCGCCGCGTATGCCCGCCGAGATCGCGGGCCGGATCGACGCCGCTCTGGCCGCCGAGGCCCTTCTCAGCGCCACCAGGCCCGAGAACGACAGCGATGTTCCACGTGAAACATCGCGCATCCCCGTGAAGGTGTCTCCCTCCACCCCCTCGTCCCCCGCCGTCGACCGTCCCGGTGGCCGCTCCGGAGCGGCTACCGGCCCCGGACGGGGTGCTCGGCCTCGGCGTCGACGCGTCACCCTGCTGGCCACGATCGGCGCCGCCTTCGGCGCCGTCGTCCTCGGAGCGGGTCTGTATCTCAGCCAGGCCCACGATCCGACCTCGAACAGCACGGCGGCGGACACCAGGAAGGCCGACATGGCCGCCGGAGCGGCCTTCACTCCGTTCTCCGGGTCCCCGGTCGAAGACCGGGTGCAGACCCTCCTGCACGAGAACGGCACCGCCAAGACACCCCAGGGCGTCGGGCCCGGGTCGATGTCCACCGGAACCGACGGCCCGACTCCCCGGCAGAACAGGGAAGCCGCCGTCCCCGGCTGCGTCCTGGCGGGGACCGGACGCACCGACGCGGTACTGGGCCAGGAACTCGGCGAGTACCGGGGAACACCGGCCTACCTGCTCGTTCTGACCGACCCCGCGGACAACAACCGGGTCCAGGCGTATGTACTCGACGCCTCCTGTGCGAACGACTCCGCCGGTGGGGCCGGAAACACGACCGCCCGTGTCCTGTTCAGCGAGACGTACGCCCGCTCCTGACCCTTCCTCCCGCCGGGCTCAGATGCCATGCGGCGGTCTCGGGAATGCACGCCCCTTAGTATCCGTTGGGTGGGGTGAGAGTGACCGAGACAATCGCCCCGTAGGCAGTGGCAGTCTGCAGAGACAAGGAAGAAACCCGTGAGCGACGTCCGTAACGTGATCATCATCGGCTCCGGGCCCGCGGGATACACCGCTGCCCTCTACACGGCCCGCGCGTCGCTGAACCCCCTCGTCTTCGAAGGAGCGGTCACCGCGGGTGGCGCCCTGATGAACACGACCGAGGTCGAGAACTTCCCCGGATTCCGTGACGGCATCATGGGCCCCGACCTCATGGACAACATGCGCGCCCAGGCCGAGCGCTTCGGCGCCGAGCTGGTTCCCGACGACGTCATCGCCGTGGACCTGACCGGTGACATCAAGACCGTCACCGACACCGCCGGCACCGTGCACCGCGCCAAGGCCGTCATCGTCACCACCGGCTCGCAGCACCGCAAGCTCGGTCTCCCCAACGAGGACACTCTCTCCGGCCGCGGTGTCTCCTGGTGCGCGACCTGCGACGGCTTCTTCTTCAAGGACCAGGACATCGCCGTCGTCGGCGGCGGCGACACCGCGATCGAAGAGGCCACCTTCCTCTCGCGCTTCGCCAAGTCCGTCACGATCGTCCACCGCCGGGACACCCTGCGCGCCTCGAAGGCGATGCAGGATCGCGCCTTCGCCGACCCGAAGATCTCCTTCGCCTGGGACAGCGAGGTCACCGAGATCCACGGAGAGCAGAAGCTCACCGGGGTGACCCTGCGCGACACGAAGACCGGCGAGACCCGTCAGCTGCCCGTCACCGGCCTCTTCATCGCCGTCGGCCACGACCCGCGGACCGAGCTCTTCAAGGGCCAGCTGGACCTGGACGACGAGGGCTACCTCAAGGTCTCTGCCCCCTCCACCCGCACGAACCTCACGGGTGTCTTCGGCGCCGGTGACGTCGTCGACCACACCTACCGTCAGGCCATCACGGCAGCCGGTACCGGCTGCTCCGCCGCCCTGGACTCCGAGCGCTTCCTGGCCGCCCTCGCGGACAGCGAGAAGCTGGCGGAGACCCCTGCGGTCTGAACCCGACTCTCCCCACCCCTACACCCCGCGAGATCAAGGAGGCCGCTGTGGCCCTCAAGTCTGTGACCGACGCTTCCTTCGACGAAGACGTCCTCAAGAGCGACAAGCCCGTCCTGGTGGACTTCTGGGCTGCCTGGTGCGGCCCGTGCCGTCAGATCGCGCCGTCGCTGGAGGCCATCGCCGCCGAGCACGGTGAGATCGAGGTCGTGAAGCTCAACATCGACGAGAACCCGGCCACCGCCGCCAAGTACGGCGTGATGTCGATCCCGACGCTGAACGTGTACCAGAACGGCGAGGTCGTGAAGACGATCGTCGGTGCCAAGCCGAAGGCCGCCATCCTGCGCGACCTGGAGGGCTTCGTCGAGCCGACCAAGGCCTGACACCCTCGTTGTTTCACGTGAAACAGCGGCAACGTTTCACGTGAAACAGAAACGGCCCGCCCCTGCCAGGGGCGGGCCGTTCTCGTACCCCGATACCAGGACCACGCACGTCTGGTCTGCTCGGCAGGGTTCTCAGAGCGGTCGCAGGACCGGCTCCTTCTGGACCGCCCCGAGAAGACGGTCGAGCGCCATCTCGACGTCCTCCTTCCAGGAGAGCGCCGTTCGCAGTTCCAGCCGCATCCTCGGAAAGGCCGGGTGCGGCCGTACGGTCTTGAAGCCCACCGCGAGCAGATGATCGGCCGGCAGCACACAGGCCGGTTCCTTCCAGCGGGCGTCCCCGAAGGCCTCGATCGCCTTGAATCCCCGCCGCAGCAGATCCTTGGCCACCGTCTGCACCACCACCCGTCCCAGCCCCTGCCCCTGGTAGCCGGGCATGATCCAGGCGGTCATCAGCTGTGCCGCGTCGGCCGCCACCGGACTCGTCGGGAAAGCCGTCGATCGCGGTACATAGGCCGGGGGAGCGTAGAGGACATAGCCGACCGGCACCTCGTCGACATAGACCACCCGTCCGCAGGAACCCCATTCCAGGAGGACGCCCGAGATCCAGGCTTCCTTCTCCCGCTCGGCGCGACCCGCCTTCATCGCCGCCTCACCGCTGACCGGGTCGAGCTCCCAGAAGACGCAGGAGCGGCACCGCTTGGGCAGGTCCGGAAGGTTGTCCAGCGTGAGCGGTACGAGCCGACGCCCCACGGCTGCTCCTCGTTTCCTCGCGGACGAGTACGGATACGCCTCTCGGAATCGTATCGACCGGGAGATCCGTACGACACCGCCCGCAGGCAAAGGGCGAGCCGCGTTCCGGTGGAAACCGGAGCACGGCCCGCCCTGGGCACGCGGACGGCGGAAGGGATCAGCCCTGCCTGCCCTCCCCCGCGTTCTTCTGGTCCATGACCCGGCCCTCGCCGGGGGCGAGGCTCGACAGGATGCGCTCCAGATCCTCCATCGAGGCGAACTCGACGACGATCTTGCCCTTCTTCTGGCCGAGGTCGACCTTCACCCGGGTCTCGAAGCGGTCCGAGAGACGAGAGGCCAGATCCGTGAGCGCGGGCGACACCCGGGCACCCGCGCGCGGCCCCTTCGGCTTGACGGCACCGGCGGGCTCCTCGGAGCCCATGAGGCTCACGATCTCCTCCACGGAACGCACCGAGAGCCCCTCGGAGACGATCCGGTACGCCAGCTTGTCCTGGGCCTCGGAATCCTCCACACCGAGCAGCGCACGGGCGTGTCCGGCGGAGAGCACTCCGGCGGCGACCCGCCGCTGCACCGTCGGCGAGAGACGCAGCAGACGCAGGGTGTTGGAGATCTGCGGCCGGGAGCGTCCGATCCGCTCCGCGAGCTGGTCGTGGGTGCAGCCGAAGTCCTTGAGGAGCTGCTCGTAGGCGTGCGCCTCCTCGATCGCGTTCAGCTGGGCGCGGTGCAGATTCTCCAGGAGGGCGTCCAGGAGCATCTTCTCGTCGTCGGTGTCCCGCACGATCGCGGGAATGGTCTCCAGACCGGCCGCCTTGGACGCCCGAAGCCGCCGTTCGCCCATGACGAGCTCGTAGCTCTCGGCATCGGTCCTGCGGACGACGACGGGCTGGAGGAGACCGACCTCCTTGATGGAGACGACCAGCTCCGCGAGGGCGTCCTCGTCGAAGACCTCACGCGGCTGATGCCGGTTGGGGGTGATGCTGGCGAGCGGAAGCTCGGTGAAGTAGGCACCGGCCGGAGGCTGGGGAAGACCCTGGTTCCCGGCGCCGTTCCACGTCTCCGGGGACCGCGTGCTCTGCGGGAGGTTCGCCAGTTTCGCGGCGGCCACCCCCCGGACCGGTGCGAGTACCGGGGCTCCGGTGGGGGAGGCCCCGTTGTCGGCCTGCGCCTGCCGTTCCTGGGAAGCGGCGGGGATCAGCGCACCGAGCCCACGCCCCAGTCCTCTACGTCGCTCACTCACTGGATCCCCTCCGACATGCTGTGCTGGTTGTTCCGGTGCCCGACATGGTGGGCGTGCTGCGGGTCGTAGTGCACGGCGGCCCCCCGCAGGGCGATCTCACGGGCCGCTTCGAGGTACGACAGGGCACCACTGGAGCCCGGGTCGTAGGTGAGCACGGTCTGTCCGTAGCTGGGTGCCTCCGAGATGCGGACCGATCGCGGGATGCTGGTCCGCAGGACCTCCTCGGCGAAGTGGGTGCGCACTTCTTCGGCGACCTGCGAGGCGAGCCTCGTCCTGCCGTCGTACATGGTGAGCAGGATCGTCGAGACATGCAGTCCGGGGTTGAGGTGTCCCCGCACGAGATCGACGTTCCGCAGGAGCTGACCGAGCCCCTCCAGCGCGTAGTACTCGCACTGGATCGGGATCAGGACCTCGGCACCGGCCACCATCGCGTTGACCGTGAGGAGACCGAGGGAGGGCGGACAGTCGATCAGGATGTAGTCGAGCGGCTGCTCGTACGCCTGGATCGCCCGCTGGAGCCTGCTCTCCCGTGCCACCAGCGACACCAGCTCGATCTCCGCACCGGCGAGATCGATGGTGGCGGGTGCACAGAAGAGACCTTCGACATCCTTGACGGGCTGGACCACTTCGGAGAGCGGCCTGCTGTCCACCAGGACGTCGTAGATCGAGGGGACCTCGGCGTGATGATCGATGCCCAGCGCCGTGGAGGCGTTGCCCTGCGGGTCCAGATCGATGACCAGGACACGGGCACCGTGCAGTGCCAGGGAGGCGGCGAGATTGACCGTCGTGGTCGTCTTGCCCACGCCGCCCTTCTGGTTGGCGACCACCATCACGCGCGTCTGAGCGGGGCGGGGAAGTCCCTCACCGGCACGGCCCAGGGCCTCTACGGCCAGCTGGGCAGCGTGCCCCATGGGGGTGTCGTCCATCGGGGGCGGTGTTTCACGTGAAACATCCTCCCCCGCCGATTCGATTCGGGGACCGGGGACCGCATCGGTCATCGGTCCCGCGATGTTGGCGTCGGACCGCAAGGATTCACTCTCCTCGGCTTCAGGCTCGCGATGGGAAGAGCCTGTCATGCTTTCGGGGTCGTGAACCAGCGAGGTCGGTGGTTCTGTGGATGAATCCACCTCTGTGAACAACCCCGTGACCCTCGTGGGTGGATTCAGCCGGGGGCGACGGTCCCGAGGCGCGGCGGCCGCGCGCCCGCGATCGATGATCCCTTGCAGCAGTGAGCGACGTTTCACGTGAAACACCTTGCCCCCGCTGCCGCACCAGGACCGTCCGACACTCCGAAATGGGACGTATGCGGACTTCAGCGACGCCGACGGGTCTTACTCGTCCGCGCGGCCTTGGCCCGCTTGGCGGCGAACCGCACACCACCGGGGCTCTCGCCGACCTCCACCCGGACGACCGTGGACAGTGGATCGACGATCCCCTCGCCCACGTGCAGGATCGAGGTCTCCACCACGCCGAGACGGGCGAGCGCGGCACGTGCTCCGCTGATCTCCTCCTCGGCGGTGTCGCCCTTGAGCGCGAGCATCTCGCCGTACGGACGCAGCAGGGGGACGCCCCAGCCCGCCAGCCGGTCCAGCGGGGCCACCGCTCGGGCGGTCACCACATGCACGGGGGTGATCTTGCCGAGCATCTCCTCCGCTCGTCCCCGGGCCACGGTCACATGGTCGAGCCCGAGCAGTTCGACGACCTCCTGGAGGAAGTTCGTCCGACGCAGAAGGGGCTCAAGGAGCGTGATCTTCAGATCGGGCCGGACCAGAGCCAGCGGGATGCCGGGCAGGCCGGCGCCTGAGCCCACATCGCAGACCGTGACGCCCTCGGGGACGACCTCCGAGAGGACGGCACAGTTCAGCAGGTGGCGTTCCCAGAGACGCGGAACCTCACGCGGACCGATGAGGCCGCGCTTCACACCCGCGTCGGCCAGGAGCTCCGCGTACCGCACGGCCTCCGGGAAGTACTCACCGAAGACTGTCCGCGCCTGCTCCGGAGCCTCGGGGAGCTCCGCTTCCTCCGTCACGGGAACCGTCCTTCCGTACCGCACGTCCAGCGTGCGAGCGCACTGTGGTGGCTGACTATCGGGCTGACAAAGATCGGCCCCGCCTGCGAACAGACGGGGCCGACACTACGTGAGGGTTCAGGCCGGAAGCACGACGACGAAGCGCTGCGGCTCCTCGCCCTCGGACTCGCTGCGCAGACCGGCGGCGGCGATCGCGTCGTGCACGACCTTGCGCTCGAACGGCGTCATCGGGTCCAGCTTGACCGGCTGGCCCGAGGTCTTCACCTCGTTCGCGGCCTTGGCGCCCAGTTCGGCGAGCTCGGCGCGCTTCTGGGCGCGGAAGCCCGCGATGTCCAGCATCAGGCGGCTGCGGTCACCGGTCTCACGGTGCACGGCCAGCCGGGTCAGCTCCTGAAGGGCCTCCAGGACCTCACCGTCGCGGCCCACGAGCTTCTGCAGTTCGCGGCCGTTGGAGTCGCTGATGATCGAGACCGCGGCGCGGTCCGCCTCGACGTCCATGTCGATGTCGCCGTCGAGGTCGGCGATGTCGAGCAGGCCTTCGAGGTAGTCGGCCGCGATCTCACCCTCCTGCTCCAGGCGGGTCAGGGTGTCGCCCTCGGCAGCGGCGGTGGTGGTGCCTTCCGTCACGGATGGACTCCTTCTTGCTTCTGGGCGGCTTACTTCTTGGAGGACGGGTGCTTGGGCCGCTGCTGGCCCTTGCGCTGACCGGACTTGCCCTGGCGGGAGCCTCCGGAGTTGGCACGGCTCGGGCGGCCGGGCTTGTCGGCCGGTGCCGCGTCCTTCGACTCGTCCTTGGCCGTGGACTTCTTCACGAGCGAGGGGCCCTCCGAGGGGCCCTCGTCCTCGGCGGCGGGCTCGGAGGTCTCCTCGGTGTCCGCTGCCGCGTCCTTGGACGCGCCGGCCTGGCGCTGGGCCTTGGTCTGGCGCTTGGGCTGCTGACGCTTGGCCGCACCGCCCTCGGCCTCGGCGGCGACCGTGTCGCTCTTGAGCACGTTGCCGTCGGTCTGGGCGGCGAAACCGGCCTTGGCGAGGCCTGCGAAGAAGCGGCGCTCGTTCTCGTTGCGGTCGCCGCCCTTGGCCACGATGGCCTTGACGATGTTCTTCCGGCGACGGCCGCGGACCTCACCGTGCTGCGTGACGTTCTTCAGCAGCCGCTGGAGGTAGGAGTCCTGCGCCTTGCTGCCCGGGGTCGGGTTCTGGCTGATCACGTACATCTGCTGACCCATGGTCCACACGTTGGTGGTCAGCCAGTAGACGAGGACACCGACGGGGAAGTTGACACCCATGACGGCGAAGATCACCGGGAAGATGTACATGAGCATCTTCTGCTGCTGCATGTACGGCGTCTTCACCGAGAGGTCGACGTTCTTCATCATCAGCTGGCGCTGGGTGAAGAACTGCGAGGCCGACATCAGGACGATCATGATCGCGGTGACGATGCGGACATCGGTGAGCGAGGCCTGGAGCGCTGCGACCTTCTCGGCGCTGTCCGTGAACTTGGCGGCCAGCGGGGCACCGAAGATGTGGGCCTGACGGGCGCTCTCCAGCAGCGGCTGGTCGATGACGCCGATGACCTTGCCCGAGGCGATCGAGGACAGCACGTGGTACAGCGCGAAGAAGAACGGCGACTGGGCCAGGATGGGAAGGCACGAGGAGAGCGGGTTGGTGCCCGTCTCCTTGTACAGCTTCATCATCTCTTCGGACTGACGCTGCTTGTCGCTCTTGTAGCGCTCCTGGATCGCCTTCATCTTCGGCTGGAGCGCCTGCATGTTCCGCGTCGACTTGATCTGCTTGACGAACAGCGGGATCAGACAGATGCGGATCAGCACCACGAGGGACACGATGGACAGGCCCCAGGCCCAGCCCGTGTCAGGGCCGAAGACCGCCCCGTACACCTTGTGGAACTGGACGATGACCCAGGAAACAGGCCAGGTGATGAAGCTGAACAGACTGGCGATCGTGTCCACTAATCAGGCTCCTTGAGCATTGGGCGAGGTCTCGGCGGCCGGGCTCGTCTCGGCGGGGGACCCGCCCTTGTCGCCACGCAGCGCGTTCCGCAGCATCTCGTGCCAGCGGGGGCGCTTGCGCGCGGGGACGTGGTCCACTCCGCCGGGCGACCACGGATTGCACCGCAGGATGCGCCAGGCGGTCAGGGCCGTGCCCTTGATCGCGCCATGCCGGTCGATGGCCGTGAATCCGTAGTGGGAACACGACGGGTAGTACCGGCAGACGGGCCCCAGAAGGGGGCTGATCGTCCACTGGTACAGCTTGATGAGAGCAAGGAGCGGGTACTTCATCGCGCGCCCCCTCCCAGTAGCCGCTGAAGAGCGGCGTCCAGGTCTCGGGCCAGCTGTGCGTGGTCGGCGTCACCGGCGCCGGGCAACGCCCGTACGACCACCAAGCTACCGGGGGGCAGCTCGGTGAGACGGTCTCGCATGAGATGGCGGAGGCGACGCTTCACCTGGTTGCGTACGACCGCACCGCCTACGGCTTTGCTCACGACGAAACCCGCACGCGTCAGGGGAGCGCTCTCCCCAGGCGCGTGCGGGTCCGTTGCACCGCTGCGTAGGTGGACGACAAGGAGCGGGCGCCCGGCCCTGCGTCCTCGTCGTACCGCAGTTGCGAAGTCCTCGCGCCGCCTCAGCCGATTCTCGGTAGGCAGCACGTCATGACCTGTTTGAGATGGATCAGGCGGACAGGCTCGCGCGACCCTTGCCACGGCGGTTCGCCAGGATGGCGCGGCCGGCACGGGTGCGCATACGCAGACGGAAGCCGTGGGTCTTCGCACGACGACGGTTGTTCGGCTGGAAGGTGCGCTTGCTCACTCGGGGGCTCCAGAAATGATTCGTAGATGGCGGGACATCGCCTGGCTGTCACCGTGCGCCCACGAGTAGCTCGCAATACGCCCGAGTGCACCGCTTCACAATCACAGACCGTGATCTTTGCCCATCGGAGGCAGGCGGCAGCAGCCATCGACAACTCGACCTGGTCACGGTACGCGCGGCTACGCCATCCGGTCAAACCGACCTGTCGCCACCTCCCATTGTGCACAGGCTGTGGACAACAACTTGAACCACGTCAGGCGGCGCGACTACCTTGGACAGACTCCACAATCTTTTCCGTTCTGTCCTCTCCTGTCCTCACGGACCCGTCCTCACGGACACCGACCCACCGTCCCCGAGAACCACACCATCGTGGGACCTGCGAGAAAGCGTGCCCTGTGGCTGACGTACCTGCCGATCTTGCCGCAGTGTGGCCACGCGTCCTGGAGCGTCTCCTCGCCGAGGGCCAGCAGGGGATCGAGCCCAAGGACAAGCAGTGGATCGAACGCTGCCAGCCGCTCGCCCTGGTCGCCGACACGGCGCTGCTCGCCGTCCCCAACGAGTGGGGCAAGCGCGTCCTGGAGGGCCGTCTGGCCCCGCTGATCAGCGAGACCCTCAGCCATGAGTGCGGCAGGCCGATCCGGATCGCGATCACCGTCGACGAGTCGGTCGGGGAGCCGTCGCCGCCCGCTCCCCCCGCGCAGCAGCCGCAGCAGTCCCGGTACGACGAGCGCGGGCAGTCGGAGACGTACGAGAAGTACGACGGCTACGGTCACCGGCCGATGCCCGACGACGGGCTGCCCACCGCGCGCCCCGCCTACCCGGACTACGGGCAGCAGCGGCCCGACCCCGGCGCCTGGCCGCGGACCCAGGAGGACCTGTCCTGGCAGCAGCCGCGGCTCGGCGGCTACCAGGAGCGCGCGCCGTACACCGGACCCGAGCAGTCCCGGCAGCCGCGCTACGACGAGCCGTCCCGGGGCTACGAGCCGCAGCGGCCCGAGCGCTCCGAGCTGCCCGACCCGCAGGGCCACGGCGCCCGCCCCGGCCCCCGGCCGGGCGGTCCCGTGCCGGGCCCGGGTTCCTCCTCCACCGGGCAGGGCGCGGGCGCGCCGGGCGAGCAGCACGCGCGGCTGAACCCCCGGTACCTCTTCGACACGTTCGTGATCGGTTCCTCGAACCGGTTCGCGCACGCCGCCGCCGTCGCGGTGGCGGAGGCGCCGGCGAAGGCGTACAACCCGCTTTTCATCTACGGCGAGTCGGGCCTCGGCAAGACCCACCTGCTGCACGCGATCGGGCACTACGCGCGGAGCCTCTACCCGGGCACGCGCGTGCGGTACGTGAGCTCGGAGGAGTTCACCAACGAGTTCATCAACTCGATCCGGGACGGCAAGGGCGACGCCTTCCGCAAGCGCTACCGCGATGTGGACATCCTGCTCGTCGACGACATCCAGTTCCTCGCGAGCAAGGAGTCGACGCAGGAGGAGTTCTTCCACACCTTCAACACCCTGCACAACGCGAACAAGCAGATCGTGCTCTCCTCGGACCGGCCGCCCCGGCAGCTGGTGACCCTGGAGGACCGGCTCCGCAACCGCTTCGAGTGGGGCCTCACCACCGATGTGCAGCCGCCGGAGCTGGAGACCCGGATCGCGATCCTCCGGAAGAAGGCGGTGCAGGAGCAGCTGAACGCCCCGCCGGAGGTGCTGGAGTTCATCGCCTCCCGGATCTCGCGGAACATCCGCGAGCTGGAGGGCGCGCTGATCCGGGTGACCGCCTTCGCGAGCCTCAACCGGCAGCCGGTGGACCTGGGGCTGACCGAGATCGTCCTCAAGGACCTGATCCCGGGCGACGACGACTCGTCGCCGGAGATCACCGCACCGGCGATCATGGCGGCCACGGCCGACTACTTCGGGCTCACGGTGGAGGACCTGTGCGGATCGTCGCGCAGCCGCGTCCTGGTGACGGCACGGCAGATCGCCATGTACCTGTGCCGGGAGCTGACGGACCTGTCGTTGCCGAAGATCGGCGCGCAGTTCGGCGGGCGTGACCACACGACGGTGATGCACGCGGACCGGAAGATCCGCGCGCTGATGGCGGAGCGGCGCTCCATCTACAACCAGGTCACCGAGCTGACCAACCGCATCAAGAACGGCTGACGGGCGGGCGGCGCGACCGCCGGACCCAAGGGCGCCCCGGGACACCTCCCGGGGCGCCCTTCGCCGTTCCCGGACCTCTTGTCCCGTACGCGGTCGAGGGGCGGCCGGCCCGGCGTACGGCCGGGCCCGGACGTCGGCCTGGCCCGGCCCGCTCGGACCCGGTCCTGGCGCCGAGGGGCCCGGATCCCGTCCCGAGCGGAGTCCCCCGGCGCAGCGACTGAGGCGGGTCCCGAGCCGCCCCGTGACGCTCCCCGAGCCGTCCCCTGACGTTCCCGAGCCCTCTCCAGAACCGCTCCAGAACCGCTCCAGATCCTCCTGAGCCCTCTTCGGACCCCCTCCGAACCCCCTCCGGACCCCTTCTCGGAGCCTTCCGGAGCGCCTGCGGGGCCGTACGCGGCTGTGCACGGACAGTCGCAGGGGCGCCGGGCTGTTCGATTAAGCCGCTCCGGTGGCAGGTTCTCCACAGATTGGGGGATGATCTCCCGTCCACAGGGTGGGGACTACGAAGTTATCCGGATCGTGTCCACAGACCCGGCTGGTGACAGATCATCACCCCAGGTCAGCACCCTGTGGAATTGTGCATAAAAGATCTCCACAGGCTGTGGATAAAACTTTCGTCCACAGGAGGCTCCGAAGGTTGTCCACCGGCAACCCACAGGCAGCGGCCCGTTGCCCACAGCTTCTCCACACCTCTGTCCACTGTTCGGCAACAAAACGGCCATGGTCACCGCGCCGAGTGAAAGCCGTCACACCGAGGTGGACGGTTGGGCTGTGGGGAACCTGGGTAAAGCTGGGGACATCGCTGGGGAGAACTCACCCTCGCCTGTGCATGGCCTGTGCAGAACTTTCGGGTGTCCACAGAGACACCGGGTTTTCCACCGGCTCCACCCACAGGCTCGGTGGACAAAAAACAGGGCCTGACCTGCGAATACGGGGTTATCCACCGTTTCCACAGGCCCTACTACTACTCCTACTTAGAGTTAGCTAGGAATCCGCTTCGAAGTGGGGCCTGTGCACAACTCGCCGCCGGAGCTCGGACGCCTGCTCGACCCGACTTGACCCCGAGCAGCACCGAGTGTCGGCGGCGTACGTCAGACTGGTTCTCGCAGTCGACGAAGAGCCAGCAACAGCAGGAGGCGGTTCCGGTGAAGATCCGGGTGGAGCGCGATGTACTCGCGGAGGCGGTGGCCTGGGTGGCCCGCAGCCTTCCGGCCCGTCCGCCGGCGCCCGTGCTCGCGGGCCTTCTGCTGAAGGCCGAGGACGGCGCGCTGAGCTTCTCCAGCTTCGACTACGAGGTCTCGGCCCGTGTCTCCGTCGGCGCGGAGGTCGAGGAGGACGGCACCGTCCTGGTCTCCGGCCGTCTGCTCGCCGACATCTGCCGCGCCCTCCCCAACCGCCCGGTGGAGATCTCCACCGACGGCGTCCGGGCGACCGTGGTCTGCGGCTCCTCCCGCTTCACCCTCCACACCCTGCCCGTGGAGGAGTACCCCGCGCTGCCCGAGATGCCGACCGCCACCGGCACCGTCCCCGGTGAGGTCTTCGCCTCCGCCGCCGCGCAGGTGGCCATCGCCGCCGGCCGTGACGACACGCTGCCCGTCCTCACCGGTGTGCGCATCGAGATCGAGGGCGACACCGTCACCCTGGCCTCCACCGACCGCTACCGCTTCGCGGTCCGCGAGTTCCTGTGGAAGCCGGAGTCCCCGGACGCCTCCGCCGTCGCCCTGGTGCCCGCGAAGACCCTCCTGGACACCGCGAAGGCGCTCACCAGCGGTGACACGGTCACCCTGGCGCTCTCCGGCTCCGGCAAGGGCGAGGGCCTGATCGGCTTCGAGGGCGCGGGCCGCCGCACCACCACCCGGCTCCTCGAGGGCGACCTGCCGAAGTACCGGACGCTCTTCCCGACCGAGTTCAACTCGATCGCCGTGATCGAGACCGCGCCGTTCGTCGAGGCCGTCAAGCGCGTGGCCCTGGTGGCCGAGCGCAACACCCCGGTGCGGCTGAGCTTCGAGCAGGGCGTGCTGATCCTCGAGGCCGGTTCCAGCGACGACGCACAGGCTGTGGAGCGGGTCGACGCGAAGCTGGAGGGCGACGACATCTCGATCGCCTTCAACCCGACCTTCCTGCTCGACGGACTGAGCGCGATCGACTCCCCGGTCGCCCAGCTCTCCTTCACGACCTCCACCAAGCCCGCGCTGCTCAGCGGCAGGGCGGCCGTGGACGCCGAGGCGGACGAGGCGTACAAGTACCTGATCATGCCGGTGCGGCTCTCCGGCTGACCCCGGGTCCGGGGACGCCCCCGGAGGCCGCCCGTGGCCGGTGCGGCCCTCCGGCCGAGCGCCCCGTACGGGGCTTCGCCTGAGCGGCTGACCCCACAGGTGTGCACCCGCGTCCGGGCGTAGGCTCGGACGCGGGTACGAACCGCACACGACGCTTAAGGAATCTCTGATGGAGCTCGGTCTCGTCGGTCTCGGCAAGATGGGCGGCAACATGCGCGAGCGCATCCGCCGCGCAGGCCACACCGTCATCGGATACGACCGCAACCCGGACCTCGCCGATGTCCACAGCCTGGAAGAGCTTGTGGGCAAGCTCAAGGGTCCGCGCGTCGTGTGGGTGATGGTCCCGGCCGGTGCCGCGACCCAGTCCACCATCGACGAGCTGGCCGAACTGCTCTCCCCCGGCGACATCGTCGTGGACGGCGGCAACTCCCGCTGGACCGACGACGAGAAGCACGCGGAGGAGCTGGCGGCCAAGGGCATCGGCTTCGTCGACTGCGGTGTCTCCGGCGGCGTCTGGGGCCTGGAGAACGGCTACGCGCTGATGTACGGCGGCTCCGCCGAGGACGTGGCGAGGGTCCAGCCGATCTTCGACGCCCTCAAGCCCGAGGGAGAGTTCGGCTCGGTCCACGCGGGCAAGGTCGGCGCGGGCCACTTCGCCAAGATGGTCCACAACGGCATCGAGTACGCCATGATGCAGGCCTACGCCGAGGGCTGGGAGCTCCTGGAGAAGGTCGACTCCGTCACCGATGTGCGCGAGGTCTTCCGCTCCTGGCAGGAGGGCACGGTCATCCGTTCCTGGCTGCTCGACCTCGCGGTGAACGCGCTGGACGAGGACGAGCACCTGGACGCGCTCCGGGGCTACGCGCAGGACTCCGGCGAGGGCCGGTGGACCGTCGAGGCGGCCATCGACAACGCGGTGCCGCTCCCGGCGATCACCGCCTCGCTGTTCGCGCGGTTCGCCTCGCGGCAGGACGACTCCCCGCAGATGAAGATGATCGCCGCGCTGCGCAACCAGTTCGGCGGCCACGCGGTCGAGTCCAAGAAGTAGTCCACAGGCTGTGCACCCGGTGGTGCGCAGCCACCGGGGAAGGTCGGCGCCCAACCATGCACGTCACGCATCTCTCGCTGGCCGACTTCCGCTCGTACGCCCGGGTCGAGGTCCCGCTCGACCCGGGCGTCACCGCTTTCGTGGGCGCCAACGGCCAGGGCAAGACCAATCTGGTCGAGGCCGTCGGCTATCTCGCGACCCTGTCCAGCCACCGGGTCGCCTCCGACGCGCCGCTGGTGCGGAGGGGAGCCGAGCGCGCCGTCGTGCGCGCCGCCGTCACCCAGGGCGAGCGCTCCCAGCTCATCGAGCTCGAACTCAACCCGGGCCGCGCCAACCGCGCCCGTATCAACAGGTCCTCGCAGGTCAGACCGCGTGACGTGGTCGGCATCCTGCGGACCGTGCTGTTCGCGCCGGAAGACCTCGCCCTGGTGAAGGGCGACCCGGGCGAGCGCCGGCGCTTCCTCGACGAACTCATCACGGCGCGCACGCCGCGCATGGCGGGCGTGCGCTCCGACTACGAGCGCGTGCTCAAGCAGCGCAACACGCTCCTGAAGTCGGCGGCGATGGCCCGACGGCACGGCGGTCGCGGCATGGACCTGTCGACGCTCGACGTCTGGGACCAGCACCTGGCCCGTACCGGGGCGGAGCTGCTCGCCCAGCGGCTCGACCTGATCTCCGTACTCCAGCCGCTCGCGGACAAGGCGTACGAGCAGCTGGCGCCCGGCGGAGGACCGCTGCTCCTCGAGTACCGGCCGTCCGCGCCCGGCGCCGGACACACCCGCGAGGAGCTGTACGAGCAGGTGCTCGCCGCCCTGGGAGAGGTGCGCAAGCAGGAGGTCGAGCGGGGCGTCACCCTGGTCGGTCCGCACCGCGACGAACTGCTCCTCAGTCTCGGCGACCTGCCCGCCAAGGGGTACGCGAGCCACGGCGAGTCCTGGTCGTACGCGCTGGCGCTCCGGCTCGCCTCGTACGACCTGCTGCGGAGCGAGGGCAACGAACCGGTCCTCGTCCTCGACGACGTCTTCGCCGAACTCGACGCACGGCGGCGCGAACGGCTCGCCGAGCTGGTGGCGGACGGCGAGCAGGTCCTCGTCACCGCGGCCGTCGACGACGACGTGCCGGGTGTCCTCGCCGGGGCGCGTTACACGGTGACGGGCGGGACGGTCGAGCGGACATGAGCGAAGGTTCCCCACAGCCTGTGGACAGGCCCGCGGTCCCCGAACCCTCCGGGGTGGACCTCGCGAGGGTCGCCCTGCGCGCCGCCAAGGAGCAGGCGAAGGCGCGGGGCGCCGCCGCCCAGCAGAAGAAGCAGGCCCGGCGCGGGGGCGGACTGCGCTCCGGCGCGCGCGCCGACGGGCGCGACCCGATGGAGCTGGGCGCCGCGATCAACCGGCTGATCACCGAGCGGGGCTGGGAGACGCCCGCGGCCGTCGGCGGAGTCATGGGCCGCTGGCCGCAGATCGTCGGCGAGGACCTGGCCAAGCACTGCGTACCGCTGAAGTTCGACGACGAGCCGGACGCGCGCGTGCTGACCGTGCAGTGCGACTCGACCGCCTGGGCGACCCAGCTGCGGCTGCTCGCCCCCCGGCTCGTCGCCCGCCTCAACGAGGACCTGGGGCACGGCACGGTACGGGTGATCAAGGTCCTCGGCCCCGGTGCGCCCCGGCGCGGCTACGGACCGCTCAGGGCCCCCGGCAGCGTCGGGCCCGGGGACACGTACGGGTAGGGCCGCCCTTCCACGAGGCGGGGCGAGGTGTGGGGCGCGAGGCCGTGAGGCGGGGCGAAAGGGGCGTGCGCCGCGCGCCCGCCGAAAGTGTGCGCGCCCTCACACGAGCCGCCCCCGCACACCCCCCCGTACGACCCGCCCCACCCGGATCGCTCCCACCGGATCGCCCTCACCTCGGGCCGTCGTCGCTCCAGGCAGCCCCCACCCGGCCGTCCTCCCGCGCGGGCGCCCCGGCGCGGTCCGCCTTCCCGCGCCCCCGCGCCCGCCCCACCCGGCTCCTCGGCGGACGGCCCGTCATCGCGCGCCCCTACCCCCCACCCGCCCCGCGCGCCCATGTGCCCGCGCCCGGGCGCTCGTACACGCGCGTTCGTACGGATGTCCCGATTCCACCGCACCCCGCCCCGCCGCCCGGGGGTTCCGTCCGGCCCCCGCCCGCCCGTTCCACCCCCGCGGGTCGGTGCCCGTGACCCGGCGGGCCGGACACCCACAGCGAGACATCGACCCCGAAGCGCTGGGTGGCCGTCAGGGGGCTCTGAAGCCCCTGTCCGGATATGGGGAGTCGTCTCGCTCCCGCTCAGGGCGGCACATGCGGACTCAGGTACCGGCAAACCCCCATGACTGTCGGCGCTACCGGTAGACTGGAAGGTAATCCCGCCACCCCGCGGAAATGTCGAACGACGCAGCCGGCTCCCGTATGCCCGGAGAACGGCCTGTGCTGTGCCAGAAAGGGCGCTTCGTGGCCGATTCCGGCGACCCCAACGAGAACAACCAGTACACCGCCAACAACATCCAGGTCCTCGAGGGCCTGGATGCGGTGCGCAAGCGCCCCGGCATGTACATCGGCTCGACCGGCGAGCGCGGTCTGCACCACATGGTGCAGGAGGTCGTCGACAACTCGGTCGACGAAGCCCTGGCCGGTCACGCCGACACCATCGACGTGACGATCCTGCCCGACGGCGGCGTGCGCGTGATCGACAACGGCCGCGGCATCCCGGTGGGCATCGTGGCCTCCGAGGGCAAGCCGGCCGTCGAGGTCGTCCTGACCGTGCTGCACGCGGGCGGCAAGTTCGGCGGCGGCGGCTACGCCGTCTCCGGCGGTCTGCACGGCGTCGGCGTGTCGGTCGTGAACGCCCTGTCCACGAGGATCGCCGTCGAGATCAAGACGGACGGTCACCGCTGGACGCAGGAGTACGCGATGGGCGTCCCGACCGCCCCGCTCGTCCAGCACGAGGCGACCGAGGAGACCGGCACCTCGGTCACCTTCTGGGCCGACCCGGACATCTTCGAGACCACCGAGTACTCCTTCGAGACGCTCGCGCGCCGCTTCCAGGAGATGGCCTTCCTCAACAAGGGCCTCACCCTGACGCTCACGGACGAGCGCGAGTCGGCGAAGGCCACGGTCGGGGCGGACGTCCCCGCCACGGAGTCCACCGAGCCCGCCGCCCGCACGGTGAAGTACCACTACGAGGGCGGCATCGTCGACTTCGTGAAGTACCTCAACTCGCGCAAGGGCGAGCTGATCCACCCCACGGTGATCGACCTGGAGGCGGAGGACAAGGAGAAGAGCCTGTCCCTCGAGGTCGCGATGCAGTGGAACAGCGGCTACAGCGAGGGCGTGTACTCCTTCGCCAACATCATCCACACCCACGAGGGCGGCACGCACGAGGAGGGCTTCCGGGCGGCGCTGACCTCGCTGATCAACAAGTACGCGCGCGACAAGAAGCTGCTCCGCGAGAAGGACGACAACCTCACGGGCGACGACATCCGCGAGGGCCTGACGGCGATCATCTCGGTCAAGCTGAGCGAGCCGCAGTTCGAGGGCCAGACCAAGACCAAGCTGGGCAACACGGAGGCCAAGACCTTCGTGCAGCGCGCGGTCTACGAGCACCTCAACGACTGGCTCGACCGCAACCCGATCGAGGCCGCGGACATCATCCGCAAGTCGATCCAGGCCGCCACCGCGCGCGTGGCCGCGCGCAAGGCGCGCGACCTGACCCGCCGCAAGGGCCTCCTGGAGTCGGCGTCGCTGCCGGGCAAGCTCTCCGACTGCCAGTCGAACGACCCGTCCAAGTGCGAGATCTTCATCGTCGAGGGCGACTCCGCCGGTGGTTCGGCCAAGTCCGGCCGCAACCCGATGTACCAGGCCATCCTGCCGATCCGCGGCAAGATCCTGAACGTCGAGAAGGCGCGGATCGACAAGATCCTGCAGAACACCGAGGTCCAGGCGCTGATCAGCGCCTTCGGCACCGGGGTGCACGAGGACTTCGACATCGAGAAGCTCCGCTACCACAAGATCATCCTGATGGCGGACGCCGACGTCGACGGCCAGCACATCAACACCCTGCTCCTGACCTTCCTCTTCCGCTTCATGCGACCGCTGGTCGAGGCCGGGCACGTCTACCTCTCCCGCCCGCCGCTCTACAAGATCAAGTGGGGCCGGGACGACTTCGAGTACGCCTACTCGGACCGGGAGCGGGACGCGCTCGTCGAGCTGGGCAAGCAGAACGGCAAGCGGATCAGGGAAGACTCGATCCAGCGCTTCAAGGGCCTCGGCGAGATGAACGCCGAGGAGCTGCGCGTCACCACCATGGACGTCGAGCACCGCGTCCTCGGCCAGGTCACCCTGGACGACGCGGCCCAGGCCGACGACCTCTTCTCGGTCCTCATGGGTGAGGACGTCGAGGCACGCCGTTCGTTCATCCAGCGCAACGCCAAGGACGTTCGCTTCCTCGACATCTGAGTCGGTCCCCGCTGACCGTACGAAAGGACTGACGACCAGCAATGGCCGACGAAACCACGCCCACCGGCACCACCGAAGAGCAGGAACCCGTCATGCGGATCGAGCCCGTCGGGCTCGAGACCGAGATGCAGCGCTCGTACCTCGACTACGCGATGTCCGTCATCGTGTCCCGCGCGCTGCCCGACGTACGGGACGGCCTCAAGCCCGTCCACCGGCGCGTGCTGTACGCGATGTACGACGGCGGCTACCGGCCCGAGAAGGGCTTCTACAAGTGCGCCCGCGTCGTCGGTGACGTCATGGGCACGTACCACCCGCACGGCGACTCCTCGATCTACGACGCGCTCGTCCGGCTCGCCCAGCCCTGGTCGATGCGGATGCCGCTCGTCGACTCCAACGGCAACTTCGGCTCCCCGGGCAACGACCCGGCCGCCGCCATGCGCTACACCGAGTGCAAGATGGCGCCGCTGTCGATGGAGATGCTCCGCGACATCGACGAGGAGACCGTCGACTTCACGGACAACTACGACGGCCGCAACAAGGAGCCCACGGTCCTCCCGGCCCGGTTCCCGAACCTGCTGGTCAACGGCTCCGCGGGCATCGCCGTCGGCATGGCCACCAACATCCCGCCGCACAACCTGCGCGAGGTCGCGGCCGGTGCCCAGTGGGCCCTGGAACACCCCGAGGCCAGCCACGAGGAGCTCCTCGACGCCCTGATCGAGCGGATCAAGGGCCCGGACTTCCCCACCGGCGCGCTCGTCGTCGGCCGCAAGGGCATCGAGGAGGCGTACCGCACCGGTCGCGGCTCCATCACGATGCGCGCGGTCGTCGAGGTCGAGGAGATCCAGAACCGCCAGTGCCTGGTGGTCACGGAGCTGCCGTACCAGACCAACCCGGACAACCTCGCGCAGAAGATCGCCGACCTGGTCAAGGACGGCAAGGTCGGCGGCATCGCCGACGTCCGCGACGAGACCTCGTCCCGGACCGGCCAGCGCCTGGTGATCGTGCTCAAGCGCGACGCCGTCGCCAAGGTCGTCCTCAACAACCTGTACAAGCACACCGATCTCCAGACGAACTTCGGCGCGAACATGCTGGCGCTCGTCGACGGCGTGCCGCGCACCCTCTCGCTCGACGCGTTCATCCGCCACTGGGTGACGCACCAGATCGAGGTCATCGTGCGCCGGACCCGCTTCCGGCTGCGCAAGGCCGAGGAGCGCGCCCACATCCTGCGCGGTCTGCTCAAGGCGCTCGACGCGATCGACGAGGTCATCGCGCTCATCCGGCGCAGCGACACCGTCGAGATCGCCCGCGGCGGCCTGATGGAGCTCCTCCGGATCGACGAGATCCAGGCCAACGCGATCCTGGAGATGCAGCTCCGCCGGCTCGCCGCCCTGGAGCGCCAGAAGATCGTCGCCGAGCACGACGAGCTCCAGGCGAAGATCAACGAGTACAACGCGATCCTGGCCTCCCCGGAGCGCCAGCGCTCGATCGTCAGCGAGGAGCTGGCCGCGCTCGTCGAGAGGTTCGGCGACGACCGCCGGTCCAAGCTCGTGCCCTTCGACGGTGACATGTCCATCGAGGACCTGATCGCCGAGGAGGACATCGTCGTCACCATCTCGCGCGGTGGCTACGTGAAGCGGACGAAGACCGAGGACTACCGCTCGCAGAAGCGCGGCGGCAAGGGCGTGCGCGGCACGAAGCTGAAGCAGGACGACATCGTCGACCACTTCTTCGTCTCCACGACCCACCACTGGCTGCTGTTCTTCACGAACAAGGGCCGGGTCTACCGCGTGAAGGCGTACGAGCTGCCCGACGCGGGCCGGGACGCGCGCGGCCAGCACGTCGCCAACCTGCTGGCCTTCCAGCCGGACGAGCAGATCGCGCAGATCCTGGCGATCCGCGACTACGAGGCCGCGCCGTACCTGGTGCTCGCGACCAAGGCCGGTCTGGTGAAGAAGACCGCGCTGAAGGACTACGACTCGCCGCGCGCCGGAGGTGTCATCGCGATCAACCTGCGCGAGACCGAGAACGGCGCGGACGACGAGCTGATCGGCGCCGAGCTGGTCTCCGCCGAGGACGATCTGCTGCTCGTCAGCAAGAAGGCGCAGTCGATCCGCTTCACCGCCACGGACGACGCGCTGCGTCCGATGGGACGCGCCACCTCGGGCGTCAAGGGGATGAGTTTCCGCGAGGACGACGAGCTGCTCTCGATGAATGTCGTCCGGCCCGGTACGTTCGTCTTCACCGCGACCGACGGCGGCTACGCGAAGCGCACCGCCGTCGACGAGTACCGGGTCCAGGGCCGTGGCGGCCTCGGCATCAAGGCTGCCAAGATCGTGGAGGACCGGGGCTCGCTCGTGGGCGCGCTGGTGGTCGAGGAGACGGACGAGATCCTCGCCATCACGCTGTCCGGCGGTGTGATCCGTACGCGAGTCAGCGAAGTCAGGGAGACCGGCCGTGACACGATGGGCGTCCAGCTGATCAACCTGGGCAAGCGTGACGCCGTCGTCGGCATCGCGCGCAACGCCGAGGCGAGCGGTGACGACGAGGTGGACGAGTCCGACGAGGCCGTGGAGGCGTCGGAGGACACGGTGGTCGAGACCGTGGTGGTCGAGACCGGGACAGTCGAGGGCACGGAGCTCTCGGCAGGGGAGCACGAGGAGTGAGAGCGTGAGTGGAGCCACGGGCGCCGGATCGGCGGCTGCCGGAGCTTCTGCTGGTGCTGGAGCGAACGGCGCCCGTGGCTCCGCCACGGACTCCCAGGGGGTTGCGGTGACGGACACTCGGGGGCAGCAGCCCCCGTACGAGACCTACAACGGGCCGCTGCCCGGCGAGCGCACGGGTGCGCAGCCGACGGGGCCCTACCATCCGCCGCAGGCGTACGGCGCTTCGGCGCCGGGCGGCCAGCAGACGGGGACCGGTGCCGTGCGCCGACCGCGTACCGGGGCGCGTACGACGCCCCGGACGCGCAAGGCGCGGCTGCGGGTGGCCAAGGCCGATCCGTGGTCGGTGATGAAGGTGAGCTTCCTGCTCTCCATCGCGCTGGGCATCTGCACGGTCGTCGCGGCGGCCGTGCTGTGGATGGTCATGGACGCCATGGGCGTCTTCTCCACGGTCGGCGGCACGATCAGCGAGGCGACGGGCTCGAACGAGTCCAACGGCTTCGACCTGCAGTCGTTCCTGTCGCTGCCGAGGGTGCTGATGTTCACCTCGGTGATCGCGGTGATCGACGTGGTGCTGATGACCGCCCTGGCGACGCTGGGCGCGTTCATCTACAACCTGTCGGCGGGCTTCGTGGGCGGTGTGGAGCTGACGCTCGCCGAGGACGAGTAGGGCGTGCGGGGCCGGCCCGGGAACGGATTTTGGGACTGGCCCCCACGTGCGCTAATCTTCAGGAGTCAGCGCGCGGGACATACTCCGCAGAAGCGCGGCGGGGCTATAGCTCAGTTGGTTAGAGCGCATCCCTGATAAGGATGAGGCCACAGGTTCAAATCCTGTTAGCCCCACAGTGACGATCGACCCGGACGGTACTCCGTCCGGGTCGATCTGTTTGTCCGGGCGTGGTCGGAGGTTTGAACCTCGCACAGGTCACCGATCGGTATCGGTCGATGTGTAGAGTGGGCGCCAGAAGTCCCCTACGTCAACGAAGGACGAGGTCGCGCGGTGAAGAAGCTTCTCCTGGTCGCACTGGCCGCCATCGGCGGGCTCCTCGTGTACCGCCAGATCCAGGCGGATCGCGCCGAGCAGGACCTGTGGACGGAGGCGACCGACTCCGTGCCCGCAGGTTCCGGTGTCTGAGTCGAAGAACGTCTGTGGGTGAAGCCCCGGCCGCGCGTGAGCGGGCCGGGGCTTCGCTCTGTCTGAGCGTTTTTTCCTTGCCCGTGTGAAGCGCCGAGGCGGATCGTCGTACGGGGCGTGCGGGGCCCCACGGGAGCCGGGGGGCGCGCGGGGCCCACAGGGGCTGTTGGGGCCCTCGGAGGCCGTGGGAGCTGCCGGGAGTGGCAGAGGGCGCTGTCGTGGCAGCTGTGAGGCTCTCGGGGCCCTCCGGGCTCCGAGGCCCTTGGGGCCCTCCGGACTCTTGGGGCTCTCCGGGCGGAAACCCGGGGGCGGCGGCCTCAGTTGGTCGCGGACAGCGTGCGCGGGGAGCCACCGGCGACGAGGTTCCTGGTGCACAGGACCTCGTCGCCGGTGGCTCCCCCGCCCGTCGCGCCCCGCCCGTTCCCCGTCGCGGACCCGCCGGTGTCGTGTCGTCCGCCGGTGGTGCCGCCGGACGGTCTAGTTCTGGTGCGACTCGTAGTGGGCGACGGCGTCCGCCGTGCGACCCGCGCCGTACACCCGGAGGAACTCCGCCAGTTCCGGGTGGGCCGGGGCGAGGGAGTCGGCGGCGTCGATGATGTCGCCCGCCGCCGCTACGGAGCGCAGCAGCGACTGGATCTCGCGGACCACCCGGCGCACGGTCGGCGCGCCGGAGCCGTTGGTGGGCTGGGTGGCGCCGGTGAGGACGGAACCGCCCTGCGACTTCTTGACCTCGTCCATCCGGTCGGCGGCCTCGGCGGCGCTGACGCTGCCGTCGGCGACCTGGACGGCGAGCTCCTGGAGGGCCTGGACGCGCTGGACGACGGCCGGGTTGCCGATCTTGGCCCGCTGGCCGCTCATCAGCTGGGACAGCATGGGCGCGGAGAGTCCGAGGACGGCCGCGAGCCTGGCCTGATTGAGCCCGAGGTCGTCGATCAGCCGACGGAAGAGCGCCCCCAACGGCTCCCCGTACCAACTGCGCTGAAGCTCTCTGGCTCTGGCCGTGGCTTCCTGCTGCGCTGCGTCCATGACTTACTCCCCATCCCTGCGGTTCGCCACCGCGAACCTCGCTCAGCATCTTACGGAGCGTGGTCGTGGACCGGGAGTCCTATCCTTTTGCCGGACATGGGGGGTGACCCGGTACGCTGTCCTCGTTCCGGGGCCTTAGCTCAGTTGGTAGAGCGCTGTCTTTGCATGGCAGATGTCAGGGGTTCGACTCCCCTAGGCTCCACGTGACGAGACCCCTCCGGCCCGTGTTCTCCACGGGCCGGAGGGGTCTTTTCGGTCTTCTCGCCGGTGGTGCTCGCGGCCGTCGGCGGCGGGCACCACTGGTCCGCCCGGTCCGCCGGGTCCGGCCGGGTGCTCAGGCGCGGTCCGTCAGTTCCTCCGCGTACACCTGGGACAGCGGCTGCGGGCCGATGTACTGCTGGCAGTTGCACGGCCCGGCCTCGTACCGCACGGGCTTGCGGTGCTCGTCCCAGGCCGTCGGCACCTCGACCCGCTCGTGACACCGGCCCTGCTTGTCGTGCTTGGCCAGGTGGTGGGTGCATCCGCAGACCGGTTCGGGCGTGCGGTGGGTGGCGTCCAGCGCCAGACGCTCCTGTTTCGCCGCCTCCAGGACCTCCATCCTGCGCTCGTGGCGATGGCGCAGCGCGGTGCGGACGTTGTCCGCCGCCCATGCGAAGCCCCCCGTCCAGAACAGGATGAGAACCAACCAGACCCAGTTCATCCGCTCCCCTTCCCCCGTCGTCTCTCCTCAGAATAGGACGGCTCCCCGGCCGTACGAGAGGGTGCGACGGAGGGTTTCGCGAGCCGTACGAGAGGGCGCGACGGAAGGTTTCGCGCGGGGGGCCGGGGGCAGGTCGGCGTCGAGGGCCGGTGCTCACCCGCACCCGGTCCCGTCCACTCACGCCCCACCGGAAGGCAGCTCACCCATGGGCATCATCAGCTGGATCGTTCTCGGCCTCCTGGCCGGAGCCGTGGCGAAGTTCCTCCTGCCCGGACGTGATCCGGGGGGCCTCATCGGCACCACCCTCATCGGCGTCGCCGGGTCCTTCCTCGGCGGCTGGCTCTCCGCGACCTTCCTGGACCGCCCGATACAGAACGAGTTCTACGACCCCGCCACCTGGGGCGCGGCCATCGGCGGCGCCCTGGTGCTGCTGATCGGCTACCGGATCCTGTTCGGCAACTCCCGGAACTGACCGCGCCGGGGCCCGTGGGTTCCGGCCCACTGGTCCGGACGGGTGGTGTTCATCGGAAGAACTGCGCGGCGGCGGCCACGGTCCGTGCACATCGGGAGCGCATCCCCATCATGAGAAAAGTACGTAAAGCGCGCAACCCGAAATGAACCATCCGAGAACATCACGAAAGTGAGGGGCCATGGCCACCGCCAAGGTCAAGCAGTTCTGGACCGCCTTCCTCTCCGTCCTCTTCGCCCTGCTCTCCTCCGTCGGTCTGGCGGGCACCGCCGCGGCCGGCCAGCCGCAGGCCGTCCACCAGCCCGAGGAGCCGGTCACCGCCCCGGTCCGCGTCGCCACCGTCGCCGCCGCGCCGGGCGGGCGGGCGGAGGTCTCCGTACCGGCGCAGCGGACGCACCGGTGGACGCTCGCCGGGGACCGCTCCCTGCCGCCCACGCTCAAGCAGCGCATCGCCGCCGAGGCCCACGGGTCCTCGCCCGCCGCGCGGCACCGCTCGTCGGCCGGTGCCCCGGCCGTGAGCGACGAGCCCGCCGCGCTGACCGAGCTGGCGCTCGCCGCCGCGTAGGGCCCGGTGACCACGATCGCGCGCGTCCTTCCGCGCGTCCCGGCCGCACGGTCGCTCCGCACGGCACGTCTCCCCGTACGTCCCGCTCCCTCCACACGTCACGCACCCCGGTACGTCCACGGGCAGCCGGTACGGCACTCCGGCCGCTTCCCCGGGTACGTCGCTCCGCGCACCTCATGGTCGCGGGGGCCCGTAGGACCTGTAGGACTTGTAGGACCTGTAGTTCCGCGGCCCTGTGGGACCCGTGGCTCGGCAGGACCCGTGGAACCGCAGGACCGGCGAGCCAGGCAGGTTCTCTCCGCCCGGCGACAGGACCCGTCAGTGCCGCGAGGTCCGCGAGGTCCGGAAGCCCTGTGGCTCCGGGACCCCAGCAGGACTCTCCGGCCCCGCAAGGCTTCTCCGTCACGCAAGGCTTCTCAGCCCCACAAGCCCCACAGGCACAACTAGCCTCATAGGCCCACGAGTAGACCCACAGAACCACAAGCTCCACGGCCTCGGCCGGAGCTGACAAGTCGCCCCGGACCTACGGACCGAGCCGGACCCACCAGTCCAGCCGGACCCACCAGTCCAGCCGGACCCACAGGTCCAGCCGGAGCCACCAGACCCATCAGTCCCATCAGCCCAGACCCACCAGTCCCACCGGTCCAGCCAGACCCACAAGCTCCGTCAGATCCCTGTGCCCTGCCAGATCCGCAAGCCCCGTGAGATGCGTCGGCCTCAGCGGCGCTCGTCGTGTTCGTCGGCCTCTTCGGCCGCGGCGACGGCATCCGCCCCGGTCTCCGCCTCCGGGTCGAGGGAAGCCACCTTGCCGTCCACCGACGACAGGACGGTGCCCTCGTCCACCTCGGTGGGAGCGGGCGGTTCGACCAGCCAGTCGGGGTTGGCCTGCTTGTCCCAGCACTTCCAGGCGGCGAACGCGCCGCCGACCAGGAGCCCCAGGACCACCAGGCTCTTGGTGAGGCGTCCGGCCCTGGCCCGGCGCTCGTGTTTCCGTACGATCCTCTGGACGTCCCCCGGCGTCACCTGACCGCGCAGCGCGGCCCAGGCGGCGGTGGAACGCGACCCGGCCTCCTCCAGGACGGGACCGGTCGCGGCGACCGCGTGCTCGACGCGGGGAACGGTGTAGTCGGCCGCCTGTCGCGCGGCCAGGCGGGTCTTGACCGCCGCACGGTGTGCGGCCGCGTCGACCCGCGGCGGTACATGCGGTGCGACGTACGCGTCGTACCGCGCACGAGCCTGCTCCCGGGCCACGCACGCGGCCTTCGAGACCTTCGGCGCGAGCAGCACGCGCGCTTCGTGCGCGTAGTGCGCGGCCTGGTCCTTCGCCGTGCCTGCGTACGGCGCCACCACTTCCGCGGCGTGCAGAACGTTCTCCTTCGCCGAACCTGTGGCGGCGCGCACGCTGTCCATGCGGGTCACGGGATTCCTCCTCCTCGGTGGTGATGTCGCCCGCTGGCGATGTCGGTTTTTCACCTTTCCATCCTTTTCGGAATCATGCCCGCCGGAGCGAGGTCCGGCATGTGGGGCGGGCATCCGGGTCATGCGAGGATCGGACACGCCAGAGACAGGCGTGACATGACACGGCCCGGCCGTGGCAGAACACGACACGACGTGGACGGAAGGCGACCGTGGCCGAGCAGCTGTACGCGATCATCAAGACCAGCCAGGGGGACATCGAGGTCCGGCTGATGCCGTTCCACGCCCCGAAGACCGTCCGGAACTTCGTCGAACTCGCCTCCGGCGAGCGCGAGTGGACCCACCCCGCGACCGGCAAGGTCTCCTCCGACCCGCTGTACGACGGCACGGTCTTCCACCGGGTCATCGAGGGGTTCATGATCCAGGGCGGCGACCCGCTCGGTGACGGCACCGGCGACCCGGGGTACTCCTTCGCCGACGAGTTCCACCCGGAGCTGTTCTTCGACCGGCCCTATCTGCTGGCCATGGCCAACGCGGGACCGGGCACCAACGGCTCGCAGTTCTTCGTCACCGTCGCCCCCGCGACCTGGCTGAACCGCAAGCACACCATCTTCGGCGAGGTCGTGGACAAGGAGAGCCGCAAGGTCGTCGACGCCGTCGTGGCCCTGCCGACCGACCCGCACACCGAGCGCCCGCTCCAGGACGTGGTCGTCGACACCGTGGTGATCGAGAAGCGCTGAGCCGGAAGGGACGGGAACCCCGTATGGATCCGAAGCCCTCCACGGACCCGCAGGCCGGTCCGGCGCGCTGCTACCGCCACCCGGAGGCCGAGACCGGCATCCGCTGCACCCGCTGCGACAAGCCGATCTGCACCGCGTGCATGGTCTCCGCCGCCGTCGGCTTCCAGTGCCCCGACTGCGTGCGCGGCGGCTCCGGTACCGGCCACTCCGCCGACGCCAACCGCCCGAGGACGCTCGCGGGCGGCCGGATCGAGGGCGACGGACGGTTCGTCACCAAGATCCTCATCGGGATCAACCTCGCCGTCTACCTCGCGGTCCTCGTCTTCGGCGACCGGCTGGTGGACCGGCTGGTGCTCATCGGGCACGCGTACAACCCGTTCCTCGGCGAGGTCGTCGGGGTCGCGGACGGCGAGTGGTACCGGCTGCTCACCTCGGCCTTCCTCCACCAGGAGGTCTGGCACATCCTCTTCAACGTGATGGGCCTGTGGGTGATCGGCGGGATCGTCGAGCCCGAACTGGGCCGGGTCCGGTTCGCCGCGCTGTGCCTGCTCTCCGGGCTCTCCGGCTCGGCGCTCGCCTATCTCGTCGCCGCGCCCAACCAGCCGTCGCTCGGTGCCTCCGGCGTCGTCTACGGGCTCATCGGCGCCTGGGTGGTGCTGGCCCGCAGGCGTCGGCACGACATGCGTCCGGTGATCCTCTTCGTGGCGCTCTCGCTCCTCGTGACTTTCACCCGTCCGGGGATCTCCTGGGAGGCGCACGTCGGTGGTCTGGTCGCGGGCCTCCTGGTGACGTACGCCCTCGTGCACGCGCCCCGGGCCCGCCGTGACCTCGTGCAGTACGGGGCCTGCGGCCTGGTCCTGCTGATCGACCTGGGGATCGTGCTGGCCCGTTCGGCGGCGCTCACCTGAGTGCGGAGGGCTCTGGATGAGCTTTTCGACGAGCTTTCCCCAGAGTTATCCACAGTGCGTGGCGGGTTGTCCCCGCTGGGTGGGGAAACGCAGCGCCCCTCGCCTCTGACCTGGGGTTTTCCCGGGGAGGCGAGGGGCGTCACTCGTTCGAGCGAGGGTGATTCCGGTCATACCGGCGTCAACTTGGCGCGAGTTATCCACAGATCTTCTGAAGTTATCCAGTGCTGTGCACAACGCTGTGGATAAGCTCAGGGGAGAACTTGACGAGCGGCCGTCGGAGCGGTCCGGTCGTCGTCCCCCCGTACGGCACCGCTCGGGCGGACCGGTGCCGTACGGGGGTGCGATGCCGTACGACGAGGGCGCGGTGCCGTACGACGGCGGGGCGGGCCCGCTACTTCCACTGGGTGGAGACGCCGAACCCGGCCGCGATGAAGCCGAAGCCCACCACGATGTTCCAGTTCCGGATCGACTCGATCGGCATCGAACCGTCGGTGACGTAGAAGACCACGATCCACACCAGACCGATGGCGAACAGCGCCAGCATCACCGGCGCCACCCAGCTGCGGTTCGTCAGCTTGATGTTGGTCGCCTGCTTCGCGGGCGGAGGCGTGAAGTCGGCCTTCTTGCGGATACGTGACTTCGGCACGAGGGACTCTCCTGTCGATGCGCTGCGTGACCGCGCAGGGAACTGTGGCTGGCGCCGGGATGTGACGAAGGAGGACGTCTGCGTCCCCCAGGCGTCCGTTAGCGTAGTGGTTCCGCGGCACCGAAGGGGATCAGGGTACGTTGAGCAATTCCATCGGTACTCCCGAAGGACCCGGCCGCACCGCCCGATGGCGGCCCGTCCGGGCCCTCACCCTCGCCGTTTTCGCCCTCGCCGGACTGATCTTCGTCACCAGCTTCAACACCGCCAAGGGCACCAACATCCGCACCGACGCCTCGCTGCTGCGCCTCTCCGACCTGATCGAGGAACGCAGCCACAAGAACGAGGGCCTCGACGAGACCGCCGCCGCCCTGCGCGCCGAGGTCGACTCCCTCGCCGCCCGCGACGACGGCTCGACCCGCGCCGAGGACGAGAAGCTCGCCGCCCTGGAGGCGGACGCGGGCACCACCGAGATCTCCGGCTCCGGCCTCACCGTCACCCTCGACGACGCCCCGCCGAACGCCCAGGCCGCCCCCGGCTACCCCGAACCGCAGGCCAACGACCTCGTCATCCACCAGCAGGACCTCCAGGCCGTCGTCAACGCCCTGTGGCAGGGCGGCGCCGAGGGCATCCGGGTCATGGACCAGCGGCTCATCTCCACCAGCGCCGTCCGCTGCGTCGGCAACACCCTGATCCTCCAGGGCCGCGTCTACTCGCCCCCGTACAAGATCACCGCCGTCGGGAACCGGGGGAAGCTGAGCGAGGCGCTCACCGAGTCCGAGGCGATCAAGAAGTACAAGCTGTACGTGAAGGCCTACGGGCTCGGCTGGAAAGTCGACGAGCACAAGGCGATGACTCTGCCCGGCTACTCGGGCACAGTGGACCTCCACCAGGCCGAGCCGGTGAGCTGACCCACGACCCGCCCCCGGCCCTGTGCGGCGCGGTGCGGTGCGGGCGGGAAGAGCGGGAGGGCGCGTGCGGCTCGTCGTACGGACCTTCAGCGAGCTGTGCCTCACCGTCGGCACCCTGATCGTCCTCTTCGTCGTGTACGTCCTGTACTGGACCGGCGTCCAGGCCCGGGGCGCGGGCGGCGAGCAGATCGACACCCTCCAGCGCCAGTGGGCCGCCGCCCCCGCGACCGCTCCCGCCGCCCCCGGGAGACCGTCCCCCGCCGCGCAGCCACCCCCCTACGCCCCCGGCAAGGGCCTCGCCGTCATGTACGTGCCCCGGCTCGGCGCGGACTGGAAGTGGCCCGTCCTCGAAGGCACCGGCCCGGACGTCCTGCGCAAGGGCCTCGGCCACTACGCGGCCACCGCCCGCCTCGGCGCGACCGGCAACTTCGCCGTCGCCGGACACCGCCGCACCCACGGGGACCCCTTCAAGGACTTCCCCCGGCTGCGCCCCGGCGACGCGGTGGTCCTCACCGACGGGACGACCTGGTTCACGTACCGGATCGACCGGGGCCCCTACCGGACCGTCCCCACCGACGTCGGCGTCGTCGACCCCGTGCCCCGGAAGTCGGGACACCGGGGCCCCGGCCGCTACCTCACCCTCACCACCTGCGACCCCGAGTGGGGCAGCAGCCACCGGCTCGTCGTCTGGGCCCACCTCGACGCCACCCGCCCGGTCGCCGACGGTCTTCCGAGGGCTTTGGACAGCTGACCCCCCTGCGGCCCCCTCGCCCCGTACTCTGGTGCCCGTAACGAACGGAAGGGGCGGTCGACGTCATGTACGGCTGGATCTGGCGGCATCTGCCGGGCAACGCGTGGGTGCGGGCGCTGCTCTCGGTCGTGCTGGTCCTCGCGATCGTCTACGCCCTCTTCCAGTACGTGTTCCCCTGGGCGGAGCCCCTGCTTCCGTTCAACGATGTGACGGTGGACGGCCAGTGAACGCGCGCATTCTCGTCGTCGACAACTACGACAGCTTCGTCTTCAACCTCGTCCAGTACCTGTACCAGCTCGGTGCCGAGTGCGAGGTCCTGCGCAACGACGAGGTCGGCCTGAGCCACGCCCAGGACGGCTTCGACGGCGTCCTGCTCTCGCCGGGACCCGGCGCGCCCGAACAGGCCGGCATCTGCGTCGACATGGTCCGGCACTGCGCGGACACCGGGGTGCCCGTCTTCGGCGTCTGCCTCGGGATGCAGTCGATGGCCGTCGCGTACGGCGGGGTCGTCGACCGGGCGCCCGAGCTGCTGCACGGCAAGACCTCCCCCGTCGTCCACGAGGGCCGGGGCGTCTTCACCGGGTTGCCGTCGCCGTTCACCGCGACCCGCTACCACTCACTGGCCGCCGAACCCACCGCCCTCCCCGCCGAGCTCGAAGTCACCGCGCGCACCGAGGACGGCATCATCATGGGCCTCCGCCACCGCGAACTGGCCGTCGAGGGAGTCCAGTTCCACCCGGAGTCCGTCCTCACCGAGCACGGGCACCTGATGCTGGCGAACTGGCTGGAACAGTGCGGCGACACGGGGGCGGTCGAGCGGTCGGCGGGGCTCGCGCCGGTGGTGGGCAAGGCCGTCGCGTGACGACGGGCTCTCCGTGGTTCCGGGCGCCGGACGAGCCCGGCCCCGAGCCGATACCCCCGGACCCCTACGGGTCACCCGCACCCGGCTACGGGCGGAATCCCGCACCGGACCACGCCCACACACCCCCGCGCGGCTACGGCGAAGCCCCCCCGCGGGGATACGGGGAAGCGCCCCCCCAGGGCTACGGCGTCCTGCCCGCGCGGGGCCACGGAGAAGCGCCCGCACCCGAGGCCCCCTACGGGAACCCCTACGAGGAGCCCTACACGCCCCCGTACGAGGTGCCCGAGGCGCCCGAGCCCTCCCGGGTCCCGCTCGACGCCACGGCGCCCCTGCGGGCCGTGGAGCCCCTTCCCGGGCCCGGCCGTGCCGAGCGGCGCAGGGCCGCCAAGGGAGGCCGCGCCAGGAACCGCAAGGCCGGTCCCGCCGAGACCCGCCCCCCGGCCGGGGCTCCGGCCGCCGCCGCCCCCGGTCGGCCCCTCTCCCGCGTCGAGGCCCGCCGCGCCGCCCGCGCCGCCAAGGAGAGCGTCGGCGTCGTCGCCAGCCGGGTCGTCGGCGAACTCTTCATCACCTTCGGCGTCGTCATGCTGCTCTTCGTCACCTACCAGCTGTGGTGGACCAACGTCCTCGCCGGGCAGGAGACCGACCGGGCCAAGGAGCAGATCGAGGACACCTGGTCCAGGGGCGGCGAAGGGGCCGCCGAACCGGACGCCTTCGAACCCGGCCAGGGCTTCGCCATCATGTACATCCCCAAGCTGGACGTCGTCGTCCCCGTCGCCGAGGGCATCGACAAGGCCAAGGTCCTCGACAAGGGCATGGTCGGCCACTACGGCGAGGGCGGCCTCAAGACGGCCATGCCCTCCGACAAGCAGGGCAACTTCGCCGTCGCGGGCCACCGCAACACCCACGGCGAACCCTTCCGGTACATCAACCGGCTGGAGCCCGGCGACCCCATCGTCGTCGAGACCCGGAACACGTACTACACCTACGAGATGGCGAGCATCCTCCCGCAGACCTCGCCCTCGAACGTCGCCGTCATCGACCCCGTGCCGAAGGCCTCCGGCTTCACCGGGCCCGGCCGGTACATCACGCTGACCACCTGCACCCCCGAGTTCACCAGCACGTACCGGATGATCGTGTGGGGCAAGCTGGTCGAGGAGCGCCCGCGGAGCAAGGGCAAGCCCCCGGCGCTCGTAGGCTGAGACCGCACACCTCCTCCGTACGGGACGACAGGACGACCTAGTGGCACGCGTGCGCAACCGGATCGCCGGGATCATCAGCGTCTTCGGCGAACTCCTCATCACGGCGGGCCTGGTGCTCGGCCTCTTCGTCGTCTACTCCCTGTGGTGGACCAACGTCCTCGCCGACCGCGCCGCCGACCAGGACGGCGCCCAGGTCCGCGACAGCTGGGCCGACGGACCCGGGGCGCTCGACACCAAGGACGGCATCGGCTTCCTCCATGTGCCCGCCATGAAGAACGGCGAGGTCCTGGTCAAGCGGGGCACCGGCAGCGACGTCCTCAACCACGGCGTCGCCGGGTACTACACCGATCCCGTCAAGTCCGCGCTCCCGCAGGACGAGCGGGGCAACTTCACGCTCGCCGCCCACCGCGACGGACACGGCGCCAAGTTCCACAACATCCACAAGTTGAAGAACGGCGACCCGATCGTGTTCGAGACCAGGGACACCTGGTTCGTCTACAAGGTCTACAAGACCCTGCCGGAGACCACGAAGTACAACGTGGACGTCCTCCAGCCGGTGCCCCGCGAGTCCGGGAAGACCAAGCCCGGCCGGTACATCACGCTCACCACCTGCACCCCGATGTACACCTCCGACTACCGGTACATCGTCTGGGGCGAGCTGGAGCGCACGGAGAAGGTCGACCGCGACCGCACCCCTCCGGCCGAACTCCGCTGACCTGATCAGCGGGTCATCGGGCAGGACATCAGGGCAGGACATCAGGGCAGGGCATCGGGCAGGGCATGAGGAAGGGCCCCGGCGTCCTGACGGATACCGGGGCCCTTCCTCATGTCACGCCGTCACGCTCGCGGGCGTCAGCCGAACCAGCCGCCGTCACCGGGGTTGTCCCCGTTGCCGCTGTCGCCGCCGTTCCCGTTGCCGTTCCCACCGATGGTGAACACGGTCACCGTGTCACCGGTGTTGGCCATCTGCCCCGCACCCGGCAGCGAGTTGATCACCGTGGCGTTCTCGTCGGTCGAACCCTGCTGCTGGACGACCAGACCCAGGCCCTCCAACTGCTGCTTGACGTCCTTGAACTTCTTGCCGCCGATGTCACCGGGGATCTGGACCTGCGTCTGCTGCGGCCCCTTCGAGACCCGGAGCTTGACCTCGGAGTTCTGGGCCGCGGGCGTGTTCCCCTCCGGGGACTGGCTCAGGACCTCGTCCTTGGGCTTGTCGTTGTCGACGTACTCCGTGACCACGGTGAAGCCCAGCCCCTTGAGCTGCTGCTCCGCCTGCGCCAGCGGGTTGCCGACCACCAGCGGGACCGTCTTCTGCTTCTGCTTCGAGACGGTGATCGTCACCTCGGAGTTCTTCTCCGCCTTGGTGCCGCCGTCGGGGTTCTGGCGCAGGACCGAGCCGGGTTCCTCGTCGGACTCCTCCTGCTCGACCTTCACCTTGAAGCCCTTGGCCTTCAGCGACTCCTCGGCCCGCGCCTGCGACTGCTCGACGACGTCCGGGACCTCCAGGAGGGGCGCGCCCTCGGAGACGTACACCTGGATCGTGCCGCCGACGTCCATCTTCGCGGTGCCGTCCGCGGCCGGGTTCTGCCGGCAGATGGCGCCCTTGGGCTGGTCGCAGCGCTCGGTGCCGGCCTCGACGACCTTCACCTTGGCGTTCTCCTCGGTCGACTTCGCCTGCGCGAGGGTCTGGCCGACGAACTGCGGCACGGTGAGCTGCTGGGGGCGGTCGTTGTTGTTGAACAGGGAGACGCCGATGAAGATCGCGCCGACCAGCACCAGGACACCCGCGAGCGCCAGGAAGATCGTCGACGCGCTGGACTTCTTCGGGCCGCCCCGGCGCCGGTCCGGACGGTCGTCGTAACCGCCGTAGCCCCCGTAACCGCCGTCGTCCGGGCCGATCGGGGGCATCATCGACGTCTGGCCCGCCGGGTCGGCCTGGCGCAGCGCCGTCGTCGGCTGGTCCTCCGGCGGGTAGCCGCCGTAGCCCCCGCCGTACGGGGGCGTGCCCGCCATGCCCATCCCCATGCCCATCGCGGCGGCCGCCGCGACCGGCTGCCCGTCGAGGCACGCCTCGATGTCCGCGCGCATCTCGTCGGCGGACTGGTACCGGTAGTCGGGGTCCTTGACCAGCGCCTTGAGGACGATGGCGTCCATCTCGGGCGTGATCTCGGGGTCGAAGTTGCTCGGCGGCTGCGGCTCCTCGCGGACGTGCTGGTACGCGACCGCGACCGGGGAGTCGCCGATGAACGGGGGCCGGACGCTGAGCAGCTCGTAGAGCAGACAGCCCGCGGAGTACAGGTCGGAGCGGGCGTCGACCTGCTCGCCCTTGGCCTGCTCGGGGGAGAGGTACTGGGCGGTGCCGATCACCGCGGCGGTCTGCGTCATCGTCATGCCCGCGTCGCCCATGGCGCGCGCGATGCCGAAGTCCATGACCTTGACCTGGCCGGTGCGCGTCAGCATGACGTTCGCCGGTTTGATGTCACGGTGCACGATGCCCGCGCGGTGCGAGTACTCCAGGGCCTGGAGGATGCCGACCGTCATTTCGAGGGTGCGCTCGGGCAGCAGCTTCCGCCCGGAGTGCAGCAGCTCGCGCAGGGTCGACCCGTCGACGTACTCCATCACGATGTACGGGATGGAGACCCCGTCGACGTAGTCCTCGCCGGTGTCGTAGACCGCGACGATCGCCGGATGGTTCAGCGAGGCGGCGGACTGTGCCTCACGGCGGAACCGGGCCTGGAAGGACGGATCGCGGGCCAGGTCGGCCCGCAGCGTCTTCACGGCGACGGTGCGGCCGAGCCGGGTGTCCTGACCGAGGTAGACCTCGGCCATGCCACCGCGGCCGAGCACCGAGCCCAGCTCGTACCGGCCGCCGAGGCGACGCGGCTCTTCCATAGCTAATCCAGCCCTCTCCGTCTGTCCCGACCGCACCCTGGGGTGGTCCGGCGGTGTGTGCTGTTCGCGCATACGCTACCGGCCCCGGGCGGGCCTTCCGCCGGGGACCGGTACCTGATACCCGACCGGTACATGCGCGCGATCAGCCCCGGGTCTTCAGGACCGCCTTCATGACGGCCTTCGCGATCGGGGCCGCGAGACCGCCACCGCTGATGTCCTCGCGGCTCGTGCCCGCCGAGTCCTCGACGATGACGGCGACCGCGACGGGGGAGCCCTCGGCGGTCTTCGCGTAGGAGATGAACCAGGCGTACGGGCGCTCCGCGTTCTTCTCGCCGTGCTGGGCCGTACCCGTCTTGCCGCCGACCTTCACACCGTCCATCTTCAGGTCGGCGTTGCCGCCGGTGCCCTTGGTGACGACGTTCTCCATCATCCGCTGGAGCAGCTGGGCGTTCTGCGGGGAGACCGGCCGGCTCATCTCCTTGGGCTCGGTCTGCTTGATGACGTCGAGGTTCGGGGCGCGCAGCTGGTCGATCATGTACGGCTGCATCAGCTTGCCGTCGTTGGCGATGGCCGCCGTGACCATCGCCATCTGGAGCGGGGTGGTCGCGGTGTTGAACTGGCCGATCGAGGAGAGCGCGTTGCCGCCGCGGTCGGCCTTCTTGTCGTAGACCGAGGAGGAGGAGCGGACCGGGGTGAACTGCTCGGCGTTGAAGCCGAACTTCTCGGCCGTCTCCACCATCTTGTCGCGGCCGACGTCGTCGCCGAGCTTGGCGAAGACCGAGTTGCAGGAGACTTCGAGGGCCCGGTTGAGGCTGGCGTTGGCGCAGCCCCCGGAGTGGTTGACCATCTCCACCTTGGAGAGGGGGAGCTTCCAGCCGTCGGGCGTGTCGGTCGGCGCGTCGATGTTGGTGACCTCGCCGTTCTCCAGGGCGGCGGCGGCGGTGACGACCTTGAAGACGGAACCGGGCGGGTAGACCTCGCGGATCGCCCGGTTCAGCTTCGGCTTGTTCTTGTCCTTCTCCAGCGCCACCCACGCCTTCTCGTCCTTGCCGGAGTAGCCGGCGAAGGCGGTGGGGTCGTACGAGGGGGTGGACGCCATCGCGAGGATCTTGCCGGTCTTCGGGTCGATGGCGACGACGGCGCCGGTCTTCTTGCCGAGTCCCTCGAAGGCGGCCTTCTGCGCGGCACTGTTCAGGGTGGTGACGACGTCGCCGCCCTTCTTCTTCTCGCCGGTGAACATGGCGAGGGTGCGGTCGAAGAAGAGCCGGTCGTCGTTGCCGGTGAGGATGCCGTCCTCGATCTTCTCGATCTGGTTGGCGTCGTACGCCTGCGAGGCGTAGCCGGTGACCGGGGCCCACATCGGGCCGTCGGCGTAGGTGCGCTTGAACCTGTAGTACGGGTCCTTGGAGTCCACGGAGCCGGTGATCGGCTTGCCGTCGACGACGATGTTGCCGCGCTCGTTCGCGTAGCGCTCGATCCGGACCCGGGTGTTCTTGGGATGTGCGTTCAGCTCGTCGGCGCGGACGAACTGGAGCCAGTTGTCGCGCAGGAGCAGGGCGAGGACGAGCAGGCCGCAGAAGATCGCGACCCGGCGCAGCGGCTTGTTCACGGACGGACCACCTGGGTCATCTCGGCGTCGGGGGACGGGGCGGGCGCGGGCGCGGGGCGCCGTGCGGTGTCGCTGATCCGGATCAGGATGCCGATCAGGGCCCAGTTGGCGATCACGGAGGAGCCGCCGTACGCGAGGAACGGCATCGTCATGCCGGTGAGCGGGATGAGGCCCATCACACCGCCCGCGACGACGAAGATCTGGAGCGCGAAGGCGCCGGAGAGGCCCATCGCGAGCAGCTTGCCGAAGGGGTCGCGGGCGGCGAGGGCGGTGCGGACACCGCGCTCGATGATCAGCCCGTAGAGGAGCAGGAAGACCATCACACCGGTGAGTCCGAGTTCCTCGCCGACGGTGGCGAAGATGAAGTCGGAGTTCGCGGCGAAGCCGATGAGGTCCGAGTTGCCCTGGCCGAGACCGGTGCCGAGGATGCCGCCGGAGCCGAAGGACATCAGCACCTGTGACATCTGGTCACAGGCGTACGCCATGTTGCTGTCCGGAGGGGCCGTCTTCAGGCACTCGAAGGGGTCGAGCCAGGCGGCCACGCGGGACTGCACGTGGCTGGCGAACGAGCTGACGAGGACCGCGCCGCCCGCCGCCATCAGCAGACCCATGACGATCCAGCTGGTCCGCTCCGTCGCCACGTACAGCATGATCACGAACATGCCGAAGAACAGCAGCGAGGTGCCCAGGTCGTTCTCGAAGACCAGGATGAGGAGGCTGACCGCCCAGATCGTCAGGATCGGGCCGAGGTCACGGCCGCGCGGCAGGTAGAGCCCCATGAAACGGCGGCTGGCCAGGGCCAGCGCGTCCCGCTTCACCATCAGGTACCCGGAGAAGAACACCGCGAGGACCAGCTTGGCGAACTCGCCGGGCTGGATCGAGAACCCGGCGACGTTGATCCAGATCTTGGCGCCGAAGACGTCCGTGCCGAGGCCGGGGACGAGCGGCAGCAGCAGCAGGACGAGCGAGACCGCCATCGAGATGTACGTGTAGCGCTGCAGGACGCGGTGGTCCTTCAGGAGCAGCAGCACGCCGACGAACATGGCGATGCCGATCGCCGAGTACATCATCTGACTGGGGGCGTCCGGGCTGAACGTGCCGTACCGGCGCATGGAGGTGGCGATCAGCCGAGGCGACTGGTCGAGGCGCCAGATCAGCACCAGGCCCATGCCGTTGAGCAGGGTCGCCAGCGGCAGCAGCAGCGGGTCCGCGTACGGCGCCCACTTCCGCACCACCAGGTGCGCGACCCCGGCGAGCAGGGCCAGGCCGAGCCCGTACCCGAGCATTCCTGCCGGGACCCTGCCGTCGATCGCCAGGCCCACGTTGAGGTACGCGAACACCGGGATGACGACGGCGAACGCGAGCAGCGCCAGCTCGGTGTTGCGGCGGCTCGGTGCCTCGATCGCGCCGATCGTGGTCGTGTTGGTGACAACGCTCATGGTGGTGAAAGGCCCCCTACGGGTGCTTACTGCTTGCCGCAGTTCGAGGCCAGCTTCTGCTCCTCAGCGGTGAGCGAGGGACCCGGCGACGGAGCGGCTGTGGTGGGCTTGGATTCGGGGGTGCCGGTGGCGTCCGGCTTCGGCGTGGCGGCGGCCCGGTCGGCGGTCTTCTCGGCGGCGGCCCGGCGCTGCTCGGCCTTCTTGCAGGCCGAGGCCTGCAGGGCCAGCTCGGAGATCTTCGTCTCGGCCTTGCCGAGGCTGCCGCCCGCGATCGTGTCCTCGACCTGCTTCCGCTGGTAGGCGGGGAGGTACTTGAGTTCGATCTCGGGATGGTCCTTCTCGACCTTCGACAGCGAGACCCACGCCAGGTCCTGGCTGATGCCCTGGTAGAGGGCCACGTGCTGGTCCTTGGACCCGACGAAGTACTGCTTCTGCGTCCAGCGCCAGCCGCCGTAGAGACCGCCGCCGACGAGCGCCAGCACGAGGAGGAGGTAGAAGGAGCGCAGCAGCCACTTGCGGCCGGTCCGCGGCTTCACGAAGTCGTCGTCCGTGTACGACTCGAAGGAACCCTGCGGGGGCATCCCGCCGTAGCCGTGGCCGTCGCCGCTGCCGGGCGGGCCGAAACCGCCCGCGGGCGGCTGCTGGTGCGGGGCCCGGCGGCCCAGCCCGGAGGCGCGGCCCGCCGGGGTCTGCATCGCCCCGCCGTCGTTCAGCTGGGCCTGGTTCTCGGCGACCGCGCCCACGATGACCGGGGTGTCGCTGAGGTGGCCGGCGAGGGTGTCGCCGCCGTCGACGTCCAGGACGTCGGCGACGATCACCGTGATGTTGTCGGGGCCGCCGCCGCGCAGCGCGAGCTGGATCAGCTCCTGCACGGTCTCCTGCGGACCCTGGTAGCTGGCGAGGGTGTCCTCGAGGGTCTGGTGCGAGACGACGCCCGACAGACCGTCCGAGCAGATCAGATAGCGGTCGCCGGCCCGGACCTCGCGGATCGACAGATCGGGCTCGACGTGGTCGCCGCTGCCGAGCGCCCGCATGAGGAGCGAACGCTGCGGGTGGGTCGTCGCCTCCTCCTCGGTGATCCGGCCCTCGTCGACCAGCCGCTGCACCCAGGTGTGGTCCTGGGTGATCTGGGTCAGCAGACCGTCGCGCAGGAGATACGCGCGGGAGTCGCCGACGTGCACCAGACCGAGCCGCTGACCGGTCCACAGCAGGGCGGTGAGCGTGGTGCCCATGCCCTCCAGCTGCGGGTCCTCCTCGACCATCATCCGGAGCTGGTCGTTGGCGCGCTGCACCGCCGTGCCCAGCGAGGTGAGGATGTCGGAGCCCGGGACGTCGTCGTCGAGGGTGACGAGCGTGGAGATCACCTCGGAGGAGGCGACCTCACCGGCGGCCTGGCCGCCCATGCCGTCGGCGATGGCGAGGAGCCGGGGCCCGGCGTAGCCCGAGTCCTCGTTCCCCTCGCGGATCATGCCCTTGTGCGAGCCCGCGGCGAATCGCAGGGACAGACTCATGCGCACCTGCCCTGTGGAAGCCGCATCGGGGTACAGCCGGTCTCGACCCACACTGCCCACCCTCCGGTCGATCCGGTCACGCCGGTCGCTCCAGTCGCTCCAGTCGCTCCGGTCGCTCCGGGCGTTTCGGTCGCTCCGGTCAGGAGCGCGGAACGGCCTCCGGAAGGGCCCGTCCCGACTCGCTCGCTCCGCTGCCGCCTATTCATGATGTGGCACTACTTCCGCAGCTCGATGACGGTCTTGCCGATGCGGATCGGCGCGCCCAGCGGAATCGGGGTCGCGGTGGTGAGACGGCTCCGGTCGAGATACGTGCCGTTGGTGGACCCGAGGTCCTCCACGATCCACTGGCCGTCCCGGTCCGGGTAGATCCTGGCGTGCCTGCTGGAGGCGTAGTCGTCGTCGAGGACGATCGTCGAGTCGTGCGCCCGGCCCAGCGTGATCGTCTGGCCCTGGAGGGCGACGGTCGTGCCGGTGAGGGTGCCTTCGGAGACGACCAGCTTGGTCGGGGCGCCACGGCGCTGCCGCCCGCCGCCCGTGCTCTGCTGGCCGCGCTGCTGTGGTGGCGCGGCGGTCTGCCGCGCCTGCTGCTGCTGCGGTCGCGCCTCCTGGCGCCGCGAACCGCGCTGGGTGACCCGCGTACCGAAGAGGTCGCTGCGGATGACCTGGACGGCCACGATGACGAACAGCCACAGAACGGCCAGGAAACCCAACCGCATGACCGTCAGGGTCAGCTCTGACATTGCCCCCGCTTCACCCTTCGGCTTGCCGGTAAACGATGGTGGTGCTGCCCACGACGATCCGCGAGCCGTCGCGGAGCGTAGCGCGGGTGGTGTGCTGCCCGTCCACCACGATGCCGTTGGTGGATCCCAGATCCTGGATCGTCGAGGGCGTTCCGGTCCGGATCTCGCAGTGCCGGCGGGAGACGCCGGGATCGTCGATCCTCACGTCCGCGTCGGTGCTGCGGCCGAGGACCAGGGTCGGGCGGGAGATCTGGTGGCGGGTGCCGTTGATCTCGATCCAGCGGCGCGTCTGGGCGCCCGCGCCACCTTGCGCGGCGGGGCCGGGGGGCCCTGCCGACGGCCGGTGGCCGGGGGCGCCGGGAGGCGGGGAGGCGGGCATCGGCGGGGCGGCGGCCGGGGGGTACCCGTAGCCGCCCCGGCCCTGCGCCGGGCCCTGCTGCTGGTGGGGCTGGTGGGAGGGCTGTCCGCCCACGGGCGGCTGCGGCTGGGACGTGCTCGACGCCAGCGTGCGGCTGCGGACGCGGTACAGACCGGTGTCGAGGTCTTCGGCCTTCTCCAGATTGACCTTGATCGGGCCCATGAAGGTGTACCGCTGCTGCTTCGCGTAGTCCCTGACCAGGCCCGCGAGCTCGTCGCCGAGCTGGCCCGAGTAGGGGCTGAGGCGCTCGTAGTCCGGCGCGCTCAGTTCCACGATGAAGTCGTTGGGGACGACGGTCCGCTCGCGGTTCCAGATCTGCGCGTTGTTGTCGCACTCGCGCTGGAGCGCGCCCGCGATCTCCACCGGCTGGACCTCGGACTTGAAGACCTTGGCGAAGGTGCCGTTGACCAGACCTTCGAGACGCTGCTCGAAACGCTTCATGACTCCCATGGGGCACCTCCTCCGTCGTTGTCGTCCTGGTACTGCTTACTGATCGTATCCACGCGTCGGGAAATCGGCTGGTTCCCCTTCCCCGCCCTGTGGACGAGTGTCACCTCTCACAGGCTTTCCCCAGGGATCGTAGAGGTGGCCTGTGGACAGTGTCCCGCACGCGGCTGTGGGCGGACGGCGAGAGGGCCCTCCGGGCGGTGTCCGGGACGGTCGCTCCGGAAGTCTCCGGGGGGTCCTGAGGGGTCTCGGGGGGTTCCCGGACGGTCTTCGGACGTCTCCCGGGTGGGTCCTGGAGCGGGTCCGGGGGTGGTCCTGGGGTGGTTCCGGGGGTGGTTCCGGGAGGTCCTGGGACGGTCCGTCCGCTTCCTCCTCCGGTACTCCTCCGTCACTGTGGCCTCCTCTCCCTCTTCACCTTGTTCTGCGCGAGCCCAGCCGAAACAACGGATGTGAATCCACGGCCTGCGACGTGCTAATCTTCAGATGTCGCCAGGCGATCACACCGAAAGGTGAGGGAGCCCGGAGCACACCCAATGCGCGGGTGGCGGAATAGGCAGACGCGCTGGATTCAGGTTCCAGTGCCCGAAAGGGCGTGGGGGTTCAACTCCCCCCTCGCGCACAGATGAAGCGGTCGGCATCGTGATCACGATGCCGACCGCTTCTTTTTGCCCGTCGGCCGGGTGCCGGTTTGTTCGTCCTTGCTTTTGTCCGGCTCTCCCTCGCTCCTTGCTTCCGGCTTCCGGCTTCCGGTTTTCTTCTCCGGTCCGGTCCGGCCGACTCGTCCGGTTCGATCGTTTCGAGCGGTCCGTCGGATCCGGCTGGTCCGCCCACGGGCCCTGGCCGCCGGACAGGCCCGGCCCGCTCGGCGTTGTGAGATAGCACTCAGGCCGCCGGAGGCCGTCTCCGCGAACGGAGACGGCCCGCCGGATGAACCCGGCGGGCCGTCGAGGAGAAGCGTCACCGGACACCGGTGGCGCCTCCGGTCACTTGAGGTAGACGAGACCGTCGGTGGTGACGGCGGGCCGTCCGGTGGTGCCGACCACGACGATCTTCACGGTGTGCTTGGCGCTGGTGGCCCAGGTCCTGGTCCAGAGCGCGTCGCGGTACTTGGTGGTGGACGACTTCAGGTCGACCGTGGCGGCCTTCACTCCGTCGACGTAGACGTGGGCCTGGCCGGACGTGGCCGCGCGGGAGACGGTCCAGGCCGCCGACCGTCCGGTGAACGTCCACGTCAGGGACGCGTTCTTGGCCGAGCTGGTGAGGGACTTGCCACCGAGGTAACTGGTGGACGACTTGGCCGTCCAGGTGCCGGTCTTGGCGGCTGCCGTCTCCTGGAGGATCACCGGGGTGCCCGACACGGAAGCGGCGGCGGTGTTGCCCGCCCGGTCGTACGCGGTCATGTTCCAGGCCGTCGCGGCGCCGGACTTGGCGGTGTGGGCGGCGCTGGTGACGGTGGGCCCGTAGACCGAGGCGAGCGGCGCCGTCAGCCGTACTTCCCTCAGCGCGTTGCTGTCGGCGGCCTTCCAGCTCAGGGTGACCGGGACGGCGGTGGTGTTCACGGTCCCGGTACGCAGGGCCAGTGCGGGCTTGGTGGTGAAGGTGGGCGCGGTGGTCTCCACGATCACGGTCGCCGCCGGGCCGGTGATCTGCTTGCCGGAGATGTGGGTGGCCCGTACGGCCACGGTGTGGGTGCCGCGCGCCAGGGTGGCCCCGGCCGAGGTCGCGTTCCCCGCGGCGGTGCCGACGGGCTTGCCGTCGACGAGCAGCTCGTACTGCTTGATCAGGGCGGCGGGCGTGGGGTTCGCCCAGTTCACCGTGATCGCGGCCTTGGTGTAGTACGTCGTGCCGGACGCGTTCGCGCCGGTGATCGACTTGACGGCCGGTGCGGTGCCGGGCCCGGCGGCCCAGCTCCGGACGGTGCCGAGCTGATCGTAGAAGGCGTTGCCGGGGCACTGGGTGTTGAAGCCGTCGCGGTGGCCGTGGATGACGGGGAACGGGAGCTGGGCGCCCTTGGCCCAGGACTTCCGGAAGTAGTTGGTCCCCGCGTCACCCGCGGTGAGGGTGGTGGTGCCCGCCGGGTCGACGCCGTACTGGCCCAGCTTCCACGCGGCGATCCGGGCGACCGAGGTCATCGCCTCCGGCGAGGGAGCGGCGTCGGTGTAGGTGCCCAGGACGGAGATGCCGGTGGTCTCGCTGTTGAAGCCGTAGGCGTGGGCGCCCTGGACGGGCTGGTCCACCCCGCCCTTGCGGCCCTCGTAGACCACACCGCACTTGTCGACGAGGAAGTTGTAGCCGATGTCCTTCCAGCCGAGCTGTTTGACGTGGTACGCGTAGATGCCGCGGACCACCTTCGGGGCGTCGGCGCAGGTGTAGGCGTTGGACTCGGCGGTGTGGTGGACCACGACCGCCTTGATCCGGCCACCGGCCAGATAGCCCGGGTCCTCCGGACTGATCGACTCGTCCGCGCCCCAGCCCGCCCGTGAGGTGATCGGCGGCCGGGGGGCCGTCGACGGCCTCGGGGGCGCGGTGGTGGGCGCGGTGGACGTCGGGCTCGCCGTCGTGGACGGGGAGGTCGACGTGGACGGTGAGGTGGACGGGGACGTCGTCGTGGACGGCGAGGCGGACGAGGGCGACGCGGAGGGCGTGCCGGTCGTCGGCGTCGGGGCGGTGGTCGTGGGCGCGCCCGTCGTCGGCGCGGTGGACGGCGTACCGGTGGTGGAGGCGTCGGGCGTCGGCGTTCCGTCCGGTGCCGGGGTCGTGGACTCCGTGCCCGGGGCGGTGGGTTCCGTGGTGGACTCCAGGGCGAACGCCGCCGGGGCCATGCCCCGCACACCGCCGGTGCCGGGGTCGACCATGTCCAGGCGCAGCCCTGCGGGCAGTCCGGCGGAGGACTTTCCGGCGGACTTTCCGGCCGAGGTGACGCGGACCTCGACGCCGTCGGACGGACCCACCCAGGCGGGTTCGGTGCCACCTCGGGCGGCACCGCTCTCGCCCTGGCCGCTGTCGTCCGCCAGCCGCAGCCAGCCGGACCAGGTCCCGGATCCAGTGGCCCGGGTCCGCACCTCGACCGTGCCGCCCACGCGCGCGCGTGGATCGGTCCAGGTCACGCCCACCATGCTGAACGGCGCGGTGTCCCCCTGCTGGAGGGACGCGCTGCGGCTGTCCGCGCTCGTCGCCAGCTGTGCGGTGCGTTCCCGGGTGCTCACGGGACCGGCCGCTCCGCCGTCCTGCCCGGCGGGCGGCTCGCCGCTGCCGTTCACCCCCTGGAACACCAGCGCCCCGGCCAGCACCGCGACCGCCGTGGCGGCCGTACCCCATATTCGACGCCGCTTCACGCAGCCCGCCCTTCGAGAACATCGCGGAGGGCACGCGGTAGATCGACACGCGTGCCGCAGGTGATGTACGTGGTGATGTACGCGATGACGTACGTGGGGAAAGGTACAGGCCTGGTACGGCAGGTCTGTCGGCCACCGTCGGCCCGGGTGGGCGCGGTGCTTCGGGTGGGGCGGTACGAAGCGGACGGCCCGGAACAGGTCGGTCGGTACGGGGTCCGGTGATCGCGAACCGGGGGTGTGGGCCTGGCGCATTCGAGCGGGGCGGTTCGGGAGGGTCGTCCGGGGTGACTCGGAGTGGTCCGGGCTGGTCCGGGCTGGTTTTGTTCGGGCGGTTTGTGCTGGTTTAGGTCGGGCTGATTCATGCCGCTTCATACTGGTTCGAGTCGTCCGGGCTGATCGTCGTATCGCCGATCTTCGGCTTGGAGTGTCCGACGGGCTTCTCGGGTGGGAGGAGGGCTCCTCCATCGAGACTTTTGTCGCCGCAGGGCGCGACGAAAGGAGGAAGCCGGGTGAGGGGTCCGCTGCCTAGGGTGCGAGCGTGGAAGCTATGTCGAAATCGGAGAAGCACGGCTCGCCGGGGCCGGGGCCGGAGGCCTTGGCCGTGGCTGGGTGCGGGGAGCCGGCCGGGCCGAGCCTTGGCGGGGGCTCCGGTCCCGGCCGGGCCCTCCGGCCGGGGCGGGGCGCCGGGGTCGTGGGCGCGCTCGCCGCCGCGTGGGCGTGGTTCGCCGCGCCGGGGCAGTGGTCGGGGCGCAGGACCACCGGCGAGCTGGCGCTCGCCGCCGTCGTCGCGCTGCTCGGTGCCGGGACCGAGGAGATCCTCGGCGGCGAGGGCTGGCGGCTGGCCGCCGTCGCCGCCGGTTCCGCCGTGCTCTCCCTGACCCGGCGCCGGCTCCCCACGAGCGTGCTGGTCGTGTCCGCCGGGCTCGCGCCCTTCATACCGGGCCTCGGCCCCCTGCTGCTGGTGGTGGGCTGGTCGTCGGGACGGTACGTGGTGGGCGCCGGGCGCGCCCTCGCCGCGTTCATCGCGGCCTTCGTGCTGAACGTCGGCGGAACGCTCCTGAACGCCTGGGACTCGCAGCGGGTGCTCACGCTCGCCTTCATGGCGGCCCTCTTCTACCTGGGCACCATCCTGGCGCCGGGCCTCGCGCACCGTTACTGGACCCAGCGCCGGACCCTGCTGCACGCGCTCCAGGAGCACAACGCGCAACTGCTGCGGGAGCGTTCCATGGTGGTCTGGCAGGCGCGGCAGCGGGAGCGGCAGCGCATCGCCCACGACATGCACGACAGCCTCGGCCACCAACTGGCCCTGATCGCCGTGCACACGGGGGCACTGGAGGTCGACCGGGAGCTCGGCGACCGGCAGCGCGAGGTGGTCGGCGTCCTGCGGAACGCGTCGGTGACGGCGATGCACGAGCTGCGCGAGGTCGTCGGAATACTCCGGGACGGCAGCGGCGTCTCGGGCGACGCGGCGGTGACCACGCTGGCCGGGGACGAGACCGGCAGGGCCACGCGGGGCATCGCGGGCATCGAGGGCCTTGTCGAGTCGGCACGGGCCGCCGGGACCGAGGTGGGCCTGCGACGGTCGGGGGAGGCACGCTCGCTGGAACCGGCCGCCGACCACGCCGCGTACAGGATCGTGCAGGAGGCGCTGACGAACGCCTACAAGTACGCCCCGGGCACCCCGATCGGTGTCGAACTCCGCTACGAGCCAGACACTTTCGTCGTCGAGGTCGTCAACGAACGGCCCACGGAAGGCCCGTCGAAGGACGTGGTGAGCGGTGGCCAGGGTCTGACCGGCCTCGCGGAGCGGGCGCGTCTGGTCGGCGGCATGTGCCATGCGGGCCCGGCCGACGGGGGCGGGTTCCGGGTCGCGGGAATGCTGCCGTACGGGGCCGCGCCGATCGCCGAAGCGGCGCCTTTGGTCGATGCGGCCGACGACTTCCGGCAGCAGACCACGAGGCCCCTGGTGGGCGATGGTCGTCCGGTCGTGGTCGGACCGGCCGACTGGACGTTCACGGAGCGGGAGCTCGCTATGGCGGTGCATGGGGGCAGGGGCAGAAGCACGGGCGGTTCGGTCGCGCTGGGGTGCGGGATAGCGTTCGCCGCGGTGGTGCTCCTCGTCGTCGCGGCGGGCTTCGGCCTCTACTTCCTGGTGGGCTCCATGAAGGAAGGCATGATCGATCCCGAGGAGTACGACGTGGTGAAGGTCGGGATGGCCGAGACGAAGGTCCGGGACATGCTGCCCTCGGGCGACACGATCACCACGGCCGGACTCTCCGGCAAGGGCCCTGCCCGGCCGGAGGGCGCGGAGTGCCTGGTACTCATGTCCTCGATGGTCAGCGACGACTTCAACAAGGAGCCCGTCTTCCGGTTCTGTTTCAAGGACGGCAAGCTGATCGAGAAGAAGTCGTACGAGATCGAGTCGCGGTAGGACGGGACCGCTCGTACCGGAGCGCGGGGGAACAGCTGTGGCAGGCCAGCCCATCAGGGTCGTGATCGCCGACGACGAGCCTCTGATCAGGGCCGGGATCAGGATGATCCTCAACTCGGACCAGGAGATCGAGGTCGTCGGCGAGGCCGCCGACGGGCGGCAGGCGATCGAGCAGGCCCGCGCGCACGCGGCCGACGTGGTGCTGCTCGACATCCAGATGCCGGTGCTCGACGGGCTCTCGGCACTGCCCGAGCTGCGCCGGGCGGCCCCGGCGGCCAGGGTGATCGTCCTGACGACGTTCGGCGAGCGGGAGAACGTACTGCGGGCGCTGGAGCACGGCGGGTCGGGGTTCCTGCTCAAGGACACGGCGCCCGCGGAGCTGATCCGCGCGGTACGGGCTGCCGCCTCGGGGGACGCCTATCTGTCCCCGGCGGCGACCCGGCACGTGGTGGAGCGGCTGGCCTCCAGCCGTGAGGCGTCCCGCGCCGAGGAGGCGCGGGGCCGGGTGGCGGGCCTGAGCGAGAAGGAGCGCGGAGTGCTGGCGCTGCTCGGCGAGGGTCTGTCCAACGCGGACGCGGGACGACGGCTGCACATGAGCGAGGCGACGGTGAAGACATACGTGAGCCGCATCCTGTCCAAGCTGGGCTGTGAGAACCGGGTCCAGGCCGCTCTCCTCGCCAGGGACGCGGGGCTGTAGGGACGGGCCGGTGGGGATTCGGCCGGGTGCCGGTGCCGGGTGCGAGGCGTCAGGTGCCGGGTGTCTGGTACGGGCTTCGGGGCGGGCGCGGTTGTGGGTGCTGGGTGCGGGCCCTGGATGTTGGGTCCTGGATCGAGTGGGTACGGGTGCCGGGCGCGGCTTCGGACCAGGTGAGGGTGCGGTTCCTTCCGGTTGCGGAGGGTGGTCCCTTCCGGTGCGAGGCTGGGTGGTGGGGGTGGTCCTGCCTGTTCTGCGATCCCGGCCGGGTGGTGGCGTGGTGGCGAGTCCGTGGCGGGGCGAGCGGTGTGGAATGGGCTGCTCCCAGGGTTTTCCACAGGCTGGCATCGCCTTCGTCCCGACGTTTTCCACAGGGGGAGACGGCCGCTGAGGCACGGCGGTAACGTCGGCGCCGGATGATGTTGGAGTTCGCATCGGGGGAGGACATGCCATGGACGTGATCCAGGCCGTGGTGCCGGGACAGCGCGGTACCGAAGGCGACGGGGACGGCGCTCGTATCCCGCACGTCCCGGGCTTCGCTCGACGCGGGGCAGCCGGTGCCACCTCTCCCAGGACTATGGGCAAGGAACTCCGCGACCGCGTCCCCCGCTCCGCGCACAGCCGTCCGGCCCTCGCCGCCGACCGCCCGGACGCCGTCCGTGCCGTCGAGGAGTCGAACCTGGGCCGTGTTCCCGACCTCGCCCCCATCAGGGTCGGCCGCATGGCGGCAAGCCCCTTCACCTTCCTCAGGGGCTCCGCGGGGCTCATGGCCCACGACCTGGCCGACACCCCGGTCACCGGTATCGCCGCCCAGCTCTGCGGCGACGCCCACGCCGCCAACTTCGGCCTCTACGGTGACGCCCGGGGCCAACTCGTCATGGACCTCAACGACTTCGACGAAACCGTCGTCGGACCCTGGGAATGGGACCTGAAGAGGCTCGCCACCTCCCTCGTCCTCGCCGGACGCGAGGTCGGCGCCGACGAGGACGTCTGCCGCGCCGCGGCCTTCGACACCGTAGGCGCCTACCGGCGCACCATGCGCCTGCTCTCCCGTCTCCCCGCCCTCGACTCCTGGAACGCGATAGCCGACGAGGAACTCGTCTCCCACACCGACGCCCGGGACCTCCTCGGCACCCTGGAACGGGTCTCCGCCAAGGCGCGCAACAACACCAGCGCCCGGTTCGCGGCCCGCTCCACCGAAGCCGTGACCGACGCCGAAGGCGGAGGCCGCAGATTCGTCGACGCGCCTCCGGTCCTCCGGCGGGTCCCCGACGCCGAGGCCGCAGCCGTCGCCGCCTCCCTCGGCGCCTACCTGGAGACCGTGTCCGAGGACCGTCTGCCGCTCCTCGCGCGGTACACCGTCCACGACGTCGCCTTCCGCGTCGTCGGCACCGGCAGCGTCGGCACCCGCTCCTACGTCGTCCTGCTCCTCGACCACCGGGGCGAACCCCTGGTCCTCCAGGTGAAGGAGGCCAGACCGTCCGCCCTGCTGCCCCACCTACCGACCGCGGGCTTCTCCGTGCCGGACGCGGGCCACGAGGGTCGTCGGGTGGTCCTCGGGCAGAAGAGGATGCAGGTCGTCAGCGACATCCTGCTCGGTTGGACCAGCGTCCAGGGGCGTCCCTTCCAGGTGCGCCAGTTCCGCAACCGCAAGGGCAGTGTCGACCCCGCCGCGCTCACGCCGGACCAGGTCGACGACTACGGCCGGATGACCGGCGCGCTGCTCGCCCGCGCCCATGCCCACAGCGCGGACCCGCGCCTGATATCCGGGTACTGCGGCAAGAACGAGGAGTTCGACGAAGCCGTCGCCGCCTTCGCCGTCTCCTACGCCGACCGCACCACGGCCGACCACACCGACCTGCTCACCGCCGTCCGAGCCGGCCGCATAGCGGCGGAACTCGGCGTCTGACCGGCACCACCACCGGCCGCCGTTCCCCTTATCCCTGTCCGACTGCCGACTGCCGACTGCCGACTGCCGACTGCCGACTGCCGACTGCCGCTGGGTGGTGGTCGCCGGGCGATGAGCGATGGCGCTGGGAGGGTTGTTGCCTGGCTGAGTGGCTTGCTCCCTGACTTCTGACTGGCTGAGCCGCCTGAGCCGTCTGACCGGTGACGACCGGATGGCAGTGCCTGACGTGCGAGGGCCTGGTGGTGACGACCGGGCTTGGCAGATGGGTGGCGGCACCGGAGGAAGCACTCGGAAGGCCGGGGCGAGGGGTGGCGGCTGAGCGAGGGCGGCGCGTACGGGCGGCGGCTGGACGGCCGCGAAGGGACGGCCGCGAAGGGGCGGCGGTGCGCGGAGTGTGGCGGCCGGAAGACGGCGGTCTGAAGGAGGCGCCCAGGCGGTGGCGAGGGGCGTCGGGGCTTGACCGCCGATGTCGGACCGGCGGCGGCAGTGCGCTGTGCGGGCTGGGCAGCGGTGGGAGGGGTGGAGGGGGTGGGGAGGGAGGGGGAGGGGAGGGGGGGAAGCCCCCCGGAGGCCCGTAGGCTGGGCCGGGACGAGCCGGAACGAGGACGTGGACGGGCGTGGACGTGAGCGTGCACCAGGGTGCGAACGAGGGCCCCGAGGCGGCCGGTGGCGGGCAGCCGGAGGCCGGGCGGTCTTCGGCCGAAGGGACCGGGGCGGGGTTCGAGCCCGGTTTTGAGCCTGGTTTCGAGTCCGGGTCCGAGCAGGGCGAACGGTCCGGGGACGGGTCCGGGGTTGATGCTGGGCTTGATCGGGCCGATCAGGATCAGGCCGAGTTCGGGGCCGGTGCGGACGAGCGTTCCGAGCCCGGGGCGCGGTCAGGGGTGGAGCCTGGGGCGGACGAGCGGTCCGAGGCCGGAGTCGGGCAGGACGAGCGGCCTGAGGCTCGGCTTGAGCGGGCTGTGCGGGTGGCCGAGCAGGCGCTGATCGAGTTCGAGATCGCTGTCGAGACCTTCCGTGTCGAGGTGGACAACTTCTCGCGGCTGCACCACCAGAAGCTCGGTCCGATGTATGCGCGGCTCGATGAGCTCGACGCGCGGATCGCGGAGGCGCGGGCCGCCCGTACCGGTGACCCCGAGGACGTACGGAAGGCCGAGGAGGCGCGGGCGGCGGTGCTGCCGATGCCCGGGGTCGAGGAGCTGTTCCACGACTGGATCGACTCGGACGGCCTGTCGCCCGAGGCCGCGGCGATGCTCACCGAAGGCCCGGTGCAGCCGCCCAAGCGGGTCCGGCCCAGCGACGAGGTCCGTAGGCTCTACAGGGACCTGGCGCGCAAGGCCCACCCGGACCTGGCCCGCGAGGAGGCCGAGCGCAAGCGCCGCGAGGAGTTCATCACCCGGGTGAACGCCGCCTACGCCCGTGGTGACGAGGCGCTGCTGCGCGAGTTGCTCGCCGAGTGGGAGGCCGGTCCGGCCCCGGCCGAGGAGCGGCTGAGCGAGAACGAGGAGCTGTACGCGCGTCTGGAGTGGCTGGCACAGCGCAAGGACCTGCTGTCGGCGCTGGCGCGTGAGCTGGAGGAGAGCGCGATCGGCGCGATGCTGCGGATGGCGCCGGACGACCCGGACCGTCTTCTGGAGGAGATCGCCGAGCAGCTGCTCGCGCAGGTCGCCGAGCGTGAGGGCGAGCTGGCGGGGCTGGTGCAGTAGGTTTTCGGGTGCGTCCGAGTTCCTTCGGGCGGTACTCACGAGAGAAGGCCGTTCCCATGAATTTCTCCCCGCTGCCCTCGGTGGACGCGGCTTCCGTGCCGGCCGATGCCCTGGTGCTGGACGTCAGGGAGGACGACGAGTGGGCCGCCGGGCACGTCGAGGGCGCGCTGCACGTGCCGATGAGCGGCTTCGTCGCCCGCTTCGGTGAGGTGACGGAGGCGGTCGCGGACCGTGGCCGGGCTTATGTGATGTGCCGGGTCGGCGGCCGGTCGGCGCAGGTCACGCAGTATCTGGTGCAGCAGGGCTTCGACGCGGTGAACATCGACGGCGGGATGCTCGCCTGGGACGGTGCCGGGCGTCCGATGGTCGGCGACGGCGACAGCCCGGCCTTCGTCCTCTGACGGGGGCGGCGGGGGCGCCGGGGGCGGCGCCCGGTGCGCGTCAGCCGAGGGGATGGGCGGCCAGCAGGTCGCCGAGTGCCTCCTCGTGGGCGGCGGCGGGGCCGAGCGAGAGTTCCAGGTGCTTGGCCCAGGCGTGATAGCGGTGCAGCGGGTAGTCGGTGTCGGCGCCGAAGCCGCCGTGCAGGTGCTGGGCGGTCTGCACCACCCGCCGTACTCCTTCGGAGGCCCAGATCTTCGCGACGGCGATGTCGCCCGTGACGGGGAGCGGGCCTCCCGTGTCGGCGCCGAGGCGCCAGGCGGCCTGCCAGAGGGTGGCTTCCATGGCGCGCAGGTCGATGTAGCGGTCGGCGGCCTGGACGGCGACGGCCTGGAAGGTGGCCACGGGGTGGCCGAACTGTTCGCGTTTCCCGGTGTACTGGCTCGTCATGGCGAGCACGGCTTCGCCGAGGCCGAGGGCGAGCGCGCAGGTGCCGGTGGTGAGGAGTCCGCGCAGCCGTTCCCAGGCGCCGTCCGCGTCGATGACATCGGCGGTGTCGAGGCGGACGCCGTCGAGGTGCAGTTCGGCGAGGAGTTCGCCGTGGGTGGAGTACTGCGCGGTGAGGCCGAGACCGTCGTGGGCGCGGGGCACCAGGGCGAGGACGGTACGGCCGTCGGCGGTGTGTGCCGGTACGGCGATGAGGTCGGCGCCGTGGGCCCAGGGGACGGCGGTCTGCTGTCCGTCGAGGATCCAGTGGTCGCCGTCGCGGCGTGCGGTGACGGCCCGTTCGGCGGGGTCGTGTCCGGTGCGCCCCTGGGAGGCGGCGGTGAGGACCAGCTCGCCACGGCCGACGCGGGGGAGTATCCGGGCGGCGGTCCCGGGGGGCGCGTACCGGTCGACGGTCATCGCGACGGCGCTGGTCTCCAGGAGGGGGACGCGGGCGAGGACGCGAGCCGATTCCCGCAGCACGAGGCAGAGGGCGACCGGGTCGAGGCCCGAGCCGCCGTGTCGTGGGGAGACGGTGAGCGCGAGGAGGTCGGCGGCGGCGAGCCGGGCCCAGAGGGGCCGGTCGAGGTCCTCGGCGACCGCGCCGGGAGTGAGCGCGGGGCTGGGTACGGAGTCGGGTGCGACGTCGGAGAAGACCGCCTCGGCCGCCTCCACGGCCGCCCGCTGCTCTTCGGTGAAGGTGAAGTCCACTGCCCTGCCCTCCCGTTGGGACCCGTTTGCCTGACGGTTCGTCAAGATAGAACAGGTTCTAGTGGAAGGGAATGCGCGGCACCGCCCGTACTTCACGGGGTGTGGTCGTCCGGACCCCCCGGAGGCAGTGGCGCCCATGAGGTCCGGGCGCTGCCGCCGGTCCGGTGCCGTCCGGTCCGGTGCCGTCCGGTGCGGGTCAGCGGTCGAAGTCCAGTTCCACGTCCGGGGTGACCGGGTGGGACTGGCAGGCCAGGACGTATCCGGCTTCCGTCTCCTCGGGTTCGAGCGCGAAGTTGCGGTCCATCCGTACCTCGCCGCCGACGAGGAAGGCGCGGCAGGTGCCGCACACCCCGCCCTTGCAGGCGTACGGGGCGTCCGCGCGGGCCCGGAGCACCGTGTCGAGGAGGGTCTCGCCCCGGTCCACCGGCCAGCTGCCGGACCGTCCGTGCAGGGTCGCGGTCAGGGTGGCGTGGGCGGGGGCGTCGGCCGCCGGGGCGCCGACGGGCGTGGAGCCGTCGTCGACGTGGAAGATCTCCTGATGGACGCGGGCGCGGTCGACGCCGAGTCCGCGCAGGGCCCGCTCGGCTCCCTGGACCAGCCCGAAGGGGCCGCAGAGGAACCAGCCTTCGATGGTGCCGACCGGCAGCAGCGCGGGCAGCAGCGCGGAGAGCCGCTCCTGGTCGAGACGGCCGGACGGCAGCCCGGACTGCTGCTCCTCCCGGGAGAGCACGGTGACCAGCTGGAAGCGGTCGGGGTGACGGTCCTTGAGGTCGGCGACCTCGTCGAGGAACATCGTGGACGCCTCGGTGCGGTCGCTGCGGATCAGACAGAACCGGGCCTCGGGCTCGCGGGCGAGCAGGGTGGCAGCGATGGACAGGACCGGGGTGATGCCGCTGCCGCCGACGATCGCGGCGAAGTGGCCGGGGCGCGGGGCGAGCGTGAATCGGCCCCGGGGTTCCATGACGTCGACGAGGTCGCCGACGGCCAGTTCCTTGAGCGCGTACGTGGAGAACGCGCCGCCGTCGACGCGCCGGATGCCGACGCGCAGCACGGGGGGTTCGCCGGGCGGGGAGGCGGGGGCGCAGATCGAGTAGGTGCGCCGGACGTCCTCCCCCCGCCGGTCCGTGCGGCGCAGGGCGAGGTGCTGGCCGGGGAGGTGCCGGTAGGCCTCGTGGAGCTCGGGCGGGACGGCGAAGGTGACGGCCACGGAGTCGTCGGTGAGCTGCTCGACGCCGCTCACCGTGAGCGGGTGGAACCCGGCCCGCTCGGCGCCTGGGGACACCATCTACAACTCCTTGAAGTGGTCGAACGGTTCGAGGCAGGCGGTGCAGCGGCGGAGCGCCTTGCACGCGGTCGAGGAGAAACGGCTGAGCAGTTCGGTGTCGGTGGAGCCGCAGTGGGGGCAGCGGATCGCGAGGGTGAGGGGGACGGGGCCGCCCGCCGGGCCCTGCGGGCGGGGCGGGGCGACGCCGAACTCGGCCAGTTTCCGGCGGCCTTCCTCGCTGATGTCGTCGGTGGACCAGGCGGGGCTGAGGACCGTGACGACGCAGACGTCGGGGACGCCGTGCTCGTGGAGGGCGCGCTCGATGTCCGAGGACATGGCTTCGACGGCCGGGCAGCCGGTGTAGGTGGGGGTGAGGGAGACCTCGACGCTGCCGGGGCCGGTGATGTGGACACCGCGCAGTACGCCCAGTTCGGCCAGGGTGAGGACGGGCAGCTCGGGATCGAGGACGGCGCCGGCGATCCGGGCGAGTTCCTCTTCCAGGGCGGTTGCGGTCACCATGTCGCCCCCGGGTGGCTGCGGTGCAGGTGCTGCATCTCGGCGAGCATCGGTCCGAAGGGTTCGGTGTGCAGGCCTTGGCGGCCCGCCCCGGCGGCCCAGGCTCCGGTGCGGGGGCCGGAGGGCACGGTGAGGGTGGCTCTGCCGAGGACGTCGGTGACGGCGGCCAGCCAGTCGTCCTCCAGGGCCGGATGGTCCACGTCGATGCCGTCGACGGGACGGAAGAGTTCGCCGGTGTACCGCCAGAGGGCGTCACAGGCCCGCTGGGCGCGGGTGTGGCTCTCGTCGGTGCCGTCGCCGAGGCGCAGGATCCACTGCTCGGCGTGGTCCCGGTGGTAGGCGACTTCCTTGACGGCTTTGGCGGCGAGCCCGACGAAGGGGCCTTCGCCGGTGGCCAGCCGCCCGTACAGGAGGTGCTGGTAGGTGGAGAAGTAGAGCTGCCGGACGATGGTGTGGGCGAAGTCGCCGTTCGGCTGCTCGACGAGCTGGACGTTCCGGAAGGAGCGTTCCTCGCGGAGGTAGGCGAGTTCGTCCTCGTCGCCGACGAGGGAGAGCAGAACGCGGGCCTGACCGAGGAGGTCGAGCGCGATGTTGGCGAGGGCGACCTCCTCCTCCAGGACGGGGGCGGAGCCCGCCCACTCCCCCAGGCGGTGGGAGAGGACGAGGGCGTCGTCGCCGAGGGCGAGCGCCGCTTCGACGGGCACGCCGGTCGGGGGCGTCCGGGTGCCGGTGGCGACCGTGGGGACGCTCCGGGGCCGTTCCCCGGTCGTGGTCGTGGTCGTGGTCGTGGCCGGGGCCGCAGGGGCGGGGCCGCTGGTCCGTTCCCCGGTCGCGGTCACCGTGGCGGGCCCGCCGCTGCTGGTCCGGTCCTCGGGTGTGGCGGTGTGCTCGTGGGTTCCGGCGGTGCTCACAGGTGCTTCACCCCCTCCGGGATCTCGTAGAACGTCGGGTGGCGGTAGGGCTTGTCGGCGGCCGGTTCGAAGAACGAGTCCTTCTCGTCGGGGGAGGAGGCGGTGATCTCCGTGGAGGGGACGACCCAGATGGACACGCCCTCGCTCCTGCGGGTGTACAGGTCGCGGGCGTTGCGCAGGGCCATCTCCGCGTCGGGGGCGTGGAGACTGCCCGCGTGGGTGTGGGACAGTCCGCGCCTGGAGCGCACGAACACCTCCCACAGCGGCCAACCGTCGCTCGTCATCCCTGTACCTCCCCGTGCTCGCCGGTGTGCTGGTGCTTCTTCGCGTGGGCGGCGGCGGCCTCTCTGACCCAGGCGCCGTCCTCGTGGGCCTGGCGGCGCCTGGTGAGCCGCTGCTCGTTGCACGGGCCGTTCCCCTTGAGGACGTCCCAGAACTCGGTCCAGTCGATCGGGCCGAAGTCGTGGTGCCCGCGCTCCTCGTTCCACCGGAGGTCGGGGTCGGGGAGGGTGAGTCCGAGGGCCTCGGCCTGGGGCACGGCGATGTCGACGAAGCGCTGCCGCAGTTCGTCGTTGGAGTGGCGCTTGATCTTCCAGGCCATCGCCTGGGCGGTGTGGGTGGACTCGTCGTCCGGCGGGCCGAACATCATCAGGGAGGGCCACCACCAGCGGTCCACGGCGTCCTGGGCCATGGCGTGCTGGGCCTCGGTGCCGTTCGACAGGGCGAGCAGTGCCTCGTACCCCTGGCGCTGGTGGAAGGACTCCTCCTTGCAGACGCGGACCATCGCGCGGGCGTACGGCCCGTAGGAGCAGCGGCAGAGGGGGACCTGGTTGGTGATCGCGGCGCCGTCGACCAGCCAGCCGATGGCGCCGACGTCGGCCCAGGTCAGGGTGGGGTAGTTGAAGATCGAGGAGTACTTCTGGCGGCCCGAGTGGAGCTTGTCGAGGAGTTCGTCGCGGCTGGTGCCGAGGGTCTCCGCCGCGCTGTAGAGGTACAGGCCGTGGCCCGCCTCGTCCTGCACCTTGGCCATGAGGATGGCCTTGCGGCGCAGCGAGGGCGCGCGGGTGATCCAGTTCGCCTCGGGCTGCATCCCGATGATCTCGGAGTGGGCGTGCTGCGCGATCTGCCGGACGAGCGAGGCGCGGTACGCCTCGGGCATCCAGTCGCGCGGCTCGATCCGCTCGTCGGCGGCCACCGCGGCGTCGAACAGGGCCTCGTGGGCGGCCTGCTCGGCGGCCGTGGCCGCCTCCGACACGCCGGGCACGCCCCTGCTCTCCGCTGTCCCTGCCGTCACTGCGGTCATCGGACCCCCTACCGACCGATCGTTCGGTTGAATGACTTCAATGGTGGGTCGACGGCCCGTATGGTGTCAACCCTGTGGATAACCGAGTGGGCCGATCGGGATCGGGGCGGGATGGACGCGTACGTCGAGAAGGACGCGGCCGGAGTGGACGGCGACCCTCCGGGACCCCTCGCCCCCGGCCCCGCCGAAGCACCCCCCGGAGACCCCGCGACCGGTCCCGACGGGGCGCACCCGGGGGCCCCCGCGACCGGCCGGGACCCGTCGCGGCCCGGCCGCGCGAGCGGGGGGATCATGGCCCTGTCCCTGCCCTACCAGGTCGTTCTCGCCGTGGCGCTCGCCGTCACCGCGGTCTTCGCCTGCGTCCATCTGGCCATGGTCTTCCTGCACGTCGCTCCGTCGAACACGCTGACCAAACGGCACGGTCAGGCCGTCGACGACTGGATCTACCCCGAGTTCGAACAGAACTGGAAGCTCTTCGCGCCCAACCCGCTCCAGCAGAACGTCTCCGTCGAGGCCCGCGCCGAGATCGCCACCGGTGACGGCACCCTCCGCACCAGCGGCTGGATCGACCTCACCGCCCAGGACACCGAGGCCGTCCGGCACAACCCGATGCCCAGCCACACCCAGCAGAACGAGCTGCGCCGGGCCATCGACTTCTACTTCGGCACGCACACCGAGGATCACCGCTCCCAGGGGACGCGCGGCGAGCTCTCGGAGCGGTACATGCGCCGGATCGCGGTGTTCCGGCTCGATGCCCTCCCCTCCCTCGCGGGCACCGACGGGCGGGGGCTCAGCGGCGAGGTGCGGCGCGTTCAGCTCCGCGCCGTCTCCCGGCCCGTCCCCGCGCCCGCGTGGAGCACCGAGAAGACCGACACCGCCGCCTCCTACCGCGACCTCCCGTGGTGGCGGGTCACCGACACCGACCGGCCCACCGAGGCCGACCGAAGCCGCACGGAGGCGGGCCGATGACCGACGCGACCCCGGAACCGACGCCGCAGCCCGGCCCGCAGCCCGGCCCGCAGCCCGGCCCGGAGCCCGGCTCGGAACCGACCTCGGCCCCGGGGCCCGGCCCGGAGCCCACTCCCGAACCGGCCCCGGGGCCCACCCCTGTCCCCCTCTCGAAGCCCGCCCCCGCCTTCGTGCCGGTGGGGGAGGCTGGAGGCGGGGCGGGGCCCGGGGGCGTGGGGGCTCTCGAACCCGGAGCTGTGCCGAGCGGAGTCGTACATCCTGGGAGAAGTGCCATCCAGGTCGGGGCCGGGGCCGGATCCGGGGCTGGGGGCGCTCGGGCGCGTGAGCCCTTCGACCGGCGGCTCGCGCGGGCCGTCCAGACCGTCACCGGCCGCTCCCTCGGCGCCTACCAGAGCGCGATCGTCCGGATCGGCTTCGCGCTGACCTGGCTGGTCTTCCTGCTGCGCGAGCTGCCCCACCGGCACGAGCTGTACGGCCCCGACAGCCCTTGGTCCTGGGAGCTGGCCCACCGGCTGATCGCCGACAACCGGGCCTTCACCGTGCTCCTGTGGTCGGACGGGAACTTGTGGTTCGAGTTCGTCTACGCCGTCGCGGTCCTCTCCGCCGTCCTGCTCCTGCTGGGCTGGCGCACCCGCGCCGTCTCCGTGGTCTTCATGGTCGGCGTGCTGTCACTGCTGAACCGGTCCGTCTTCGTCGGCGACGGCGGCGACAACGTCCTCCACCTCGCCGCGATCTACCTGGTCTTCACCCGCTGCTCCCAGGTGTGGTCCCTCGACGCCCGGCGGGCGGCCCGCGAGGCGCGCGCCGCCCGTGCCGGGGAGCCGCCGCGCCAGGACCGCGTCGGCCCGCTCCTGTGGACCGTCCTCGGCGGTTTCCTCCTCGCCACGACCTGGTTCAGCGCTGTCAGCGGCGAGTGGTGGCTGCCAGTGCTGCTGTGGGTGCTGTGGCTGGGGAACGGCCTGTGGTGGCTGGTCTGCCGACAGGCCCCCGACGAGCCGCGCACCCTGCTCGACGCCCTGGCGAACCTCGCCCACAACACCGCCCTCCTCGTGCTCATGGCCGAGGTCTGCCTGATCTACGCCACGGCGGGCTGGTACAAGATCCAGGGCTCGCGCTGGCAGGACGGCACCGCGCTGTTCTACCCGCTCAACCTGGACTACTTCACCCCCTGGCCGGCCCTCTCCGAGCTGCTCGGCACCAGCGGGACCATGGTGATGCTGCTGACCTACGGCACGGTCCTGGTGCAGGTCGCCTTCCCGTTCACGCTCTTCCACCGCAAGGTGAAGAACGTGCTGCTCGTGGCGATGATGCTGGAGCACGCCGGGATCGCGGTCCTGCTGGGGCTGCCGGTCTTCTCCCTCGCGATGATCTCCGCCGACGCCGTGTTCCTGCCCACCCCGTTCCTGGTGGCGCTCGGCGTCCGGGCCGCACGGGGCCGGGACCGGCTGCTGCGGCGGCCGGGCACCGGGAAGCTGCCGCGGCAGCGCCGTACGGGTGAGGAGCCCGCCCCCCGTACCCTCGTCGGGTGAGCACCACCGAACAGAGTCCCGGACCCGGGTCCGCCGAGCCGGTCCAGTACGACGAGGGCTTCGGCCCCGAGATCGGCGTCGGGCCGCACCCGGAGCCGTGGCCCGAGGGCGAGCGGTACGACCCCGAGCTGCTGGCCGGGGGCGACCGGCGCAATGTGGTGGACCGCTACCGGTACTGGACACATGAGGCGGTCGTCGCCGACCTCGACACCCGGCGGCACGACTTCCACGTGGCCGTGGAGAACTGGGGCCACGACTTCAACATCGGCTCGGTGGTGCGCACCGCCAACGCGTTCCTCGCGAAGGAGGTCCACATCGTGGGCCGCCGCCGCTGGAACCGTCGTGGCGCCATGGTCACCGACCGCTACCAGCACGTCCGGCACCATCCCGACACGGCGTCGCTGACCTCGTGGGCGGCGGCCGAGGGCATTCCGGTCATCGGCATCGACAACCTGCCGGGCGCCGTGCCGCTGGAGCGGACCGTGCTGCCGCGCCGCTGCGTGCTGCTGTTCGGACAGGAGGGTCCCGGGCTCACCGAGGAGGCCCGCGCGCACGTGGAGACGGTCTGCTCGATCGCCCAGTTCGGCTCGACCCGCTCCATCAACGCGGGGGCCGCCGCCGCCATCGCCATGCACGCGTGGGTGCAGCGGTACGCGGAGATCGAGAGCGCCTGACGGAGGCCGAGGCTCTCGCGGAGCCCGTCCCGGCCGGAGCCGGAGGCCCTGGTGGAGCCGGAGATCCGGTGGAGCTGGAGATCCGCTGGGGCCGGAGCGGTCCGGCGGGCGAGGCGGCCCGACCCGCGTGGGGACCTCCGGAGGTCCCCACGCGCGCGTGGTTCAGGCCTGGCGGCGGACCTCCACCACCCGGAAGCGGTTGGCGACGAAGGCGCCGTCGCACAGGGCCGCGTTGGCGGCCGGATTGCCCCCCGAGCCGTGGAAGTCGGAGAACGCGGCCGTCTGGTTCACATAGACCCCTCCGGTGAGGTTCAGCGAGAGCTGGGCCGACTCCTCCAGGCAGACCTCCTCCACCGCCCGCTCGGTCTCCGCCGAGGTCGTGTACGCCCCGACCGTCATCGCGCCCTTCTCGCGGACCGTGCGCCGCAGCAGCTCCAGCGCGTCCTCGGTGGAGTCCACCGAGACGGCGAAGGAGACCGGGCCGAAGCACTCCGAGAAGTACGCGGCCTGGGCGTCGGGCTTGGAACCGTCCAGCTTCACGACGACCGGGGTGCGGACCACGGCGTCCGGATACTCCGGATTGACCACCTCGCGGGAGGCGAGCGCCACCTCGCCGAGCCCGGCGGCGGCTTCCAGGCGCGCCTTCACGTCCGGGTTGACCAGGGCGCCGAGCAGCCCGTTCGCCCGTGCGTCGTCGCCCAGCAGGCCGTCGACCGCCGAGGCGAGGTCCGCGACGACCTCGTCGTACGACTTGGGCCCCTGGTCGGTGGCGATGCCCCCGCGGGGGATCAGCAGGTTCTGCGGGGTGGTGCACATCTGGCCGCTGTACAGGGAGAGGGAGAACGCCAGGTTGCCGAGCATCCCCCGGTAGTCGTCGGTGGAGTCGATCACGACCGTGTTGACGCCGGCCTTCTCGGTGTAGACCTGCGCCTGGCGGGCGTTCTCCTCCAGCCAGTCGCCGAAGGCGGTGGAGCCCGTGTAGTCGATGATCCGGACCTCGGGGCGCACGGCGAGGGTCTTGGCGATGCCCTCGCCGGGCCGCTCGACGGCGAGCGTCACCAGGTTCGGGTCGAAACCGGTCTCGGCGAGGACCTCGCGGGCGACGCGGACGGTGAGCGCGAGCGGCAGCACCGCGCGCGGGTGCGGCTTGACCAGGACCGGGTTGCCGGTGGCGAGGGAGGCGAACAGGCCCGGATAGCCGTTCCACGTGGGGAAGGTGTTGCAGCCGATGACGAGGGCGACGCCCCGGCCGACCGGGGTGAACTCCTTGCTCAGCTCCAGGGGGTCCCTCTTGCCCTGCGGCTTGGACCAGTCGGCCCGTCCGGCGGGCGTGCGGGTCTGCTCCGCGTACGCGTACGCCACGGCTTCGAGACCGCGGTCCTGGGCGTGCGGGCCACCGGCCTGGAACGCCATCATGAACGCCTGTCCGCTGGTGTGCATGACGGCGTGCGCGAACTCATGGGTGCGGGCGGAGATCCGGGCGAGGATCTCCAGACAGACCAGGGCGCGGGTCTCGGGCCCCGCGTCCCGCCAGGCGCCGGTGCCCGCGCGCATCGCGGGGAGCAGGACGTCGATGTCGGCGTGCGGGTACTCGACGCCGAGGGCCGGGCCGTACGGCGAGGTCTCGCCACCGGTCCAGCCGTCCGTGCCGGGCTGGTCCAGCTCGAAGCGGGTGTTCAGGACGGCCTGGTGGGCGGCGAGCCCCGCCGCCGCGTCGAGCGAGCCGTCCGCCCCGTACGCCTTCGGGTGCTCGGGGTACGGCGACCAGTAGGCACGGGTCCGGATGGTGGCGAGCGCCTGGTCGAGCGTGGACCGGTGCTTCTCGGCCAGACGGTCGATGGTCGGCTGAGCGGTGGCCATGGATGGACCAACTCCTCGTCGAGCTGGGCAGGGAGACGCGTACGGAGTTAGAGTAACCGAACGATCGGTCGGGACAAGGGGGCCTGTCGATCCTGTGGAAAACCCATCGGGGAGGATCACTCCAATGAGCGCCAACGTGACCGTCAGGGGGAGCGACGACGTGACCGCCAGTGAGCCCGCCGCCGTGGGACGCGACCGCACCGTCGCCGTCGTCGGCACCGGCACCATGGGCCAGGGCATCGCCCAGGTCGCCCTGGTCGCGGGACACCCCGTCCGCCTCTACGACAGCGCCCCCGGCCGCGCCGAGGAGGCCGTCAAGGCCCTCGCCGCCCGCCTCGGCCGGCTCGTGGAGAAGGGCCGCCTGGACGCCGTCGCGCGCGAGGACGCCCTCGGACGCCTGCACGCGGCCCGGGACCTCGCGGACCTCGCCGACGCGGCGCTCGTCGTCGAGGCGGTCGTCGAGCTGCTCCCCGTCAAGCAGCGGCTCTTCGCCGACCTGGAGGAGGTCGTCGCCGACGACGCCGTCCTCGCCACCAACACCTCCTCCCTCTCCGTCACCGCCGTCGCGGGCGGCCTGAGACTGCCGGGACGTCTCGTCGGACTGCACTTCTTCAACCCGGCGCCGCTGCTCCCGCTCGTCGAGGTCGTCAGCGGCTTCGCCACCGACCCGGACGTCGCCACGCGCGCGTACGGCACGGTGAAGGGCTGGGGCAAGACCCCGGTGCGCTGCGCCGACACCCCCGGCTTCATCGTCAACCGGATCGCCCGTCCCTTCTACGCGGAGGCGCTGCGGGTCTTCGAGGAGGGCGCCGCCGACCCGGCCACCATCGACGCGGCCCTGCGCGAGTGCGGCGGCTTCCGCATGGGCCCCTTCGAGCTGACCGACCTCATCGGCCAGGACGTCAACGAGGCCGTCACCCGCTCCGTCTGGGAGTCCTTCCACCAGGACCCCAAGTTCACGCCCTCGCTCGCCCAGCGCAGGCTCGTGGAGTCCGGGCGCCTCGGCCGCAAGACGGGCCGGGGCTGGTTCTCGTACGCCGAGGGCGACGAGCGGCCCGCGCCGGACACCGCGCCGCCCGCCGGGGCGCCGGGACGGATCGTGGTCCGGGGCGGCCTCGGCCCGGCGGAACCACTGGCCGGGCTCTTCGAGGAGGCCGGGATCCAGGTCCGGCGCGAGGACGGCGACGGCCACGTCCTGCTGCCCGGCGGCGGCAGGCTCCGCCTCGCGGACGGCGAGGCGTCCTTCGAGCACGGCACCGAGGAGATCGTCCACTTCGACCTCGCCCTGGACTACGCGCGGGCCACCCGGATCGTGCTCTCGACCCGTGAGGGCACCTCGGAGGAGACCCTCGCGGAAGCGGTCGGCCTCTTCCAGGCCCTCGGCAAGCGGGTGTCCGTGATCGGCGACGTACCCGGCATGATCGTGGCCCGTACGGTCGCGATGCTCGCCGATCTCGCGGCCGACGCCGTCGACCGGGGCGTCGCCACCGCCGAGGACGTGGACACCGCCATGCGGCTCGGGGTCAACTATCCGGTGGGGCCGCTCGAATGGGCCGGAAAAGTGGGCCACGCGCGCGTACGGGGGCTGCTCGGCGCCCTGCACGAGCGCTGCCCGACGGGCCGGTACGCGCCCAGCCCGGCCCTCGCGCGCCGGGCGTACGCCGAGGACGCGGAGGACTCCCGATGACGACCGCCAGACGTGACACCTACACCCCCGAGACACTGCTCTCCGTCGCCGTCCGGATCTTCAACGAGCGCGGCTACGACGGCACCTCCATGGAGCACCTCTCCAAGGCGGCGGGCATCTCCAAGTCGTCGATCTACCACCATGTGTCCGGCAAGGAGGAGCTGCTGCGGCGGGCCGTCAGCCGGGCCCTCGACGGGCTCTTCGCGATCCTCGACGAGCCGGGCGCCGGGGACGGCAGGGCCGTCGAGCGGGTCGAGTACGTCACGCGCCGCACGGTCGAGGTGCTGCTCGCGGAGCTGCCGTACGTGACGCTGCTGCTCCGGGTGCGGGGCAACACGGCCACCGAGCGGTGGGCCATGGAACGGCGCCGCGAGTTCGACCACAAGGTCGCCGAGCTGCTCAGGGCCGCCGCCGACGAGGGCGACCTGCGGACCGATGTGGACATCCGGCTGGCGACCAGGCTCCTCTTCGGCATGATCAACTCGCTGGTGGAGTGGTACCGGCCGCACCCGGACGCGGCGGCGGAGCGCGAGCAGCTCGCCGAGACCGTCGCCAGGCTGGCCTTCGACGGGCTGCGGACGGCCCGCTGAGGGCCGTCGGGGACCGGCCCGGCGAAGTCCTCTGACCGGCCCTGACCGGGGCGGCGCCCTGGACCGGGGCGGCCGGCCGAGGTGTCCGGGTCGCCTGAGTCGGCCGGGGTGACTGAGCCGTCCGAGCCGCCTGGGTCGGCCGGGGTGACTGAGCCGTTCGGGGGCGCTTGGCCGGGATGGGTGCGATCGGGTCGGCGGGACTCCGGGACCGGCCCCGCCGAGGTGTCCGGGATCCGGCCCGGCCGGGATCCCGGCCCCTCCGGGTCCTGTGGTCGGCAGGACCCGGAAGCGGCGGTCTAGGCCCCCGGGCCCGCGTTCAGGTCCGTCTCCTCGAAGACCAGCAACGTGCGCGTGGACAGCACTTCCGGGATCGACTGGAGCCGGGTGAGCACCAGCTCCCGCAGCGTCCGGTTGTCCGGCGTGTGCACCAGGAGCAGTACGTCGAAGTCCCCGCTGACCAGCGCGATGTGCGTGGCCCCCGGCAGGGCCCGGAGCTGCTCGCGGACCGTCCGCCAGGAGTTCTGGACGATCTTGAGCGTGATGTAGGCGGAGGCGCCGTGCCCCGCCCGCTCGTGGTTGACGCGGGCGCTGAAGCCCCGGATCACCCCGTCGTCGATGAGCCGGTTGATGCGCGCGTACGCGTTGGCCCGCGAGACGTGCACCCGCTCGGCCACGGAGCGCACCGAGGCGCGCCCGTCCGTTTGCAGCAACCGCAGGATGTCGCGGTCGATCGCGTCCAGGGGCCGGGCCGGGAGGCTCGCCGGGGGCATGTCGAACGGGGTGCTCAGGGTCTCCCCCGGCACCTCGCCCCCCGCCCCGCCGGGACCGGGGCCCGCTCCGTCCGCCGGGACCCCGTCCCGGCCGACGGCCATTTGTTCATCCGCCATGTCCCCCCGCCTCTCTCCCGTGGACGACCTGCACCCATCCCAGGCTGTGGAGAACCGTTTGTCCACAGGCTGAAGGTGCCTGTAGCCAAAATGCCTCCACGACCGAACAATCGGTAGGTGAGGCGCGCCACACTCGCGCCACCCGCCTTCGGGTCTTATGCCCGCTCCCACGAGGAGGTGGACTCGTTGCAACAGCGCAGTTCGACAGTCCAAGAGCCGCCCGGTGCCGTCCCGACCCGGCCCGTCCCGCCCCCGGCGTGGCAGCCCCGCACCGACCCCGCCCCGCTGCTGCCCGACGCCGAGCCGCTGCGCGTGCTCGGCACGGACGCCGTGGCCGACACCGATCCCGCACTGCTGCTCCGGCTCTACGCGGAACTGGTCCGTGGCCGCCGGTACAACGCGCAGGCCACCGCCCTCACCAAGCAGGGCCGCCTCGCCGTGTACCCGTCGACCACCGGGCAGGAGGCGTGCGAGATCGCCGCCGCCCTCGCCCTGGAGGACCGGGACTGGCTCTTCCCCTCGTACCGCGACACGCTCGCGGCGGTCGCCCGCGGCCTCGACCCCGTCCAGGCGCTGACCCTGCTGCGCGGCGACTGGCACACCGGGTACGACCCGCGGGAGCACCGCGTGGCGCCGCTCTGCACCCCGCTGGCGACCCAGCTCCCGCACGCGGTGGGCCTGGCCCACGCCGCCCGCCTCAAGGGCGACGACGTCGTCGTCCTCGCCATGGTCGGCGACGGCGGCACCAGCGAGGGCGACTTCCACGAGGCCCTGAACTTCGCGGCCGTCTGGCGGGCGCCCGTGGTCTTCCTCGTGCAGAACAACGGCTTCGCGATCTCCGTCCCGCTGGCCAAGCAGACCGCCGCTCCCTCCCTCGCCCACAAGGGCGTGGGATACGGGATGCCCGGCCGGCTCGTCGACGGCAACGACGCGGTCGCCGTGCACCAGGTGCTCACCGAGGCCGTGTCCCGCGCCCGGCGAGGCGGCGGCCCCACCCTCGTCGAAGCCGTCACCTACCGGATCGACGCCCACACCAACGCCGACGACGCCACCCGCTACCGCCCGGCCGACGAGGTCGAGACCTGGCGGGCGCACGACCCGATCCTCCTCATCGAACGGGAACTCGACGCGCGCGGACTCCTCGACGAGGACACCCGGCGCGCGGCGGCCGACGCCGCCGAGACGATGGCCGCCGACCTGCGCGAACGGATGAACGCCGACCCGGTGCTCGACCCCATGGACCTCTTCTCCCACGTGTACGCGGAGCAGACCGCGCAGCTGCGCGAACAGGCGGCGCAGCTGCGCGCCGAGCTCGAAGCCGAGGGTGAGGCGTGATGACGACGGCGACGACCCGACCCACGGCGGGCAGGACCGCCGGGGCCGCAGGACGGCCCAAGCCCGCCACCATGGCGCAGGCGCTCCAGCGCGCCATGCGCGACGCCATGGCCGAGGACCCCACCGTCCATGTGATGGGCGAGGACGTCGGCACCCTCGGCGGTGTCTTCCGCGTCACCGACGGGCTCGCCGCGGAGTTCGGCGAGGACCGTTGCACCGACACCCCGCTGGCCGAGGCGGGCATCCTCGGCGCGGCGGTCGGCATGGCCATGTACGGGCTGCGCCCGGTGGTCGAGATGCAGTTCGACGCCTTCGCCTACCCGGCGTTCGAGCAGTTGATCTCACACGTCGCCAAGATGCGCAACCGCACCCGCGGCGCGATGCCGATGCCGATCGTCATCCGTGTCCCGTACGGCGGCGGGATCGGCGGCGTCGAGCACCACAGCGACTCCTCCGAGGCCTACTACACGGCCACGCCGGGGCTCCACGTCGTCACCCCGGCCACCGTCGAGGACGCCTACGGACTGCTGCGCGCGGCCATCGCCTCCGACGACCCGGTGGTCTTCCTGGAGCCCAAGCGGCTCTACTGGTCCAAGTCCGACTGGTCCCCCGAGGCGCCCGCGCCCGTCGAGCCGATCGGCCGGGCCGTCGTCCGCCGCCCCGGCACCGGGGCCACCCTGATCACCTACGGCCCCTCCGTGCCGGTCTGTCTGGAGGCGGCCGAAGCCGCGCAGGCCGAGGGCTGGGACCTGGAGGTCGTGGACCTGCGTTCGCTCGTGCCCTTCGACGACGAGACCGTCTGCGCCTCGGTCCGGCGCACCGGCCGCGCGGTCGTGGTCCACGAGTCGACCGGATTCGGCGGCCCCGGCGCGGAGATCGCCGCGCGGGTGACCGAGCGCTGCTTCCACCATCTGGAGGCGCCGGTGCTGCGGGTCGCGGGCTTCGACATCCCGTACCCGCCGCCGATGCTCGAACGCCACCACCTGCCGGGCGTGGACCGGATCCTGGACGCGGTCGCGCGGCTCCAGTGGGAGACGGAGAACTGATGGCCCAGGTCCTTGAGTTCAAGCTGCCCGACCTCGGCGAGGGACTCACCGAGGCGGAGATCGTGCGCTGGCTGGTGGCCGTCGGTGACGTCGTCGCCGTCGACCAGCCGGTCGTCGAGGTCGAGACGGCCAAGGCCATGGTCGAGGTGCCCTGCCCGTACGGCGGCGTGGTCACCGCCCGGTACGGCGAGGAGGGCACCGAGCTTCCCGTCGGCGCCCCGCTCCTGACGGTCGCCGTGGGCGGTACGGAGCCGACGGAGGCCCCAGGGAGCGACGGGACGCCCGCCCCGGACGCGGAGACCGCCGCCGACACGGCCGTCTCCTCGGAGTACTCGGGCAATGTGCTCGTCGGCTACGGCACGGCGGGGCCCGCCGCCCGCCGCCGCCGGGTGCGCCCCGCGAACCCGGCGGTGCCACGGACCTCCGCCGTGCGGACTCCCGTCGCTCCGGCTCCCGTCGCTCCGGCTCCGGCTCGGGCGTCCGCCTCGGCTGCCGCTCCGGCTCCCCTCCCGGTCGCCGTCGCCGGGCACGGGCCGGTGCCGGTCATCTCGCCCCTCGTACGGAAGCTGGCCAGGGACCAGGGGCTCGACCTGCGGGAGGTCCGCGGATCGGGGCCCGAGGGCCTGATCCTGCGCGTCGACGTGGAACGGGCCCTCGCGGCCCCCGAGGACACCGCCGCCGCTGCCGCCCCGGCCGTCGTCACCGCGACGCCCGCCCCGGCGGCCGTCCCCGCCGTCCCCGCCGCCGCTCGGGCCGGTGAACGGATTCCGCTGCGCGGGGTCCGTGGCGCCGTCGCGGAGAAGCTGTCCCGCAGCCGTACGGAGATCCCCGACGCGACCTGCTGGGTCGACGCCGACGCGACCGAGCTGATGGGCGCGCGGACGGCGATGAACGCGGCGGGCGGCCCGAAGATCTCGCTGCTCGCGCTGTTCGCCCGGATCTGTGTCCACGCCCTGGCCCGGTTCCCCGAGCTCAACTCGACCGTGGACACCGCCGCCCGGGAGATCGTCCGGCTCCCCGACGTGCACCTCGGCTTCGCCGCCCAGACCCCGCGCGGTCTGGTGGTGCCCGTGGTCAAGGACGCGGGCTCCCGCTCCGCGGAGTCGCTGACGGCCGAGTTCGCCCGGCTGACCGGGGCCGCCCGGGACTCCGCGCTCACCCTGGCCGACCTGACCGGCGGCACGTTCACCCTCAACAACTACGGGGTGTTCGGGGTCGACGGGTCCACACCGATCATCAACCACCCCGAGGCGGCCATGCTCGGCGTCGGCCGGATCGTCCCGAAGCCCTGGGTCCATCGGGGCGAACTGGCCGTCAGGCAGGTCGTGCAGCTCTCCCTCACCTTCGACCACCGGGTCTGCGACGGCGGTACGGCGGGCGGCTTCCTGCGGTACGTGGCGGACTGCGTCGAACAGCCCGCCGTCCTGCTCCGCACGCTCTGACACCCTCCGTCCCTCCGCGCGGTCCGTCGGCTCCTCCGCGCGTTCCGACCCCCCACGGGAACGGGTCCGGTATCCGTCCGGCCCGCTCCGGAGGGGACCCGGCACCTCGTCGGGTCCCCTCCGGTGGGGCGCTCCGGCACCCTGCCGACCCCGCCCCTCCACCTTGCTGATCGCGTATCCCGTATCCCGTATCCCGTATCCCGTATCCCGTATCGCGCATTCCGTATCGGGCGTTCCGCATTCCGCCGGGGCCGTCCCAGGCACGGTGCCGGGCTCGTTCCCGGTGGGGTGCCGGGGCTGTCCCGCCCCTGTCCTTCGCCGTGCCCCCAGTGCTCCGCCGGGCCGGTCCCGGCCCTCCGTCAGGCCCGTTCCACCATCCCGCCGGGCCACGCCGGGCCCGTACCCCGCGCGTTCTCCTCCGCTCCCGGGCGTCTCCACGGGTGGGTGGGCCGGACGTCGGGAGACCCCGGCGGCCCATACTGCTGGGGTGACCACCGCACATGATGTCGTCGTGCTCGCCGGAGGAGCTGCCAGGCGCCTCGGCGGTTCCGACAAACCCGGGGTACGGATCGGGGGCCGGACCCTGCTCGACCGGGTCCTCGCCGCCTGCCCCGACGCGGGCCGGACAGTGGTCGTCGGCGACCCCCGCCCGACCCTCCGCCCCGTCCGCTGGACCAGGGAGGACCCGCCCGGCGGCGGCCCGACGGCCGCCCTCGGCGCCGGAGTCCGGGAGACCGGCGCCGATGTCCTCCTCGTCCTCTCCGCCGACCTGCCGTTCCTCGACGGCACCACCGTCCGGGACCTCCTGACGGCCCTCGACGAGGACCCCCGGGCCGACGCCGCGCTCCTGACCGACGCCGGTGGACGGGACCAGCCGCTCGTCGCCGCGTACCGGTCCGGCCCGCTGCGCCGGGCGCTCGACGGTCTCGCACGGGACCACGGAGCCCTCGCCCATCTGCCGTTGCGCCACCTCACGGCGCTGCTCCGGCCCGTCCGGGTCCCGGCGGGACCGCTGGCGTCCTTCGACTGCGACACCTGGGAGGACATCGCCACGGCCCGAGCCCGGATCAGGGAGCATGGGACCGTGCTGGACGAATGGATCACCGCAGTCAAGGACGAACTGGGCATCGACCTGGCCGTCGACACCGGCGTACTGCTGGACCTGGCCCGCGACGCCGCCCACGGGGTGGCCCGGCCCGCCGCGCCCCTGACCACCTTCCTGGTCGGGTACGCGGCGGCGCGCGCCGACGGCGGACCGGAGGCGGTCGCCGAGGCCGCCCGCAAGGCCGCCGCGCTGGCCCAGCGCTGGGCGGCCGAGCAGGACGAGGCCGGATGAGCCTGCGGGAGTCCGCCCCGGTGACCCCGGGGCCCGGGGGCGGTGCGTCCGCACCGCGTCCGCACCGCGCCACCGCCTGGCCCGAGGCGCGGGCCGTCGCCGCCCGCGCCGGAGCCCACGCGCGGGGCGTCAGGAAGGCGTCGGCCGTACCGCTCTGGTCGGCACTCGGCGGGGTCCTGGCGGAACCGCTGACGGCCCTCACCGATCTGCCGCCCTTCGACACCTCCGCCATGGACGGCTGGGCCGTCGCGGGACCCGGCCCCTGGGCGGTCCGCGCGGAGACCGCCGTACTCGCCGGGCACGCCTCCGGGACCGGGACGGCGCCGGAGCCCGCCGACGGCGAGGCGGTACGGATCGCCACCGGCGCCCGCGTCCCGCCCGGCACCACCGCCGTCGTCCGCACCGAACACGCCCGCACCGAGGCACCCCGCACGGACGACCGTGCCGGGAGCCCCGTGCTGCGCGCCCTGCGCGAGGTCGTGCCCGGCCAGGACATCCGGCCCCGGGGCCAGGAGTGCCGCTCCGGCGACGAACTGCTTCCCGCGGGCACCCTCGTGACCCCCGCCGTGCTCGGCCTCGCGGCGGCGGCGGGCTACGACGGGCTCTCCGTGCTCCCCCGCCCCCGGGTGGAGATCCTGGTCCTCGGTGACGAACTGCTGACGGCGGGACTCCCCCGCGAGGGGCTCATCCGGGACGCCCTCGGCCCGATGCTCGGGCCCTGGTTCGCCTCGCTCGGCGCCGACGTCCTCGGTACCCGCCGCATCGGCGACGACGCCGAGGAGCTGTACGAGGCCGTCACCGGTTCCACCGCCGACCTGGTCGTGACCACGGGCGGAACGGCCGCGGGTCCCGTCGACCACGTCCACGGCGTGCTCGGCAGGGCGGGCGCGACCCTCCTCGTGGACGGGGTGAAGGTCAGGCCGGGCCATCCGATGCTGCTCGCCCGTCTCGGCGCGGGACCGGAAGGCCCCATGTCCGTCCGGCACCTGGTCGGACTGCCCGGCAACCCGCTCGCGGCGGTCTCCGGCCTCCTGACCCTCGCCGCCCCCCTCCTCGAAGCCCTGGCGGAGACGCCCCGGGGCCCCGCGCGACCCCCGGGACCGGAAACGACCCCGGGACCGGAAACGACCCCAGGTCCCGAGCCGATCCCAGGTCCCGAGCCGACCCCGGGTCCCGAGCTGGCCCCTGGTCCTGAGACGACCCCGGAGCCGGAGACGGCCCCGGGAAGCGGTCTCCAACCCCGCCCCGGGACCCCCGCCCCCGCCCGCGTGCCCGTCCGGGACGAGGTGCGGGGGCATCCCTACGACACGCGGCTCGTCCCCGTCGTCCGCCGGGGCGGCCGGGCCGTACCGCTTCGCTACGACGGACCCGCCATGCTCCGCGGCATCGCCGCCGCCGACGGCCTCGCCGTCGTCCCGCCCGGCGGCGCAGCCCCCGGCCAGGAACTGGACGTCCTCGACCTTCCCCGGCCCCTGGACGAAAGGGCCGCGACGGCGGCCCGAGGAGCGTGTTTCACGTGAAACTTCCCAGTCGTGACGTGATGGCCCGCCGGGCGGACGAACGGATCGCGGGTCCGAGCATCCGGCTGCCCCGACGGGTCGTCGAACGGCCGTTGCGCCAGGTCGGCATCCGGCTGCTCATGGCACTGGCCGTGCTCGCCGTGACGGTCGTGATCGTCTACATCGACCGCGAGGGTTACCACGACAACGCCAACGAGACGCTCGACTTCCTCGACTGCGCCTACTACGCGACCGTGACGCTCTCCACCACCGGATACGGCGACATCGTCCCGTACAGCGACTCGGCGCGGCTCGCCAACATCCTGCTGGTCACGCCCCTGCGCGTGCTGTTTCTGATCATCCTGGTCGGCACCACTCTCGAGGTCCTCACGGAGCGGACCCGGGAGGAGTTCCGGCAGAACCGCTGGAGGTCCACCTTGCGCGACCACACCGTCATCGTCGGCTTCGGCACCAAGGGACGGTCCGCGATCCAGACCCTCTGCGCGACGGGCCTGAGCAAGGAGCAGATCGTCATCGTCGATCCCTCCAGCAAGGTCATCGAGACGGCGAACGCGGACGGGTTCGTCGGTGTCGTCGGCGACGGCACCCGCAGTGCCGTCCTGCTCCGTGCCGAGGTGCAGCGGGCACGGCAGATCGTCATCGCCACCCAGCGCGACGACACGGCCGTCCTGGTCACCCTCACCGCGCGCCAGCTCAACAGGGGCGCGAAGATCGTCGCGGCGGTCCGTGAGGAGGAGAACGCGCCGCTGCTGCGCCAGTCCGGTGCCGACGCGGTCATCACCAGCGCCAGCGCCGCCGGGCGGCTGCTCGGTCTGTCCGTACTGAGCCCCAGCGCGGGCACGGTGATGGAGGACCTGATCCAGCAGGGCTCCGGTCTCGACCTGGTGGAACGCCCGGTGACCAAGAGCGAGGTCGGCAAGAGCGTGCGGGAGACCGGAGACCTGGTGGTGAGCGTGCTGCGTGGCCACCGGCTGCTCAGTTACGACGATCCCGCCGCCAGCCCGCTCCAGCTCACCGACCGGGTGATCACCATCGTGCGCGCGGCGCCGGTCACCCCGCTCAGCACCCCGCCCGAGGACTGAGCGCGGAGCCCTGGGCCGGGACGCGTCGGCGGGAGTAGCCTCGCCGCCATGTACGCGATCACGATTCCGGAACCCGGCGGCCCCGAGGCTCTCGTCTGGGCCGAGGTGCCCGACCCCGTACCCGGTGAGGGCGAGGTCCTCGTCGAGGTGGTGGCCAGTGCCGTCAACCGCGCCGATCTGCTCCAGCGGCAGGGCTCCTACAACCCGCCGCCGGGCAGTTCCCCGTACCCCGGTCTGGAGTGTTCGGGGCGGATCGCCGCACTCGGTCCCGGGGTGGTGGGCTGGGCGGTCGGCGACGAGGTGTGCGCGCTGCTCGCGGGCGGCGGATACGCGGAGAAGGTCGTCGTCCCGGCGGGGCAGCTGCTGCCCGTGCCGGAGGGCGTGGACCTGGCCACGGCCGCCGCGCTGCCCGAGGTGGCCTGCACCGTCTGGTCCAACATCTTCATGATCGCCCACCTGCGGCCGGGGGAGACCCTGCTGGTGCACGGGGGCGCGAGCGGGATCGGCACGATGGCGATCCAGCTGGCGAAGGCGGTCGGGGCACGGGTCGCGGTGACCGCCGGAAGCCCGGAGAAGCTGGCGCGCTGCGCGGAACTCGGGGCGGACGTCCTCATCGACTACCGCGAGCAGGACTTCGTCGCGGAGCTGGCCGGGGCGACGGACAGGGCGGGCGCGGACGTCATCCTGGACATCGTCGGCGCCAAGTACCTGGAGCGGAACGTGAGGGCGCTGGCAATGAACGGCCGCCTCGTCGTGATCGGACTCCAGGGCGGGGTGAAGGGCGAGCTGAACCTCGGGGCGCTGCTCGCGAAGCGCGCCGCCGTCATGGCGACCACGCTGCGGTCCCGTCCCGTGGACGAGAAGGCGGCGATCGTCGCCGCCGTCAGGGAGCACGTCTGGCCGCTGATCGCCGCCGGTACGGTCCGTCCGGTCGTCGACCGGACGCTGCCGCTCGCGGAGGCGGCCGAAGGGCACCGGGCGCTGGAGTCCGGCGCCCCTGTCGGCAAGGTCCTGCTGCTCGCGCCCCGGAGCTGACCGGGAACGGACACGCGGAAGGGGCCCGGCACACGAATGCCGGGCCCCTTTTCATGAGCCCTGCGAGCCCCCATGGGTCCTACGCGAGCCCGCGAGCCCCACAGGCCCCACGAGCCGGTGGTGGCGGGCGGGTCGGCGCCGGTCGTACGAGCCGGGTGGTTCCCGCACCGCCGACCCGCCGGGCCCCGTCCGCCCCGGGCCGTACGCCCGTACGCCCGTGTCCGCTACAGGTACGGGCCCGAGCGGACCGCGTGGCCGTGGCCGTGGTCGTCGTCATCGTCGTGGCCGGAGCCGGGCGGGAGCGCCCTGCGCATCTGCTCCAGCTGGGCGCGGGCCGCCATCTGCTGGGCGAACAGCGCCGTCTGGATGCCGTGGAAGAGGCCCTCGAGCCAGCCCACCAGCTGCGCCTGCGCGATGCGCAGCTCGGCCTCGGAGGGGATCGCCTCGTCCGTGAACGGCAGCGAGAGCCGCTCCAGCTCCTCCACCAGCTCGGGCGCGAGCCCGTCCTCCAGTTCCTTGACGGAGCTGGCGTGGATGTTCTTGAGGCGGACGCGGCTGGCCTCGTCGAGGGGTGCCGCGCGTACTTCCTCCAGGAGCTGCTTGATCATGCTGCCGATGCGCATGACCTTCGCGGGCTGCTCGACCATTTCCGTCACCGGGACCTCGCGGGGCTCGTCGTCGCTCTGAACGCCGCTGAGCGGCATCCCGTCCTGTCCCACGACGAGGATCGGGGGGCTCTCCTGCGACCTGTCATTCCTCGGCATCTCCATGCCGCCATTCTCTCGTACACATGAGTCATCACGAGGGTGTGCCCCCGCACGAGGGTGATCCACCCTCGTACAGGGGCACAGGATGGAAACGGAGACCGTCAGGTCGCCGCGCGCCGGGACAGCGCGCCGCGCGAGCGCGTCACGAGGGCGGCGAGCAGCGCGGCACCGAGCGGTACGGCGACGAGCAGGCCCAGGAGGGTCTCCCACGGGACGACGATCGGGACGTACGGCGGGGGCGTGTTGGCCGCCCAGCCCTCGGCGAGGCTCATCTCGTAGAAGCGCATCTGCTCGCGCCCCTCGGTGAGCCGGAGGCCCATCGCGGGCAGCATTCCGGCCGCCGATCCGAGGATCACACCCATCGCTGCGACGACTCCGCACTGGAATCCGCTGAGGGTACGGCGGACCCGGGGCGGGGCGCCGACGGCGGCGAGCGTCTTCAGGTCGGCCTCGGCGTCGGCCTGCGCGAGGCCGGTGGCGATACCGGCGGCCCCGATGGTGACCAGGCCCGCGAAGAGGGAGAGCGCGACGAGGATCAGGGTGTACTCCTCGACGAACCCCTCCTCCACGTGCAACTGGATGTCGCCGCCGAGCTTGGTGAGCTCGGCGTCGAGCTTCTGACGGGCCTCGCCGTCCGGCAGCTGCTCGGTGGTGACGTAGGTGCCCAGCGGGACCGTGGCGAGACCGGCCGCCTTGGCGGTGGCCGGGGTCATCAGGCCCTGGAGTCCGTAGGTCTTCGGGTCCCCGGGCACCTGATAGGCGGGGATGGAACTGACCTTCCCGGGGGCGGGGAGGTTCTTCTCGGAGGCCTTGTCGGCGGCGGCGAGGTCGGTGACCTGCTTGATGCCGACGGTGCCGTTCTTGGCGACCTGGGCGCGGGAGAAGCTGACGATCTTCCCCTCGGCCAGGGCCTTCTCGGCACCGGCGTCCTGGATGCCGAGGACCTTGAGGAGCTTGGCGTCACCGACCAACAGACCGGAGTCGGTGATGACGTTGCCCCCACCGGGCGACTGCGCGCAGCGCCAGTCGTCGGAGAGCATCTTCCGGCGCTGCTCGGGCGTGAACTTCTCGGCGGGGTCGCTGCCGTCCGTGCTCGCCACGTACAGGGGGCACTCGTGGGCCGGAGGGATGACGACCTGGTAGTGGCCACAGCCCGCCGAACGGCTCCAGGGGTCGCAGCCGGGCTTGCCGACCGAGACGCGGTCGACATCGGCGCGCACGGCCACCGGGAAGTAGCGCTGGATGGCCTCGCGGACGGCGGGAACGTCCCGGCCGCCCTCCTCCATGATGGTGGCGGAGACCGCTCCGTACGGCAGCTTGGCCTCGTACACGGCCCTGTTCCCGGCCTCGCGGCTGGCCATGTAGGTGGAGACGGCGACCGTGCCCGCGACGGCGGCGAGGACGGCGGCGACGGCGGGAGCCGTACGGCCCCGGTTGCGCACGGCGTCGCGCAGGGCGAGGCGCGGCGACAGCGGCAGCCAGCGTCCGGTCCGTCCGAACAGGCCCACCAGAGCCGGGGTCATGGCGACGACACCCAGTTCGGCGAGGGCCGAGCCGAGCGCCACGAGGGCGACCTGCTGCGAGACCAGCGAACCGAAGAGGGCCACCGCGGCCCCCAGAAGGAGGGCGCCGAGCCCGATCAGGGGCAGGACCCGGCTGCCGCGGCGGACACCCCGACGACCGGTGAGCGAGGCCAGGACGGTCTGCCGGGAGGCGGTGATGGCCGGAACGATCGCGGCGAGCACACCGGTGAGGACGGCGAGCAGCGCGATGCCGAGGATCTCGAGCGGCCGGACGTCGAAGCTGCCGAACCGCTGCCCCATGAAGTCTTCGAGGAACGGCTGGAGGAGCAGGGTGAGGATGAAGGCGAAGCTCGTGCCGAGGACCGCCGCGACGACACCGATGACCAGACCGCCGCTGAGGACGATGGCCCGAATATGGCTACGGGCACCGCCGTTGGCCCCGACCAGACCGAGCTGACGGCGCGAGCGACGGGCGCCGACCGCGAAGGCGGGACCGGCCAGCAGACAGATCTCCAGCATCGCCAGACCCACGACGGTGACCAGGGAGGCGAGTTCGGCGGCACTGGCCGCCGGACCGGCGTTGTAGTTGCCCCACCCTTCCTTCTGGTAGATCGGCACCTCGGAATCGGCGGGCGGGTCGAGGAGCACGGCGCGCGAGGCGACGACCACGCCCTTGGCGTTGATCTCCTTGACCATGTTCCACGTGAAACCACCGGACTTGCTGACCAGATAGGTGGTGGCACTGCCCGGACCGGGCATACCGGCCTTGTCGGAGGCCTTCTTGTACGGAGCCAGGAACGCTCCCGGCAGCGCGTTGACCTGAGTGCTCTTCAGGGAGCTGGGAATCTCGTAGGAGCCGACGATCCGGTACACACGATCGAAGTTGCGGGCGGAAAGGGTCGATCCGACCTTCAGACCGCTGACCTCAAGGAACCGCGAGGTCGCCATGACCTCGTCGTTCTTCTCGGGGTGACGCCCCTCCAGGAGCGTCATGATGCCCCGGGCCATCGGGTCGGACGCCTTCAGCTCACGGACGTCGGTGGCGAGCAGACCGTGCGCCGTCGTCAGCTTGGCCCCGCCCGTGGTGTCCGTGAGGACCTCGGCACCCGGGGGGAAGGCCTTGGCGATGTCGGCGGGACCGCTGGGCCACATCTGGTCCTTGTAGTCCTTGGCCGGGGCGTTCATGTCGCCGGACGGATCCTGGAGGATCGGGACACCGCCGTACTGCGGGTCCGAGAACCGGGCGTCGGCCGCGCCCAGTTGGCGCCCGGCCTCCTCGGCGGGGGACAGCTCCGAGCTGCGGAAGGTCAGGTCGAGGGCGCCGACGCCCAGGATGGGCAGCGCGATCATGGCGAGGACGAGGGCGCTGCGGCCCTTGGAACGCCAGGCGTCGCGGCGGGCGATCCGGATCGCGGCCCGCCAGGAGTGGAACCAGGTCTTCACGCTTCGGCCACCTGGCCCGACAGCAGGGAGTCGGCGTCGCTGCGCACGGTCTGGTCGACGATGGCACCGTCCCGCAGGAACACGACCCGGTCCGCCCAGGCGGCGAAACGGGGCTCGTGGGTGACGAGGACACCGGCGGCGCCCGCGTCGCAGCGGCTGCGCAGCAGGGCCAGCACGGACTCGCCGGTCTCGGAGTCCAGGGCGCCGGTCGGCTCGTCGGCGAGGACGAGCCGACGGTCGCCGACCAGGGCGCGGGCGATGGCCACGCGCTGCTGCTGACCGCCGGACATCTCGTCGGGGAAGCGGTCGGCGAGGTGGCCGAGCCCCATCTCCTCCAGGGCCCGCACGGCCTCGACTCGCGCCTTGCGGGCGGAGATGCCGTCCAGCTCGCGGGGCAGGGCCACGTTCTCGGCGGCGGTGAGCGCCGGTATGAGGTTGTAGTCCTGGAAGACGTAGCCGATGCTGCGCCGCCGCAGGGCGGCGAGCTGCTTGGTGCCGACGGTGGTGATGTCGGTGTCCTCGACGACCACCTGTCCCGAGGTGGGGATGTCGAGCCCGCCCGCGATGGTGAGCAGCGTGGACTTACCGGAACCGGACGGGCCCATGACGGCGACGAGTTCGCCCGGGTACACGGCGAGGTCGATGCCGCGCAGGGCGTGCACCTCGGTGGCGCCCGAGCCGTGGACACGGGTCAGGTTCTTGAGTTGCAGCACGGGCTGCGGTGCGGACATGAGGGGTCCCCCCTTGGGCGTACGCGGCGGTTCGCCGGGTACGGGAGCGAGCGGTGGAAGGTGATGCGGAAGAGGTGCGGGCGGGGCCGACCGTGCGGTCGGCGCGTGCCGCCCAGGGGCCGGGCTTCGATGGCGGACGCGGAGGTCCGGTCACCGGGCCGGGCGGTGTCGGTGGTGCTGGTGGTGGTTGACGGTGCCGCCGATGCCGACAGACTCGACGGTGCCGGTGATGCCGGTGATGCCGGTGATGCCGGTGATGCCGGTGATGCCGGTGGTGCCGGTGGTGCCGACAGGCTCGACGGTGCCGGGCCTACGGACTCGACGGAGCCGACGATGCCGGCGAGGCCGATAGTCCGACGGGACTCGCAGGGCTGATGGGGTCAGTGGGGCCTGTGTGACCGACGGGACCGGCCGCGCCGGATTCCGCCCCTGCCCCCGGCCCTGTCTCGGCCCCCGTCCCCGTCCCTGTCCCGGCTGATCCGCCGGTCGTCGACAGGCGGATCAGCCGGGACTCGCAGTGGTCGAGCCAGCGGGCCTCCGCCTCGGTCTGGAAGATCAGCTGCTCCAGGACGAGCAGCCAGGCCACGTCGTCCCGCTCCCGGGCCCCGCCGCTCTCGACCGCGACGAGCGCCTGGGCCTTGAGACGGGTGTAGTCCTGCATCGCCTGCACGGTGTGGCGGCGCTGGGACTGGATGACGTCACGGATGTCGACACAGGGGGCGCCCACGGCCATGGCGAGCTTGATCGCCAGTTCGTCACGGGCGGGGCTGGTGCGGTCCACCGGCTTCTCGAACCAGGTCCGCAGTTCGGCGCGCCCGGTGTCGGTGATCGCGTAGAGCGCGTGCCCGGCCGCGTCCTCGCCGCCCTGGGCGACCATGCCGTCGCGCTCGAGACGGCTGAGGGTCGTGTAGACCTGACCGACGTTGAGCGGCCAGGTGGACCCGGTGCGCGACTCGAACTCCGTACGGAGCTGAGAGCCGTAGCGAGGGCCGCGTTCGAGGAGGGCGAGAAGCCCATGGCGGATCGACATACTCAGTATGTATACCGGGTATGGAGAGAGGGACAACCGTCCTGAGACGGAAGCGGCGGGTCCGCCTCAAGGGGGACAGGGGCGGTCCCGGAGGGCTCAGCGGCGCCGCATCCGCAGCCCGAGGAACCCGATTCCCAGCCCCATCAGAGTGAGCCCCACACCCAGGGTGCGCACGGGAACCCCCTGGTCGCCCAGGGTTTCGGGGGCTTCGGCGAGCAGCCGGGGCGCGGCGGCCGGGCGGCTGGCGGACGGCTTCTCCGGAAGGACCACGTCCTCCTCGGGTACCGTCCAGGCCCCCTCCTCGCCGCTCCGGTGACGCCCCGATTCTGTAGCGGTTTCGGTACGGGAGACATCGGGAGGGGCGGGCGGGTCGCTCGCGGAGACGGTCGGACCCGGCGGGCGTCCGGGCCGCTCGTGCCCCTCCGCGGCGGGCCGTCCGGCCAGGGAGGCGGAGCCGCTGGGGGCGGGGGCGTCGGTGGGCTCGGCGCTCGGCGCGGCGGAGCCGGTCCCGGCGGGCGCGGGCGCCACCGGCGCTCCGGCGTTCCCGGTACGCCCCGGGGGAGCCGCGGGCACGGTGGCGGCCACGGTCGACGACGGCGCGGCCGTCGGCGGGCGGGCGGTGGAGGAGGGGGGCGGCGGCGGTACGGTCCCGGGCGGCGCGGTCGCCGGGGCCACGGCCGTCGAGGTGGCCCGGGGCGCTTCGGCCCGAAGCCTCCCGGGAGCGGTACCGCCGCCCTCCCCGGACGCCTCGCGCGCGGCGGTGCCCCCTCCCGTGGCGCTCCCGGCGGAGGCGTCCGCCACGGGCACGCTCCTGGCGGAGGAGTTCCCCATCGGGACGCCCCGGGCGGAGGCGCTCCCGGTGGAGACGGCTCCGGCCGGGCTCCGCCCCGGGCCCCCCGGGGCCGCTCCGTACCCGGCTGGAGCCCCGTACAAGGTGCACGCGCAGGCGAAAGCGCAGGTGAGCGCGGGTCCGAGGGCCCGCGCCCGTGTCCTGCGGAGTGCTGGAGTCACCGGGTGACCCCCTCCCGTACAGAGCCGCCGAGATGGTCCGCCCAGCGTCACATGGAGGAACGGTCCCGGCATCCGGGACGGCTCGGAGGAGGGACGGCCGACCCGTCACGAGAGAGCACCGGCCACCCGTCATGAGAGAGGACCGGCCGTCCCCGTCACGAAAGCGAATCGGCCGCCCCGTCACGCATGAGGGGGAGCCGCCCCGTCACGCAAGAGAAAGAGGAGGAACGGCGGCCGGGGCGCCCGTCACTGCGGCGGGTTGCCCGTAGAGATCTTGAGCGTGAACTCGGCGTCCTTGTCGGCGATGTCCTCACCGGCCGGCGGGTACTGCTCCAGGACCGTGCCTTCGCCGTAGGTCGCCTCGTCCACCGGGGTCTGGGTCATGATCTTCCAGCCCGCCGCCTGGACGCAGTCCTTCACCGACTGGATGTTCTTGTACGTGAAGTTGGGGACCTCGAACTTCTCGGGGTCGTCGCTCGACTCGGTCGGCTGGGTGCACTTCTTCGGGTCGATCGTCTTGCTCAGATCGGGGCCCTTGTGGCCCGGCGCCGCCGTCTGGTCCCGCTGGGAGGTGCCGCCGGTGCCGCCCGCCTTCGGGTCCGGATCCTCCTTGGTCAGGTCGAGGGAGTAGACCAGGCCGCCGACCGCGAGCAGGGCGACGACGACCGCGCCCACGAGGAGCCGGGTGTTCCGCCGGGGGCCGCCGCCCGCCGGGGCGGGCGCGGGCGTGTGCACCGGCGCGTAGGGCGCGGGGGCCGGTGCCTGGTACGCCGGGGCGGGCGTCGGCGCCTGCTGCGGATAGCCGTACGCCGGGGCGGCCGACGGGGTCGCGGGACCGTAGGGACCCGGCTGCGGTGCGGGCGGCAGGTACGGCTGGTGGACCTGCGGCGCGGTGTACGGGCCCGGCGGCGGGGTCTGGCCGACCGGCGGGAAGACCGCGGAACCGACCCCCGCGCCACTGCTGACCGGGCCGCCCTGGACGATCACCGGCGCACCGGTCTGGCCCGCCGCGAGGACCCGCAGGCACTCGTCACGCATGGCCGAGGCGCTCGGAAACCGCTCGTTCGGGTTCTTCCGCAGCGCGCGGGCGACGAGCGCGTCCATCGCGGGCGTCACCGCGCGGTTGACGGACGACGGCGCGACGGGCTCCTCCTGCACATGCGCGTAGGCGATGGCCAGCGGGGAGTCGGCGTCGAAGGGGAGACGGCCGGTCAGCAGCTGGAAGAGCATGATGCCGACCGAGTAGAGGTCGGAGCGGGCGTCGACCGGGCGGCCGAGGGCCTGCTCGGGGGAGAGGTACTGAGGGGTGCCGACGACCATGCCGGTCTGCGTCATCGACGTGACGCCGGACTGCATGGCCCGCGCGATGCCGAAGTCCATGACCTTGACCACGCCCCGCCGGGTCGTCATCACGTTGCCCGGCTTGATGTCCCGGTGGACCAGGCCCATCTCGTGGCTGACCTCCAGGGCGGCGAGCACATCGGCCGTGACCCTCAGCGCCTTGTCGGCGGGCATCGCCCCGTACTGCCGGACGTCGGAGGCGAGGACCGAGCCGAGCGGCTGCCCCTCCACGTACTCCATGACGATGTACGGCATGACCGCGCCGTCGAGGGTGTCCTCGCCGGTGTCGAAGACCGAGACGATGTTGGTGTGCGACAGCTTGGCGACCGCCTGCGCCTCGCGCCGGAACCGTTCGCGGAACGACTGCTCGCGGCCCAGCTCCGTGTGCAGCGTCTTGATCGCGACCTGCCGGTCGAGGGCACTGTCGTAGGCCAGGTACACGGATGCCATGCCGCCCTCGCCGAGAAGGTCGCGCAGCTGGTACCGGCCACCCGCGACCGAACCGCCCGCATAGCGGCCCCGTGCGCCGTCCTGGCTCATCTGTGCTTCCCCCATTACGCGCGCGTGGCGGCGTCGATCCCGTATTTCCCGGCCAAGTCTGCCCCAGGGCATCGCCACGTCAAGCCGGGTGCCCGTTCCGTGACCCTCCGCACAGGAAGGTCCCCCGGGGCGATTTCACCGGGGCGGAGGAATCCCACCGAATTTGCACAGGTGTACGTGAACGGGGTTGGATGGCCGGTCCATCTCGGATCGTGATGTCGTACGAAGCCTGTAGCGTGACGACTGGACACGGCACGACAGACGACGGCGAGGACTGATGGCACCCGAATCCGGATCAGGCGGCGGTGTGCCGGACGCGGCAGCGGAGTCCTGGGGCGTCGGTGGGGTCGTCGGTGACGGGCGCTACCGCCTGACGCACCGTCTGGGCCGCGGCGGCATGGCCGAGGTGTTCGCCGCCGAGGACGTACGGCTCGGCCGCACCGTCGCCGTCAAGCTGCTCCGCGCGGACCTCGCCGAGGACCCGGTCTCCAAGGCCCGTTTCACCCGCGAGGCACAGTCCGTCGCGGGCCTGAACCACCACGCGATCGTCGCCGTGTACGACTCCGGCGAGGACTTCGTCGGCGGCCGTCCCGTGCCGTACATCGTGATGGAGCTGGTCGAGGGCCGCACCATCCGCGAGCTGCTGCTCAGCGCCGAGGCACCGGGCCCCGAGCAGGCCCTCATCATCGTCTCCGGGGTGCTGGAGGCGCTGGCCTACTCGCATCAGCACGGGATCGTGCACCGGGACATCAAGCCCGCCAACGTGATCATCACCAACAGCGGCGCCGTGAAGGTCATGGACTTCGGCATCGCCCGTGCCCTGCACGGCGCGCAGTCGACGATGACGCAGACCGGCATGGTCATGGGCACCCCGCAGTACCTCTCCCCCGAGCAGGCGCTCGGCAAGGCCGTCGACCACCGCTCCGACCTGTACGCGACGGGCTGCCTCCTCTACGAGCTCCTCGCGCTGCGGCCCCCGTTCACCGGCGAGACCCCGCTGTCCGTGGTGTACCAGCACGTCCAGGACGCCCCGGTGCCGCCGTCCGAGGTGACGCACGCCGTGCCGCCGGAGCTCGACGGCCTGGTCATGCGCTCGCTGGCGAAGGACCCGGACGACCGGTTCCAGAGCGCCGAGGAGATGCGCGGCCTCATCCAGTACGGCCTCCAGATGCTCCAGCACCAGGGCGGCCACACCGGCACGTGGAACACCGGACCGGTCGAGACGCACAGCGGCGGGCACACCCCGGCCGCCGGGATGACCGCGACGACCGCGATGGGTCACCCGATGCACGGCGAGACCGCGCAGGGCCCGATCCTCCCGCCGATGAACCCGGACGACGGCGGGTACGGCGGTTACGACGGCGGCGCGGGCGGCACCGGGGGCTACGGCCAGGGCGGTGCCTACGGCCAGGGCGGCGGTGGCAACGGCGGGCGCGGCAAGGTGTGGCTGTTCGCCGCGCTCGCGCTGATCGCGGTCGTCGCCGGGGTCGTCTTCGCCCTGGACAAGACGGGCGACACGGGGGGCAAGACCGGCGGCGACCCGCCGACGGTCACCGGCCCGCCGTCGACGGCCCCGGAGGAGCCCGCTCCCTCGGACGAGCCGTCCGACCACCAGTCGACGGACCAGGGCTCCTCGAACGGCGGCTCCCCGCAGCAGCCGTGGACCCCGCCGCCCACGAAGGATCCGACGACCGAACCGCCGAAGACGGTGGATCCGACGACCGAGCCGACGACGGAGCCCCCGAAGACGCCGAAGCCGACGACGGAGCCGCCGAAGACGCAGGAGCCGACGACCCAGCCGCCGGACACGCCGGATCCGACGACGGACCCCTCGGGCGAGCCGGGCACCCAGCCTCCGGGCGGCGGCTCCCAGACGGGCTGACCGGCCCCGCGAGCCACACCGACCCCCGGACCCGCCGTCGCGGGTGCCGGGGGTCCGTGCCGTCCGGGGTCTGGCCGGGACTTCGCGGGAGCGTACGGGCCCGGCCCGGTCACCCCGTGAACGCGTCCCGTACCGCCTCGTACTCGCGGGTCCACCACACCGCCAGCGCCGACACCACCGGGAACAGCGGATCGGCCCGCCGGTCGTGGAGCCGGTAGCGCCAGTGCAGGATCCAGAAGTCGTTGAGCCGCTCCCACCACACCCGGTGGGCCGCCTCCGCCAGCTCGGCCCGTCCGGCGCCCGTCGCACGCCGGTACGCGCGCGCGTAGGCCCGCACCTTGTCCAGGGCCAGCTCGCCCTCCGGCCGTACGAAGAAGATGGCCGCCGCCCGGACCGCCTCCTCGGCCCGGGGGCGTAAGCCGAGCCGGTCCCAGTCGATGATCGCGGCGGGCTCGGCGCCCTGGTAGAGCAGGTTCAGCGGGTGGAAGTCGCCGTGCACCCAGGCGGTGGCGGCGGCGGGCGGCGGGCGGTGGTGGGCGTGCCGGGCGAGAAGCCTGCGCCGCTCCCTGAGCCGGTGCTCGGCGAGCGCGTCGAAGCCGTCGCGGGGGCGGTGGGCGCGGGCCAGCCGGAGCAGTTCCTCGACCTCCCGGAAGGTGTCCGGGAGGTCCGCGCTCGCGCAGACTCCGTGGTCGGGGGTGCGTCCGTCCTGCCCCGGGTGGCCCATCACCTGGTCCAGGGCGGTGTGGACCTGCCCGAGCAGGGTGCCGAGGCGCTGGGAGCAGCAGGTGGAGAGCTGGGCGCCGTCGCGGTGCCGGCCGTCGATCCAGGGGTGCAGGGCGTAGCAGTGGCCGTCGACGACGGTGACCGTGCGGCCGGTGGAGTCGGCGAGGGGCGGGGCGACGGGCAGACCGAGGGCGTGCAGCCGCTGGGTCGCGCGGTGCTGACGGGCGATGGTGGCGCGGTCGGCGGTGGGCGCGTCCAGGTGCTGTTTCAGGAAGTAGGTGCCGCGGCTGGTGGAGAGGCGGAAGCCCCGGTTGAGCAGCCCCTCGGTGACGGGCACGCAGGAGAGGGCCTCTCCCGCGTGCCGGTGGCGTCGCATGAGGGCGCCGAGGGGCGGGGCGGCCACGGGCCGGGCGGGGGATGCCCGGTGGGCGTTCGGCGGGGTGAGCGTTTCAGATGAGCGCGGCACCCGCCAGATGGTAGATCACGCTACGTGGTGGAGATGGCGCTGTACGGAGCGGTCGGCGGCCGGTCGGGTGGCGGAGGCTCCGGCCGGTCGGCTCATGGAGGTCTCGCCGGGGTAGTCGAGCGCGTGGACCGTCACGAACTGCGGTTCGATCCGCATGAAGACCGGGACGAAGGGCTCGCCGTCGACGGTGTCCGGTGCCGTGCCGAAGTCCGCCAGCTCCGCGGCGGTGGGTTCGACGATCCCGGCGGTGCCGGTGAACTGCACGGACCAGAGCCGTCCGGCACCGGAGTTGAAGTTGTCCGCGCCGTACGCGACGACGCTGCCGTTGCAGGCGCGGTGGTAGCCGAGCCCCTCGTGCAGACGGAGCAGGACGTGTCCGCCGGACACGATGTGCCGGGCGGGGGCGACGAACGGCATGGCTCGCATACTGGTGGCCACCCGGCCGTAGGACACGCGGCTGAGCAGCTCTAGGGCGCGGTTCTCGTCGGTGGTGGACATGGTCACCACTCTCCGCCACCGCGGCCCGTCGGGAAAGGGGCCCCGGCCCCGCTTTCGTGGGGACATAGGTCCCGAAACCCGCGACGGGCCCGGCCGGGCCCCGCTGACGAGCCCCGTCGGCGCGGCCACCGGCCCCGCTGAGGGGCTCCCGGGACCTTCGGCTGCCCCGCCCCGCCCGGAGCCGTCGCGGCTCCCGGGCGGCGGGGTCACGTCAGCGGCGTTCGGCCTGGAGCCGGGCCACGTACGCGGCGGCCTGGGAGCGCCGCTCCATGCCCAGCTTCGACAGCAGGCTGGAGACGTAGTTCTTGATGGTCTTCTCCGCGAGGTGGAGCCGCTCGCCGATGACCCGGTTGGTCAGGCCCTCACCGATCAGGTCCAGGATCTTGCGCTCCTGGTCGGTGAGGTTGGAGAGCTTGTCGTCGCGCTTGGGGTTGTTGCCGTCGCGCAGCCGCTCCAGGACGCGGGCCGTCGCCACCGGGTCGAGCAGCGACTTGCCCGCGGCCACGTCCCGCACCGCGTTCAGCAGCTCGTTGCCGCGGATGGCCTTGAGGACGTATCCCGAGGCACCGGCCATGATCGCGTCGAAGAGCGCCTCGTCGTCCGCGTACGAGGTCAGCATCAGACATTTGACGCTCTCGTCCTGGGAGCGGATCTCACGGCACACCTCGACACCGCTGCCGTCCGGCAGCCGCACGTCGAGAACCGCGACGTCCGGGCGGGTCGCGGGGATCCTGACCAGCGCGTCCGCCGCCGTCCCGGCCTCGCCGACCACCTCGATGTCGTCCTCCACGGAGAGCAGCTCGTGGACGCCGCGCCGGACGACTTCATGGTCGTCCAGCAGAAATACCCGGATTTTTCCTTCTTCGCGCACGCAGCCAGTCTCACATATTGGCTCTTCCCGCGCCCGGGGTGCGCGGGATAACGTGCCGGATGTTCCGGCGGCCCTCCGAAGCCGTTGCCGACGCGCTGACCAGCCGCTGTTCCCCGTTTTCTCGATTTACTTGGAAATCCAAGCAAAATCGCAGGTCAAGTGGGGTTTCGCGGGAATGCCGCGCGATGGGTAACGTGCCTATGACAGGGCGCTCGCCGGGGCACCTGTCACGCCCGACCCCGGCCGCGTCGCACCCACCCTGTGCGAAGGGTACGGATAAGGCGGAGAGCCTCCCCTTGCCCAGCGGCAGGGGGGACCCAGGCCCTATCGGCGAACCCGGGGGCCGGACCGACGGAGGAGCACGCACGTGACCGTGGAGAGCACTGCCGCGCGCAAGACGACGCGACGCAGCAGCGGCACCAAGCGCACCGCAAGCGCGAGCACGAGCACCACCAGGAAGACGAGCGCCGGCGCGGCGGAGCCCGAGCTCGTCCAGCTGCTGACGCCCGAGGGAGAGCGCGTCCAGCACCCCGACTACGACATCGACCTGAGCGCCGAGGAACTGCGCGGGCTCTACCGGGACATGGTCCTCACCCGTCGTTTCGACGCCGAGGCCACCTCGCTCCAGCGGCAGGGCGAACTGGGCCTGTGGGCCTCGCTGCTCGGCCAGGAGGCGGCCCAGATCGGTTCCGGGCGGGCCCTGCGGGACGACGACTACGTCTTCCCGACCTACCGGGAGCACGGCGTCGCCTGGGTCCGGGGCGTGGACCCCACGAACCTGCTGGGAATGTTCCGCGGTGTGAACCACGGTGGCTGGGATCCCAACAGCAACAATTTCCACCTGTACACGATCGTCATCGGTTCGCAGACCCTGCACGCCACCGGTTATGCGATGGGCATCGCCAAGGACGGCGCGGATTCCGCCGTGATCGCCTACTTCGGCGACGGAGCGTCCAGCCAGGGCGATGTGAACGAGGCTTTCACCTTCTCCGCGGTCTACAACGCGCCCGTCGTGTTCTTCTGTCAGAACAATCAGTGGGCGATCTCCGAGCCCACCGAGAAGCAGACCCGTGTTCCGCTCTACCAGCGCGCCCGGGGCTTCGGCTTCCCGGGCGTCCGGGTGGACGGCAACGACGTCCTGGCCTGTCTCGCGGTGACGAGGTCCGCCCTGGAGCGGGCCCGCCGGGGCGAGGGCCCCACGCTCGTCGAGGCGTTCACCTACCGGATGGGCGCCCACACCACCTCCGACGACCCGACGAAGTACCGCAGGGACGAGGAGCGGGAGGCGTGGGAGGCCAAGGACCCGATCCTGCGCCTCAAGACGTACCTGGAGCGCGAGGGCCACGCCGACGCGGCCTTCTTCGAGGAGCTGGAGGCGGAGAGCGAGGCCCTCGGCAAGCGCGTCCGCGAGGCCGTGCGTTCCATGCCCGACCCCGAGGACACGGCGATCTTCGAGCACGTCTACGCGGACGGGCACACGCTGGTGGACGAGGAGCGCGCCCAGTTCGCCGCCTACCAGGCGTCCTTCGCGGATGGCGAGGTCAAGTAACCATGGCTGTACAGAAGCTTCCGCTGGCGAAGGCGCTCAACGAGTCGCTCCGCAAGGCGCTGGAGACCGATCCCAAGGTCCTCATCATGGGCGAGGACGTCGGCAAGCTCGGTGGTGTGTTCCGGGTGACCGACGGTCTGCAGAAGGACTTCGGCGAGGACCGGGTGATCGACACCCCGCTGGCCGAGTCCGGGATCGTCGGCACCGCGATCGGTCTGGCCCTGCGCGGCTACCGCCCGGTCGTGGAGATCCAGTTCGACGGTTTCGTCTTCCCCGCGTACGACCAGATCGTCACGCAGCTCGCGAAGATGCACGCCCGCTCCCTCGGCAAGATCAAGATGCCGGTCGTCATCCGCATTCCGTACGGCGGCGGGATCGGCGCGGTCGAGCACCACTCGGAGTCCCCCGAGGCCCTGTTCGCGCATGTCGCGGGTCTGAAGGTGGTCTCCCCCTCGAACTCGTCGGACGCCTACTGGATGCTCCAGCAGGCGATCCTGAGCGACGACCCGGTGATCTTCTTCGAGCCGAAGCGGCGTTACTGGGACAAGAGCGAGGTCGACACCGAGGCCCTCCCGGGCGAGCTGCACAAGGCCCGGGTGGCGCGCGAGGGCACCGATCTGACGCTGGCCGCGTACGGCCCGATGGTGAAGGTCTGCCTGGGGGCCGCGGCGGCGGCGGAGGAGGAGGGCCGGTCGGTCGAGGTCCTGGACCTGCGCTCGATGTCCCCGATCGACTTCGACGCGATCCAGCGGTCGGTGGAGAAGACCGGCCGTCTGGTCGTCGTCCACGAGGCCCCGGTCTTCTACGGCTCCGGCGCGGAGATCGCGGCCCGGATCACGGAGCGGTGCTTCTACCACCTGGAGGCCCCCGTCCTGCGGGTCGGCGGCTACCACGCGCCGTATCCGCCGGCGCGGCTGGAGGAGGAGTACCTGCCGGGTCTCGACCGTGTGCTCGACGCTGTCGACCGCTCGCTGGCGTACTGAGGAGAGCATCGTGACGATCCGCGAATTCAAGATGCCCGACGTGGGCGAGGGCCTGACCGAGGCCGAGATCCTCAAGTGGTACGTGCAGCCGGGCGACACCGTCGCCGACGGACAGGTCGTCTGCGAGGTCGAGACCGCGAAGGCGGCCGTCGAGCTGCCGAGCCCCTTCGACGGCACGGTCCACGAGCTGCTCTTCCCCGAGGGCACCACGGTCGACGTCGGCCAGGTCATCATCTCGGTGAACGTCGGCGGCGACGCGCCCGAGGCCCCGGCGTCCTCGGCCGCCCCGGCCGCCCCCGCGTCCGTCCCCGCCCCGGCGCCGGTCGTCGAGGAGGACGACGAGCCGCAGGTCCGTCAGCCGGTCCTCGTCGGCTACGGCGTGGCCGCCAGCTCCACCAAGCGCAGGCCCCGCAAGGGCGCACCGGGCACGGCTCCGGCGGCTCCCGCCGTCCCCGCCGCGACCGTGGCGGTCCCGGGCCCCGCGCCGGTGGCCGCCCCCGTACCGGAGCGGCTCGACGGGCACGCGTCGGGCGGGGCCCGGCCGCTGGCCAAGCCGCCGGTGCGGAAGCTCGCCAAGGACCTCGGCGTGGACCTCACCACGGTCACCCCGACCGGTCCCGACGGCGTCATCACCCGTGAGGACGTCCACGCGGCCGTCGCTCCGGCGGAGAGCCCCGCCGTCCCGGTGACCACCCCGGCCGCTCCGGTCGCTCCGGCTCCGGAGCCCGTGGCCGTCCCGGTCGAGACCCCGGCCGCTCCGGCGGCCCTCGGGCAGTCCGGTGTCCGGGAGACGCGCGTCCCGGTCAAGGGCGTACGGAAGGCGACGGCGGCGGCGATGGTCGGCTCGGCGTTCACCGCGCCGCACGTCACCGAGTTCGTGACCTTCGACATCACCCGCACGATGAAGCTGGTCGAGGAGCTGAAGTCCGGCAAGGACATGGCCGGGCTGCGGGTCAACCCGCTCCTGATCATCGCCAAGGCGGTCCTGGTCGCGGTCCGGCGCAACCCGGAGATCAACGCCGCCTGGGACGAGGCGGCGCAGGAGATCGTCCTCAAGCACTACGTGAACCTGGGCATCGCCGCGGCCACCCCGCGCGGACTGCTCGTCCCGAACATCAAGGACGCGCACGCCCAGACCCTGCCGGAGCTGTCCGCCTCCCTCAGCGAGCTGGTCGGCACCGCCCGCGAGGGGAAGACGACCCCGGCGGCGATGCAGGGCGGAACCTTCACCATCACCAACGTCGGCGTCTTCGGCGTCGACACCGGTACGCCCATCCTGAACCCCGGCGAGTCCGCGATCCTCGCGGTCGGTGCGATCAAGCTCCAGCCCTGGGTCCACAAGGGCAAGGTGAAGCCCCGCCAGGTCACCACCCTCGCGCTCTCCTTCGACCACCGCCTGGTCGACGGCGAACTCGGATCCAGGTTCCTGGCCGACGTCGCCGCGATCCTGGAGCAGCCGAAGCGGCTGATCACCTGGAGCTGAGCGCCAGGACCGCCCCTTCCTGATCCCGCCCACCCGCGAGACCCGGAAGAGGAGCCTCAGCCGCGATGCGCGGGTTGGGCTGTTTCACGTGAAACGGTGATGGGTTGGGCTGTTTCGAGCGGAACAGCCCAACCCGTCGCTGTTTCAAGCGGAACAGTCCCGCCCGTCACCCTTTCAGGCGGAACGACCCGAGCCGCCACCGTTTCACGTGAAACAGGTAACCCGTCCACGATATGGACCGGGCTCTCTGTTGTACCTGTGTTGTATCTATGCTGTGCCCATGCCATCAGCCCCGGTCAAGCAGCCCCCCGCGGCCGACCGCGTCTACGCACACGTCAAACAGGCCGTACTCGACCGGCGCTACGAGGGGGGCACCCTCCTCACCGAGGGCGAACTCGCCACGGCCGTCGGAGTGTCCAGGACTCCCGTCCGCGAGGCGCTGCTCAAGCTGGAGATGGAAGGGCTGCTCAAGCTCTATCCGAAGAAGGGCGCCCTCGTCCTCGCCGTCTCCGCCCAGGAGATCGCCGACGTCGTGGAGACCCGGCTGCTCGTCGAGGAGTTCGCCGTCCGACGGGTCGTCCCCGCCCCCGCCCCGCTCGTCGCCCGGCTGGAAGAACTCCTGGAGGAGCAGAAGCTCCGGGCAGCCGCGGGCGACCTCGCCGAGGTCGCCGCCACCGACCGCTGCTTCCACGTCGAGATCGTGCGGTACGCGGGCAACCAGATCCTCTCCCGCCTCTACGACCAACTGCGCGACCGCCAGCTCCGCATGGGCGTGGCCGTCATGCAGTCCCAGCCGGACCGGGTCGCCAAGAACATCACCGAGCACGCCGAGATGCTCGACCGCATCAAGGCGGGCGACGCCGACGGCGCCGCGCTCTGCGTCCGCCGCCACCTCAGCTGGGTCAAGGTCCTCGTCAGGGGCGAGGAACGGTGAGCCGGGGCAGCCGCAACGGCTACGGATCGGCCGTCACCCTCCCCGGCGACCCGCCCGGCGGACGCCGCGCCGCCCTCGTCTGGGGCGTCGGCGTCGCCGTCTACTTCGTCGCCGTCATCTTCCGCACGTCCCTCGGGGTCGCCGGACTCGACGCCGCCGACCGCTTCGACGTCAACGCCTCCGCGCTCTCCACCTTCTCCATACTCCAGCTGCTGGTCTACGCGGGGATGCAGATACCCGTCGGCCTGATGGTCGACCGGCTCGGCACCAAGAAGGTCCTCGCCCTCGGCGTCGTCCTCTTCACCCTCGGCCAGCTCGGCTTCGCGCTCTCCCCCTCGTACGGCACCGCGCTCGCCTCCCGCGCGCTCCTCGGCTGCGGCGACGCCATGACCTTCATCAGCGTCCTGCGGCTCGGCACCCGCTGGTTCCCCGCCCGCCGGGGCCCGCTCATCGGACAGGTCGCCGCCCTCTTCGGCATGGCGGGCAACCTGGTCTCCACCGTCTTCGTCGCCCGCGCCCTGCACGGACTCGGCTGGACGACCACCTTCGTCGGCAGCTCCTTCGCCGGAGTCCTCGTCCTCGTCCTGCTGCTGCTCTTCCTCAAGGACCACCCCGAGGGGCACGAGCCCCAGCCCCTGTCCCACGCGGGCGCCGCCTTCGTCCGCCGCCAGATCGCCGCGTCCTGGCGGGAGCCCGGCACCCGGCTCGGCATGTGGGTGCACTTCACCACCCAGTTCCCCGCGATGGTCTTCCTGCTCCTGTGGGGGCTCCCGTACCTCGTCGAGGCGCAGGGCCAGTCCCGGTCGGCCGCCGGAAGCCTGCTCACCCTGGTCGTCCTGTCGAACATGGCCGTCGGCCTCGCGTACGGGCAGATCATCGCCCGCCACCACGCGGCCCGCGTCCCGCTCGCCCTCGGCACCGTCGCCGCCACCGCCCTGCTCTGGGCGTCGGTCCTCGTCCATCCCGGACACGCCCCGATGTGGCTGCTCGTCACCCTCTGCGTGGTCCTCGGCGCCTGCGGACCGGCCTCGATGATCGGCTTCGACTTCGCCCGCCCGGCGAATCCGCCGGAACGCCAGGGCACCGCCTCGGGGATCGTCAACATGGGAGGCTTCGTCGCCTCGATGACGACCCTGTTCGCGGTGGGCGTTCTCCTCGACGCGACCGGGGGCGACTACCGGATCGCGTTCTCCTCGGTCTTCGTCCTCGAAGCCCTCGGGGTCGTCCAGATCCTGCGGCTCAAGGCCCGCAGCCACCGCAGGGAACGCGAACGGCTCGTCGCCAGCCGCGTGGAGGCCGTACACGTCCCCGTCTGAGACGGACCCTCACGAGAAAAGAGACGCGAGGAAGACGCCAGGCAGGAGTGAGGCAGGACGGGAAGCGGGGCGCGAGGGGAGCGGACGCGGGCGGGCGGCCGACAGGGCGCGGCCACGGGGGCGAGGCGCGTACGGGAAGACCGTGGGCGCGGACCTACCGGGGCGTCACCGCGAAGTTGTCGAGGATCGCGCGCGCCAGGTCCTCGTCGCCCTCCGTCTTGAGCAGGTCGGCCACCTCGCCCGCCCGGACCCGCCCGCAGGCGAGCCGCACGTACGTCTCCCAGTCCGTCGCCAGCGTCACCGCCGGGCCCAGCGAGGGCGCGCCGTCGACCGACCCCCGGCCCTCCGCGTCCACCCGTACCGTCCGCAGGAACTCCACCGGCCCGGTCACGTCGATGACCACCGCCGAGGGCGCGGGTGCCCCCGCGTCCTTCGCGACCACCTTCGGCAGCGCTTCGAGCAGCACGTCCCGGGTGACGTGCGCCCCCGCCGAGTCCAGATTGCCCGGCCGCCCGAGCGCCGCCCGCAGGTCCTGCTCGTGCACCCACACGTCGAAGGCGCGCATCCGGTACGCCAGTTCCAGGGACTGCTCGACGCCGAGGGGGGCGCGGACCAGACGCTCGGGAGGACGGTTCTCGTTGCGGAGCTTGCGGGCCCGGCGGATCAGGATGTACTCCAGCTCCGAGGTCATCTCCGGCGCCGTGTGGTGCCGCCGCACATCGACCTGGACCTCCATGTAGCGCGCGAAGTCACTGCGTACATGGTAGAGATCGCGGGGCAGCGAGTGGATCGGACGCGGGTCCCCGAGCATCTCCGTCTCCATGCCGATGACATGGGACACGATGTCCCGAACCGACCAGCCCGGACACGGCGTCGGCCGGTTCCACTCCCCCTCCGCGAGCGGCTGCACCAGCTCGGCTATCGCCTCGATGGAATGGGTCCAGGCGTCGGCGTAGTTCTGGAGGCTGGGATGGACGGTCACGGGACCCCTCGGCGGTTCTTCGGTGCGCGGGCTGAAAACACGGCTGGGTGGGAGGCTCGAACGCTAAGTTACGCTGCCCGAAGGCACCCCGGCAGTGCTTTCGTGTGACGATCGTAGGCCTGTGTTGACGGCTCGAATGCCAGGACGGTGGTAGTGTGCGCGCCTCGCTGATCCAGATCGCGGTAGACCCGGACGAACCGGTCGACGCCCGTCGCGCCCGCGCGGCGGACCTCGTACGAGCGGAATCCGGCCATGCGGACCTCGTGGTCCTCCCCGAACTGTGGCCCGTCGGGGCCTTCGACTACGAACGGTTCGCCGCCGAGTCCGAACCGATGGACGGCCCCACGCACCGGGCGATGGCGGAAGCCGCCCGCGACGCCGGGGTCTGGCTGCACGCCGGTTCGTTCGTCGAGGCACGGGACGGGGCCCTCTACAACACCTCGCTCGTCCTCTCCCCGGACGGCGGACTCGCCGCTTCCTACCGGAAGATCCACCGCTTCGGCTTCGACAAGGGCGAGGCGGTCCTGATGGCCGCCGGGGAGGACCTGGTCACCGTCGGTCTGCCACGGCTGACCATCGGCCTCGGCACCTGCTACGACCTGCGCTTCCCCGAACTGTTCCGGGGCCTCGTCGACGCCGGAGCCCAGGCCTTCGTCCTCCCGGCGGGCTGGCCCGAACGGCGCCGCGCCCACTGGAGCCTGCTCGCCCGCGCCCGCGCGGTGGAGAACCAGGCGTACGTCCTCGCCTGCGGTACGGCGGGCACGAACGGCGGTGTCGAGCAGGCGGGCCACTCGGTCGTCGTCGACCCCTGGGGCGAGGTCCTCGCCGAGGCGGGGCCCGGCGAGGAGGTCCTGCGGGCCGTCCTCGACCCGGCGAAGGTCACGGAGACCCGCGAGCAGTTCCCCGCGCTGAAGGACCGTGTCCTGGGCGTCGCCGCGCCCCCGTCCCGGGAGCGCTGAGCACGGACGGCGGGGCGGGTCAGTCCTCGCGCTCCCGCTCCGCCATCCGGATCACACAGACCGCCACCGCGAGGAGGAGGGCCGCGTCGGCGTCCTCGCGGACCACGTTCACCGCGTACGCGTCCCGGACGTGGAACCACTGCCGGGAGATGTGGGCGAGCAGTTCGCCCTCGTACTCGACGGCGAACTCCCGGTCCAGGACGCGCCCGCTGACGTCCAGTACGGTGCCCTCGACCAGCGTGACCCGGAAGTGGTTGCGGAGCAGCGAGAGGCGTTTGCGGCGTACGGTCGCCAGCGGGCGCTCGTCCCGTTCGATCGTCATCGTGTCGCGGACGCTGAACATCTTCTGCCGCAGGGTGACGAGGATCTGCCCGTCGGGGTCCTTCAGTTCCAGCGTGTCGCGCAGCCGCAGCGCCTTCCCGTCGACGAGGAAGGCGTGGCGGCCCCGCTCGTCCTCGATCCAGTAGTCGTCACCGATCGCGAAGATCTTGTCCCGTACGAGATATTTCACGGCGTCATGTCTGCCCCGTGGCGGCGGTTTCTCACCGGTCATCGACGGTCATCACCGGTCATGTCCCGAAATAGCGGGTGAACGGGGTCGGGTTGGCCCCGAACATCGCGCCGAAGGGCGCGTCCAGCTGATGGATCAGCAGCACCGTGAAGGCGATGAACCCGGCGAGGCCCATCACCATCACGACATGCGTCCTGCTCTGGCTGATCCCGAAGAGGAACATGAAGGCGAGCGTGAGGAAGCCGCCGATGATCAGGCCCGCCCACAGCACGGGGGAGAGGCTCGTCTGCACCGCCGCCTCCCGGCTGCGCCGCGCGTCGTCGACGTAGCCGATCTGGGCGAGCGCCTCCTGGCCCGCGATCTGCTCGGGCGGCTTCGCGGAGTCGGGGATCGCACTGGCCTGCCGCAGCCGGGCGAGCAGGTCCCAGCCCGAGCGGCCCAGGGGTTCGCGGGCCTCCATCACGGGCCACTCGACGTCGACGACGTGGCGGGCGTACGCGGAGGCCGCGTCCCGCAGCGGCTGCTGGTGTCCCGGGGGGTAGGCGTCGGCGAGCAGATACGTCTGGTGCAGGGCGCTGGCCTCGGCCTGGACGGAGTCGGAGGCGGCGGAGCTGGTGTCCCAGACGGACACCAGACAGAGGCCGAGCACGAGGGCGTAGAGCACCGACACCATCATGGCGATGTACTCGGCGACGTCCTCGCGGGGTTCCTCGTCCTCGCCGACCGGGAACAGCCGGGTCTTGGCGTAGACGGAGACGGCGGCGACGAGGGCGACTCCGCCGGTGACGACGAGCGTTTCGGTCAGGGCCACGGTCAGGTCCTCCGGTTGCCGAGGAGGGCGGCGGCGAGGGCCGCCGGGATCAGGAGCAGCAGCAGGATCGTCACGATCCCGAGCTCGCCCGCCTGGCGCCCGCGCCGCTGGACCCGGGCGAGGAGCCCCTCGTTCTCGGCGGCGGCCCGGCGGGCGGCGACGGGCGGAGTGGTGGTGCCGGAGGTACTGGCAGCACTGGTGGTGCCAGCGGTGCCAGCGGTCCCAGCGGTGCCGGTGGCGCTGCCGGACCCGGTGGTGCCCGCGCCTCCCGTACTTCCCCCGCCTCCCCCGCCTCCCGTGGCCCCCGCGACCGCCCCGGTGCCGCCCGCGCCCGCACCGGCACCTCCGATGCCCAGGGCGCCGGTGCCACCGGTGGCACCCGCCGGGCCGACACCTCCCACGCCTCCGCCACCGGCTCCCGCACCGGCCACCCCACCGGCCCCCGCACCCGCCCCTCCGCCGGTTCCGCCCCCGCCGGTCCCGGCCCCCGGAGGTACGGCCGCCAGGGCGGCGGTGCCGGGCGCGGCGATCCCCGGCGGCGGGAGGGCACCGGGCGCCACGAGTCCGGGCAGCAGCAGTCCGGGTACGGCCGCCCCGGGCACGGGCGCTCCGGGTACGGCCGCTCCGGGCCCGGCGGCCCCCGGCACCGGGATTCCGGCCCCGGGCGCCGGAAGGACCCGCCCGCCCGGACCCCGTACGGGATTCCTTACGGGACCCCCGGGGGGATTCCCTACGGATCCCGGCCCGGTCCCCTGCCGTCCCGGCACGGTGAAGTCCGCCGCCGCGCGGGCCACGAGCGTCGGCGCCGGGACCCGGGCGCCGTCCGGCCCGTAGGTGGTCACCCGGTCGCTCCCGGAGGCGGTCCCGGTGCTCCGGTAGGTGCCGGGGGCCCGTCGCACGGTGGCCGTGCAGCGGGCCGACGCGCCCGGCGCGAGCACCGGGACGGTCCCCGGCCGCCCGGCGCAGTCCACGGCGGCGGCGCCGAGACCGAGGGCGGGGTCGGTCACGAGGACCGCGTACAGGGGCCGGTCGCCCCGGTTGGCCACCGTGTACGTGACGGTGGTGGGGGCGGTGTCGGCCGCGCGGAGCGGGCTCCGCCCACCGGCCCGCTCCGGAACGGTCGGCACGGCCCGCCGGACGGGGGCGCTGCGTCCCGCCCGGCCCCCGGCGGCGGGCGCCGGGGCCGGTCCGAGGGGGCCCACGGTGACGCGTTCGGTGAGGGCGAGGGCTCCGGCGATCCCGGCGTACCCGGTGCGGACGGTGGCCGTGAGGACCTTCCGCAGGGAGGGCACGGTGGCCCGCACCCGTACCGTGCCCCGGTGTTCTCCCGGCGCGGCCGTGAAACGGGCGACGCACTCCAGCCGCCCGAGCGCGGGGAGCGGGCCCCGGGGGCAGCGGACGGCCCCAGCGGGCACCTCGGGGTCGAGGACCCGCACCCCGTACAGATGGGCCTCGCTCCGGTTCAGGAGCCGGTACCGCTTCACGACGGGCGCGCCGGCCCGCACGTCGGGCGGGTGCGGTCCGCCGCCGTCACGTCCGTTGACGGTGACGACGACCCGCAGGGAGTCGTCCCCGACGCCACCGGCCCGCGCGGGACCGGCGGGCAGCGCGACGAAGGAGAGCAGGGTCGGACCGGCCACGAGAACGAGACAGCCCAGCCGCACGGCCCCTGAGGGGAGGACCCGGGCGATCCCTGACGGGAAGCCCCCTACGGGCTCCGGAGGGAAGCCCCGTACGCGCTCCGGTGGGAAGTCCCCTACGGGCTCCGACGAGAGGTCCCGTACGGGCTCCGACGGCTTGTCTCCTACGGGCTCCGAGGAGAGGTCCCCTACGGGCTCCGACGGGACGAGCCGGGCGCGGCCCCACGGGAGCATCCGGCCACCGCCCCGGAGAGCCCTCGGCAGGGTCGGGGGGAACCCGGGAAGAACCCGGGCGACGGCCCCCGGCAGGGCGGCCAGGCGCTGCCGGGACCTCCCCCACCGACGAGAAAAGTAAGACGATCTGATCGCACGCTCCGCCATGTGGGCCATGCTGACCAGCGCCCGCCCCCACCCCGCCCCCGGACACGCGCCTCCGCCCCTCCCGGCCCCCGCTTTCCACCCGTACGGCACCCTTGACCCATGAGCGACTCCGCCCCCGCGACCCCGTCCGCGCCCGCGCCCCGCCGTGCCCGAGTCCGTGCCCCCGAGCTGATCGGCAAGGGCGGCTGGCTGAACACCGGAGGCGAAGAGCTGACCCTCGCCGATCTGCGAGGCAAGTGCGTCATCCTCGATTTCTGGACCTTCTGCTGTGTGAACTGCCTGCACGTCCTCGACGAGCTGCGCGAGCTGGAGGAGAAGCACCGCGACACCCTCGTGATCGTCGGGGTGCACTCGCCGAAGTTCGTCCACGAGGCCGAGCACCGGGCGGTCGTGGACGCCGTCGAGCGGTACGGGGTCCACCACCCCGTACTGGACGACCCGGAGCTGGCGACCTGGAAGCAGTACGCCGTCCGTGCCTGGCCGACGCTCGTCGTCATCGACCCGGAGGGGTACGTCGTCGCCCAGCACGCGGGCGAGGGGCACGCCAACGCGCTCCGGATGCTGGTGGAGGAGCTGGAGGCCGAGCACGGGGCCAAGGGCACCCTGCGGCGCGGCGACGGCCCCTACGTGGCCCCCGAGCCCGTCGCCACCGGCCTCCGCTTCCCCGGCAAGGCGATCCTGCTGCCCTCGGGGAACCTCCTGGTCTCCGACACCACCCGGCACCAGCTGGTGGAGCTGGCGGCCGACGGCGAGACCGTCGTGCGCCGCATCGGCGAGGGCGTGTTCCGCGAGCCGCAGGGCCTGGCCGCGCTGCCCGACGGCAGGGTCGTCGTCGCCGACACCGTGCACCACGCCTTGCGGGTCCTCGACCCGGAGACCGGCGCGGTCGAGCGGATCGCGGGCACCGGCAGGCAGTGGTGGCAGGGTTCCCCGACCTCGGGCCCGGCCGTGGAGGTGGACCTGTCCTCGCCGTGGGACGTCGCCTGGTGGCAGGGCCGGGTGTGGATCGCGATGGCGGGCGTCCACCAGCTGTGGACGTACGACCCGGCCACGGGGACCGTCGAGGTCGCCGCGGGCACCACCAACGAGGGCCTCGTGGACGGTCCCGCCGCCGAGGCGTGGTTCTCGCAGCCGTCCGGGCTGGCCGCGACCGAGGACCGGCTGTGGGTCGCGGACTCGGAGTCCAGCGCGCTGCGCTGGATCGAGCGGGACGGCGACGGGTACGCGGTGCGGACCGCCGTCGGCACCGGGCTCTTCGACTTCGGACACCGCGACGGCGCCGCCGGACAGGCCCTCTTCCAGCACCCGCTGGGCGTGACGGCGCTGCCGGACGGCTCGGTCGCGGTCTCCGACACGTACAACCACGCCCTGCGCCGCTTCGACCCGGCGACCGGCGAGGTCACCACCCTGGCCACGGATCTGCGCGAGCCCAGCGACGCGGTCCTCGTCGACGGCGACATCGTGGTCGTCGAGTCGGCCCGGCACCGGCTGACCCGGCTGCGGCTGCCCGAGGAGGCCGTCCGGGTGGAGGCGGTCGCGCACCGCACCCGCCGGGAGGCCACCGAGATCGCCCCGGGCACGCTGCGGCTCGACGTCGTCTTCCGGGCGCCGGGCGGGCAGAAACTGGACGAGCGGTACGGCCCCTCGACCCGCCTCCTGGTCTCCTCGACACCGCCGGAGCTGCTGCTCGGCGGCGAGGGCACGGGGACGGACCTCTTCCGCGAGCTCGCGCTGAACCCGGAGGTCGAGGAGGGCGTCCTGCACGTGTCGGCGATGGCCGCGTCCTGCGACGACGACCCGGCGAACGCGTACCCGGCCTGCCACGTCCACCAGCAGGACTGGGGCGTCCCGGTGAAGGTCACGGAGACGGGCGCGACCCGCCTCCCCCTGATCCTCGCGGGCCTCGACGCCTGACCCCCGGGCCCCGGCCCGCGGTCCGACGACCGCGGGTCAGCGCACGGTCCCCTGGTTCTTGGACGGGAGGCCGGCGGCGGCGTCCAGGCACCCGGCGACCCAGGCCGCCGGGTTGTGGACGGCGCGGGCGCCGCCCATGCCGTCGCGTTCCATGCGGGCGCACTCGCCGTCGAGGAGGGCGCGGGTGCGGGAGCCGTCGACGTCGTAGCCGCGGATGCGGGAGGCCTGGACGAAGCCGCCCTCGTAGGCGATGTCGTCGGCCCACGGGGGCCGGTCGTTGTACCGGCCGATCAGGAGCGCCGCCGCCGCCGTGCCCAGGAGCACGGCGGCGGCGATGACGGCGGCGAACTTCCGCGGCGGCGGACCCTCGTGACGGTGCATGGGGACGAGGCTGCCAGCGGGGACCTTTCGCGGATGTTTCCGCGCGGGTCCGGTCCGTCAGGGGGGGCGGCCGGGGGAGCCTCAGCCCTCCAAGAACGCGACCAGGGCGTTGGCGAGGAGGTAGGGGTCCTCGGCGCCGCAGAGTTCGCGGGCGCTGTGCATGGAGAGGATCGCCACGCCGATGTCGACGGTCTTGATGCCGTGGCGGGCGGCGGTGATGGGGCCGATCGTCGTGCCGCACGGCATGTCGTTGTTGGAGACGAACGACTGCCAGGGCACGCCCGCCTTCTCGCAGGCGGCGGCGAAGACGGCCCGGCCGCTGCCGTCGGTGGCGTACCGCTGGTTGACGTTCACCTTGAGGATGGGGCCGCCGTTGACGCGGGGCTGGTGCGTCGGGTCGTGCCGCTCCGCGTAGTTGGGGTGGACGGCGTGGCCGGTGTCGGAGGAGAGGCAGACGGTGCCCGCGAAGGCCCGCGCGCGGTCCTCGTAGCTTCCTCCGCGCGCGTAGACCGAACGCTCCAGGACATTGCCGAGCAGCGGGCCGTGGGCGCCGGTGTCGGCCTCGGAGCCGTTCTCCTCGTGGTCGAAGGCGGCGAGGACGGGGATGTACGGCAGGTCGTCGCGGCCCGCGAGGGAGGCGAGGGCGGCGACGGAGGCGTGCACGGAGACCAGGTTGTCCATGCGCGGCCCGGCGAGCAGTTCGCGGTCGCGGCCGAGGTAGGCGGGGGCCTCGACGGCGTGCACCATCAGGTCCCAGCCGGTGACGTCCTCGGCGTCCACGCCCGCTTCGGCGGCGACGAAGGCGATCAGGTCGCCCTCGTGGACGTCGCCGATGCCCCAGACGGGCTGCATGTGCCGCTGCCGGTCGAGCTTGAGGCCGTCGTTGACCTGCCGGTCGAGGTGGATGGCGAGCTGCGGGACGCGCAGCAGCGGCCGGTCGACGTTGACCAGGTGGTGGCTGCCGTCGCGGAGGGTGAGGCGTCCGGCGAGGCCGAGGTCGCGGTCGAGCCAGGTGTTGAGGAGGGTGCCGCCGTAGATCTCGACGGCGACCTGCCGCCAGCCCCGCGAGCCCAGGTCGGGCTGCGGCTTGACGCGCAGGTTGGGGGAGTCGGTGTGGGCGCCGACGATGCGGTACGGGGTGTGGGCGGCGGCTCCGGCGGGGACGTACCAGGCGATGATCGCGCCGCCGCGGATCACGTACTTCCCGCCGCTCGTCCCGTCCCAGGACGCGGTCTCCTCGACCCGGTGGAACCCGGCCTTCTCCAGCCGCTCGGCGGCGCTCTGGACCGCGTGGTACGGGGACGGCGAGGCCGTCAGGAAGGTCATCAGGTCGTCGGTGTGGCCGCGGTCGAAGGGGCCTGCGGTGGGACGGGAAGCTGCGCTGCTCATGGGTTCACCTTACGCAGGACCGGGATCTCTCCTGTACGGACCGGGAACGGTGTCCGTCCCGTACGGGACCCGGTTCCGTACGATCCCGGGCGCGGGCTCGCCCGTGAGGGACCCGCCCGCGGGGGTCCCGTGGGCCGCGAGCCCGGCCCTTACGGGGCGGCCCTGAGGCGTACCCGGCCCCGGAGGAGCGGACACGGCCCGGAGAAGCCCACCGGGCCGGGGGAAGCCCACCGGGCCCGGGGAGGCGCACCGGCCCCGGGAAGCCCACCTGTTCCGGAGAAGCGGACACGGCCGCCCCCCTCCCCGGGGGCGGCCGTGCGCCTGGTCGGACGGGGCGCGTCGGTCAGAACGCGGCCTCGTCCAGGTCCATCAGCGACCCGTCGACGGCCTCGGCGAGGGCGCGCTCGGCGGTGACGCCGGGCAGGACGTTCGCCGCGAAGAACTTCGCGGCGGCGATCTTGCCCTGGTAGAAGGCGACGTCCTTGCCGGAGGCCCCGGCGGCGAGCTTCTCGGCGGCGACGGCGGCGCTCTTCAGGAGCAGGTAGCCGACGACGACGTCGCCGGAGGCGAGCAGCAGGCGGGTGGTGTTGAGGCCGACCTTGTAGATGTTCCTGACGTCCTCGCCGGTGGCGGTGAGGTCGGTGAGCATGGCGCCGACGATGCCTTCGAGGTCGACGGCGGCCTTGGCGAGGGAGTCGCGGGCGGTGGCGAGGTCGTCGCCGCCGGTGCCGACGGCGAGGAACTTCTTGATCTCCTCGGCGAGGGCGTTCAGGGAGGCGCCCTGGTCGCGGACGATCTTGCGGAAGAAGAAGTCCTGGCCCTGGATGGCGGTGGTGCCCTCGTAGAGGGTGTCGATCTTGGCGTCCCGGATGTACTGCTCGATCGGGTACTCCTGGAGGAATCCGGAGCCGCCGAAGATCTGGAGGGACTGCGCGAGCTGCTCGTAGCCCTTCTCGGAGCCGTAGCCCTTGACGATGGGGAGCAGCAGGTCGTTGAGGCCGTGGAGGGCCTTGCTGTCCTCGCCCGCGGCTTCCCTGACGGCGATCTCGTCCTGGACGGAGGCGGTGTAGAGGACGAGGGTGCGCATCCCCTCGGCGTACGCCTTCTGCGTCATGAGGGAGCGGCGCACGTCGGGGTGGTGGGTGATGGTGACCTTGGGCGCGGCCTTGTCCATGAAGTCGGCCAGGTCGGTGCCCTGGACGCGCTCCTTGGCGTACTCCAGGGCGTTGAGGTAGCCGGTGGAGAGGGTGGAGATCGCCTTCGTGCCGACCATCATGCGGGCGAACTCGATGATGAGGAACATCTGGCGGATGCCGTCGTGCTTGTCGCCGATGAGCCAGCCCTTGGCGGGGTGCTGGTCGCCGAAGGTCATCTCGCAGGTGTTGGAGGCCTTGAGGCCCATCTTGTGCTCGACGTTGGTGGCGTAGACGCCGTTGCGGGCGCCCAGTTCGCCGGTCTCCCAGTCGAACTCGTACTTGGGGACGAGGAAGAGGGAGAGGCCCTTGGTGCCGGGTCCTGCGCCCTCGGGGCGGGCGAGGACGTAGTGGAGGATGTTCTCCTCCATGTCGTGCTCGCCGGAGGTGATGAAGCGCTTGACGCCCTCGATGTGCCAGGAGCCGTCCTCCTGCTGGACGGCCTTGGTGCGGCCCGCGCCGACGTCGGAGCCCGCGTCGGGCTCGGTGAGGACCATGGTGGAGCCCCAGCGCTTCTCGACCGCGATCTGGGCGGCCTTCTTCTGCGCCTCGTTGCCCTCGTTGTAGAGGACGCCCGCGAAGGCGGGGCCGGAGGAGTACATCCAGATGGCCGGGTTGGCGCCGAGGAGCAGTTCCGCGTAGGACCAGACGAGGGAGCGCGGGGCGAGGGTGCCGCCGATGCCCTCGGGGATGCCGAGGCGCCAGTACTCGGAGTCCATGAAGGCCTTGTAGGACTTCCTGAAGCTCGCCGGTACGGGGGCGGTGTGGGTCTCGGGGTCGAAGACCGGGGGGTTGCGGTCCGCGTCGGCGAAGGACTCCGCGAGCTCGTTCTCGGCGAGGCGGCGGACCTCGTCGAGGATGCTCCGGGCGGTCTCGACGTCCATCTCCTCGAACGGCCCGGTGCCGTACACCTTGTCGCGGCCGAGCACCTCGAAGAGGTTGAACTCGATGTCGCGGAGATTCGACTTGTAGTGCCCCATGGCGACGGCTCCGTAAGGCTCGGGGAGGCAGGTTCCTCGTACACGTACCAGCGAGTGCAAAACGCTCTCACCGATGATGCTACCCACCGGTAATAAGAGCAACCCCTCTCGGGCCGACTGTGACGCAGTAGGCTCGTGGCCCATGTACGGCTACGACCAGAATCCGGGCGCCCAGCAGTACGCGCAGCCCCAGCAGCAGTACGCCCCCCAGGACGGGATGCAGGGCGGGGCGCAGGGCGGGATGCCGGGTGCCGGGTACGGACAGCAGCAGCCGCCGCCGCTCTATCCGGAGCCCTCGCCCCCCTCCCTCGCCGACGCCGTACGCGCCTTCACGACGGGCACGCTCGCGCCCGAGGACTTCCAGCAGATCTTCGCGACCTCCAAGGTCTACTGCCCGCGCGGCGACGGCCCCGGGTTCCTGGCCCTGCACAACACCCAGCACCCGGTCATCCCGATGTTCACCTCGCTGAAGGAGCTGCGGCGGTACGCGGGCAAGGAGTCGAAGTACTTCGTGATCACCGGCGCCGAGGTGATCGACCTGCTGCCCACCGGGTACGGCTTCGTCCTCGACATGGAGGGCGACCACCGGATGGTCTTCGACGCGAAGGCCGTGGAGCAGATGGTCGACTTCGCGATGCGGCGGATGTACGGCTGACGCAGGCTGGAGACGGAGCGGGCGCCCGGGAGGAATTCCTCCCGGGCGCTCCGCGTTGGGACTGGCAGAAAGTTAAGCGTTCAACTAAAGTGAGGGCACGAGGTCGGAGAAGGCCGCGCCCCGAGGCCCGTACCAGGAGGTCCGTCATGCCCGCCGTGACTGTCGAGAACCCGCTCACCCTGCCGCGCGTCGTGGCTTCCGCCGACGCCGTCGCCCGTCCCGTGCTGGCCGTCACCACGGCTCCCACGGGCTTCGAGGGCGAGGGCTTCCCGGTTCGCCGCGCGTTCGCCGGGGTCAACTACCAGTACCTCGACCCGTTCATCATGATGGACCAGATGGGTGAGGTGGAGTACGCGCCCGGCGAGCCCAAGGGCACTCCCTGGCACCCCCACCGGGGCTTCGAGACCGTCACCTACATCATCGACGGCGTCTTCGACCACCAGGACTCCAACGGCGGCGGCGGCACCATCACCAACGGTGACACCCAGTGGATGACGGCGGGCTCCGGCCTCCTCCACATCGAGGCGCCGCCGGAGTCCCTCGTCGTCAGCGGCGGCCTGTTCCACGGCCTCCAGCTGTGGGTCAACCTGCCCGCCGCCGACAAGATGATGGCCCCCCGCTACCAGGACATCCGCGGCGGTCAGGTCCAGCTCCTCACCTCCCCCGACGGCGGCGCGCTGCTCCGCGTCATCGCCGGTGAGCTCGACGGGCATGAGGGGCCGGGCATCACCCACACCCCGATCACGATGATCCACGCGACCCTGCGGCCGGGCGCCGAGATCACCCTGCCGTGGCGCGAGGACTTCAACGGCCTCGCGTACGTCCTCGCCGGACGCGGCACCGTCGGAGAGGAGCGGCGTCCGGTCCACACCGGCCAGACCGCCGTCTTCGGCAAGGGCGGCTCGCTGACCGTCCGCGCGGACGACAAGCAGGACGGGAACACCCCCGACCTGGAGATCGCCCTCCTCGGCGGGCGGCCGATCCGTGAGCCGATGGCCCACTACGGCCCGTTCGTCATGAACACCCAGGCCGAACTCCGCCAGGCCTTCGAGGACTTCCAGGCGGGCCGCCTCGGCACGGTCCCGGCGGTCCACGGCATGGGCGAGTAGGACGCCCCGGCCCACCACCGGACGGCGGGGGCCCGTGCCCGGGGTTACCCGGGTGCGGGTCCCCGCCGTCTCCCTTACGGGTTTTCTTTTGCGGGGCGGGGTTCCCTTACGGGGGGGGCAACTCCCCTTACGGGGCCGGGGGAGGCCGCCCCGCCACCCGTACGGCCGTCAGCGCGCGACGGCACGCCCGCGCGCGTGATCCGGTGGGGACGTGCAGCCGACGCCCCCGCTCCTCCCCGAACCCGCCCGCCGGGTCGCCGCCTGGTGCGGTGTCCTCCTGCTGGTCGCCGGTGTCGCCGCCGTCGGGATCTGGCTGTGCGTCGTCTTCAAGACGGCGGTCACCCCCGTCCTGCTCGCGATCCTCGGCACCGCCCTCCTCGGTCCCCTCTACCGGCGCCTGCTCCGGATGAAGGTCCGCGAGTCGCTGGCCGCCGCGCTGACCGTCGTCGCCGTCCTCGCGGTCGTCGGCGGGGCCACGTACATCGTGGCCGCCGCCCTCCTGGAGACCGGCGACCAGATCATCGCCTCGCTGCGGCAGGCGGGCACCGACATCGCCAAGCACCTGGGCGCGGCCGGGACCTCCCTGGAGGACCTCGCCAAGAACGCCGAGAGCCTCCTCAAGCAGTTCGGCGGCACCGCCGCCTCCGGTGTGCTGACCGGCATCAGCGTCGTCGGCGAGATGCTCGCCACCGCCGTGCTCGCGCTGCTGCTGATCTTCTTCTTCCTGCGGGACTCCGACCGGGCCGCCGGGGCGCTGCGCTCCCTGGCGCCCCCGGCCACCGGCGACCTCGTCGAGGCGATGGCCCGCCGTGCCTTCGAGGCGGTCGAGGGCTTCATGCGGGGAACGACCCTGGTGGCGCTCGTCGACGCGGTCCTCATCGGGATCGGGCTCGTCGTCCTCCAGGTGCCCGGTGCGGTGGGGCTGGCCGCGCTGGTGTTCGTCACGGCCTACATCCCGTACCTCGGGGCCTTCCTCTCGGGCGCGGTCGCGGTGCTCGTCGCCCTCGCCGACCGGGGTTTCGTCATCGCCCTGTGGGTGCTGGGGATCGTCCTCGCGGTGCAGGTCATCGAGGGGAACGTGCTCCAGCCGATGGTGCAGAGCCGGACCGTGCAGATGCACCCGGCGGCGGTGATGCTGGCGATCACGGCGGGGGCGTCCGTCGCGGGCATCCTCGGAATGCTGCTCGCCGTCCCGCTGACGGCCGCCGCGACCGGCGTCCTCGGCGAACTCCGCACGCGGTACGGGACCCCACCGGCTCCCCCGGCTCCCCCGGTCCCTCCGGAGGAACCCGCCCCGGCGGGGTGACCCGTACGGGCGAGGACAGCCCCGGTGCTCAGCTCCGGGTGCTCGGCCCCGCCCCCGTCCCCGTCCCCTCCCCGGGCGCGGAAGCGCGTCCCGCCCCGCTCACCCCGTCCCCGGCTCCCCCGGGTTCTCGTTCAGTTCGAACCAGATCGACTTGCCCTCGCCGCGCGGGTCCACGCCCCACGCGTCCGCCAGCATCTCCATCAGGACCAGGCCCCGGCCGCTCGACGCCATCTCGCCCGGGTGGCGCTTGTGGGGCAGTTCGTCGCTGGTGTCGGAGACCTCCACGCGCAGCCGCCGGGCCTTCTCCCCGCAGGCCACCTCCGCGACGAGCAGCGCGTCGCCGTCGGTGTGGACGAGGACGTTGGTGACCATCTCGGAGACCATCAGGACCGCCGAGTCGAGCTGGTCCCCGTCCGCCCAGTCGTGCAGCAGCTGCCGCATCTGCTCCCGCGCCTCCGCGATCCGCTCCGGCTCCGCCTGGGCGATCGTCATGAGGGTGCGGCGGGGAGGCTCCGGCGGTGCGCCCGCCGGACGGCGGGAGAGCAGCAGGACCGCGATGTCGTCCTCGCGGCGGTCGGCGAGCGGCCCGGTCGTGTGGTGCGAACGGGGCCCGTGGACGGCCTCCACCAGCGTGTCGGCGAGTTGTTCCAGGTCCTCGCCGTCATGGGTCTCCAGGAGCGCGCGCACCCGCTCCCAGCCGCTGTCGAGGTCGTGGCCGCCGGTCTCCAGGAGGCCGTCGGTGCAGATCATCAAGGTCTCGCCGGGGTCGAGGGTGAGCCGGGTGGTGGGGTAGTCGGTGTCGGGGTCGATGCCGAGGGGCAGCCCGCCGGCGGTCGGCCGCAGCAGAACCGTTCCGTCGTTCATCCGCACCGCCGGATCGGGGTGTCCGGCCCGTGCGATGTCCACCGCGCCCGTCTCCAGGTCCACCTCCAGATAGAGGCAGGTGGCGAAGCGCGGCCCGCCCTCGGCCTCCCCGTCGTCGCCGTCGGTGATCCCGTACAGGAAGCGCGAGGCACGGGAGAGGACCGCGTCCGGCCGGTGTCCCTCGGAGGCGTACGCGCGCAGGGCGATCCGCAGTTGCCCCATCAGGGCCGCCGCCCGTACGTCGTGGCCCTGGACGTCGCCGATGACCAGGGCGATCCGTCCGGCGCCGCGCCCGCCGGTCCTGGAGGTGCCGCCGGGCAGCCGGATCATGTCGTACCAGTCGCCGCCGACCTGGAGCCCGCCGCCGGTCGGCACGTACCGGGCGGCCACCCGGATGCCGGGGATGCCGGGCCCGAGGGCCGGCAGCATCGTCCGCTGGAGCCCGAGGGACAGTTCCCGCTCGGACTCGGCCACGCCCGCGCGGGCGAGGGCCTGGGCGAGCATCCGCGCCACCGTGGTGAGGACCGAGCGCTCGTCGGGGGTGAACGCCACCGGGTGCTTGAAGGCGGCCATCCACGCGCCCATGGTCCGGCCCGCGACGACCAGCGGCACGAAGGCCCAGGAGCGGCGTCCGAAGCGCTGGGCGAGGGGCCAGGTCACGGGGTAGCGGCGCAGGTAGTCGTCGGGGGAGGGCAGATAGATCGCGCGGCCGGTCCTGGTGACCTCCGCCGCCGGGTAGTCGGTGGCCAGGGACATCGAGGAGAAGGGGCCCTCGTCGCCCTCGCTGTGCCCGTGGTGCCCGATGACGGTGAGCCGGTCGCCCGCCACGCCGAAGACGGCGAGCCCGTCGGGGGAGAAGCCGGGCATCGACAGGGAGGCCGCGACCCGCAGCACCTCGGCCGTCGACCTGGCCTCCGCGAGCGCCCGGCCCGCGTCCAGCAGGAACGCCTCGCGGGAGCGGCGCCAGTCGCCGGTGACGGGTGTCCGGGCGGCGGTGCCGGGCAGTTGCTCGGCGACCTCCTGGAGGGTGCCGACGAGCAGGTAGTCGTCGCCCTCGACGAGCGGCTTGGACCTGCTCCGTACGGTACGGATCACCCGGCCGCGCTCGTTCATGATCCGCAGCCGGGCCTCGGCGAGGGTGCCCTCGGCGACGGCGAGGTTCACGACGCCGTCGATCTCGTTCCAGTCGACCGGGTGGAAACGCGAGCGGACGGCCGCCTCGGTGAGCCGTACGGGTGCGGCGGGCAGCCCGAGCAGCCGGGCGGCCTCGGCGTCGAGCGAGACGATCCCGGACGCGTTGTCCCAGCGCCACAGGCCGGTCGCGACGGCGGCCAGGACGTCCTCGGTGCGCATTGCCCTACTTTATGAATATCGGACACCAGATCGCCACTGAGCGTATGCGACGAGCGATCCCACGGTGGAGCGGCGCCGGAGCGAGCGGTGGGGCGGTAGTGACGTACGTGGTGGGGCGGTGGTGGCGTACGTGGTGGGGCGGCGGTGACGTACGCGGTGGACCGGACCCGGAGCACACGGTGGAGCGGCGGTGGCGTGCACGCCAGCTCCACGGGGGAACGGACCCGGAGCACATGGTGGAGCGGCGGTGGCGTACACCCTGGCTCCACGGGGGAGTGGTGCCGGAGCACACGGTGGGGCGGCGGTGGAGTATTCGGAGGGCGATCACGGGGCGGCCGGTAGTCTGGGGAAGGCTTGACCCCGTCACGCCTCCCCACCGATCCCGAAGACTGGATGAACGACGATGCATCGGTACAGGTCCCACACCTGCGGCGAGCTCCGCGCCTCTGACGTCGGCACCGACGTCCGGCTCAGCGGCTGGCTGCACAATCGGCGCGACCTGGGCGGCATCCTCTTCATCGATCTGCGCGACCACTACGGCATCACGCAGCTCGTCGCCCGGCCCGGCACCGCCGCCGCCGAGGTCCTCGACAAGCTGACGAAGGAGACCGTCGTCCGCGTCGACGGCAAGGTCGTCTCGCGCGGCGCGGAGAACGTCAACGCGGAGCTGGCCACCGGCGAGATCGAGATCGAGGCCGTCGAGGTCGAGGTCCTGGGCGCCGCGAAGCAGATCCCCTTCACCATCAACGCCGACGACGGCGTCAACGAGGAGCGGCGCCTGGAGTACCGCTTCCTCGACCTGCGCCGCGAGCGGATGCACCGCAACATCATGCTGCGCTCCGCCGTCATCGCCTCCATCCGCTCCAAGATGGTGGCCCTCGGCTTCAACGAGATGGCGACCCCGATCCTCACCGCGACCTCCCCCGAGGGCGCCCGTGACTTCGTCGTCCCGTCCCGCCTCAACCCGGGCAAGTTCTACGCGCTGCCGCAGGCGCCGCAGCAGTTCAAGCAGCTGCTGATGATCTCCGGCTTCGACCGGTACTTCCAGATCGCGCCCTGCTTCCGCGACGAGGACGCCCGCGCGGACCGCTCGCCCGGCGAGTTCTACCAGCTCGACGTCGAGATGAGCTTCGTCGAGCAGGAGGACGTCTTCCAGCCGATCGAGAAGCTCATGACGGAGCTGTTCGAGGAGTTCGGCGGCGGTCGTCACGTCACCTCGCCGTTCCCGCGCATCCCGTTCCGCCAGTCGATGCTGAAGTACGGCAACGACAAGCCGGACCTGCGCACCTCGCTCGAACTCGTCGACATCACCGATGTCTTCGAGGGCTCGGAGTTCAAGGCGTTCGCGGGCAAGCACGTCCGCGCGCTCGCCGTCCCGGACACGGGTGACCAGCCGCGCAAGTTCTTCGACGGGCTCGGCGACTTCGCGGTCTCCCTCGGCGCGAAGGGCCTGGCCTGGGTCCGCGTCGGCGAGGCGGGCGCCCTGACCGGCCCGATCGCGAAGTTCCTCACCGAGGAGAACGTCAAGGTCCTCACCGAGCGCCTGGGCCTGGAGCCCGGCCACGCGGTCTTCTTCGGCGCGGGCGAGTTCGACGAGGTCTCCAAGATCATGGGCCCGGTCCGGGTCGAGGCCGCCAAGCGCGCCGGTCAGTTCGAAGAGAACGTCTTCCGCTTCGCGTGGATCGTGGACTTCCCGATGTACGAGAAGGACGAGGAGACTGGCAAGATCGACTTCTCGCACAACCCGTTCTCGATGCCGCAGGGCGGCCTTGAGGCCCTGGAGACCCAGGACCCGCTGGACGTCCTCGGCTGGCAGTACGACATCGTCTGCAACGGCATCGAGCTCTCCTCCGGCGCCATCCGGAACCACGAGCCCGACATCATGTTCAAGGCCTTCGAGATCGCGGGCTACGCGCGCGAGACCGTCGAGACCGAGTTCGCCGGAATGCTGCGCGCCTTCCAGTTCGGCGCCCCGCCGCACGGCGGCATCGCCCCGGGCGTCGACCGCATCGTGATGCTCCTCGCCGACGAGCCGAACATCCGGGAGACCATCGCGTTCCCGCTGAACGGCAACGCGCAGGACCTCATGATGGGCGCCCCCACGGAACTGGAGGAGGCCCGTCTGCGCGAGCTGAACATCCAGCTCCGCAAGCCGGTCGAGAAGACGGCGGAGAAGTCCGGGGAGTAGTCCTCGGGAGTACGTGGAAGGGGCCCGGGAACCGCGCGAAGCGGTCCCCGGGCCCCTTTCCGTGTGTGCTTCCGTGTGTGTTTCCGGGTGGGCGGGGGCTCTCAGCCCTGCTTGATCGCGGAGAGGTCGAACTCCAGGACGATCTTGTCGCCGACGAGGACGCCGCCGCCCTCCAGGGCCGCGTTCCAGGTCACGCCGAACTCCTTGCGGGAGATGGTCACCGAGCCCTCCAGGCCGACCCGCAGGTTGCCGTAGGGGTCGACGGCGTTGCCGGTGTACTCGAAGTCGATGGTGACGGGGCGGGTGGTGTCCTTGACCGTCAGATCGCCGGTGACGCGGTAGTCGGTGTCGGAACGGACCTCGACCCCGGTGGCGCGGAAGGTGATGTCGGGGAAGCTGGGGACATCGAGGAAGTCGTTGGTGCGCAGGTGCTGGTCGCGCTGCTCGACGCCGGTGTCGATGCTCTCGGCCTTGATCACCACCTGCCCGGTGGAGCGGGTGGGGTCGGTGCCGTCCAGGTGGGCGGTGCCTTCGAACTGGTAGAACGCCCCGCGGACCTTGGTCACCATGGCGTGCCGGGCGACGAAGCCGATCCGGCTGTGGGCGATGTCGAGGACGTAGTCCCCGGTGAGCTCGGGCAAGCTGACAGCCATCTTCGACGTGCCTCCGTAGGACGGTGACCCCGGCGACGGGCCGCCCGGATCGTTCCGCCCCACGCTAGGGGGAGACGGGCCCGGCGGCCCGATGGACGCACGGGAAGTCACCGGAGTGCACTCCGGTGACTCCCGGCGTCCAGCGCCGACTCCCGGCGACTCCCGGCGACTCCCGGCGACTGCGGCGCGGGGAGGCTCGGAGGGTGTCGCCGTGCGTCAGGCGCGCTTCTCCGAGGCGGTCCGGAACCGCAGGGCGGACTCGGCGGCCTCGGGGAGCCCCTTCTCGTCCACCAGCAGCACGTTGCCGAACGTGGCGGAGTCGGTCCACGCGCACACGACCGGCCGTCCTCCGGTCTTCGCCGTCACGTAGCCGCAGCTCAACCGGCCGCCCCAGGGCCCCGCCTCGAAGTCGGTGACCTGGGTCGCCTTCGCTCCGGCGAAGAAGTTGCGCAGCTCCTGGGCCATGGTGTCCGCGTTCTTCTCCTCGGCCAGTTCCGCGTCCCATTCGGCGGTGTTGATCTGGAGGATGGCTCCCAGGGGTCCCTCGCCGGGGCCGTCGTAGTACCAGCGCTTGCCCTGGGGCGCGCGGAACGCCTTGTCGTAGGCGGCGATCTCCTCGCCCGTGAGCAGTTGGTAGGCGCCGACCTGCGGGGCGGCGTCGACGAACCGCTCCATGACGACGGGGGACGCCGTGGCGCTGGGCGGCTCTCCCTCGTAGCTGCACGCCCGCACCAGACCCACGACGGCGACGACCAGCAGCACCCCGGTGACGATGTTGCGCCGCCGCAGGGCCGTCGACAGGACCTGCTCGGCCTCGACCCCACCGGTGGCCACGGGCCCCTGCCGCCAGGTCCGGGTGAGGAACCAGACGGCTCCCATCAGCACGGCGGTGACGAGGAGTGCGCCGATCGCCTGACCGGCGGCGTAGCTCTGCGAGGAGGGGTCGATGGATAGCGTGTACATGCCGGAATCGTAGACACGCGTTCGCATGAGTGTTCGCATGGGGGTGGCCCCGGCCCCACACCGGTGACGGCGTGGGACCGGGGCCGAGTGAGCGGGGACCTGACCGACGCTCCGGCGCCGACCGGGGGATGCCCCGTTCGGCGTACCCGGAGAACTCCTATGCGTCCTCGTCCGTGAAGACTTCTTCGGTGGTGGTGGCGGTGACTGCTCGTACGAGCCAGCGGTGGAGGGTGTCGGGGTCGTCGCAGTGTTCGACCCGTTCGCGTACGGCGTCGGTGACGGTGAGGCCGCGCTGTTCGAGGACGGTCAGTATGGCGGCGGCACTGCCTTGCGCGCGGCCTTCGTCGCGGATTTCCTCGGAGAGGTAGGACGTGTAGAAGGAGAGGTCCACGGCTTTGCGCCCCACCCCTTCTATGCGTCCTCGTCCGTGAAGATTTCTTCGGTGGTGGTGGCGGTGATTGCTCGTACGAGCCAGCGGTGGAGGGTGTCGGGGTCGTCGCAGTGTTCGACGCGTTCGCGTACGGCGTCGGTGACGGTGAGGCCGCGCTGTTCGAGGACGGTCAGTATGGCGTCGGCACTGCCCTGCGCGCGACCTTCGTCCCGGCCTTGCGCGCGGCCTTCGTCGCGGCCTTGCGCGCGGCCTTCGTCGCGGATTTCCTCGGAGAGGTAGGACGTGTAGAAGGAGAGGTCCACGGCCACCAGGTTCCTCCAGAGTTCTCTGACCGGGCGGTTGCCCAGGCCCTGTGCGGTGAATTCGATGATGGGGTCGGCGACGTCCTCGGGGACGTCCTTCAGCGCGGCGGACAGTGCTTTCAGTATGGCACCGATGTCCGGATCGCCCGCGTGCGTGATGGCCGACAGAGCCGTCAGCGCCAGGTCGGCGCCCGCTTCGGCCGGGTCGGTGATCACCGGCATGTTGTGGGGGCCCACGACGACCGGCTGCACGGTCAGTGTGGGCAGGTGCGGCGGCCCGCTGCTCACCGGCCGACCGGCCCATTCGGCCGTCGCCCGGTCCTGGCACACGACGAGCAGCGCCGTCGGCAGCCGGTACTTCGTCCAGAGGTACGCGGTGTAGTACGCCCAGCTCGCCGGTTTGGCCGGGTCCTTCTTCCCCTGCGCCTCGATGGCCAGCAGCAGCGAGCCGTCGTGCGCGCTGTCGAGCCGTAACAGGGTGTCCACCCTGCGCTCGACGGGGGCCGATTCGGTGAGGTCGGTGGGCAGGACGGTGACGTCCACGGGCGGCGGCAGCGAGAACCCCAGCAGTCCGGACAGGCGGCTGAACAGCCTGGTGTCGTGCTGGAAGATCCGGTGCATCGCCTCATGTGGTGAGCTGACCATGGGTTTCCTTGGTTCGGCAGGATGTGCACTTGCCCGGTTCCGGGCCTCGGTAGGCCCGGTCGCAGGTGTCGCAGTTGTGGAGGGGGTACGGGGGCGGCGGCCGTTCCTCCGGCGGCCGGAACGGCGGCAGCGGCGGCAACCGCGCCGTCAGCCGGTGGGCCAGCAGGGCGGCCGGGCGGTACAGGGGCTCCCTCGGCAGACCGCTGGTCAGGGCCTGGTGGATCGCCTCGGGCGGCAGCTCGCGCTCCAGCCAGGCGACCACCCCCGGCGCCAGGTGCTCGGCCTCCGCCGCCGAGATCAGAAGGCGGGGGTCGCCCTGGCGGAGCCCCGACAGGACCCCCACCGCCGTGCGCAGCAGGTCAGGGGTGGCGTACGCGGGTGCCGGGACGGCCGACAGCGCCTTGCGCCGGGGCCGTTCCCGCTGGTCGGAGCGGTGGGGCGCGTTCCCGGGCGGTCGGGTCCACAGCGACTGTGCCTGCCTCTCGGGCCATCGCGCCCGCTTCTCCGGCCCCGTTTCCGCGCGTCGGGCCGGGGCATCCGGCCGGTTCTGCGGGCGTCGGCGCGGGATCTTCGAGCGGTCCTGGTTCCCCGTGCGCCGGGGTGGCGGTTCCGGCCTCGGCCGGGTGCCGCGCCCCGCCCCCGTACGGTCCGGCTGGTTGCACGAGACCGTGCGGGTGACGACCCGGCCGCTCGCCGTGCGTTCCTTGCCGCGCCGCAGGTAGCCGTGGGTCTCCAGCTCCCGCAGGCCCCCCGCGATCCGGGCCGTGCCCTCCGGGAAGCGGTCCGCCAGGGACCTGATGTCCACGGGCGATCCGGCGGGCAGCGACTGGATGTGCGTCGCCAGGCCGATGGCCGTCAGCGACAGCTCCCCGTGCTGCGCGAGGTGGTTCCCCACCACCGTGAAGTGAGTGGTGTGCGGGGTGTTCTCGTGGACGACTCCGCGAGAAGTCCCCCCGGAGGGGTGGTTCTTGGGCCCACCACGGGACGGGGCGGGGGCCTGAGCGCTAAAGTCTTGGCTGTCCATCGGGAAGGGTTTGCTTCCTTGGTGGTCGGGCCATCGGAAGGTGTTGCTTCGCGATGGTCAGGCCCTCGCACTGGGATTGCCGTCCCGGCGGGGGCCTTCGTCTGTCTGGGCTCTGTTGGGCAGAGCGTAGATCAAACAACCCACCCCAAAGCCAGCCCAGTTGGGCATATTCACCCGAGCGAGTGACGCGCGTTCCCGGGAGGGAAAGGGTGGGGCCGGTGGGGTTCCTTTCTCTCCGGTGGTTCTTTCAGGAGACCGCCCGCGCCACCGGCGACCGGGCTTCCGGACGCCGGTCGGCGGGGACGTCGAGCTCCGCCCACACCGTTTTTCGCGGTACGGGTCCCAGGTCCACGCCCCAGCGGTCCGCCAGCGCCTCCACCAGCAGCATTCCCCGCCCGGACTCCGCCTCCGGCGCTGGAATCGGGAGCGTGGGAAGGACCTCCGCCCGGGTGTCGGTCACCTCGATGCGGAGCGTCCGGGGCGAATTCAGCAGGGCGAGACGGAAATCGCGGCCCCCGACCCTGCCGTGCGTCGCCGCGTTCGCCGCCAGCTCGGCCACGATGTGGCGGGCCGCCTCCGTCACCCCGTACGACACCCCCTGCTCGCGCAGCCATTCCACGGCGAGCAGCCGCGCGAGGCGCGCTCCGCGCGGGGTGGGGGAGAGCAGGACGGTGAAATGGCCGGTCGGCACGGGTACTTGGGTGGTGTTCTCCTGGTTCACCTCACCGAGCGTGGCCGTCGCTGGCTACCGTGAACAGTGACTCAGCCGATGCGTAGGGTGACTGTCCGGAGCTTGTCCACCGTTGTCCGGTCTGTCGGAACCTCCTTCACGGGTAGGGGGCCGCGGGCTGAAACAGGACAGACGGAGGAGTGCGGGATGTCGGTGGAAGAAAGCAGCTGGGAGGTCGACCCGGACGACGACTGGGGTGTCGCCGTCATCGCCACCGTGGGCAGGCAACTGAAGCTGCGGCGGGAAGCGGTGGGTATCCGGGCCGCCGATTTCGCCGATGCGATCGGATACAGCGAAGACCTCGTCTACAAGATCGAGGGTGGGAAACGGATTCCCCGCCCGGAGTATCTGGACAAGGCGGACGCGGCCCTCGGAGCGGACGGACTGCTGGCGGCCATGAAGGAGGACGTCGCCAAGGTCAGGTACCCCAAGAAGGTTCGAGATCTGGCGAAGACGGAGGCACGCGCGGTCGAAATGCAGCTGTACGACCCGCTGAACGTGCACGGTCTGCTCCAGACGCCCGAGTACGCGCGCGGGCTGCTTCTCATGCGGCGTCCCGCGTACACGGAGGATGAGGTCGAGCGGTACATGGCGGCCCGTGTGGCCCGCAAAGTGGTGTTCGAGCGGGACCCCGCGCCCGAGCTGAGTTTCGTTCTGGAGGAGTGGACGCTCCGCCGCCCCTTGGGCGGGCGCGAGATGCTGCGGCGTCAGCTGGAACACCTTCTGGAGGTGGCGGAGTTGCGTCAGGTGGAGCTTCAGGTGATGCCGATGGCACGCGAGGAGCACGCCGGTGTGGACGGCGCCATCGAGGTGCTGAAGTTCGAGGACGGCTCGGCTGTGGGACGGTCACCGGCGGTGGCCAACGGAAGGCCGGTGACCGACCTGCGGCAGCTCCGTATCCTGGAATTGCGTTACGGCATCATCCGGACTCAGGCCCTCACGCCCTGTGAGTCCACCGACGTCATCCAGGGACTGCTAGGAGAGACATGACGCACAGCACCTCCGCCGGGGACGTCTCTGGCCTCGTGTGGTTCAAGAGCAGCTACAGCAGCGGCAGCGAAGGTGACTCCTGCGTCGAGGTCGCCGCCACCCCCGCCGTCGTCCACGTCCGTGACTCCAAGGACGTCGGCGGTCCCCGGCTCGCTCTCGGGACCGGAGCCTGGGCCGGGTTCGTGGCCTATGCGGTGGGTGCCTGAGGTACTCCCGGTACGGCGAAGGCCGCCGGCACCTCCCCGGCAGGGGAAGCGCGGCGGCCCTCGGCGTACAGCCGTGACGGGAGGACGTCAGTCCTTCTTCTCCTCCAGGCGGGGGAACAGCACCGCGCCCTTCGTGATCGTCGTGCCCGCCGGTAGGCGGCCCCACGTGCCCGCGTCCTGGAGCGGCTGGGCGGACAGGGCGCCCAGGGACGCCTCCGCGCCCAGCGAGTCCCACAGCGCGCGCGAGGTCTCCGGCATGATCGGGTTCAGCAGGACCGCGACCCCTCGGAGCGACTCGGAAGCCGTGTAGAGGATCGTCGCCAGACGCGCCCGGCCCTCGTCCGACTCGTCCTTCGCGACCTTCCACGGCTCCTGCTCCGTGATGTAGCCGTTGACCTGCTTCACGAAGTCGAAGATCGCCAGGATGCCGGCCTGGAAGTCCAGCTCCTCGCCGATCTTCGCGTCGGCCGTCGCCACGGCCTTCGCCAGACCCTCGTGGATCGCCGTCTCGGCCTCGCCGTCCGCCGTCGACGCGGGCAGCTCGCCGCCGAAGTACTTGCCGACCATCGCCGCCACGCGCGAGGCGAGGTTGCCGTAGTCGTTGGCCAGCTCCGAGGTGTAGCGCGCGGAGAAGTCCTCCCACGAGAACGAGCCGTCGCTGCCGAAGGCGATCGCCCGCAGGAAGTACCAGCGGTACGCGTCCACGCCGAAGTGCGAGGTCAGGTCCTGCGGCTTGATGCCGGTCAGGTTCGACTTCGACATCTTCTCGCCGCCGACCATCAGCCAGCCGTTGGCCGCGACCCGGCCCGGGACCGGCAGGCCCTGCGCCATCAGCATCGCCGGCCAGATCACCGCGTGGAACCGCAGGATGTCCTTGCCGACCAGGTGCACGTCCGCCGGGAACGTCTCCTCGAACTTCTCCTGGTTCGCGCCGTAGCCCACGGCCGTCGCGTAGTTCAGGAGCGCGTCGACCCACACGTAGATGACGTGCTTGTCGTCCCACGGGATCGGGATGCCCCAGTCGAACGTCGAGCGCGAGATCGACAGGTCCTGAAGGCCCTGCCGGACGAAGTTCACGACCTCGTTGCGCGCCGACTCCGGCTGGATGAAGCCCGGGTTCGCCTCGTAGAACTCAAGGAGCTTCGGGCCGTACTCGCTCAGCTTGAAGAAGTAGTTCTCCTCCTTGAGGATCTCCACCGGCTTCTTGTGGATCGGGCACAGCTTCGTGCCGTCCTCGGCCTCGATGAGGTCGCCGGGGAGCTTGTACTCCTCACAGCCCACGCAGTACGGGCCCTCGTAGCCGCCCTTGTAGATCTCGTCCTTGTCGTACAGGTCCTGCACGAACTCCTGGACGCGGTCCGTGTGGCGCTTCTGCGTCGTACGGATGAAGTCGTCGTTCGCGATGTCCAGGTGCTCCCAGAGGGGCTTCCACGCCTCCTCCACGAGCTTGTCGCACCATGCCTGGGGCGTGACGTCGTTCGCCTCGGCCGTGCGCATGATCTTCTGACCGTGCTCGTCCGTGCCGGTGAGGAACCACACCTTCTCGCCGCGCTGACGGTGCCAGCGCGTGAGCACGTCGCCTGCGACGGTCGTGTAGGCGTGGCCCAGGTGAGGAGCGTCGTTGACGTAGTAGATGGGGGTCGTGACGTAGAACGCCTTCGTCCCCCGCTTCTCGGATCCAGTGGCCGCCATGGCCGAAATCCTAACGGGCGTACGAAGATCCACTCACATCGATAAACCCCGGTCGGAACCCGGGGCGCGGGCGCGGGGAGGATGGGTGCCATGCGCGTACTCGTAGCGGAGGACGAGCGGGACCTCGCCGCGCTCGTCGCCATCGGCCTGCGGCGGGCCGGATTCGCCGTCGACACCGTCCACAGCGGCTCCGCCGCCCTCGACCACCTCGCCCTCCACCCGTACGACGTGCTCGTCCTCGACCGCGACCTGCCCGGCGTCCACGGCGACGACGTCGCCCGGCGGCTCGTCGCCGCGGGCTCCCCCACCCGCATCCTCATGCTCACCGCCGCCACCGCCACCGAGGACCGCGTCACCGGGCTGGACCTCGGCGCCGACGACTACCTCGGCAAACCCTTCGACTTCCCCGAGCTGGTCTCCCGCGTCCGCGCCCTGCGCCGCCGCGCCGCCCGCCCGCCGCTGCCCCCGCTCCTGGAGCGGTACGGGCTCCGCGTCGACACCGTCCGGCGGACCGCCCACCGCGACGGGCGCGACCTCGACCTCTCCCCCAAGGAGTTCACCGTCCTCCAGATCCTCCTGGAGGCCGAGGGCGCCGCCGTCTCCGCCGAACAGCTCCTCGACCGTGCCTGGGACGTCCACGCCGACCCCTTCACCGGGGCCGTACGCGTCTGCATGAGCAAGCTCCGCGCCAAGCTCGGCGAGCCCGCTCTGATCGGCACCGTCCAGGGCGTCGGGTACCGGCTGTGACGGCTGTGATCCTCCGTGCGGGTGCCCGTCCCGGGCCGGGGCGCTCGCTGTGACCCCCCGCGACGACGCCTATCTCGGCTCCGGGTCCACCATCCGCACCCGGATCGCCCTCGTCTACGGCGGCGCCTTCCTCGTCCTCGGGGCGCTGCTGCTGCTCGTCGTCGACCTGCTCGTCCTCGCCGGGACCGTCGACGCGACCGAGGAGATCGTCGCCGGTGCCGGTGCCGGTGCCGGTGCCGGTGCCGGTGCCGGTGCGGGTGCGGGTGCGGGTGCCGGTCCCGGTGCCGTCGGTCCCGGCGGGGACATCGCCGCGCTCGGCGACGAGCTCAGCCGGGCCGTGGGCGAGCAGATGCTGCTGTGGTCCTCCCTCGGCCTGCTCGTCACCGCCTGCTGCGCCGTCGTCGTCGGCTGGTGGACCGCGGGACGCGCCCTGCGGCCCGTCCACGAGATGACCGCCCGCGCCCGCCGCCTCTCCGAACGCACCCTGCACGACCGGATCGCCGTCCGGGGGCCCGACGACGAGCTCAAGGAACTCGGCGACACCATCGACGCGCTCCTCGGGCGGCTGGAGACCGCCTTCGACAGCCAGCGCCGGTTCATCGCCAACGCCTCCCACGAACTGCGCACCCCGCTCGCCACCCAGCGCGCCGCGATCCAGATCGGTCTGGACGACGACTGCGCCGTACGGGACGTGCTCCTCGCCGCCAACCGGCGCAGCGAACGGCTCATCGACGGGCTCCTGCTCCTCGCCCGGGGCGAGCGCGGGCTCGCCGAACGCGAGGACGTGCCGCTCGGCGAGGTCGTCGGGGAGGAGCACGCGGACGCGGACGTCACCGGGGACGGCGGGACCGTCCGGGGCAGCCGGGTCCTCCTCGGGCACCTCGTACGGAACCTCGTCGCCAACGCGGTCGCCTACAACGTGCCCGGCGGCACCGTCTCCGTCCGGGTAGCCGCCGGGATCCTGACCGTCGTCAACACCGGGCCCGTCGTCCCCGCCGAGGGCGTCGAAGCCCTCTTCGAACCCTTCCGGCGCGGCGAGGGCCGCGACCGCACCGGGCCCGGCGCGGGCCTCGGCCTCTCCATCGTCCGGTCCATCGCCACCGCCCACGGCGGCACGGCGACGGCCCGCGCCCGGCCCGCCGGGGAGGGGGGCGGCCTGGTGGTGACGGTGACCCTGCCGGTCGAGTAGCTCGGGGCGGTGACCTTGCCGGTCGGGCGGTGGTTTCGGGGCCTCCGCGCGGTGACCTTGCCGGTCGGGCCGTGGTTTCGGGGGTCGGGCCGTGACCTCGGCCGCCGGGCGGGTGGGGGTCCGGCGGACGCTCCGGTACGGCGACGGGGGCGGTGACCCTTTCCGGTCACCGCCCCCGTCGTGTCCGCCGCGTCCGTCAGGACCCGGGACTCAGAGCTCCAGGCCCGCCAGCAGCCCCTCGTAGAACGCGGTGTGCGCGGTGTCCGAGGGGGTCGTGCCCGCGAGGAACGTGCCCGTACGCGGAGTGCCGTCGAGCTTCCGTACGAAGTCGAAGGCCTTGTTGTCCTCCTCGCCCCAGGCCACGAACCGCCAGTGCAGCGGGCGGTCCGCCGCCTCCGCCAGGGCCTGCGCCGCCGCCGTCTTCGACTCCGGCGCGCCGTCCGTCTGGAAGACCACCAGGGCCGTACGGGCCGGGTCCGCCTTCGCGTGGTGGGCGAGGACCTCCTCCACCGCGCGGTGGTAGTTCGTCCGGCCCAGTCGGCCCAGGGTCGCGTTGACCTCCTCCACCCGGGTGGGGGTCAGGGTCTCCGGGGTCAGCTCGACCGTGCCGTCGACGTCCGTCGAGAAGAACACCGTCGTCACCGTCGCGGTCTCGTCCAGGTGCGCCGCCAGCGCGGTCACCTGCTCCGCGAGCCGTTGCACGGAGCCGTCCTTGAAGTACCCGCGCATCGAACCGGAACGGTCCACCACCAGGTACACGGCGGCCCGGCGCCCGGCCAGCCCCTGCTTCGCCAGCCGCGCCCCGGCGGCCTCGTAGGCGTCCGCGAGGTGCGGGGCGACGGATCCGCCTCCGGCGGGGGCGGTCGTCCCGGTGGTCCCGTCCGCCGGGACGCCCGGGATGACCGGGACGACCGGGACGACCGGCTCGGGCCGCGCCTCCGGCTCCGCGCCGGATCCGGCCTCCGGCCGCGCCAGGCTCTCGTCGGACTCCGCCGACGGCTCGCCGGGCTCGCCCGCCTCCGCCTCGCCCGCCGCCTCGGCGGGTGCTTCCGGCGTGCCCTCCGGCTGTGCGACGGGTGCTTCCGGCGTGGCCTCCGCCTCGGCGGCGGGCGCCTCCGGCTCGGTCTCCGGCTCGGTCTTCGTGGTGGTGGCCTCGGTGGGCTCCGCCTCCGTGATCTCGGGGACCTCGGCCGCTTCCGCCTCCGGCGGGGCCGGGGCGTCGTCGGCCTGGTCCTGCCGCGCCTCGGCCTCGGCCTCGGCCTCGGCCTCGGGCGCCGGGTCGGCGGCTACGGCTTCGGTCTCCGTGGCCGCCGCCTCGGCGACGGGTGCTTCCGGCTCGGTCTCCGGCTGGGCCTCTGTGGCGGTGCCCTCGGCGGGTGCCGTCTCCGGGGTGTCCGTCGCCGTCCCGGCCTCGGCCTGCGGCTCCGGCGCGTCGGTCTCGGCCTCCGGCGGCGCCGGGGTCTCGTCGGACTCGGCCGTCGGCTCTGCGACGAGTGCCTCCGGTGCGGACTCGGTGGGCTCCGCCTTCGTGCCCTCGGCCGATTCGACCGTCTCGGCGACGGGCGCGGTCTCCGGTTCCGGTGCGTCGGCCGTGGTCAGGGCCTCGGCGATGGGCGCCTCCGCTGTGTCGGTCGCCTCGGCCTCCGCGACCGCTTCCTCCGGTGCGGTCTCCGGTTCCGGTGCGTCGGCCGTGGTCGCGGCCTCGGCGTCGGGTGCCTCCGCCTTGGTGGTGTCCTCGGCCGCTGCCTCGGACTCCGTTCCGCTCTTCGCCTCGGCGGCCTCCGCCTCCGGTGCGTCCGCCGGGGTCACGGCCTCCGCGTCGGGCGCTTCCGCTTCGGCGGTCTCCGGCTCCTCCGCCGTGTCGGCCACCTCGGGCTCCGCGACCGCTTCCTGCGGTGCGGACTCGGCGCTCTCCTCCTGCGGTTCGGCGCTGTCCGCGTCGGCCACCGCCTCCGCCTTCACGGGCGCGCTCGCCGCAGGCGCCTCGGCGGCGATCGACTCCGCCTCGACCGTGGGCCGTTCGGCCTCAGCCGTAGCCGCCGTCTCGGCCTCAGCCGCGGGCTCTCCGGATTCGGCCTCGGACGTGTCCGACTCAACGGCCTTCTCCGCCACAGGCGTTTCGGTCGCCGCCCGGTCCGCCGGGGCCGTCTCCGGCTCGGCAACCGGCTCCGCCACGGCCTTCTCCGCCTCGGGACCCGCGTCCGCCGCCGCAGGCGACTCCGCGGGCTCGGTCGACGCGACCGGCTCCGTGGCCGGTGCGGGCTCGGCCGCCGCGGGCGACTCCGTGACCGTCTCCGCCGGAGGCTCCTCCGTGCGGGCCTTCGGGATCTGGGGGTTGTCGAAGGACGCCGACACCAGGTCGTCGGCCGCTCGGCGGGCCGCGTCCTCCGGGGTGTCCTCGGGGGTCTCACGCGTCTGGGACGGGACAGAGGCCGCAGGGGACTCCTCGCGGTCCCGGCCGAACACCTTGCGCAGCATGTTCCGAATACCCATGGGCGAAGCCTTTCGCATGAGTGGAGTGCTTGTGAATGTCCGTACTGGGCGTTTCGGGACGTTCATCCCTGGCCAGGGCGGACACGTAAGGTTAGCGGCCGTCCCGTCCCCCGCCGATGACCCGGTCGTCCCCGGTTGTCGCGCATTCATCCGGTGTTCACCCCACGGCCGTCCCCGGGCAGAGACGCGCACCTAGCGTCACGGCCGAGAGAACCCGACACCATGTCGGCGCGGTGTGCGCCGGAGGAGGACGACGTGCGCAGACTGCTGCCGCTGTTGAGCACCAACCCGCACGGGGGCGGCCGTTCCGCCCTCACCTGCCGGTACCGCTGCGGGGACGCCTGCTTCCAGGAGGTGCCCAACACCAGTGCCAACGAGTACGTCGGCGACATCATCGCCGGTGCCCTCTCCCGCCGTTCCGCCCTGCGCGCCGCCGCCGTCGTGACGGTGGCCTCCGCCGCGGGCGGGGCCCTGGCCCTCGGCACCGCCCCCGAGGCGTCCGCCCTCCCGCAGGCGCCCACCGGTCACGGCAAGGGCCACGGCCACGGTCACGGCAAGGCCGACGGCGCCCGGGGCCTGCGCTTCAGCCCGGTCGCCCCCAACACCGCCGACCGGGTCACCGTCCCCGCCGGGTACGCCCAGAACGTGGTCGTCCGCTGGGGCGAGCCCATCCTGCGCGGCGCGCCCGCCTTCGACTCCGAGAAGCAGTCGGCGAAGGCCCAGGCCGGTCAGTTCGGCTACAACAACGACTTCCTCTCGCTGCTGCCGCTGCCGGGCGAGCACGGCCGCCAGGTCCTCGTGGCGAACCACGAGTACACCGACGAGGTCCTGATGTTCCGCGGCTACGACCCCGCGAACCCGACCCGCGAGCAGGCCGAGATCGCCTGGGCCGCGCACGGTCTGTCGGTCCTCGTCGTCCAGGAGGAGCGCCGTACCGGCAGGCTCACCCCGGTCACCCGCCACCCCCTCAACCGGCGGCTGCACACCACCAGCCGCTTCGAGGTCACCGGCCCCGCCGCGGGCGGCGCCCTGCTGCGCACCTCCGCCGACCCGACGGGCCGCAGGGTCCTCGGCACGCTGAACAACTGCGCGGGCGGCACCACCCCGTGGGGCACGACCCTGCACGGCGAGGAGAACTTCAACCAGTACTTCGCCAACGGTTCCAGCGCCACGGACAAGCGCTACGGCGTCGGCACCGGGGCCAGCGAGCGCAAGTGGGAGCGGTTCGACGGGCGCTTCGACCTGAAGCGGGAGCCGAACGAGGTCCACCGCTTCGGCTGGGTCGTCGAGCTCGACCCGTACGACCCCGACTCCACGCCCCGCAAGCGCACCGCGCTCGGCCGCTTCAAGCACGAGGCCGCGCAGCCCCGGCTCACCGAGGACGGGCGTCCCGTCGTCTACATGGGCGACGACGAGCGCTTCGACTACTTCTACAAGTTCGTCTCCTCGAAGCGGATGCGGAAGGGGAACTCGCGCGGTGCCCGCGAGCACAACCTGACCCTGCTCGACGAGGGCACGCTGTACGTGGCCAAGCTGACCGGCGACTCCCCGGCGGCCGAGATCGACGGCACCGGCAAGCTCCCGGACGACGGCGAGTTCGACGGCACCGGCAGCTGGATCCCGCTGGCCACCGGGAACGTCAGCCACGTCCCCGGCATGACCGCCGAGGAGGTGTACGTCTTCACCCGCCTCGCCGGTGACAAGGTCGGCGCGACGAAGATGGACCGCCCCGAGGACGTCGAGCCCAGCCCGCGCACCGGCCGGGTGTACGTCGCGCTCACCAACAACTCCGACCGTGGCAAGCCGGGCAAGGCCCCCGCCGACGAGGCCAACCCGCGCAACCTCAACAAGCACGGCCAGATCCTGGAACTCGCCGAGAACTGGGACGACCCGGCCTCCGACGGCTTCGCCTGGCGCCTCTTCCTGGTCGCGGGCGACCCGGACGACCCGTCCACGTACTTCGCCGGATTCCCCAAGGACAAGGTCTCCCCGATCTCCTGCCCGGACAACGTGGCCTTCGACCCGCACGGCAACCTGTGGATCTCCACCGACGGCAACCAGCTCGGCTCGCACGACGGGCTGTTCGGCGTCGCCACCCGTGGCGAGCGGCGCGGTGAGCTGAAGCAGTTCCTGACCGTGCCGAGGGGCGCCGAGACCTGCGGCCCGATCGTCCAGGACCGGCGCGTCCTGGTCGCGGTGCAGCACCCGGGCGAGATCGACGGCGCCTCCGTCGAGAAGCCCGCCTCGGTCTGGCCCGACGGCCCTGGGAAGATCGTCCGCCCGTCGGTGGTGGCGGTCTGGCGTACGGACGGCGACGACATCGGCGTCTGAGCCTCCGGGCCCCCGGGCCCGGACGGGACCACCGGAGGGCCCCGGGGCGGAGCGCCTCACTCCGTCCCCAGGCCCTCCCTGAACCGTACGAACTGCTCCTCGGGGTCCCCGGTGTAGGCCCAGGGCACCCACGCCGCCCGGGTCCCGAGCATCCCGAGGAGCTCCCGGGCGATCTCCACCTGGCCCGCGTAACAGGCCGCGTGCGCGAGGAAGTTGAGGTCGCCGACCTCCTCCGGGGCGACCGGCAGGCCGGGCTCCCGGCCGCCGATCCAGCGCGCGTACGTCCGGCGCAGCTCGGTGACCGCGAGTTCGTGCTTCCAGTGCTGGTCGAAGCCGCGCACCGGACCGCGTCCGAGCGCGCCGTCCGCGATGTACCGGTACTCCTCGACCCGGGCGACCTGCACGAGCACCGGCAGCGGGGAGCCGGGCGGCGCGACGCCCGCCGCGTCGCGGGCGAAGTCGTACATGCTGCCGTGCGTCCCGTGCCACCGCGCCGACCAGTAGCGGAGCACCTGGATGTGGCCCTCCGTGTTGTACGGGTCGCGGCGCCGCAACTCGTCGAACCAGTGCCGCAGTTCCCGGCGCGGCACCCCGCCCTCGTACAGCCGGGCGACGGAGAGCAGCGACACCCACGGCATGGGGTCGGCGGGGGCCGCCTCGGCGGCGCACCGGCAGGCGATGACGGCCGCGTCGATCCGGGCCCGGTCGATCGCGGCGCCCCGGCCCGCGGCGATGGCCGCGTCGAAGACCCGGACGACCTCGGTCGCGGCGCGCAGCACGGCCGCGTCGGGGTTGCCCGGTTCGGCGGCCCGCCAGGTCTCCACGGTGGAGCTGCCCGCGGCGGCGTGCGACAGGAGCCGCAGCCGGTGGGTGCGGCGCGCCCAGTGGCCGCCGGTGGCGGCGAGCAGGTCCCGTACGCCCTGCCAGCGGCCGATGACGATGTCGTGGCGGGCCTCGGTCAGCGCGCGGTCCCCGAAGTCCGGGTCGAAGTCGGGCGCGAAGCGTGTCGTACGTGCCGTGCGTGAGCGTCGGCGTACGGCCATCGGGACGACCTCCTCCGGTTCGGCTTACGTCCTGTCAGATGCGTGGTGGCGGGCTCCGGTTGTGCCTCCGGCGGGGCGGTGGGCCTCCGTCGTTCCCGTCCGGTCGGGGGCGGGGTCAGAAGTCGGTGGCGTAGCTCTTGTCTCGACCGCCGTCGCGGGGGCGGCCCGCCGGTCCCGAGCCCTCGGCGGCGGCGGCGAGCGCGGCGACCGCGTCGAGCCGGGCCGGACGGTAGTAGTCGCTGCCCTTGCGCCAGTACACGGTCAGCGGTACGAGGCCGAGGGCGAGGCCGCCGAGGCCGATGGTGAGGGCGGTGGTGGAGAGGGAGCCGAGGGACTGGACGAAGGCCCACAGCATGAACCCGGAGCCGAGCAGCGGCCAGAGCCCGCCCAGGACCAGGTTCCGTACGGAGCGCAGCAGGAGCGACTTGTAGGCGACGACGGCGGCGATCCCGGCGAGCCCGTAGTAGAAGGCGATCTGGAGTCCGATGGCGGAGACGGCGTCGCGGAGGATCTGCTGGAGGGAGCCCGCGGCGGCGGCTGCCGCGAACAGCAGGAGGGCGGCGGCGCCGACGGCGACGACCGCGACCCACGGGGTGTTCCAGCGGGGGTGGACCGTGCCGAGCGCGGCGGGCAGGGTCCGGTCGCGGCCCATCGCGAAGAGCGAGCGGGTGACCTGGATGAGGGTGGTCTCCAGGGTGGCGACGGTGGACAGCAGGACGGCGATCAGGAGGAGCTTCCCGCCGACGCCGGGCCAGATCTCCTGGCCGAGGACGGCGAGCACGTTGGGCCCGGCGTCCTTGATCTCCTCGGCGCTCAGCAGGACGTTCACGGCGACGGTGAAGGTCACGAAGAGGAGGAAGACGAAGCCGACGCCGACGAGGGCGGCGAGTCCCGCGGTGCGTCTGCTGTCGCGGGTCTCCTCGCTGAGGTTGCTGGTGACGTCCCAGCCCCAGTAGTAGAAGGCGGCGATGAGCGCCCCGGCGGCGAAGCCGTGGGTGCTGTCGAAGCCGTCGAGGCCGAACCAGGACCAGTCGAAGGCGGTGGCCCCGCCCCGGTGGGCGAGGGCGGCGAGCACGAACCCGCCGAGGATCAGCATCTCGGTGCCGGACATGATCAGTTGGGCCCGTACGGTGAGCCGGGCGCCGCCGAGGACGACGAGCAGCATGATCAGGAACCAGCCCGCGCCGACGGCGGCGGAGAGCACGGTGTCGTCGGCGAGGTCCTGGTCGACGAGGGCGAGGGTGAGGGACCCGGCGGGCAGCGAACCGGCCACCATGAAGACGGTGGCGGCGAAGACGAGGGCCCAGCCGGAGAGGAAGCCGAGGAAGGGGTGGAGGGTGCGGCCCACCCAGGAGTAGCCCGCGCCGGCGTTGACGTCGATCCGGCCGAGCCGGGCGTACGCGAGGACGATGCCGAACATGGGTATCGCGCAGTACAGCAGGGCGGCGGGGCCCGCGTAGCCGACGGTGCCGAAGAGGACGGCGGTGGTCGCGGTGAGGGAGTAGGCGGGCGCGCTGCCCGCGACGGCCATGACGATGGTGTCGAAGGTGCCGAGGACGTTGGGCTGGAGCCCTCTGTTCGTCGTGGTGCGCATGGCGTGGTCCTCGGGGCGCGGGGGTGGGGCAGGGCGAAGTGGCGCGCCCGACCGTCCGGTTGCCGAGGGCGGCGGGCGCGGAGCACGGTGAATCGAGCGCATCGTAGTCGCCCGGGTGGCGTGGGGTAACGGCGGTGGGGAGGGTTCCGTCCGGTGACCACCGGTCCGTCCGCCCGTGCGTCTCCGGGGGAGGGTTCACCGCAGGTCGGGACCGGCGATGGCGCGGGCCGCGCGGACCTCTCCCCGGACCGGGGCGAGGACGCCGTCGTCGTCGCCGGGGAGTTCCGCGCGGACCGCGAAGAGGGTGTCCGTGCCGCGCAGTCCGTCGGCGAGTTCGCGCAGTTCGCGGGTGACGGCGGCGACCTCGTCGGGGTCGGGGGCCGGGGCGCCGTGGTGGACGCGGATGCGGGCGGCGGTGGTGGCGTCCACGATCCGTTCGACGGCGACGACCAGCGGCCACCAGGCGGCGGCGCGGGGGCCGGTGGGCGGCGGTTCGGTGAGGGCCCGCTGGAACTCGGAGCGGACCGTGGACAGATCGCGGTAGAGCTTGCGCCGGGCCCGCAGCCGTTCGCCCTGGTCGCCCGGGGGGCCGCCGAAGGCGCACGCCACATAGGCGGCGGTGTCGGCGACGGAGTCCGCGAGCCGGTCGCCGACGCGGGTGCCCCAGGACTCGGGCCACAGCAGGTATCCGGCGATCAGCGTGATGCCGCAGCCGATGAGGGAGTCGTACAGCCGGGGCAGGACCAGGTCGAAGCCCTGCTGGTTGAGGGTGTCGGAGAGCAGCAGGATGACCGGGGTGATGGCCGCCGTCTGGAAGGCGTACCCCTTCACGGAGAACGCCGGGATGAGGGCGGCGAGCAGGCACATCACGGGCACGTCCCACCAGCCCCGGGGGACTTCGGCGAGGACGAGCGCGGCGAGGACCAGGCCGACGGCGGTGCCGAGGGCGCGGAGCACCGCGCGGGAGAAGACCGAGCCGAAGTCGGGCTTCATGACGAAGGTGACGGTGAGCGCCACCCAGTAGGAGCGGGGGACGGCGATCAGCGAGACGAGGGCCTGGGCGAGGCCGATGCAGAGGGCGAGCCGCAGGCCGTACCGCCAGGACGCCTCGGAGAGCAGGACGGCGCGGGCGGTGCGGCGGACCCTGACCCGGAGCGCGGCGGGCCCGCCGAGCCGGTCGCCGACGTCGTACAGATCGGGTTCGGCCTGGTGGACGACGGTGGCGGCGTGCCGCAGGGCGTGGTCGACGGCCTTCTCGGCGGGCCGTTCGGGGGCGGGCAGTTCGAGTGCGGGGGCGCCGGTGCGGCCCTCCTCGACGGCGGCGGCGAGGTCGCGCACGGCCGCCGGGACGGCGGGGGACAGCGGGCCGTGGAGCAGTGCCCTGAGGTGGGCGGCGGGGGCGGCCTCCACGAGCGGGATGACCACGTTGAGCTGGGCGAGCAGCCGGACCAGGGAGGGCGCGCGGCCGTGCTGGCGGGCGCGGCGGGCGAGGACGAGGTCGTAGGACTGGTTGAGGGAGGCGGTGACGGCCTGCCGTCTCTCGTCGTACGCGGGCGTGCCGGTGGCGTCGTACAGCTCGGCGACCGTGCGGTAGGTGGCGGCGACGGCGGCGCGTTCGGGGGCGGCGCGGCGGAAGGGCCAGCCGAGCAGGGTGAGGACGAGGACGAAGAGGCCGCCGAGGGTGAGGAGGAGCGGGGCCTTCCACCAGGGGTCGGGCATCGGGAGTCCGGCGCCGACGACGGCGTTGAGCAGCAGCAGGAGGCCGGAGACGGAGGCGACCGCGCCGATCGAGGAGATCATCCCGGAGACGAGCGCGACCAGGGTGAGGGCTCCGACGGCGAGCCAGCCGTGGCCGAAGACGAGGGTGCCGAGGGTGACGCCGACGGCGCCGAAGAGCTGCGGCACGGCGATGTTGAAGATCCGCATCCGGTAGGCGTCGGCGGTGTCGCCGATGACGCCGGAGAGGGCGCCCATGGAGACGAGCGCGCCGTAGGCGGGCCGGTCGGTGGCGAGCCCGACGGCGAGCGGCGCGGACAGGGCGACGGCGGCGCGCAGGACGGCGGCCCAGGGGATCGGCGCGGGGGCCGGACGCAGCCCGGCGGTGAGCCAGGCGGGGGGACTGAGCCGGACGGGGGCTGCGGGGCGTGCCATGTCCCCAACGTACGTCGCGGGTCGTCCGTGGAGATCGTCGTGGGCGGTGGCGGCGGCGGCGTTGTCATCGGTGGCGGTGGCGGTGGCGGTGGCGGTGGCGGTGGCGGCGGTGTTGTCGTCGACGTCGGTGGCGGCGTCGGTGGCGTGGCCGTCGAGCGGGCGGTGTGATCCGCGCGTCGGCTCGTGTCGGTTCGCGCCGCCTCGCGTCGTGGGCCCCGGCTGTCTCCCCCCCCATAGCGTTCATCCTCAATTCATTGCAACGCTCGCGAGGAGGGTGTTGCATTAGCCTTGAGCGTCGTTGCAATGATTTTACGGCTTTGACCTGCATTGATGTCGATCACGCGCAACTCGATCATTGCCGGAATGGCGAACGCAACGTAGCGTTTCTCTTGTCGGAAACGTTGAGCCGAAGGGGAGAGCGGTACGGAAGTCCGCTGTCCCCACCCCGGTCGCCACCGTCCTCCCCCGGCGCCGGACCTCGTCACAGACCTCAAGGAGCACACGCCACCATGTCTCTCACCCTCACCGGCCAGGACCGTCCCGAGCTGCAGAAGACCATCGAGGAGATGGTCGCGTCCGGCATCACCGGCGTGACGATGCGCGTGCACGACGAGCGGGGGGAGTGGGTCGGCAGCGCCGGGGTCCGCGAGCTGGGCGGGACCGCGAAGCCGCCGGTCGACGGACACGTCCGGATCGGCAGCAGCACCAAGACCTTCACCGCGACCGTGGTGCTGAAGCTGGTGGACGAGGGCCTGATCGAGCTGGACGCCCCGGTGGCCGACCACCTGCCCGAGTTCGGGCTGGACCCGAAGATCACGGTACGGATGCTGCTCCAGCACACCAGCGGGGTGTTCAACTTCACCGGCGAGTACTACGAGGACGGGACGTTCGTACCGGGGATAGCCGCCACGACCGCGGGCCAGGAGTGGGTGGACGGCCGGTTCAGGACCTACCGGCCCGAGGAGCTCGTACGGCTGGCGCTGTCCAAGCCCGCGCGGTTCAGCCCGGGGACGGACTGGAACTACTCCAACACCAACTACGTGCTGGCCAGGCTGCTGGTCGAGAAGGTCACCGGCCGCTCGCTCCCCGAGGAGATGCGGCGGCTGGTCCTGGAGCCGCTCGGGCTGTCGGACACCCTGCTGCCGGAGACCGGCACGGAGCTCCCCGAGCCGTACGCCCACGCCTACTACCGGTACGAGGACGGAGGCAGGGAGGAGACCGTCGACGTCACCCGCCAGAACCCCTCCTGGATCTCCACCGGCGGAGACATGATCTCCACGACCCGGGACCTCCACACGTTCATCTCCGCGCTGACCGGCGGCGAGCTCCTGCCGGCCCCGCTGCTGGCCGAGATGTGCGACCCGCACCCCAAGGCCGGATACGGCCTGGGCGTGATGGTGCAGGACACGGGCGACGGCGGCACGGTCATCACCCACAACGGCGGCATCGCGGGCCACGCGGCACTGATGTACAGCACGCCCGACGGCAGCAGGACCCTGACCGCCGCGGTGAACTACGTCGACGACGCCGGGCTGTCCATGGCGGCGGCGTTCCAGACGGCGGTGCTGAGGATCGTCGGGGAGGTCTTCGGCGGCGGACAGGCCGACGGGACCGACGCGGCCGGGACCGACACCGCCGGGACGGACACCGATGGGACCGACGCGGCCGGGACGGACACCGACGGGACCGACGCGGCCGGGACCGACACCGCCGGGTCGACCCGATAGGCGCCCTCAGGGCCGAGGGCCCGGACGGGCGGGCCACCGCGAGCACGTCAGTTGCGGTAGGACTCGACCTCGGTGGCCGGGCGGACGGCGGCGGTGTCCGGGTTCTCGCCGAACTCGCTCTTCGCGCGGCGCTGCCGCAGCAGGTCCCAGCACTGGTCCAGACGGACCTCCAGCTCGGTGAGGCGGGCCCGTTCCTCGGGGAGGAGACCGCCCGAGCGGGCCCGCAGGGCCCGCTCCTCCTCCACGAGGGAGCCGATGTCGTCCAGGATCTCCTCGTTGTCCATGCCTTCCAGCGTGGCCGATCGGCGCGGTCCGCGCAGGTCGAGACCGGCGGGACCGGCCCGGACGCGGCCCGGACGCGGCCCGTGCCGTCAGTGCCGCAGGGCCTGGGCGATCTCCGCCTTGGTGGCGCCCGACAGCGTCCGGTTGCTGCGGGCCGTACCGGACTTGGACTGGCCGGGCGGGACTCCGTCGATGTTCAGGACGACCGAGTCGAGGTAGTTCCCGTCGGTGTCCCGGAAGGTCACCATGACCGTGTAGTCGGCGGCCTTGTCCTTGGGGTTGGTGGCGGTGATGTCGGCGACCGTGCGGTCCCCGTCGGCGCGGGTGGCGCCCGCCTTCACGTCGCCGGTGGCGTTGACCCCGTCCTTGACCTTGTCCATCGTCTCCTGGGCGGCCGAGGCGACGGCCGCCGTGGCGGAGGAGAGGGCGCTGCCCGCCGCGTCCTTGGCGGCGTCGCACCCGGTGAGGGCGAGCGCGGCGGTGGCGGTGAGGGCCAGGGTGATGCCGGTGGTGCGTCTCATGGGATCTCCTCTCGGACGACCGCGCGGGGGCCGTCTCAGGGCCTCGCGGTGTCCCCGCCGTACGACTCGTCGGTGGCCAGCGCCCAGATCACGAAGACCGAGATGGCCATGGAGAAGAGGGCCCACCAGGGCTGGTAGGGCAGGAAGAGGAAGTGCATGACGATGTTGAGGGAGGCGAGGGAGATACCGGCGACCCGGCCCCATTCGGCGCCCTTGAGGATGCCGTAGCCGGCGATGGCGACGACCACGCCGAGGGCGAGGTGGATCCAGCCCCAGGTGGTCAGGTTGAACTTGAAGACGTAGTCGCCGACGCGGGCGTAGACGTCGTCCTCGGCGATGCCCGCGATGCCCTGGAAGATGTCCAGGAATCCGGTGACCAGCATGAGGACACCCGCGAAGAGGGTGCCGCCCGCCGCCCAGGCACCCGAGGCGGACTTCTTCGGTTCGCGCGGAGGCGCGGTGTTCTGGCTCATGCTCCTCATCGTGCGAGCGTCCGGCCGTTTCCGACCGTCCACCTGGTCCGTACGGGTGAGGGGCGGAGCCGGTCCGCGTTGTCGGACCCCGGCCGTAGGCTGCCCGACGCGCCGCCGTCCGGGCCGTACCGGTCCGGGCGCCCGGGACCGGACAAGGATTCCCGGGACCGAACAGGAAGGGACGACCCCGCATGACCGACCGGACCACCACCGGCACCACCGCGACCGCTTCCACCCCCTCGACCGGCACCTCCGCCGAGCCCCCCGCGACCGGCACCCCCGCCGGGTCCGCCGTCACCGCCCCCGGCACCGCCCCCGCCGACGGGCGGGTCATCACCAACCCCGGCACCCTCCACGACCCCACCCCCTTCGGATACGCGCACGCCGTCTCCGCACCCGGCGAACTCGTCTTCATCGCCGGGCAGTACGCCTCCGACGCCACCGGCGCGCCCGTCCCCGGGGACTTCGCGGACCAGGTCGAGCTGTCGCTGACCCGGCTGCGGCAGGCCCTGGAAGGGGTCGGGCTCGGCCCGGAGCACGTCGTCCGGCTCGGTTCGTACGTCGTCGGGCACGACCTGGCCAAACTGGAGGTCCTGGGCGCGGCGCTGCGCGCGCACTTCGGTGACCGGCTGCCCGCCCAGACCCTCAGCGGGGTCGCGGCGCTCGCCCTGCCCGGGATGCTCTACGAGATCGACGCGGTGGCCGTGCGGCCCGCCGGCTGATCCACTTGCGCGGGCCGGGACGCGGGTGTGACCTGGAGGGTGCGGGACCGCAGCAGGGGGGCGAGACGAAGGAGCTTGCCATGGCCGCACACGCAGCGACGCCGGTGAGGCGCCCGTTCCGAGTGCACGGCTGGGTGTTCCCGGCCGTCACCGGTGTCCTGTACGGCCTGTACGCGGCGACGGTGGCCCGGCACGGCGGCCCGACGACCCTGGGGCAGCTGTGGCTGGGGCTGATCTCGGCCGTGGTCCTGACGGTGGGCATCCACACGCTCCGGCGGTACGGCAGGGCGCTGCCCCGTGAGCCGCGGGCCGCCGCCTGGGGCGTGCTGACCGGCGGCGCGGTCGGCTTCCTGTTCAGCCTCTCCGGGGCCAGCGTGCTGTCCTCCAGCGGCCTGGGCCTGGCGTTCGCCGTGGTCACGACGGCGGCGGCGTACTACCTCTTCTACACCCACGAGGACGCCCAGGGCCGCCCCGCGCCGTACTGACGCGGACCGGCCGGAGACACGGCGGCGGGGCCCCTCGCGCGAGGGGCCCCGCCGTGCCGTTCAGTCCTCGGCGCCGCCCCTGACCACGACCACCGGGCACGGGGCGTGCTGGGTGACATGGGTGGAGACCGAGCCGAGCATGGCGGCCTTGAAGCCGCTGTAGCCCCGGTCGCCGACGACGAGGAGCTCCGCGCCGCGCGCCGCGTCGAGGAGCGCCTGGGTGGCGTTGCCGCCCACGACCGTCCGGACGACCGGGGCCGCCTGTTCCGGGGTGAGCGTCGAGGACAGGGACTCGTCGAGGATCTGCCGGGCGAGCCGTTCGGGGTCGAACTCCGCCGGTACGCCGGGCACGAGCGTCGCCCACGAGGCCGGGTACTCCCAGCCGATCACCGTCTGCAGCGTGTCCCCGGTGAGGGCCGCCTGCCGGGCCGCCCACCTCAGCGCCTTCAGGGAAGGCGCCGATCCGTCCACGCCCACCACGATCCTGCCGGCCATCGCCGACCTCCGTTCGCTGTACGGCACATATGAACCATGCGCCACCAACGTAACAAACCGCTCAATCGAGGCGGAGGTCGGCCAGTTGCCGTTCGAAGGGGACGACCTCCTCGTCGTCCGCCGCGCGCTCCGGGCGGGCCGCGACGGCCTCGGCGAACTCGGTGCCCGCGCGGGTGACGCGGGCGGGCAGCCCCTCGGTGTACTCGTCGCCGCCGCTGCCCCAGTCCTCCGAGGCCGCGTAGACGGCGGTCGGGACGACGAGGGCCCGCAGATAGGCGAAGAGCGGTCGCAGGGCGTGGTCGAGGACGAGCGAGTGCCGGGCGGTGCCGCCGGTGGCCCCGATCAGGACCGGGGTGCCGGTGAGCGCGGCCGGGTCGATCAGGTCGAAGAACGACTTGAACAGACCGCTGTAGGAGGCGGTGAAGACCGGGGTCACGGCGATGACCCCGTCCGCGCCGGTCACCTCGTCGATGGCCTCCTGGAGCCGCTCCGAGGGGAAGCCGGTGACGAGGTGGTGGGCGATGTCCACCGCCAGGTCGCGGAGTTCGACGACCTGGACGTCGACGGCGTACTCCCGCTCGGCCAGCCGGTACCGGGCGGCCTGGAGGAGCCGGTCGGCGAGCAGCCGGGTGGAGGACGGCGAGCTGAGGCCCGCCGAGACGGCGACCAGTTTCAGGGTGCGCACGGTGTCATGCCTCCTTCGTGGTGGCGGGGCCGCCGGTGACGGCGGGGTGGAGCGGGGCGGTGGCGGGGACGTCGGCGGGGCGCAGGGCCTCGAACTCCTTGCGGAGCACCGGGACGACCTCCTCGCCGAGCAGGTCGAGCTGTTCGAGGACCGTCTTGAGCGGCAGTCCCGCGTGGTCGACCAGGAACAGCTGGCGCTGGTAGTCGCCCACGTAGTCGCGGAAGGACAGGGTCCGCTCGATGACCTCCTGCGGCGAGCCGACGGTCAGCGGGGTCTCGCGGCTGAAGTCCTCCAGGGAGGGGCCGTGGCCGTAGACCGGCGCGTTGTCGAAGTACGGGCGGAACTCCCGTACCGCGTCCTGGGAGTTCCTCCGCAGGAAGACCTGGCCGCCGAGGCCGACGATCGCCTGCTCGGGGGTGCCGTGGCCGTAGTGGGCGTACCGCTGCCGGTAGAGGCGGACCATCTTCTCGGTGTGCTGCTTGGGCCAGAAGATGTGGTTGGCGAAGAAGCCGTCGCCGTAGTAGGCGGCCTGCTCGGCGATCTCCGGGGAGCGGATGGAGCCGTGCCAGACGAACGGCGGGACGCCGTCGAGCGGGCGCGGGGTGGAGGTGAAGCCCTGGAGGGCGGAGCGGAACTTGCCCTCCCAGTCCACCACGTCCTCCCGCCACAGCTTGTGGAGGAGCGCGTAGTGCTCGATGGCGAGCGGGATGCCCTGGCGGATGTCCTGGCCGAACCACGGGTAGACCGGGCCGGTGTTGCCGCGCCCCATCATCAGGTCCACGCGGCCGTCGGCGAGGTGCTGGAGGGTCGCGTAGTCCTCGGCGATCTTCACCGGGTCGTTGGTGGTGATGAGGGTGGTGGAGGTGGAGAGGATCAGGTTCTCCGTGCGGGCGGCGATGTGCCCGAGGAGGGTGGTGGGGGAGGACGGCACGAACGGCGGGTTGTGGTGCTCGCCGGTCGCGAAGACGTCGAGCCCGACCTCCTCCGCCTTGAGCGCGATGGCGACGGTGTTCTTGATGCGCTCGTGCTCGGTGGGGGTGCGGCCGGTGGTGGGGTCGGTCGTCACGTCGCCGACGGTGAAGATCCCGAACTGCATCGTGCTCACCTCTCGCCTTCCTGGTCTCCGCGCTCCCCGTGGTCGGCGGGTCTCTCGCGGTTCTTGGTTGAATCTTAAACCATCTCGTCCAACGGTGCCACCCCTCCCCCTATTCCGGCCCGCGCGCCACCCCGTACGACAGGACCCTTCCGGTCGTACGGGGGCCGGGTTCCGGCCGGTGCGGAGGCGGGTTCCGTACGGTACGGAGGGCGGGCGGAGGACTGATCGCGGCCTGGGTGGTGGCCGAGCCGTGGCCGGTGCGGCGGCCGGGTCGCGGTCCGTACGGCCGAAAGGGGCGCGGCCCGTACGCTGGACCGCGTGACCGATCAGGAGCGCTGGAAGGAACGCGGGGTGATGCTCCGCGTCTTCGTGTACGTCTTCGCCACGCACGCCTTCGCGGGCTTCGTCTGGATCCTCTTCTACGTGGGCCAGAACGCCCAGAAGTGACACGGGGGCGCGTGCGCGCCGACCGGGACGGGCCGGACCGGGGAGCCGGGCCCCCGCCCAGGCCGGGCCCCTCGCGCGGCCGGGCGTACCCGGGGTGGACCCGGTGAGAGGCCCGGGGGACCCGGAAGGAGATCCGGGGCGGACCCCGCAGGGAGATCAGAGGTGGACCCAGGGTGAGGCCCGGGGCAGACCCGGAGCGAGGTCCGGGGTGGACCCGCAGTGAGGCCCGGGTGCGGACCCGGGTGAGGGCCGGGGTGAGGGCCGTCGCCCCCCCCGTCACCCCTCCCACCTGGGCCCCCTCCCGTAGAGTCCCCGACGTGAACGGTGCGATACACGTCGTCGGAATCGGCGCGGACGGCTGGGACGGGCTCCCCGAGGCCTCCCGCCGCGTCCTGCGCTCCGCCGAGGTCCTCCTCGGCGCCCCCCGTCAGCTCGGACTGCTCCCCGCCGCCGACTGCCCCGGCGAACGCGTCGCCTGGCCCTCCCCGCTGCGCCCCGCCGTCCCCGGACTGCTCGCCGCCCACGAGGGCCGCGCCGTCGCCGTCCTCGCCAGCGGCGACCCCTCCTTCCACGGCATCGCCCGCACCCTCGCCGGGGCCGTCGGCGCCGACCGGCTGCGCGTCCACCCACACCCCTCCTCCGTCTCGTACGCCTGCGCCCGCCTCGGCTGGCCCCTGGACGCGGTCGACACCGTCTCCCTCGTCGCCCGGCCCCTCGCCGCGCTCTCCGCCGCGCTCCACCCCGGACGCCGCCTCCTCGTCCTCGGCGAGGGCCCCGGGACCCCCGCCCTGGTCGCCGCCCTCCTCCGGGACACCGGCTGGGGCGGCACCCGCGTCCGGGTCCTCGAACAGCTCGGCGGCCCCCGCGAACGGCTCCTCGACGCCACCGCCGCCGACTGGCCGCACGAACGGACCGACGCCCTCCACGTCCTCGCCCTCGACTGCGTCCGCGACCCCGGCACCCTGCGCCTGGGCACCGTCCCCGGACTCCCCGACGAGGCGTACGAGCACGACGGGCAGCTCACCAAGCGGTACGTGCGCGCCGCCACGCTCGCCGCCCTCGCCCCCGCGCCCGGCGAACTCCTCTGGGACGTCGGCGGCGGCTCCGGCTCCATCGGCGTCGAATGGATGCGGGCCCACCGCGACTGCCGGGCGATCACCGTCGAGAAGTCCCCCGAGCGGGCCGCCCGCATCGCCCGCAACGCCGACGCCCTCGGCGTCCCCGCCCTGCGCGTGGTGACCGCCGCCGCACCGGACGGCCTCGCCGGGCTCGACCGGCCCGACGCGGTCTTCGTCGGCGGCGGGCTCACCGCCCCCGGCCTCCTCGACGCCTGCTGGGCCGCGCTGCCCCCCGGCGGACGGCTCGTCGCCAACACCGTGACCCTGGAGTCCGAGGCGGTGCTCGCCGCCCGCCACCGCCGCCACGGCGGCGAACTGGTCCGGCTCGCCACCGCCACCGCCGTCCCCGTCGGCGGCTTCACCGGCTGGCGCCAGGCGATGCCGGTCACCCAGTGGTCCGTCACCAAGGAAGAGGAAGCATGACCGTCTACTTCATCGGCGCGGGCCCCGGCGCCGCCGACCTCATCACGGTGCGCGGCGCCCGTACGCTCGCCTCCTGCGGGGTCTGTCTGTACGCGGGCTCCCTCGTTCCCGTGGAACTGCTCGCCGAGTGCCCGCCGGACGCGAAGCTCGTCGACACCGCGCGGATGGACCTCGACCAGATCGTCGCCGAGATCACCGCCGCCCACGCGGCCGGCCGGGACGTGGCCCGGCTGCACTCCGGCGACCCGTCCGTCTTCAGCGCCATGGCCGAGCAGATGCGCAGGCTCGACGCGCTCGGCATCCCGTACGAGGTCGTGCCCGGCGTCCCCGCGTTCGCCGCGGCGGCGGCGGCGCTCAAGCGGGAGCTGACCGTGCCCACCGTCGGCCAGACCGTCGTCCTCACCCGGATCGCCCAGCAGGCCACCCCGATGCCCGAGGGCGAGGACCTCGCCACCCTGGGCCGCAGCGGCGCGCTCCTCGTGCTGCACCTCGGCGCCCGGTACGTCGACCGGATCGTCTCCGAACTGCTCCCCCACTACGGCGCCGACTGCCCCGCCGCCGTCGTCGCCCTGGCCAGCCGCCCCGACGAGACCGTCCTGCGGGGGACCCTGGGCGACATCGCGGAACAGACGAGGGCGGCGGGCATCACGAAGACCGCCGTCATCCTGGTCGGCCGGACGCTGGCCGCGTCCGCGTTCCGCGACAGCCACCTGTACGACCCGGCCCGGGACCGCCACAGCTGCTGAGGCGGTCCCCGCGGCCGGACGGATCAGGTGTTCGGCCGCTTGCCGTGGTTCGCGCCCTTCTTCCGCCGCGCCCGGCGCTTGTTGCCCCGCTTCGACATGGCGTTCCTCCCGTTCGGTAGGGGTATGTCCTGGACAGCCTAGGTTCGTCGGACAGGGGTCGCACGTCGTCGGCCGGGCCCGTTTCCAGTACGGCGGCGAGTACGGCGAGTATGGTGGTGAGTATGGCAACCAAGAAGGTGACGGTGACGATCCCGGAGGACCTCCTGGAGGAGGTCCGTGCCGAGGCGGCCGAGTACGGCCTTTCGGCCTATGTGGCCGAGGCGCTGCGCCTCCGGCGCGACCGGGACCGGCTCAGGGAGCTCGTCGACTGGCTGGAGGAGGAGCACGGCCCCGTCTCCGGTCCGGAGCGGGCGGCGGCCGCCGCCGAGCTGGACGCGCTCGACGCCGAGCACGCGCGGCGCCGGGAGCCCCGGAAGGACCGGGACGCCGCGTGACCAAGCGGACCGGAGAGAACGCGCCCCTGCGCGTCTTCGTGCTCGACAGCGAGGCCCTGTCGCTCGCGGTACGGGGCGACCGCGCGATGATCGCCCGGCTCGAACTCGCCGCGAGCGGGGCCGCCGAGGTCGTCACCTCGCCGATGACCCTGATCGAGGCGTACGACGCCAGGACGACGGAACGGCGCTGGGACTGGGTCCTGTCCCGTGTGCGCGTGGCGGACATCGGCAGGGAGGAGGCCCGCGAGGCGCGTCGGCTCCTGGCGGACGCCGGACTGCACGGCCACCGCCACGCCATCGACGCCGTGCTCGCCGTCGTGGCCTCGCGGCAGCCGGGCCAGGTCACCGTGTTCACCTCGGACGTCGAAGACCTGGAACAGCTGGTCCCCGGACGGATCGTCGTCTTCCGGGTCTGAGCCCCGGGGCGGCTCCGTCACCCCTACACCCCGGGCCCCGCCGGACCCGCCCGTCCCACCACCGCTCCCGCCCGGTCGATACAGACCACGTCCACCGCCACCGGCGCGCCCCGCAGGACCGCCAGGGCCTCGTCACGGGCGCGGGCCGCCACCAGATCGCCCAGCGGGACCCCGGCCGCCTCGCAGAGCCGCAGCGCCGCCAGGCCCGTGTTCGCGGCGGCCACCTCCGCCGCCAGGGACTCCGGCGCGCCGCCCGCCCGCGCCAGGTCCGCCAGGAAGCCCTTGTCGACCTGCGAGCGGGCCGAGTGCAGGTCCAGATGGCCCGCCGCCAGCTTGGACAGCTTCGCGAAGCCGCCGCAGACCGTGAGCCGGTCCACCGGATGGCGGCGGACGTACTTCAGGACCGCGCCCGCGAAGTCGCCCATGTCGAGCAGGGCGATCTCCGGCAGGTCGTACAGCTCCCGCACGGTCCGCTCCGACGTCGAACCGGTGCAGCCCGCCACGTGGCGCAGCCCGCCCGCGCGGGCCACGTCCACGCCCCGGCGGATCGAGTCGATCCACGCCGAGCACGAGTACGGCACGACGATCCCCGTCGTGCCGAGGATCGACAGACCGCCGAGGATGCCGATCCGGGGGTTCCAGGTGGACCGGGCGATCTCCGCCCCGTGGTCCACGGAGATCGTGATCTCGACGTCCCCGGTCCCGCCGTGCGCCGCCGCGACCGCCGCCACGTGCTCCCGCATGAGCTGCCGGGGCACCGGGTTGATCGCCGGTTCGCCGACCTCAAGGGGCAGGCCCGGCAGGGTCACCGTGCCGACGCCCTCGCCCGCCCGGAAGACCACCCCTGAGCCCGGCGGGAGGAGCCGTACCGTCGCCCTGATCACCGCCCCGTGCGTCACGTCCGGGTCGTCGCCCGCGTCCTTCGTCACCGCCGCCATCGCCGTACCGCCCGCGCGGGACTCGGCGGTCAGCGCGAACGACGGCCGCTGCCCCTTCGGCAGCGTCACCGTCACCGGGTCGGGGAAGTCGCCGGTCAGGAGCGCCGTGTACGCGGCCGTCGTCGCCGCCGTCGCACAGGCACCGGTCGTCCAGCCGGGCCGCAGACCGGTGTGCTTGAGTTGGGCCTCACGCCCGCCGCCTGATGTCACGAAGGGGCTCCTGTGCACGTACTCATTCTCGGGGGCACCACCGAGGCCCGCGCCCTCGCCGGGCTGCTGCACGCCCGCCCCGGACTGCGGGTGACCAGTTCGCTCGCCGGGCGGGTGGCCAGGCCCCGGCTGCCCGAGGGCGAGGTCAGGATCGGCGGCTTCGGCGGGGCCGACGGGCTCGCCGGGTGGATCGGCGGGCACGCCGTGGACGCGGTCATCGACGCCACGCATCCCTTCGCCGGGCGGATCAGCTTCAACGCGGCCCGTGCGGCCGCCACCGCCCATGTTCCCCTGCTGGCGCTGCGCCGCCCCGGCTGGGTCCCGGCCGCCGGGGACCGCTGGACGTCCGTACCGTCCCTGGAGGCGGCGGCCGACGCGCTCGGCGGCCTCGGGGAGCGGGTGTTCCTGACCACCGGCCGGATGGGGCTCGCGGCCTTCGCGGGGCTCCCGCAGTGGTTCCTGGTCCGCTCGGTGGACGCCCCCGACGGACCGGTCCCGGCCCGTACCGAGGTCCTCCTCGACCGGGGGCCCTTCACCCTGGACGGCGAGCGGGAGCTGCTGGCCCGGCACCGGATCGACGTCCTGGTGACCAAGGACAGCGGGGGCGCGGCGACCGCCCCGAAACTGGCGGCGGCCCGCGAGGCGGGCCTGCCGGTCGTGGTGGTCGTCCGCCCCCCGGTCCCGGCGGACGTACCGGTGGCGGCGACCCCCGAGGAGGCCGCCGCCTGGGTGCTCGGGCGCTGAGGCTCAGCCCCCGGCGGGGGTGTTCAGCTCGGTGATCTCGACCCACGACACCCGGTCGAGGTCGGTGGTCGCCAGGGAGTTGCCCCAGCGGTCGACGGCGACGACGGCGTAGCGGTTCGTGTCGCCGTCCTGGACGGAGCCGTAGAGGTGCGAGGTGACGTCGGCGGGGAAGTACTCGACGCGCCGGTAGACCCAGACGCCGCCGCCCGGCTCCTCGTCGTCGGGCCAGAACTCGCCCCTGAGCAGCTCGTAGTGGTCCAGGTCGGGCTCGGTGCTCGCCGCCCACTCCAGGAACACCCCGTCCGGGCGGGCCGTGCCCTTGAGCCCGGCGACGGGCGCCGGGGCGACCTGGTCGCCCGGGGTGGTGAGGGTGAACGGGGCGGAGTGCGCCGACTCGTGGCCCGCCGCGTCGACGGCGGTCACCGTGTACCGGTACGTCGAGCCGGGCAGGGCCCCGCGGTCGGCGTACGAGCGCCCGGTGACCTCGGTGTACGCGCCGCCGTCCCGGTAGACCCGGTAGGAGACCACGTCACGGTCGGCGGGCGCGGCCCAGTCGAGGAAGGCGGCGCGGGCGGCGAGGGCGTACTCGCCGGTCAGACCGGTGGGCGCGCCCGGGGCGAAGTCGCCGTGGGAGGCGGTGACGGCGGTGCGGCCCGAGGTGTTCCCGGCGGCGTCGACGGCCGACACCCAGTAGCCGTAGCCGGTCTTCTCGGTGACGGCGGTGTCGGTCCACGAGGTGGCGGTGACCCCGGTGGCGACCTGGACGACGGGGGCCGTCGGGGCGGTGCCGGTGCGCCGGTGCACGGTGTAGCGGGCGGCGCCCGCGACGGGCTTCCAGGTCAGGGTGACACCGGCGCGCGCGTCGGCGGCGGTGACTCCGGCCGGGGCGGCGGGGGCGGTGCGGTCCACGGTGGTGACGGTGAGGTCGACGCCGCCCGGGGACTCGTTGCCCGCCCGGTCGACGGCCCGCAGTTCGTAGAGGAACCTCTCCCCGGTGGCGGGCGGGGTGTCGGTGGACGAGGTGCCGGTGATCAGCGTGGTGGGGCTGCCGACCCTGGTCCACACCGTGGTGGTGGACAGTCGCCGGTAGAGGCGGTAACCGGCGTGGTCCATCTCCTTGTTGGCCGCCCACTTCAGGGTGGTCCGGTTGAGGTTCCGGTCGTAGGCGGCGGACGCGCCCGCCGGGGCGAGCGGCTTGACCCGGTCGACGGAGGCCGAAGTGTTCGGCGTGTAGCCGAACTTGACGTTGGCGGCGCCGGTCCAGTGGGCGTAGTCCACGCGGATCGTGTGCCGTCCGGCCGGGACGGTGACCGCGACGGCCTTCTTCTGGGTGGTGGAGACGTTCCGCCACAGGTCGGTCTTCCGGACGCCGTCGAGGTAGACGCGGATGCCGTCCTGCGCCTCGGCGGTGAAGGTGAACGGGCCGCCGGAGCCGAAGTCGCGGGTGAGCGACCAGCGGACGGAGAAGTTGTCCTTGGGCAGGGTGACGCCCGCGGGGTCGCCGAGGCCGTAGTTCTCGGCGATGGCGCTGTCGCAGGCGGTCAGCTTCGGGGTGCCGCTGAAGGTGGGGTTGCCGTAGTACTGCGCCGTCCACACGGGGGAGGCGCAGCTGACGGCGGCGGTGGCCGGGGCGGCGGCGAGCAGGCCGCCGGACGCGGCGAGGGCGGCCGTGGCGGCCAGTGCGCTCAGCCGGTGACGAGTCATCACGAAGAGGGGCCCTTTCCGGACCTACGGGAGACAGATGGTGCGGGGGGAGGGCGACGGGCGGTGCGGGTGGGGCCGGTCCACCGCTGTCGCCTCGGGACTTTACCGTCCCTTTCCCTTGCGGCGACAGGGGTTTCACGCCGGGGCGCGGCTGCGGCCGGGGACGGGGGTGCGGTCGGGGGCGGGGGTGCCGCCCCGGTCCGGTGTGGGCCCCCCGGCCGGTGTGGGCCCCCGGTCCGGTGCGGGGTGCGCCTCCGGGTCCGGTGCGAGGTCCTGCCTCGGTTCGCGCCGGGGCGCGGCTCCGGTCCGGGGCGGGGCGGGGCGGTGCGCGCCTCCGGATCCGGTACGGGGCGCCGCCCCGGCCGCTGTGGGCCCCGGTCCGGTGTGGGCCCCGGTCCGGTGTGGGCCCCCCGGCCGGTGTGGGCCCCCCGTCCGTCCGGGGCCGGTTCCGGGCGCTCCCCCGTCCGGCGGGGGAGCGCCCAGGAGGTCACCCGTACCGGCGGGGGGTCCAGGTGATCGTGCGGCCGTCCGCGCGTTCCACCGCGCGGGTCTGCGAGGAGCCGATCAGGAGCAGGGTCCGCATGTCGACCTCGGACGGCTCCAGGGTCTCCAGGGTCACCACCCGCACCGACTGCTCGGGGCCGCCGACGTCCCGGGCGACGACCACCGGGGTCCCCGGGGCGCGCAGCGCCAGCAGCAGCTCGCGGGCGGCGGCCACCTGGTGCGTACGGGACTTCGAGCCCGGGTTGTAGAGGGCGATGACCAGATCGGCCTCCGCGGCGGCGCGCAGCCGCGCCTCGATGACCTCCCAGGGCTTGAGCCGGTCCGACAGGGAGATCGTCGCGTAGTCGTGGCCGAGGGGCGCGCCCGCCGCGGCGGCGGCGGCGTTGGCGGCGGTCACCCCCGGGAGGACCCGTACGGGCACGTCGGCGTAGGCCGGTTCGCAGGCGACCTCCAGGACGGCGGTGGCCATCGCGAAGACGCCCGGGTCGCCGCCGGAGACGACCGCGACCCGGTGGCCCCGGCGGGCCAGGTCGAGGGCGAACTCGGCGCGCTCGGACTCGGCCTTGTTGTCGGAGCCGTGCCGGACCTGCCCGGGGCGCAGCACCGGCACCCGGGCCAGGTAGGTGGTGTAGCCGACGAGGACGTCGGCGTTGACGAGGGCGCCGCGCGACTCGGGGGTGAGCCAGGGCGCCCCGGCGGGGCCGGTGCCGACGACGACGACCTCGCCCCGGTCCCGTACGGGGGGCACGGCGTCGACCCGGGAGGGCAGGACGGCCACCGAGAAGTAGGGGACGGTCGCGGGGTCGACACCGGCGAGGTCGCCGGTCCGCTCGCCGGGCATGAAGGCGCGCTCCACGTACCGGGCGTCGTCGAGCCGTCCGGCCCGCTCCAGGGCCCGCCGGACGGTGGGGAAGGTGCGGCCGAGCTTCATCACGACCGCCGAGTCGGTGCCCGCGAGCCGGGCCGTCAGCTCGTCCTCGGGGAGGGTGCCGGGGATGATCGTGAGGACTTCCTCGGCCTCGCACAGCGGCTCGCCGAGCCGGGCGGCGGCGGCGCTGACGGAGGTGACGCCGGGGATGACGGTGGTGTCGTAGCGGTCCGCGAGCCGCTTGTGCATGTGCTGGTAGGAGCCGTAGAAGAGGGGGTCGCCCTCGGCGAGCACGGCGACGGTGCGGCCCGCGTCGAGGTGGGCGGCGAGCCGGGCGGCGGCCTCCTCGTAGAAGTCGTCCAGGGCGCCCCGGTAGCCGCCGGGGTGGTCGGTGGTCTCCACGGTGAGCGGGTACATCAGCCGCTCCTCGACGTGGTCCTCGCGCAGGTGCGCGGCGGCGATGGAGCGGGCGATGGACCGGCCGTGGCGGGCCGAGTGGTAGGCGACGACGTCGGCCTCCCCGATGGCCCGCACGGCGGCCAGCGTCATCAGCTCCGGGTCGCCGGGCCCGAGCCCGACCCCGTACAGCCTGCCCGGGGTGCGCGGTGCGGTGCTCATGCCTGGATCTCCGCTTCGTGGGCGAGGGCGTTGAGGGCGGCGGCCGTCATGGCGCTGCCGCCGCGCCTGCCCCGGACGACGAGGTAGTCGAGGCCCAGGTCCTGGGCGGCGAGGGCGTCCTTGGACTCGGCGGCGCCGATGAACCCGACGGGTATGCCGAGGACGGCGGCCGGGCGGGGCCCGCCCTTCGCGACCATCTCCAGGAGGTGGAAGAGGGCGGTGGGCGCGTTGCCGATGGCGACGACGGAGCCTTCGAGGCGGTCCCGCCACAGTTCGAGGGCGGCGGCGGAGCGGGTGGTGCCAAGTTCGGCGGCGAGGCCCGGCACGGCCGGGTCGGAGAGCGCGCAGATCACCTCGTTGTCGGCGGGCAGCCGCTTGCGGGTGACGCCGCTGGCGACCATCTGGGCGTCGCAGAGGATCGGCGCCCCGGCGCGCAGCGCGGCGCGGGCGCGGGTGACGACGTCCGGGGAGTACGCGATGTCCTGGACGAGGTCGGTCATCCCGCAGGCGTGGATCATGCGCACCGCGACCTGGGCGATGTCGGCGGGCAGGCCCGAGAGGTCCGCCTCGGCGCGGATCGTGGCAAAGGACCGGCGGTAGATCTCCGCCCCGTCCTTCTCGTAGTCGAACATCGTGGTGCTCTCGCTCATCTCGTGTGGGTCGCCGGGTGGCGGGCCGCCGCGACGGCCTCGGACAGGGCGGCGCGGGGGGTGGGGACGCCGTCCACCAGGTAGGTGTCGTCACCGGTGGCGACGGCTTCGGTACGGGCGCCGTGCGGGTGCCCGCAGCGCCGGGCGCAGCCGGAGTAGTGCACCGGCAGCGGGCCCGGGGGCGCGGCGAGCGCGTCGGCCCGCACATCGGCGAGGGACTTGGCGCAGCCGGGCCGTCCGGTGCAGACGGTGACCCCGGCGCCGGGCGCGCCGGGCCGGGTGATCAGGCCGTGCGCGGCGAGCGCGGGCAGCCGCCCGGGGCCCGCGCCGACGACGACCGCGCCGCGCCAGGGCGTGAGCCGGACCTCGTCGGCGGGCAGCAGGGCCCGCAGTTGGGCGGCGGTGAGCCTGCCCAGCGGGGCGAGGACGTGCGGAGTGCCGCCGGGCAGCTCGCCCGGCGGGGGCGGCGGTGACACCGGCGGCGGGGGTACGGAGACGGGCCCGGCGGCGATCCCGGCGCGGGCCAGTGCTCCGGCCCAGTCCGGTGCGTGCGCCTCGGGCAGTTCCCGGGGGCGCCAGGCCCCGGTCCCGGCGGCGTCGGCGGCGTCGAGGAAGGCGAGGGCGGCGGCCAGGGCCGCCGGGACGGCGTCGGCGGCGCCGGTCCTGAAGGTCCGGGGGCCCAGCCGCAGCAGGGCGGTGCCGCCGGGCGCTGCGACCAAGGTCACATCGCCGCCGAGTCCGGCGACGTCTCCGCGCCCGTCGTCCAGGACGAACAGGAAGCGGCCGGAGAGCGCCACCGCGCGGGGCTCGGCGCACAGGGCGCGGTCCAGCGCGCGGGCCCACAACTGCACGTCGCCGTGGCCGAGTCCGTCGAGTCCCGCGGTGGGCGAGGCGACGATGTTGCGGACGCGTTCGTGCCGGGGGGAGGGCAGCAGGCCCGCCGGGGCGAGCCGGTCGGCGAGCGCGGACCCGCAGTCGTCCGGGAGGCCGCGCAGCTCCGCGTTGCCGCGCGAGGTGACGCTGATCCGGCCGTCGCCCAGGTCCTCCGCCGCCGCCGCCAGGACCTCCACCTGAGGGGCGGTCAGACGGCCCCCGGGGAGCCGGAGTCGGGCGAGACCGCCGTCGTCGGCGGAGTGCAGGCGCAGCGCTCCCGGGCACGCGTCGCCGCGGTCCCGGGTGCGGGGCGCGCCCGGCGCGGGCGGCGGGAGCGGGGTGGGCGGCATGGCGGCGAGCATACCGACGGGGGACCGGGCGGCCCCCGGGTGTGATCCGGGCGACTGCGACGCCGGGCCCGGCCCGCCGACGGCACGTTCTACTATGCAGACGGCATGGGGTCCCAGGACCCCGGGGAGGAAGCCCGGTGCGATTCCGGCGCGGTCCCGCCACTGTGAGCCCGCCCGGCACGATCGGGAGGGCGAGCCAGGAACTCCCGCCGTCCACACGACCACCCGGGGCGCGGACCACCCCGAGGAAGGCCTGCGTAGCCATGCTCCTGCTGCTGTCGCACTCCGACACCGACCTGCTCAGTGCCCGCGCGGCCGGCGGACCGGTGGAGTACCGCTTCGCCAACCCCGCCCGGCTCCCGCTGGCCGATCTGCCCGGTCTCCTGGAGGGCGCCGACCTCGTCGTCGTCCGCCTCCTGGGCGGGCTCCGCTCCTGGCAGGAGGGCCTGGACGCGGTCCGCGCCGCCGGACTGCCGGTGGTCGTCCTCAGCGGCGAACAGGCCCCCGACGCCCAGCTGATGGAGGCGTCCACCGTCCCCGTCGGCGTCGCCACCGAGGCCCACGCCTATCTCGCGCACGGCGGCCCGGCGAACCTGGAGCAGCTCGCCCGCTTCCTCTCCGACACCGTCCTGCTCACCGGCCACGGCTTCGAGGCCCCGGCCGGGGCCCCCACCTGGGGCCCGCTGGAGCGGACCGCCCGTACGACGGACGGCCCGACCGTCGCGGTGCTCTACTACCGCGCCCACCACATGAGCGGGAACACCGGCTTCGTCGACGCCCTGTGCGCGGCGGTCGAGGACGCGGGCGCACAGGCCCTCCCGCTGTACGTGGCGTCCCTGCGGGCCCCCGAGCCGGAGCTGCTCGACCGGCTGCGCACCGCCGACGCGATCGTCACCACGGTCCTCGCGGCGGGCGGCACCAAGCCGGCCGAGGCGCAGGCGGGCGGCGACGAGGAGGCCTGGGACGCGGGCGCGCTGGCCGGGCTCGACGTGCCGATCCTCCAGGCGCTCTGCCTGACCTCCTCGCGCGCCGCGTGGGAGGAGAGCGACGAGGGCCTGTCGCCGCTGGACGCGGCGAGCCAGGTCGCCGTCCCCGAGTTCGACGGGCGGCTCATCACCGTCCCGTTCTCCTTCAAGGAGATCGACGAGGACGGACTGCCCTCGTACGTCGCCGACCCCGAGCGGGCGGCCCGGGTCGCCGGGACCGCCGTACGGCACGCCCGGCTGCGGCACATCCCGAACGCCGACAAGAGGCTGGCGCTCGTCCTCTCCGCGTACCCGACGAAGCACTCCCGCATCGGCAACGCGGTCGGCCTCGACACCCCCGCCTCCGCCGTCTCCCTGCTGCGCCGTCTGATCGCCGAGGGGTACGACTTCGGGCCCGCCGACGAGCTGCCCGGTCTGGTCTCCGGCGACGGCGACGAGCTGATCTACGCGCTCATCGAGGCGGGCGGCCACGACCAGGACTGGCTGACCGAGGAGCAGTTGGCGAAGAACCCGGTCCGCATCCCGGCCGCCGACTACCGGCGGTGGTACGCGGAGCTCCCCGCCGGGCTGCGCGAGAGCGTCGAGGAGCACTGGGGGCCCGCCCCCGGCGAGATGTTCGTCGACCGCTCCCGCAACCCGGAGGGCGACATCGTCCTCGCCGCGCTGCGGCGCGGGAACCTCCTCGTCCTGATCCAGCCGCCGCGCGGCTTCGGCGAGAACCCGATCGCGATCTACCACGACCCTGACCTGCCGCCCTCGCACCACTACCTGGCGGCGTACCGGTGGATCGCGGCCCGCGCGGACGACGGCGGCTTCGGCGCCGACGCCATGGTCCACCTGGGCAAGCACGGCAACCTGGAGTGGCTGCCCGGCAAGAACGCGGGCCTGTCGGCCGCCTGCGGCCCCGACGCGGCCCTCGGCGACCTGCCGCTGGTCTACCCGTTCCTCGTCAACGACCCCGGCGAGGGCACCCAGGCCAAGCGGCGGGCGCACGCCACGCTCGTCGACCACCTGGTGCCGCCGATGGCCCGCGCCGACTCCTACGGCGACATCGCGCGCCTGGAGCAGCTCCTCGACGAGTACGCGCAGATCTCCTCCATGGACCCGGCGAAGCTGCCCGCGATCCGCGCCCAGATCTGGACGCTGATCCAGGCGGCCCGGCTCGACCACGACCTCGGTCTGGAGGAGCGTCCCGGGGACGACGGCTTCGACGACTTCCTGCTGCACGTCGACGGCTGGCTGTGCGAGGTCAAGGACGCCCAGATCCGTGACGGTCTGCACGTCCTGGGCGGCGCCCCGGCCGGTGAGGCCCGGGTCAACCTGGTCCTGTCCATCCTGCGGGCCCGGCAGATCTGGGGCGGCACGCAGGCGCTGCCCGGTCTGCGGGAGGCGCTGGGCCTGGACGAGTCGGCCGCGACCCGGACGACCGCCGACGAGGCGGAGGCGAAGGCCCGCGAGCTGGTCGAGGCGATGGAGGCGGCGGACTGGTCCGTGGACGCGGTCGCCCCGGTGGCCGCCGCGTACGGCCCCGACGTCCACGCGGTGCTGCGGTTCGCCTGCGAGCAGGTCGTGCCGCGCCTGGCCGCCACCACCGACGAACTCACCCACGCCGTGCACGCCCTGGACGGCGGCTTCGTCCCGGCCGGTCCCTCCGGTTCGCCGCTGCGCGGTCTGGTCAACGTCCTGCCGACCGGCCGCAACTTCTACTCGGTCGACCCGAAGGCGGTGCCGTCCCGGCTGGCCTGGGAGACCGGGCAGGCGCTCGCGGACTCGCTCCTGGAGCGCTACCGGACCGACAACGGCTCCTGGCCGACCTCGGTGGGCCTCTCCCTGTGGGGCACGAGCGCGATGCGCACTTCGGGCGACGACGTGGCCGAGGCGCTGGCCCTGCTGGGCGTCCGGCCGCTGTGGGACGAGGCGTCCCGCCGGGTGAACGGTCTCGAACCGATCCCGCTCGCCGAGCTGGGCCGCCCGCGCGTCGATGTCACCCTGCGCATCTCCGGCTTCTTCCGGGACGCGTTCCCGCACGTCATCGGGCTCCTCGACGACGCCGTACGGCTGGTCGCGGGGCTGGAGGACGAGTCCGCCGAGGACAACCACGTGCGGGCGCACACCCAGGCCGACCTCGCGGAGCACGGCGACGAGCGGCGCGCCACCACCCGTATCTTCGGCTCCCGGCCGGGCACGTACGGCGCGGGCATCCTCCAGCTGATCGACTCCCGCGACTGGCGCACGGACGCCGACCTCGCCGAGGTGTACACGGTGTGGGGCGGGTACGCGTACGGGCGCGGGCTCGAAGGGCGCCCGGCGCGGGCCGAGATGGAGACCGCGTACAAGCGGATCGCGGTGGCCGCGAAGAACACGGACACCCGTGAGCACGACATCGCGGACTCCGACGACTACTTCCAGTACCACGGCGGCATGGTGGCGACCGTCCGCGCGCTCAAGGGCACCGCCCCGGAGGCGTACATCGGGGACTCGACCCGCCCGGAGACGGTCCGCACCCGCACGCTCGTCGAGGAGACGTCCCGGGTGTTCCGGGCGCGGGTGGTCAACCCGCGCTGGATCGAGGCGATGCGCCGCCACGGCTACAAGGGCGCGTTCGAGCTGGCGGCGACCGTCGACTACCTCTTCGGGTACGACGCCACGACGGGCGTGGTCGCGGACTGGATGTACGACAAGCTCGCCCAGGAGTACGTCCTCGACCCGGCGAACCAGGCCTTCCTGAAGGAGGCCAACCCGTGGGCCCTGCACGGCATCGCGGAGCGCCTCCTCGAAGCCGAGTCGCGCGGCATGTGGGAGAAGCCGGACGCGGAGACCCTGGCCGCCCTGCGCCAGGTCTTCCTGGAGACGGAGGGCGACCTGGAGGGGGCGTCCGACGACTAGACGGCCGGGGCCGTCGCCGGGGCCGGGGCCAGTTCGAGGACACGGCCCCGGAAGCCCGCCCGCAGCCGCCGGTCGTGGCTGACGACGACCAGCGTGCCCCGGTACGGGACGAGCGCGGCCTCCAGTTCCTCCACGAGCGCCGGGGCCAGATGGTTGGTCGGCTCGTCGAGGAGGAGCAGATCGGCGGGCCGGGTGACGAGCCGGGCCAGTTCCAGCTTGCGGCGCTGTCCGGTGGACAGGTGCCGGACCGGGGTCGTCAGGTCGCGGGCGGAGAACAGGCCGAGGGCGAGCAGTTCGTCCGTACGGTCCTCCCCGAAGGACTCGTCCACCGTACGGGGGTCGGTGGGCGGGTCCGTCTCCTGCCGGAGCAGCCCGGTCCGCGCGGGCCCGTGCTCCGTGCGCGTGGTCACCGTGCCCCCGTCCGGGGCGAGTTCGCCCGCGAGGAGCTTCAGCAGGGTGCTCTTCCCGGCGCCGTTCGGCCCGGTCACCAGGAGCCGTTCGCCCGGCTCCAGACGGAGGGCGTCCAGCCGCAGCCGCCCCTCGATCCGTACTCCGGCGAGGTCCACGGACGCGCCCCCGCCCAGGAGTTCGGCGCGGAACGCCAGCGGTGGCGGCGGCGCGGGCACGGGCGCTCCGGTGAGCCGGGCGAGCCGTTCCCTGGCGGCCCGGATGCGGCTCATGGCGCCGTGCGCCCGTGACCGGGCCCGGAAGGCGCCCGCCCCGCTGAACGAGGCCGGGGCCTTGCGGGGGATCGCGGAGAAACGGTCGATGTGGGTGTCGGCGAGGGCCCGGTGGCGGGCCAGCTCCCGCTTCCACTCCTCGTGCTCCCGCTGTCTGCGGGCCCGTTCGGCGGCGCGCCCGGCGAGATAGCCGGGGTAGCCGTCGCCGTACCGGCGCACGGTCCTGCGGTCCTCGTCCACCTCCAGGACACCGGTGGTGACCCGGTCGAGGAAGGCCCGGTCGTGGGAGACGGCGACGACCGTGCCCCGGTGGGCGCGCAGCCGCTCCTCCAGCCAGGCCACGGCCCGGTCGTCGAGGTCGTTGGTGGGTTCGTCGAGCAGCAGCAGCTCGGGTCCGGCGGCCAGGACGGCGGCGAGCGCGAGCCGGGAGCGCTGTCCGCCGGAGAGCGCGGCGAGCGGCCGGGCGCGGTCGAGCGGGCCGTCCCCGCCGAGGCGGCGCAGCACGGTCTCGACCTGCCGGTCGGCCCCGGCGCCGCCCCTGGCCTCGTACGCGGCGAGCAGCCCGGCGTATCCGGCGAGGTCCCCGGTCCGGGCGAGCGCCGCCTCGGCGGCGCGGATCGCCCGCTCCAGCTCCCGCACCTCCGCGAGGGCGTGGTCGACGGCGTCACCGACGGTGGCGTCCGGGGGCAGGTCCCGGGTCTGGGCGAGATGGCCGACTCCCCCGGGGACCTCGACGGTCACGGCCCCCGCGTCGGGGGCTTCGAGCCCGGCGAGCAGCCGGAGCAGGGTGGACTTCCCGGCCCCGTTGTCCCCGACGACCCCGAGCCGCTCACCGGCCCGGAGCACGAGGGAGACCCGGTCGAACACGGTCCGGTACCCGCCACCGGGACGGTCGTGGTGCCTGCTGACGTCGGTGAGTCGGACATGGAACAAGGGCGGGATCCCTTCAGTCGATGAAGCAAGACGAGACGGGTCGTCTCGCTTCACTGAGAGTACGAGACGGGAGCGCGTTTGGCAAGACGCTACGTCTCGTCAAGTCCAGGGCTCCCCGTCGGCAGCGGGATCAGCCGAGCGGCGGGCGTCGGCGCCACCCGAGTGAGAACGGGCTCACCGGGCCGGGCGGAGGTTGTCGAGGGCGGTGGACCACTCGACGCCATTGGCCGGGCGGACGTGGGCGACGCGGACGACGCGACCGTCGCTGTGCAGCTCGTGCGTGACCGCCATCAACTCGCCCTCACCCCGGCTCGCGGTGTCGCGGACCCTCTGGTTCAGCAGCGGGTGCCGCTCGTACCCGGAGTGGTCGGCGGCGTTCACGTCCCACTCTCCTCGTCGGGCCGTTCGTCGGCGAAGCGCCGCATGAATCTCTCCCAGCCCCCGGCCGCCCGCTTGCGCAGCTCACGGCTCGGCGTGCCGAACCGTGGTTCCGGGTCCGCGTGCCTGTGCCCGGTGGCGCCGGGCGTGCGGCGGGGGAGGGTGGTCATCGCCTTGCTCCTGCCATCGATGGACTCGACAGCCGTCCGGGCCGGTGGGGGAACCCGGTGCAGCGGCCCGCACCCGGACGGTGTGCGGCCAGTCAACGGCGCGGGCGGCCACCGAGGTGACCCCGGAAGGTGACCCCGAGACGGAGTCACGCCACGGTTGCGGCCCGTAGCATCCGAGCAGCGCCCGGCAGGGAGGACGGATCGATGAACCGCCACACGCAGGACCCGCGCGAGGTCGTCGCGGGGCTTCTCGACGACCCCCGGTTACTCGCGGCCTGCGCCGAGCGCGACATGGGGACCCTCTTCCGGTTGCTCAACCACCGGGGGGTCAGCACCCGGCGCATCGCGGCGGTCGTCGACATCACCCAGGGGCGGCTCTACGACTACATGAACGGCAAGAGCCGGGTCGAGAGACTGAGCCTCTTCGAGCAGATCGCCGACGCCTTCCGTCTTCCCGGCCATCTGCTCGGGCTGGCCCGACGCTCCTGGGAACCCGCCGTCGCCGAGTTCCGCCCGCAGCGGGCGCCGCACGGGGACGACCTCGCGGCCATGGACGCCTTCCGAAGTGCTGACCGGCAGACCGGCGGCGGGCGCCTGTACGGGGCTGTCGTACGTCACCTCAGTGAACATGTGGCCGCACGCCTCGTCGAGGACGGTCGGCCCCAGGTGTTCGCCGCCGCCGGGGCCCTGACCGAAATGGCCGGGTGGATGGCGCACGACTCGGGCCACGACACCCTCGCCGAACAGCACTTCACCCGCGCCCTGCCCCTGGCCCGCACCTCCGGTGACCTCCCGTTGGCCGCGCACATCACCGCGTCGAGAAGCCACCTCGCGCTCCAGACCGGTGACGTGCCGGGTGCGGTGCTCTGGGCGCGTACGGGTCTCGACCTCGTCGGCCGGGGGCCGGGAATTCCCTCTCTCACGGCTCGGCTGCACACCATGCGGGCCCGTGCCCTGGCCGCCGGACGTCAGCGTGCCGCCGCTGCCCACGCCCTCGGACTGGCGCGCCGCGCTCTCGACGCCTCCGCCGACTCCGTCCACCCGTGGCTCAGTCCGTTCGACGCCGGTCGTATGGCCGGCGAGGCGGCCATGGCCCTGCGCGACCTCGGCGAGTACACGGAAGCCCTCGCCAGCGCCGAGGAAGCCGTGAGGCTGCGGGGCGCGGACCGTACGCGGTCGCTCGCGCTCAGCCGGATCACACTCGTGGACATCCTTCTCCGCAGAGGCGACCTCGACGCCGCCCTCAGCGTGGGCCACGACCTGCTCGGCACCAGCTCCACCCTCGGGTCCGTCCGCTTCATCCGTCAACTCGACGGATTGCGCCGACTTTTGGAGCCGCACAAGGGTTACGCGCCCGTTCAGGACTACCTGGTGAGATTCGACGACGCTCGGCGGGTGAGAACGCTGCTGCTGGCGGACATCCTCTCCCCCGGGGAAGGCGCACGCGCATGATGAGCCCCACGCCCACGCCCGACGACCCCGACGTCTGGGACGCCCACCTCGCCGAGGGCAACGCCAACCAGGCCCGCAAGCGGGTCGCGGCCGACGTGCTGCTGAGGGATTCGGCCGGGCGGGTGCTGGTCGTGAACCCCACCTACAAGCAGGGGTGGGACCTCCCGGGCGGGATGGTCGAGGCGAACGAGCCGCCGGAGGAGGCGGTGGGCCGCGAACTGCGCGAGGAACTGGGCCTGGAGGTCACCTTGCACGGGCTTCTGGTCGTCGACTGGGTCGCTTCGCACGGACCGTGGGACGACCAGATCGCGTTCATCTTCGACGGCGGCACCGTGGATCTCCCGCACGGGCTGAGCCCGCGGGACGAGGAACTCTCGGAGGCCCGGTTCGTGCCCGTGGAGACGGCGCTGACGCTGGTGCGGGAGCGGATGCGCCGCAGGCTGACGGCGGCGATGGACGCGCTCCGCCACGGGCGCCCGAAGTACCTGCGCGACGGCAGGGAGATCTGGTGACGCCGAGGCGGGCAGCCAGGGGGATCAGGCGGAGCCGTCGCCGCCTCTGATGATGGTGAGATCCGTGGACCGGTCGGCCGCGTACGGGTCGGGGACGTCTTCGGGGATGTTCCGCACGGCTTGTGTCTGCGCGGCGCCGTTGCCGTTGAACAAGAAGTCGGCACGGATACGCCAGTCGCGCCCGTCGGGGTAGATGAAGCCGTTCTCCGCGAGCTGCCTGAGACCGCGCGAGACGGATGGCTGGGACATGCCGCACTGCTCGGCGAACTTGGCCTGACTCTCGACGCGGACGAGACCGTGGTCCTTGCGGTTCTGCAGGGCGCTCATCTTATGGAACAGCTTGTATGCCGAGACACTGAGGGGGGCATCGGCAAGGGCCTGGTGTGCGTCGTATCCCATGGTGGTGAACCCTCCTCCTCGGAAGAACAGACCAGCGGCGGCCTGGACCGACGAGTGCACGGTGAGGTCCTGGACCTCGCCGGTGCTGCGGTTGACAGTTTCGAGTCGTGTGACTCGCCGGGCCGCGTGCACAGGCTACCTCCAGGGGTGAATGAGACGCTCGCGCTGACATGGGGTTTCATTCAGCGGTGCCATGTTATGCAGTCATGCATTCTCGATCAATGACTTGGGTTTTCTTTTATTCAGTTCTGCATGAGTGGATTGCAGGACTGCAAGGTGATCTTGAGGTCTCTGCAGGTGAGGGTGGTGTCGGGGTTCCGCTGTCTTTATAGGCAAAGTGCCCCGCCTCACCTCCCGCCCGCCGGGCAGCCGGTGAACGGGGCACCGTGGTCGGCCGACGGCCGTCTCGGGGTGCTCGCCGCTACAGGGAAGCGTGGCTGATGCCGGGTGTGGCTGATGGAGGCATACGTGGCGGATGGCCGTCCGGCTCTCCCGCCGCCGTGGCGCGCTTTCCGTGGCTGAGGTCCTCGGGCGTGGCTGGGTGCTCGGCGGTTTCGGACGACGCCGTGAATGCCGACGGCGGGAGGGGCGTTGTAGCCGACGGCGTGTCTGCCGGTGTCGAGTGGCCCACTGGTGCGGGTGCTCGGAGGCGGAACAGTGGGAGTGCGACCGCCTGCGTGCTGACCAGGTGTCGGTGGCCGCGCACGAAGACGTCGTCGACCTGATGAGAGTTTTTTGCCCGGCGCGTGACCGATGAGTTCTGGTGGGCCCGGCCGTCTACCCCATGACTGGCTCACCACGGAGGAGAACATCATGGCCGAGACCGACACCCGCACCCTGGACACCGTCGGTGCGACCCTTCGCTACGACGTCCGCCCCGGCACCGGGACGGACCCCCGTCCCCTGCTGATGATCGGCTCCCCCATGGACGCGTCCGGCTTCGTCTCGCTGGCCTCGCACTTCACGGACCGCACGGTGGTGACGTACGACCCGCGCGGGGCGGGCCGCAGCGAGCGCACCGACGGCGCCGCCGAGAACCTCCCCGACGAGCACGCCGACGACCTGGTCCGGCTGATCGAGGCACTCGGCGCCGGACCCGTCGACATCTTCGCGAGCAGCGGCGGCGCCATCAACTCCCTCGCCCTCGTCGCCGGGCGCGGCGACCTCGTCCACACCCTCGTCGCGCACGAGCCGCCGAGCGCCCAGGTCGTCCCGGACCGGGTGGAGGCCCTCGCGAGCTGCGCGGACGTCCACGCCACCTATCTGCGGGAGGGCTGGGGCGCCGCGATGGCCAAGTTCATCGCGCTGACCAGCCGTACGGGCCCGATCCCGGCGAACTGGGCCGAGGAGCCCGCGCCCTCCCCGGACGCCTTCGGCCTGCCCACCGAGGACGACGGCTCGCGCGACGACCCGCTGCTCGGCCAGAACATGCGGGGCTGCACCTCCTACCTCCCCGACTTCCCCGCCCTGCTGGCCACGCCGACCCGGATCGTCGTCGCCGCGGGCAAGGAGTCCGAGAACACCCTGGCCGCGCGGGCGGCGGTCGCCATCGCCGAGGGCATCGGCGTCCCCCTCGCCGTCTACCCCAGCCACCACGGCGGCTTCCTGGGCGGCGAGTTCGGGCAGCAGGGCGCCCCGGCGGAGTTCGCGGAGGCCCTGCGCGCGTCGCTCGCGGACGCCTGAGGAACGGGCCCGCCCGCCTGGCGGCCCTGCCTGACCGGTGGCCCTGCCCGGCCGGTGGCTCCGCCCGATGGGTGGGTGCCGGGTGCCGGGTGCCGGTTCCTTCCCGTCCGGTCCGGACAGCTCCCCCTCTTCGCGGCGATCGCCTTCACGGCGGTCGCCGCGTCGGCGTTTCCGGGGCCCCGCTCAGGGAGCCCGGGGCCCGGGAGCCGTCCGCCGGTGCGGGTACGGGTGCCGGGGCCGCTGCGGGTGTCGGTGCGGGCGGCGACACCTGGCGGGCGGGCGGCGGCGGTCCCGGCGGCATGGGTCCTGCGGCTGCTGAGGTCGGCGGGTTCGCCGTCGCCGTCTACGAAGTCACCGCCGTCACCCTCGCCGTCCCCGTCCCCGTCGCCGCCCCCGTCCTCCCCCTCGCCGTCGACGAAGTCGCCCCGTCTCGACAACCGATCGACTTGTTCTAGCGAAGTACGAACAAGTTGTTCTATCCTGGTGCGAACAAAGGAGGTCTCATGCACCGCGCCGCACCTCGTCTCCGTGCCCTCACCGCACTGCCCTTCGTCCTCGCCGTGACCGGCTACCTGCTGCTCCTCGCCCTCCGGTGGGACCAGCTCCCCGACCCCCTCGCCACCCACTTCGGCCTGGACGGCGGGCGCCCCGACGGCTTCACCGGCCGTACCGCCTTCGCCCTCGTCAGCACGGCCCTGCTCCTCGTGCTCGGCGCGGGCTGGACCGCCCTCGTCCAGCGCGGTTCGCTCTGGGGCGCCTGGGCCACCGCGGGCTTCACCGGCGCGCTCCTCGTCCTGCTCGTCCGGGACAACCTGGACGCCACCGACCCCGCCCTCGTCGAGTCCTCCCTCGCCGACCCGCTGCTCGCCCTGGCCGCCGCCGTCCTTTTCGGGCTCGTCGGCCTGGCGCTGACCCGGACCGTCCCCCGGGCCGCCCCGACCGGGGCCGCCGCAGGCCCGGACGCGCTCCGGCTGCCGCTCGGCGCGAGCGAGATCGCGGGCTGGTCCCGCGCCACCGCCTCCCGCACCCTGACCGTCCTCGCGGCGCTCGCCCTGGCCGCGACCCCCTTCGTCCTGCTCCTCGCCCCCTGGCCCGGCGCCCTCCTCGGACTGCTCGGCCTCCTCGTCGGACTGCCGGGCCTGGCCCTCGCCCGGGTCAGGGTCAGCGTCGACCGGCGCGGTCTCACCGTGCGGTCCGCGCTGTTCGCCCGGCCGCGCGTCCGCATCCCGCTCGACGAGGTCGCCGGGGCGGCCGTCCGCACGCTCGACACGGCCGCCGTCCTGAGCGAGTTCGGCGGCTGGGGCTACCGCGTCCGGGCCCACCGCACGGGCGTCATCGTCCGTACCGGCGAAGCCCTGGTCGTACGGCGGGACAGCGGCCGGGAGTTCGCGGTCACCGTCCCCGACGCGGCCACCGCCGCCGCCCTCCTCAACACGCTCGCCGAGCGCCATGGGAAGGTCTGACCGTGCTCTTCCGTGTCGACCCGGCCTCCGCCGCGCCCCTCGGCGACCAGATCGCCGCCTGTGTCCGGGGCGCCCTCGCCGACGGCTCCGCCGCGCCCGGCGAGCGCCTCCCGGCCGCCCGGGAACTCGCCGACTCCCTCGGCGTCAACGTCCACACCGTCCTGCGCGGGTACCAGCGGCTGCGCGAGGAGGGCCTGATCGAACTGCGCCGGGGCCGGGGGGCCGTCATCGTCCCCGGCGCCACCGCCCCCGACCGCGCCCGGCTCGTCTCCCGCCTCCGCGAGGCGGCGGCCGACGCCCGGGGGCTCGGTCTGACGGCCGAGGAGTTCCTGGAACTGGCCCGTACGAGCCTGGACTGACGGGGGGCGTCCCGCCGGGGGGCACCGGAGGCCGTACGGGCACCCCGCCCCTGGTCTTCAGAGCCGTACGGGCAGGGGCGCCGCGCCCCCGGTGTCCACACCCGTACGGGCCCGGGCCCTGGGGTCGCGCCCCTACGGGTGCCCGTACGGGTACGGGCGCCCCGCCCCGGTTCTCGGGGTCGTACCCCTACGGGCATCCCGCCCCCGGCACTCCCGCCCGTACCCGTACGGGCAATCCCGCCCCGGGCGCTCCCGCTCCTACCCGTACGGGCAATCCCGCCCCCCGTCCTCAGGCCAGTTCCCGTACCGGCGTCCCCGCCAGGAACGCCTCGATGTCCTCCACCGCCTGGCCGAAGTACCGTCCGTAGTTCCCCTCCGTCACATAGCCCAGGTGCGGCAGCGCGAGCACGTTCGGCAGGGAGCGCAGGGGGTCGTCCAGCGGCAGCGGCTCCGTCTCGAAGACGTCGAGGCCCGCCCCCGCGATCCACCCCTCCCGCAGCGCCCGCAGCAGCGCCCCGCCGTCCACGAGCCCCGCCCGCGAGGTGTTGACGAGATACGCGTGCGGGCGCATCGCCCGCAGCTCCGGCTCCCCGACCAGCCCGCGCGTCCGCTCCGAGAGCACCAGGTGCAGCGAGACGAAGTCGGCGCCCGCGAACAGCTCCCGCCGGTCCCCCACGTACCCCACGCCGTGCTCGGCGGCCCGCTCCTCCGTCAGGTTCGGGCTCCACGCCCGCACCTCCATGCCGAAGGCGAGGCCGACCCTCGCCACCCGGGCGCCGATCTTGCCGAGCCCCACGAGCCCCAGGGTCCGGCCCGCCAGATCGGCGCCGACGGTCGACTGCCAGGGCCCGCCCCCGCGCAGCGACCGGGCCTCCGCCGGAACGTGCCGGGCCAGACCGAGGAGCAGCGCCCAGGTCAGTTCGGCGGGCGGCTCCGAACCGCTGGCGGTGCCGCAGACGGTGATCCCGCGCGCGCGGGCGGCGGTCACGTCCACGGAGGCGTTCCGCATCCCGGAGGTGACGACGAGCCGGAGCCGGGGGAGCCGCTCCAGGAGCGCGGCGTCGAGCGGGGTCCGCTCCCGCATGACGACGAGGACCTCGCAGTCCGCGACGGCGGCGACCAGCGCGTCCCGGTCGGCCAGGTGCTCCCGCAGCACCCGCACCTCGACCCGGTCCGCGAGCGGCCCCCAGTCGGCGGAGGTCAGGGCGGCGCCCTGGTAGTCGTCGAGTACGGCGCAGCGCAGCTTCATGCCCGCATGATCGCGCACTGGGCGCCGGGCGGGTAGGGCCCGCCCGCCGGTCGTCCGATCGCTCCGCCCGGAGCGACAGGAGGACACCAGGCCCGGAGAATTGCCCCGACCTGTCATATTTCGGGTGCGAGGAGTGGATGCCATGGCCGCCGTGGACGACGGTGCCGACGCCGGTGACGAACTGGCCGCCCTCCGCGCCAGGGTGGCCGCCCTGGAAGGGGGCGGCGGGACCGCGCCGCCGTCCCACCACCGCGTCCGGTCGTTCTTCGCCGCCCTGCTCGTCGTCCTCGGCTGCGTCCTCGTCCCCCTCGGGCTCGTCGCCTCCTGGACCTCCGACATCGTCGGCGACACCGACCGGTACGTGAGGACGGTCGCCCCGCTCGCCTCCGACCCCGCCGTCCAGGCGGCCGTCGCCGACCGGGTGACCGGCGCCGTCATGGACCACATCGACCTGGCCTCCCTGCTGGAGGGCGTCGCCCCCGACCAGCGGCCCCTGGTCGAGAAGGCGCTCGGCAAGCTCGGCGGCTCGCTGGAGAGCGCCGTCCGCAGCTTCGTCCACGACCGGGCGCAGGACGTCGTCGCGTCCCCGGCCTTCGAGACCATCTGGACCGACGCCAACCGGGCCGTCCACACCTCCCTCGACCGGGCCCTGACCGGCGACGACAACGGCGCCGTGAAGATCGGCACGGACAAGGTCACCATCGATCTGGCGCCGGTGATCGACCAGGTCAAGGCCCGTCTCGTCGACTCCGGTCTCACCGTCGCCGGGAAGATCCCCGAGATCCACACCGACTTCACGGTCCTCCAGGCCGACGACATCGGGAAGGTCAAGACCCTCTTCGCCCTGCTCCAGGCGATGGGCGTCTGGCTGCCGGTGGTCGCGGTGCTGCTGGTCGCCGGAGGCGTGCTCCTCGCGGTCCGCAGGCGCCGCACCCTGGTCGTGGCCGCCCTCGGCGTCGCCCTCGCGGCCCTCGTCCTCGGCGCGGCGCTCACCGTCTTCCGTACGGTCTATCTCAACGCCCTTCCGAACGGGGTCTCCCCGGCGGCGGCGGGCGCCGTCTACGACACCCTGGTCCGCTACCTCCGCACCTCGGTGCGGGTGTTCGCGTCCCTGGGCGTCCTGATCGCCCTCGCGGCCTGGCTCTCCGGCCCGAGCCGCCCCGCCGTCCTCCTCCGGGGGCTGGGGGGCGCGGGCGCCTCCGCCGCCCGCTCCTTCGCCGACCGCGCGGGCCTGCGCACCGGCCCGGTGGGGCCCTTCGTCCGCCGCCACCGCGCCTGGATCACCTGGCTGCTGGTCGCGGCGGCGGCCGTGGCCTGCGTCTTCTGGCCCCACCCCACCGGCTGGGTCGTCCTGGGCCTCGCCCTCGCCCTCCTCTTCGCCCTCGCGGTGACCGCGTTCCTGGCGGAGCCGGAGCCGGAACCGGAGCGGGAGCCGGGGCCGGGTGCGGACCAGGGACCCGGACCCGCGCCGGACGACCCGGGAACACCGCCGCGCTAGCGGGGTGACCGGGCGCCACCGCATCGACGTGGGCCGGGTACTCCGTCTCTGCCGCCCCGGCGGCCTTGAGGGCGGTCAGAAGCTTGATGTACGGCATTCTGCGGTGGGCGGTACAGCGGGGGAACATGGGCGGTCCTCGGATCGGCCCACGGACGCGCGTCCGTGCCTCATGCGGAAAGGCCCCGCCCGCGCACCAGGGGGTAGCACGCGGACGGGGCAGGGGGGCGGCACCCTCGCCGCTTGCGGGGTCGGGCGGGGCACCACGGCCGGTACGGCGGAAGCGGGGGGGCGTGTCGTACCGGGGTGGGGTGGGTGTCGCTACTCGGGTCCGCCCGCTGGGACGGGTTGTTCCGGTGAGTCGAGCCACGGCGTCTCTCCCGTGGCGGTCAGGGTGAGCCCGAACCGCTCGGGACCGGGTCGGTCGTGCAGCAGCCACCAGGCGTACGCGGCTTCCACTTCGTTCCACAGGCGGCGGGGGCCGTGCTGCCAGACGGTGAACCGGTTCTCGTTCTTTCCGTCGAAGTCCACGGCGGCCCATGACGTGGCGTCGGTGGTGGCGACCCACAGCCGGGTTTCCACCCCGTCCACGCCGGGGTTCTCGTGCCACGTGTGCCACACGTCCCGGAGTTGCAGGCCGAGGGCGAATTGCGCGTTGAGATCGTCACGGGCCACGTCCCAGGGGGCCTGTGTCGTCTCGGACTCGTCGGGCTGGTGCTCGTCGCGCACGACGTCCCGGAACAGCCGCAGGTGCGCGCGCTGGTTCCGCATGAGCATGAACGCCGAGTGGGGGGAGAACGGCCCCGACGCCGACGTGCCCGTGTCGTCCACGGTGAGGCGGAGCAGCCCGTAGCAGGTCCACGGCGTGTCCCACGGGGTGAGGATGACGCCCCCGGGTCTCACCTGCGTGAGCCACGGACGGGGGACGGTCCGCACGGCGCAGGTGGCGATGAGCCGGTCGTACGGGGCGTCGGCCGCGTACCCCTCGGCCCCGTCCCCGGCGACGACGGCCGCGCCGAGCCCTTCCGCGCGCAGCCGGTCACGGGCCTCCGCCGCGAGTGCGGCATCGACTTCCACGCTCGTGACCTTGCCCGCTCCGGCGATGTGGGCCAGCAGCCCGGCATTCCACCCGGTCCCCGTGCCGATCTCCAGGACCCTGTGCCCGGGCCGCACGTCCAGCATGTTCAACATCCGGAACACGATCTCCGGGGCGCTCGCGGAGCTGGACGGCCACCGGTCCCCGTCCCCGGGGTCCTCGCCGTCGTTGACCTGGGTCACGGCGGGCGCGTCGGCGTACGCGGCACGCAGCCACGCTTCCGGGGACTCCGCCCGGTCGCACACCTCGTACCCGTCGCCGACCCAGATCCGGGGAGGGAGGAACCGATGTCGCCGGACCGCCCATGCGGCCCCGGCCGTCTGCGGGTCCAGCGCGCCGAGTTCCCCGCTCACCTCATCGAGAAGCGCGCGCAGCAGGATTCCGCTCGAATCACTCGAATCAGAGGTCACTGCTTCTCTTCCTTCCGGTGCTTCGGCGGGTCCTGCGGCTTGTTCGTGTCCGGACTCGGCTTCGCCGTACTCGGATCCCTGTCCCCGCTGTGCTTCCCGTCGCCACCGCTCGCGCCGCTGCCAGTTCCCCAACCCATGAGGGTGTCCCTTCGTCGGTTCGGACTTTCTGAGAACCCGCCCGGCGGTCTCACGTCCCCACGTGGGGACCGCCGGGCGGGCGTGATGTACCGAGCCCCGGCAGAGTGCCGGTCCCGGAAGATTTCGGTGCGTGACTACGCGGCGAGGATCAGTTCCGCCGAGCGGTCCGCGTCGGCCTGGTCGTCGTCCTGGCGCTCACCGTCGCCCGCCGGTTCGCCCGTCGGCTCGATGGTCGTCGGCCCCGCCGTGGTGGGCTCGTCGGTGGTGGGCTCTGTCGTTGCGGGTATGGTCCCTCTCCGTTCTCTCGTCGGCCCCGGACCCGATTGGGTACGGGGAAGTGCGCTCGGCCCGTCGCTCCGTCAGGCCGAAGACCGCGCCCGTCAGACTGCCGACCGTGATGTTCACCGGCGGTCTCGGGGATCCCTGGGCGCGGAAGTGGTGCCCGCCCCTACCGCAGAGCGGATCGCGGCCCCGTACTGTCCACGGAAACGGGGCCTATGCGGCGGGGCGGGGGTCTAGTGGCGCCCCACTCAGCGGGACGTCGTGTCATCCAAGGGGTGCTGACGCCGTACTCCCGTGCCAGACGCGCTACGTCATCCCCCACCACGACATACCGGCGAACGATGACCGCCCTGGCCAGGAGAGCCCGCATTTGGTCGGGGGTGGGTGGCGGAGCGTTCCGCCGGGGCACCCCCCAAAAAAAAGTCGAAGCGGCCTGTCAGTCAATGGGAGGTGATGCCGTGCTCCCGTGCCGGCCTCGCTATGAACTCGCCCTCGGTGTGCCGCCGGGTGATCTCGTCCCTGTCGGCGTGAACGCGAGCGCGCGCATGTGCTCGGTGGGACATCCTGTCTTCCTTCTCATTCCGGGTACAGCGCTGCCGGGGACGGAGGGGCCCGGACATCCTTGGTTCGCGCGGTGCTGTGCCAGACACTCAGAACGTACGTGCAGTCCTGGTCGGCGAACTCCGCACGGAACGGACTACGGGCCCGCAGGGTCTCGCGTGCGTACGTCTCCGCGCTGTCGCTCACTGCCCAACTCCGCAGTTCTTCAGAGCAGTTGGGGCCAGGTGGCGCCAGGCGGTATGTGAGGGGCGGGAGCCGGTCGGCGAGCCGCAGGGCCTCGCCCCGGAGCCAGCGCAGTACGAGCTTCGGCGAGATCGTCTCGAACCGCCCGAGGCTGTACGTCGTGGGCAGCCAGGTCCCGGCGACCGGCCCCACCGCGTACACCTCGGCGACGTACGCGGGCAGTATCACCGCCCACGGGCCCGTCACGGCCCCTCCTGCCGGGCCCGGCGAACGTACACCCGCATGTCGGGACCAAGGTGGCTCCGCGACTCGACCGCACCCACCCAGGACACCAGGGTGTAGGCGCCGCCCAACGGTCCCCGTACGGTCCGCAGGTCACGGACCGTACGCCACCGCCCCCCGACGCGCACCCGGTCTCCCACACCGATTCCGGGGGCCGTGCGGCGCACGGAAGGGGCCGTCACGGCCTGTCCGTCGGGACGGGCGTGGTCAGGGTGCGGATGTCCGATGCCTCGTCGAGCGTCGGTTCCCGCAGGGAATGCTCGGATGCGGCCCACTCGGCACCGCCCCCGGGGGGACGTAGGACGTACAGCCCGTGGTCCAGCCGAACGATCTTGCCGTACCGGCCGGTGCCCGCACTGGTGTCCACCGCATACCTCCCGGTGGCGGGAATCCATGTGGTCCGTGCCCGTGTCACTGCCCGCCCCCGGGGTTGGATTCGGGCCTCTCCGCAGGTGCGGAAGGCGGCGGGGCGGTGGTCGGGGGAGAGTAAGGGCGGACGGGCCATAATCCCGTGGCGGCATCGGCAAGTGCGCGCCGACGGGCACGATCGGCGGGGCTTCGTCGGGTCATGCCGACGAAGGTAGGACCGCCACGACATCGCTGTCTGTGGCACTTCCACTACTCAAGGTGGGAAAGTGTCATGCGCCTACAGGGGAAGGTTTAGCGTCTCGGCCATGTGCCGCATCTCGGGAGTGAGGGTGCGCCGTCCGTCAACGATTGCGCGTAGGGCGTCCTGTGCGGCCGTCTGGTAAGGGAACCATTCGGGCGCCCGTGTTTGGACTTTGGTGAGCTGCCCGAACGCCTCGGCGAACCCGCCGAGCTTCGCGTGGGCGTAGGCCACATCGATTCCGTGGCGATTCTGAACACTGGAGCACGGGCGCACGCCGAGAAGGGGAACCTTCCGCGCCAGGGTTAGCGCGGTGTCCGGGTGATCACGGACAACTGCATCTTCAACTGCCAGCAGGCGCACAGTTGTTGGCCCGAATGTGCGGATGAGTTCGTGGTCGACCGCAACCTCTTGCCCAATAGCGGTTGCGGCAGTTTTCGCCCACCGCTTCATGTCCACTGCGGCCCCGATCTGGTTGTTGCGCACGGCTGCCCCGGCCGCCCGCAGCAGCAGCAAACCCCATGCGGCGAGTTCGGCGGGTGAGGCACGGGTGAGGCGGGGCGGCTCTAGGTCGTCTGCCCATTTGGTGGCCAGCGACAGAGCTTCGTCTAGACGCCCCTGCCGGATCAGCAGCCACGCAGCAGTGTTGACGCTTGCGGACGCTGCCAAACGGTCCTGCGCATCCGCAAGCGACCGGCGGACCGCCAGCTCTGCTAGATCGAACTGGCGCGTGTGGGTCAGTGCGCTCGCAGCGAGTTGCAGAACTTGCACGCGGACCCTTCGCCCTTCCTCGCCGAGGGTATCCGCGTCACGCAGCAGCGCGGGCAACACGGCCGAGAGCTTGGCGAACTGGTCCCCTCGGGACAGGGCCGCCGCCTGTTCGAGAACCCTTCGGACTCCGGCAGGGGTGGCAGGGGTGTCCCCTTCCTGTTCCTGCGTGGGGGGCCGCAGCAGTTCGGCACGCATGGGGGCCCACAGGTCCCGTGTTTCGGCAGGCGCCCCATCTTCCCTCGGAGCGTCCACCAGGCTCATGGTTTCCACACGGAGAGCACGCGCGAGAGCGTGCAGCGTTTCCATGCGCGCCGTCGACCGCTCGCCCTGCTCCAGCTTCCGGATGGTCGACAGAGATACGCCCGAGTGCGCGGCCAGTTCTCGTTGGGTGAGCCCGCTTAGTTTGCGGGCGGCCTTGACTTTCTTCCCCGCGTCAGTCATAGGGTCAGAGTACGACTGCCGGAAGTGTCCCGTCACGGGCCCGAAAACGCAGGAAGCCCTGCCCCACCCCGGAGTTGGGGACAGGGCGGGGCCGTTTCATGCTGCTGCGCGGTGGGGCACGGAGGGGGACTACGGACCGCAGTGGCGCAAGTGGCGCCTGGTGGGGGCCCTGTCGGTGAGGTACCCCCATCCGCCAGCGGTGCTCCTCGTCGTCCACCGCCCGGCACCCGGCGGCTCGTTTCAGCGCTCCGCACCCATGTCCACTGACCCACCGTGGTACCCGTGGGGAGGCATCGGGTTGACGATCCGCCACGTGGTGTCAGCGAGGGTCCGGCCAGGGCGGCGACGCGGGCCCCCGTACAGGGCGAGGGCAGCGGCGAGCGCGCTTTCAGTGCCGACCACTGCCGAGTAGGGCGGGACGACACCCGCAGACGACCCGGTCCACCCCCTCGGCCGGGTCGCGCCCCGGCCCGGAGTCGCTCATACGGCCTCCCGGCGCTCGCCCGGTCCCCCCACGCTGGGCCGACCGGAGCCGCCCGGCGAGCGGGGACGCCCGACCGGGGGAGCGGTGGCACCGGGGGGCGCCCGCTGGGGGAACCCGGGGAGCGCGCCTAGAATCGGCTTCCATGTCGAAGCCTGACGAACTGCTCGTTGAGATCGCCGCCACGGTGGAGTCGGGGCGGAGCAATCAGATGTCCCTGACGGTGGTCGCGGGAGGCGTGGTCCTGACCGGCCGGCTGGCCCCGGAAGCCCTGTGGAGACAGCGCGTGTCGGAGGTCCTGACGGACTCGGACAGCCTCGGGGAGTTCTCCTGCGTCTTCAGCCCCTCCGAACGGAAGCCCGGGGCACCCACCCATCTGCACTTCCACCTCGCCCGCATCCTCCAGGGCACGGTGGGCATCCCGGAGACCGGCGGAATGTACCGGGTGGCCCTGGAAGACATCAGCGCCTGGACGGTGGGGGACTTCCGCTACTCCGACCACTGACGGCCGGTCGCCCCCGACCCCCGAACCCCGACCACTGACGGCCGGTCGCCCCTGACGGTGCGGCCCCCCGGCCACGGTCGGCCGATCGCCCCGTCCCCGTACCGCGCGAGGACCGGTCGTCGGGGGAGCACGGGCAGCAGGTTCCCGGCGCCGTCCCCGTCGATCGCGCGTGGAGCCGCGCGCCGACGCACTCCGAGGGCGAAGGGGTACGTGGGAAAGGCCGCGCGCTCCGGATGAGCCGCGCGCTCCGGATGCTCCGAGGCGTCGTCGGGCCCGGGCCCAGCCCCAGGGGCCGAGGACACAGCCCTGGTGGCCGAGGACACAGCCTCAGCGGCGGGTCCCCCAGCCCCGGGGCCGGTGACCCCGGGACGTCACCGCGAGGACGCCGAGGCCCCGTCAGCCATGGCGGCCCACCCCGGTCGCGACGGCCCCCGGGCCACGGCGGCCGGGTGTCGTGCTATCCCGTGAACTCCCCCAGCGTCGGGGCCGGGACGGGCAGGGGGTGGGCGCCCTCGGGGCGCAGGCCGTCGACGATCAGGGCGAGGTAGCGCTGCCACAGGGGGCCCCGGGGGTTCTCGCCGATGCTCAGCACGGCCTGCGCGGCGCCGCTGAGGAGCAGGACGACGTCCAGGCCGGTGACGTCCTCGCGTACGCTCCCGGCCTCCCGGGCACGGGCGACGAGCGCGTCAGTGACCTCGGCGAGGCGCTCGCGGGAGGCGCGGACGCTGGCCTCGCTGGGCGAGAGCTCGGCGGCGGCCTGGCAGAACGAGCGGTCCCGGACGTGGATCTCGACGCCCACCCGCATGAACTCGAACAGCGCGGCCCCGGCGTCGTCCGCCCCGGTGAGCCCGCGCCCGACGGCGACCAGTTCCTCCAGACGGTCGCTGAAGACCTCGGCGAGCAGTTGTTCCTTGGTGTCGAAGTGCCGGAACACCGTGCCCTTGCCCACCCCGGCGCGGGTGGCGATACGGGTGATCGACACGTCCGTGCCGTTCTCGGCGAACTCCGCGGCGGCGGCGTCCACCAGCAGGCGTCTGTTGCGTACGGCGTCGGCTCTGGTCATGTCCCCACTCTACCTAACCGGACCATTCGGTCATGTTGTGACGCAGGTAACCGGACCGTGCGGTCCGGTTGTGCTACGGTTCAAAACATGACCGCCCGGTCCGCTTATGGTTCCGGGCCCGTACGCATCGTGAAACGAGAGAGGAACACCCAGCCATGGACGTCCGCGGCTACCAGACCGGCCCGATCCAGGCGGAGGCTGCCTTCACCTCCGACTTCCCCCTGGACAACCGTTACTCCACGCAGGACCTCGTCGACATGCTGGAGCGCGAGCGCCCGAACATGGACATCCGTCCGGGGATGCGGCACAAGTACACGCCGCTGCGCTTCGACCCGGCGACCGGCGTGAAGTACATCGGCGGTCGCTACCTCTTCGACACCTGGGAGAACGTGCTCGACTACGACCACTTCACCAACGAGGAGCTCTTCCCGGAGCCCGGCGTGAAGTTCTGGTCCCGCTTCCCCGGCGTCGACAAGCACTACTGGAAGGTCACCGGGGCGCACGACTTCAAGCCCATGGCCACCGCCCACCACGTCAACCGCTTCGAGCGCTACGCGTACACCGACGCGGGCGTCGAAGCAGTTCTCGGGCAGGTGTGGCCGACGATCCGCGACGAGGCCGAGCGGCAGGGCCTGTCCAGTGTCTGGCTGATGTTCCAGCCGCAGGAGAAGCAGATCGGCATCCTCACCGTCGCCGAGAAGACCGACGACACCGACCCGGCCGTCGCCGTCTCCCGGGGTCTGGAGCGCCTGGAGGGCCTCGCGCCCTTCGGCCGCCTCCTCCCCGAGCGGCTCGGCACGGAGCGGCTGATGGACCGGACGAGCCTGATCGTCTCCTCCTGGCTGCCCGAGTCCCGGGCGCTCGGCGGCGCCCACTCGTCCTTCGACGTCTCCCCGCCGCACCCGAAGCCGCAGATCTGACGGCCGTACGACGGTGAAAGCCGCCCGGCCGGAACGCGCGTTCCGGCCGGGCGGCCACCGGGGGAGCGCCCGAGGCGCTGCCCGGGACCGCGTACGTGGCGCTGCCCGGGACCACGTACGAGTCGCTGCTCAGGGCCACGCCGAGAAGCGGCGCCGAGACCTGTGCCCGGGACCCCCACCCCAGCCCCCACCCCGCTCCACCTCACCTCCCCCACCTCACCTCACCTCACCCCCACCTCTCACCCCACCCACCCCAGAAAGGCCCCTCATGCGTGCCCTCATCGTCGACCGTTCCGTCCCCGGCGGGCTGCGCCCGGCCGACGTGCCCGATCCCGTACCGGCGCCCCACCAGGCCCTGGTCCGCGTCCGGTCGGTCTCCCTGAACCCGGCCGAGTTCCGTTACGTGCTCCCCGGCGCGCCCGAGGGCGCGGTGATCGGCTGGGACGCGGCCGGCGTGGTCGAGCGGGCCGCCGCCGACGGCTCGGGACCGGCCGCGGGCACCCCCGTGATCACCCTGGGAATGAGCGGGGCCTGGGGAGAGCTGCGGGCCGTCGACACCGCGCTGATCGGCACCGTGCCCGAAGGCGCCGACCCGGGGCCGATGAGCACCCTGCCCGTCGCGGCCACGACCGCGCTGCGCGCCCTGCGCAAGCTCGGCCCGATCCTGGGCCGACGCGTCCTGATCACCGGTTCCGCCGGGGCGGTCGGCCGCTTCGCCGTACAGCTCGCGGCCCGTGGCGACGCCCATGTGGTGGCCGCCGCCCGCAACCCGGACCACGCGGCCGAGCTGCGGGAACTCGGCGCGCACGAGGTCGTCACCGACCCCGCCGAGGTCGCGGCACCCGTCCACGGCGTGCTCGACCTCGTCGGCGGGGCGACCCTCGTCGCCGCTCACCGGGCGCTCGGCGAGGGAGGCGTCCTGGTCACCGCCGGGGCCGCCTCCTCCGGGGCCGCCGTCTTCGAGCCGGGCTCCCTGCTGTCCGACCCGCTGCGCCACGACCGGTCGATCGTCACCTTCTTCCTGATGAGCGGCGACGGCATCGACACGGACCTGACCTGGCTCGCCGCCGAGCTGGCGTCCGGTGCGCTGCGTCCGCACCTCGCCTGGCGCGGCGACTGGACCGACGCGGCCGGAACCATCGAGTCCGTACGGGAGAGCCGTCTGCCCGGCAAGGCCGTCCTGGACCTTCCCTGACCGGCCCGCCCGCCCCCTCGCCCGGGGGGCGGGACCACCACCCGGAACCCCGCCCCCGCAGGGCGGGGCCACGGCCCGGGACCTCACCGCCGGGAACTCCGCCTCCACAGGACGACGGGGTCCCCGCCCGGGGCCTCATCCCCCACGGGCCGCGACCGCGGCCCAGAGCCCCCCCCGTCCCCCACTCCCACCCCCACCCCGAAACAGGAAGCCCCCCATGCCCCGCTCCCCGAGCGTCCCGCTCTCCGTTCTCGACCTCGCCCCGATCCGTACGGGCCACGGCCCCGCCGAAGCCCTGCGCCACACGGTCGAACTGGCCCGCGCGGCCGAGGCGTCCGGCTACCGCCGCTTCTGGATCTCCGAGCACCACAACACCCGGGCGATGGCCAGCTCCGCGACCGCGATCATCATCGGCCAGGTCGCCGCCGCCACCGAGCGCATCAGCGTCGGCGCGGGCGGCATCATGCTCCCCAACCACGCCCCGTACGTCGTCGCGGAGCAGTTCGGCACCCTCGCCACGTACCACCCCGGCCGGATCGACCTCGGTCTCGGGCGTGCGCCCGGCACCGACCCGTGGACCACCCGGGCCCTGCGCCGCCAGCACCAGAGCGGCGCGGACTTCCCCGAGCAGGTCGCGGAGCTGCGCGGATACCTCGCCGCCGACGCCACGGACGCCGCAGACGGCTCCGGCGGCGCGTACGGTTCCGGCGGCGCCGACCGCAAGGTCCGCGCGATCCCGGGCGAAGGCGTCGACGTGCCCGTGTACGTCCTCGGCTCCAGCACCTTCGGCGCGGCGCTCGCCGCCCGCGAGGGCCTGCCGTTCGTCTTCGCCTCGCACTTCGCGCCGCAGCAGCTCGACGAGGCCCTGGACCTGTACCGGTCCGCCTTCCGGCCCTCCGCCGCGCTGGCCGAGCCGTACGCGGTCGTCGCGGCCAACGCGGTCGTCGCCGACACCGCCACCGAGGCCGTACGGATCTTCAGCTCGCTCCAGCAGAAGTTCCTCACCCATCTGCGCGGCGAGATGCGGTTCCTGCCGCCCGTCGACGACATCGACGCGCTCTGGAACCGCGAGGAGGCGGGGGTCGTGGACGCCATGCTCGCCGAGTCGTACGTCGGCACCCCCGGCACCGTCCGCCACGGCCTCGAATCCCTCGTGGCCCGCACCGGCGCCGACGAACTGATGATCCTCAGCGAGGCATGGGACTTCGACGCCCGCCTGCGCTCCTACGAACTCCTCGCCACCACCTGGAACGAAAGGCCCTGACGTGACCGCCCCCCGTGCCCTCTTCGAGCCCGTCCGGCTCGGGGACCTCACCCTCGCCAACCGCATGGTGATGGCGCCGATGGGCCGCGCCCGCGCGCACCCGGACGGCACCCCGTCCGCGCTCATGGCCGAGTACTACGGCCAGCGGGCCACGGCCGGGCTCATCGTCGCCGAGGGCACCCACCCCGTCCCCGGCGGCGCCATCGGCCCGGACGCCCCGGGCCTGTTCACCGACGCGCACCAGGACGGCTGGGCGGCGGTCGCGGACGCCGTGCACGCGCGCGGCGGCCGGATCTTCCTCCAGCTCATGCACGCGGGCAGGCTCGCCCACCCGGACTTCCTGCCGCCGGGCACCCACCCGGTCGCCCCGGGCGCGCTCGCGGCCCGCGCCCTCGTCCACACCCGGGCGGGCCGGGTGCCCGCCGTCGTTCCCCACGCGCTCACCGACGGCGGGATCGAGGACCTGGTCGCGGCCTTCGTCCGGGCGGCGGGCCGGGCCACGGCCGCCGGGATGGACGGCGTGGAGATCCACGCGGCCAACGGGTACCTGCTCCACCAGTTCCTCGCCGAAGGCGCCAACCCGCGCACCGACCGCTGGGGCGGCGACGCGGAGGGCCGTACCCGGCTCACCGCCGTGATCACCCGAGCCGTCGCCGAGGCGGTCGGACCCCACAGGACCGGCCTGCGCGTCTCACCCGGCAACACCTTCGGCGACCTGACGGAGACCGACCCCCACACCACGTACACCGCGCTCGTCGACCGGACCGCCCCGCTCGGTCTCGCGTATCTGCACCTCACCGAGACGGGCACCCGGCTGGACGGGGTGGTACGGGAGTCCTGGCCGACGGCCCTCATGGTCACTCCGGCGCCCGGCGACGGAGACAGAGGGGCCGCCTCCGCCCGGACGCTCGGCGCGGGCGCGGACCTGGTCTCCTTCGGCCGTGACTTCCTCGCCAACCCGGACCTGGTCACCCGCTGCCGCAGGGGCGCCCCCCTGAACGAACCGAGGGCACCCCACTTCTACGAAGGCGGCGCCCGGGGCTACACGGACTACGCCGCGCTCGCTCCCGACGACGGGGCCGCGGGCGAACCCGCGGTGACCGCTGCCCACCGCCCCTGAGGCAGGGCAGGACAGGCAGGGCAGGGCACGGCCGGTTTCCGCCGCGCGGACCCACCTCAGGCGAGGTCGGACGATCCGGACGGTCCAGACGACCCGGACGATCCGGACGGTCCAGACGATCCGGACGGCCCGGACGATCCGGACGGCTCGGACGATCCGGTGGCGCGGCGGTACTCGGCGTTGATGCGCTGGGCCTCTTCGAGCTGGTCCTCGAGGATGATGATGCGGCAGGCGGCCTCGATGGGAGTGCCCTGGTCGACGAGTTCGCGGGCGCGGGCGGCGATGCGCAGCTGGTAGCGGGAGTAGCGGCGGTGGCCGCCCTCCGAGCGCAGCGGAGTGATGAGGCGGGCCTCACCGATGGCGCGGAGGAAGCTCTGGGTGGTGCCGACCATTTCGGCGGCCCGGCCCATCGTGTAGGCGGGGTAGTCGTCGTCGTCGAGACGCCCGTACGAGTCCTCTGCTGTCATTTGCACCTCTCTGTGACGCGGCGTCGAGGCGCCCTGGTGCCGTCTGGCGCCAGGGTCCCGAAGGCACTACTACATCACTTGCCGGTTCCGGCGGTGCGTCGGCGTTCGGTGCGGGGCCCCGGCGACCCGCTGCCACGAGCACGGGTACGGGTACACGTACGGGTACGAGTACGGGGATCGCGGTCGTCGGGCCGTGGACACGCAGAAGGGCCCGACCGGGGTGAACCGGGTCGGGCCCTTCTGGCTGTTCGGGCGTCAGCTCGCTCTTCCGTGGCGCACGGCCGGACGGATCAGACCTCGGCCGGGCCGCCGAGCAGGTTCGAGGCGTGCTGGAGCGGGGCCACCGGCTGGGTGGGCTCGGCGGCACCGGGAAGGCCGCGGCAGGTGAACCCGAGCTTGGTCATCGCCCTGATGACCTCGGCGGCGCTGAAGTCGCGGCGGTCCTGACGGGTGATGACCTCACCGACCTGCTTGGCGGGGTAGGTGCGGCGCCCGATGATCACGGACTCCCCGGTCACTTCTTCGGGCTTCACGTCCTTCATGGCGTCCAGGACGCTGTTCTTGGTGAGATCGAAGGGGAAGCGGGCGATGACACAACGCATGATGCCTCACAAGGTCTGGAGGGTGACGGTTCCGCGGTGCTGAGCCGGTTCAGCGGGCGAGGACAAGGGTGCCTTGGGCGCCGCTCTGTCCGTCCACGGCGGACGGGGGTGCGGTGGGCCGGTGGTGGAGCGTGGCGTGCGCGGCCGTCCTGTCGGCGGGTGGGGCGAACGGTTGGTGGTCACCAAGGATGTCACGCAGCCGGACCCGGTCGGTGTACGAGGGGCTGTCGCGGACGGCGGTGAGCCGGGCCAGGGTGACGGAACCGGTGCTCAGGCCGTCGTCGTCGCAGAGCCGCAGGACTTCGGTACGGGCCCCGGCCATGACGGCCAGGGCCACTTCGACAGTCATGTCGTCCCCGGCCTGAGGTCCTGTGGCGTCCATGGCGTCGGCCGCCGTTCCTCCGTGCACGGGAGCGGCGGGCGCCGGGCGGGGTCGGGTCCGGGACGGTGTCACGACGTGCCTCCTGCGGAGAGGGATCGGCTTCGGGTCACGTACGGGCTCAGGCCGCCGCGGCGGAGGCGGACCGGCGCCCGCTCGCGCGCCGGGCGGCCGGAGAGGCTCCGCGTCGGCCCCGGACGGGCGCCCCGCGCCTGCGCCGCTCGGTCACCGGTGCGGTGATCTTCACGGGGACGCCCGAGGGGGCCTGGGCGCCGGTGATCCGGCTGAGCGCCTCCTCGCCGGGGTGGACCCGGGTGGTCCGGGGCACGATTCCGGCGGCGGCCAGGAGGCGGGTCACGGCACGGCGCTGGTTGGGGGTGACGAGGGTGACGACGCTGCCGGACTCCCCGGCCCGCGCGGTCCGGCCGCCGCGGTGGAGGTAGTCCTTGTGGTCGGTCGGCGGGTCCACGTTGACGACGAGGTCGAGGTGGTCGACGTGGATGCCGCGCGCCGCGACGTTCGTCGCGACGAGGGCGGTGACGTGCCCGGACTTGAACTGGGCGAGGGTGCTGGTGCGTTGGGGCTGCGACTTCCCGCCGTGCAGGGCGGCGGCCCGGACCCCGCAGTCGAGGAGGTCCTGGGTGAGGCGGTCCACGGCGTGCTTGGTGTCCAGGAACAGGATCAACCGGCCCTCGCGCGCCGCGATCTCCGTCGTCAGCCGGTGCTTGTCGGCGCCCTGTACGTGCAGGACGTGGTGTTCCATCGTGGTGACCGCGCCCTGGGAGGGGTCCACGGAGTGCACCACCGGGTCGGCGAGGTAGCGGCGGACCAGGAGGTCGACGTTGCGGTCGAGGGTCGCGGAGAACAGCATGTGCTGCCCTTCGGGGCGGACCTGGTCCAGGAGCGCGGTGACCTGGGGCATGAAGCCCATGTCGGCCATCTGGTCGGCTTCGTCGAGGACGGTGACGGCGACCCGGTCCAGTCGGCAGTCACCACGGTCGATCAGGTCCTTGAGGCGTCCGGGGGTGGCCACGACGACTTCGGCGCCGCCGCGCAGTGCCGAGGCCTGCCGGCCGATCGGCATCCCGCCGACGACGGTGGCCAGGCGCAGGCGCACGGCTCGGGCGTAGGGGGTGAGGGCGTCGGTGACCTGCTGGGCGAGTTCCCGGGTGGGGACCAGGACCAGGGCCAGCGGCTGACGGGGCTCGGCCCGCTGTCCGGCGGTACGGGCCAGCAGGGCCAGGCCGAAGGCGAGGGTCTTGCCGGAGCCGGTCCGGCCCCGGCCCAGGACGTCCCGGCCCACGAGGGAGTTCGGCAGGGTCGCGCCCTGGATGGGGAACGGCACGGTGAGGCCCTGCGTGCCGAGCGCGGCCAGGAGTTCGGCGGGCATGTCGAGTTCGTCGAACCTCTCGACGGCGGGCAGGGCCGCGGTGACCGTCTCCGGCGGGGCGAACTCGCCCTGCGGCGCGTTCGGCCGTCGGCCGTGGCCGCCTGACCGCTTCGGGCCTCCCGAGCGCTTCGGGGCGGGGCCGCCGCTGCGGCGGGTGCCGGACGAGCGGCCGTTCGTGCGTGTGGGGTTCATTTCAGAACCTTCCTCGACGGGGCACGCGTCAAGGAATTCCCCCGGTGGAAGAGCGGTGCGGGGAATCGCAGGCACGCACCGAATAAGGATGCGAAAAGATGAATCGCGGGAAACTCTGGGAAAGAGTGGAATCGGGGGTTCTCGGCAGGAGACCCGGCACGCCACCGCTCCGCATGATCGATTTTTCGCGGGGGGTGTGGAAAAACATACAGCTGGGACCCGCACCCCGAGGGATGCGGGTCCCAGCTGCGAAATGTGCGTCAGCGTCAGGCGGGAACGATGTTCTCCGCCGTCGGGCCCTTCTGGCCCTGCGCGATGTCGAAGGAGACCTTCTGGCCTTCCTGCAGCTCGCGGAAGCCCTGGGCGGCGATGTTCGAGTAGTGGGCGAACACGTCCGGGCCGCCACCGTCCTGCTCGATGAAGCCGAAGCCCTTTTCCGCGTTGAACCACTTCACGGTGCCAGTAGCCATGTCATATCTCCCTTGTGGGCAGTACATCGGAATCCGCACTTCACGGACCCCGCGTCGCCGCGATGATGCCCTGACCGGAAAATAATGACCGGAAATACGAAGCACTCCCGTGCGGCACGAGGCCGCCCGGAGGAGCTTGAAGTCTTTGGGTACCAAAACTGCAACCTGCTTCGACAGTACCATGCCCCTGCGATATTTGTGCGTCGAATACCTGCCCCTACCCGGTGCCGGTATGAACTTTCCAGGCGGGGACCACGAAATTCTCTGTCCGCGGGTACAGGTATTCGTACGACGCGAGTACGACCACCGGGGAGACGGGCCCGCCCCCGCCCGACGGAGGCGGCGCGGAGGATCCGTACGGCGCCGAGGAAGCCGTACGACGTCTTCGGTCTCCGTACGGCGCGGAGAGATCCGTACGACGCCTTCGGTGTCCGTACGACGTCTTCGGTGTCCGTACGACGTCTTCGGTGTCCGTACGGCCCGGCGGGGCGGCACCGGCCCGGGGCTCACGGCTCACGGCTTGCGGGGCACGGCCACCCGTACCTCGTGGAGGTGGATCAGGACGTCGAAGGAGCGGCCGAGCGCCTGATCGAAGAGGGGGTAGCCGTCGTGGAACTCCGTACCGATGCTGCGGGTGGGGCGGGCGGTCTCCAGCCAAGCGCGGGCGACGGGCGCGGCGGCGCGCAGATCGGCGTAGAAGTCGCGGTGGCGGATCTTGTCGAGGGTGTTCTCGTTGCTGCCCGGGACGGCGGCGCCGACGGCGAACTTCTTCCACTCGCCGCCGAGGGCGGTGTCCTTGGAGAGGAAGGAGCCCCGGTCGAAGGTCATGCCGATCGGGAGGTAGCCGTGGCCCAGCGCGTCGCGGAGGAAGGATCCCTGGGTCTTGGGGTAGAGCGCGGCTTCCGCGGCGATGAGGCCGAGGTGGTCGTTGTGCGCGGAGACCAGCATCTTGTGGCCGGTGCGCTTCTGCCACCACAGGATGTTCTGGGCCATGACCCGGTCGCGCAGGCGCATGAACTCGGGCAGGGTGGCGGAGTCGGTGGGATCGGCGGTCAGGAACTCGGTGGTGTCCGCGACGGAGCGGGCGTTCTGCACGGCCCACTCGTGGGCTTCCCGGTCCCGGCCGCCCGCCGCGCTGATCAGGTCGAGGACCTGCCGGGCCTGTCCGGCGAGGCGCTGCCGCTCGGCGAGCGGCTTGCCCAGGTAGGCGAAGACGTCGTCGAGGGGGCGCAGCCCGGTGTAGAGCCCGTCCACCCGGGACGCCAGCGCGGGGTGGTGCCGCTGGACGTAGCCGGTGATCCGGCCGAAGAATTCGTCGGTGATGGCGGGGGCGGAGAGGTCGTTGCCGACGAAGTGGACGGTACGGGTGGGATTGCGCCGGTTGTGGTCGCGCATCCACTGGATGAGGTGGACGAACTCCTCGCGGTCCCAGGGGGAGTTGGCCAGGTTCTCGGCGACGATCTGCCGGGCGTCGCCCTTGCCGGTCTGGAGGTACTCGTCGATCCGCAGCCCGGCGGCCCAGCTGGACTCCAGGGAGAAGGCGCGGAACCCCTTCTTCTCGACGAGATGGCGGAAGACCCGCTCCTTCATGGCGAAGAACTCGTGGGAGCCGTGATTGGCCTCGCCCAGTCCGACGACCCCGGCGCCGCCGACCATCGCGCCCAGGGCCCGCAGATCGGTGGTCCTCCCGCCGGGTTCGGTGGAGCGCAGCGGGTGGGCGATCCGGTCCAGCGCGCGGACGACGGGATCCTCGGCCGGGGCGGCGGTCGGCGCCTGCCGGCCCGCCGGGCTCGCCTGCGCCACCACGGGCGTGAGGGCGGCCCCCGCAGCGATCACCACGGTGGCGAGCAGGGCGGTCCTGCGGCTGAGCTGCTGTCGACGATGCCTGGTCATGCCCCTTGACTCCTTCGAGTGCGCTTCCGGTGACACGACAGATCCTGTCCCGCGCCACCCCGGCGACGCGCGGGGCCTGACCTCCGTGTTTCAGGGGGGATATCCCCCGACGAACAGCCCCCGGCAGCCCGTCGACGGAACCCCCGGCCCAAGCGGACACCGCTGCCGCCCCTCCACACGACGGAGTCCGACGACCGGAGCCGTACTTCTCGCGAGAGCGGATGACGGGCGAGGGTCAGCCGGCCCGTAGAGCGGAGCCCCTGGGCGACGGCAGGTGCAGCCCGGATGGCGCTCTGTCCTCCTCCACCCCGCGCGTCGGGTCACTGGCTGCGGGTGACAGGGCCCCCTCTCGTCAGTCGGTGGCCCGCAGGTAGATCCGGCTGGTCCGTCCGTCCACGCCCACCACGGCGATGTTCAACGAGTCCACATCGCCCTGGCACGGCGCGCACGCCTGTCCCTCGCGAACGTCCGCGATCGATTCGGGCTCCGGGAGCCCCAGACGAGTGAATGGCGTCATCGGCTTGACGGCCCCGGCCACGGGTCGGCTCCGGGCGCGCAGTGGTCGTTCCGGGGCCAGTCGGGCGACGAAGCCGTCCACTTCGATGGCGGGCAGTACGAACGAGAGCAGGAGCCCGTCGTCCTGAAAACCCTTCTGGTGTGCTGCCCTGGCATCGGTCGCCGAGGCCGGGAGCCGGACGTTCAACTGCCGCGCAACAGCCTCTGGCGTCACGTCGTCCAGCCAGTAGGGCACCTGGCGCCCCGGCGAGCGGGACACGTCACGGCTGCCGTCGCCCGCTGCCCCGGCGGAGCACCCGACGAGGAGCCCGGCCAGCACCGCCACGCCGCCGCGCCCCACGGCCCGCCGCGCCCAGCGCCACGCGCCGCTCACCGGGCGTCTCCCTCGCGCCCGATGTCCGTACGCGTACCGTCCCGGCCGGGTTCCTCAGGGGAGGGCCAGGCACCGGCCGATCCGAGGTCGTGATGCCGCACGGAACCGCTGCTCCTCATGTCGAACTCCCTCGCCAGCCCCGTGGTGTGCGGTCGGGCCATGTCGGCGTCCGTCACCGTCGTCGGGCCGATGGGTGTGGCCTTGCCGGGGTCCCAGTTGTAGCGGTCCCAGACGTTCACCTGATAGTCGATGCCGAGCCGCGGCTCGCCGTCGGGTCCGGGCACGGCCGTCACGACACCGGTGGTGTTCGACATGTTGTTGGCCCGCAACTGGATCCAGAAGTCCCTGGTGTTCGGCGACTCCCCGCCGTACGGACCCGCGCCCCTGACCTGTCCGAGGTGGTCGCGAGCGAGCGAGCGAGCGGGACGGTACGGCACGGCCAGGCACGGCCAGGCATGTCTGCACCGCGCATCGCCGCCCCGTGCCGCCCGTCATGGCGTTGCTCAGGGATCAGGGCCGCACGGGGGCGGATCCGGTGGGCTCGGGCCGACGCGGCAGGTCGATGCGGACGGTGATGCCGCCGCCGGGGCGTGGGGTGGCTTCGATCGTGCCGTCGTGGGAGAGCGTGATGGCGCGGACCACGGCGAGCCCGAGCCCGAGGCCGTTGCCGGGGCGGTCTCGGCCACGCCGGAAGGGTTCGAACAGAGCGGGGATCTCCCGCTGTTCGAGAAGAGGGCCGCTGTTGGTGACTTCGATGAAGGCGCGCCCGCTCAGGGTGCCGGTGGTGAGGGTCACCGTACCGTCCGGGTGGTTGTGCCGGACCGCGTTGGCGAGCAGGTTCAGGGCCACTTGGGCGAGCAGCGCGGGGTCGCCCGACACCGGGGCCGGGGCGAGTGCGGTGGCGATGTGGACACCCGCGGCCCGTGCTTCTCCGGCCAGGTCCGCTACGGCGTTCCGGACGGTTTCCGCCAGGTCGACGGGTCGGGGCGCCCGGGTGCGGCTCTCGCCACGGGCCAGGGTCAACAGGGAATCGATCAGACGTTCGGTACGGGTGTTGGCGTCCAGGGCGCGGCGCAGCGCGGGCTTCAGGTCCTCGGGAACGCGCCCCTGGGCGAGGGGGATCTCCAGCGCGGTTCGCTGGAGGGTGAGCGGGGTGCGCAGTTCGTGCGAGGCGTGGGCGGTGAACTGCCTCTGGGCGTCGAAGCTGCGGTCCAGCCGGTCGAGCATGGCGTCGAACGTGTCGCCGAGTTCGCGGACCTCGTCGTGAGGGCCGGTGAGGCCGAGCCTCTCGTCCAGACTGCTGCCCGTGCTGATGCGGCGGGCCGCCGCGGTCACCTGGGTGAGGCGGTGCAGCGAGCGGCGGCTCGCCCGCCAGGCGAGCAGCGCGGCGAGCGCGGTGAAGACGAGCAGCAGAAGCAGTGACCGGGTCAGGAGCTCCGTCAGGACCCGGTCCTGGAAGTCCTCGAAGCCCTCGGCCGGGGTGAGCGGCACCGTTTCCACGCCCCCGTCCGGCAGGACGGGAACGACCGGGGCGGCGGAGCCGGGGGGCTCGGTGACCGGCGGTGCGGAGGGACCGGAAGGGCCGGAGGGCTCCGCGGGCACGGTCGACACGGCGGGGACGACGAGGTAGCGGTTGTCCTCGATGAGCTGCCGGGTGCTGAGCCAGTCGAGGAGGATCAGCCCGCCGCCGAGGACCAGGAACACCAGGGTGGTCATCAGGGTCAGGCGCCCGCGCAGGGGCAGCCGGTGCGGAAGGAGACGGCCGGTGGTGTCCCGGTGCTCCGGTCCCGTCACAGCCGGTACCCGTAACCCGGGGTGTGGCTGATCAGCCGGGGCTCGCCGAGTTTGCGGCGCAGGGCGTGGACCGTGACCCGGATCGCGGTGGTGGCCGGGTCCAGTGCCGCGTCCCACAGCCGGTCCCTGAGTTCCTCGGTACTGACGGGGGCGCCGTCCGCGGCCAGGAGGATCTCCAGGACGCCGAGTTCCCTGGGCGTCAGTTTCAGCGGGCGTCCGTCGCGCTCCGCGACACGGCGGACGGTGTCCAGGCGCACACCGTCGTGGCTGAGCACCGTGACGGAGGCCCCCGCGCCGCTCCGGCGGCCCAGCGCGCGGAGCCGGGCGACCAGTTCCAGGTACGAGAAGGGCTTGGACATGTAGTCGTCGGCGCCCTGGCCGAGGCCGTCGACCAGATCGGTCAGGGCGCCGGCGGCGGTGAGCATCAGGATGCGTGCCGGGTATCCGGCTGTGCTCAGCGCCCGGCACACGGCGTCCCCGCTCAGCTGGGGCAGGTCCCGGTCGAGGACCAGCACGTCGTATGCGGCGGCGGCCGTCATCTCCAGCGCCCGGAAGCCGTCATGGGCGATGTCGCAGGACATGCCCTCGCCGCGCAGGCCCTCCGCGAGCATCGCGGCCAGCTCTTCCTCGTCCTCGACGATGAGCACGCGCATGTCGCCCCTCCTCCGCCTCTCCGGTGACCTGGACGGCCGGGCCCGGGCCCCGGTCCGCTCCGTCCAGGATGCCGCCGGGCGCGTTATCCGGGCGTTAGGCAGACGATCACGCGTGTCTCACCGGGGGCTCCGTAGAACGGTTCCGACGTCAAGGACGAGAGCGGCGTCACGGACGCGAACGACGTGACGGACGCGAACGACGTGACGGACGAGAGCGACGTCACGGACGAGAACGACATGACGGACGAGAGCGACGTGACGGACGCGAACGAGAGCGACGTCATCGTCGGGACCAGTGAGGACCAGTGAGGAGCAAGACATGCGCGAGCACATCGGGCGGACGCTCATAGCGGCGGGCGCCGTGGCCGTGGCCCTGGCGGTGAGCGGTTGTTCCGCCTCCCAGGACGAGGCCCCCGAGGTCGCGGGGGCCTCCGGGCCGGGCGGTGGCAAGCCGCAGGACGACACCGCGGTCAAACAGTCCTGGGTGAGCTGTATGCACGCCCAGGGACAGACCCAGGTCCTGATCGACAAGGAGGGGAACATCGCCGTCCCCGCGTCCGGCACCGGCTCCGCCCCCGTCGGAGGCTATGACGCGGCGGCCAGGACCTGCGACGAGAAGAATCCCGGCATCCACCAGGTGCAGGAGAAGAACAACAAGAAGTTCGTCGACATGGCCCGCGCCTTCGTCGCATGTGGCAGGAAGAACGGCTACCCGGACATGCCCGACCCCGATCCGAAGGACGGCATCCTCGTCTTCACGGGGCAGTCGTTCGACGGGGCCAAGTGGGACGCCGTCCAGCCCGCCTGCGGCAAGCTGCCCATGCCCGGCTACCGGATCGGCCCGTGACCATGTCCCGTACCGAGAAGACGCCCGCCGAGGCGCCCGCCGATCCGTCACCCGCCCCGCAGGGCAGGCCTCGCAAGCGACGGAGGACGGTCCTGCCGATCGTGCTGACCGCGGCGATCACCGGTGCGGCGGTCCTGGGCGTGACCCGCCCGTGGGAGCGCCCGGGACCCGCCGACGGGAGGCCGCCGGTCGAGCACGGCACCGTCGCCGTACAGAAGGGGTCGCTGTCCAGCGGCATCCAGATCGCCGGGACGCTCGGATACGACGAACCCACGTCCGTCGTCGCGGCCGGCCGCGGCACCGTCACCGCGCTCCCCGCCGTGGGCGCCGTCATCAGGCCCGGCGGGAAGCTGTACGAGGCCGACGGCCGCGCCGTCGTCCTGATGCGGGGCAGCCGCCCCCTGTGGCGCGACCTCGGACCGGGCGTCGACGACGGCCCCGACGTAGAGCAGCTCAAGCGGAATCTCGTCGACCTCGGGTACGCACGCGGGCTCGGTCTCGCCGTCGACGGGAAGTTCACCAGGGGCACCGGGACCGCCGTCAAGCGGTGGCAGAAGTCCCTCGGGGCGAAGCAGACCGGAACGGTGACGCTCGGCAGCGTGGTCATGCTGCCGCAGACGGGCGTGCGGGTGCAGCAGCTCGGTGTGCAGCTCGGCGCGCCGCTGGGGGCGACCGCCGTCATGACCGTGAGCGGCACCGGCCTCGTCGTCACCGTGCGCCCCGCCGACAACCAGCTGTCCCGGTTCAGGCCCGACGGCAGGGTCGAGGTCAGGCTGTCCGACGGCAGTACGGTCACCGGACGCGTCCGTTCCCTCGTCCGGGGCGGCTCCGGTGGCCCCGGCGGAGGGGAGGGCGACAACGGCGGAGGGGGCGGCGGTGACCAGCAGAAGACCACCGTCACGGTCAGGCTGGACGACCAGCGGCGGGCACGCGGGACCGGGCCGTCCTCCGCGACGGTCACCGTCGTGGGCGACAGCGTCAGCGACGCCCTGATCGTGCCCGTCACCGCACTGCTCGCGCTGGACGGGGGCGGCTACGGCGTCAGGGTCGTCGACGGCGCGGGCACCCGTCTGGTCAGGGTACGGCTGGGGCTGACCGCCGACGCCCAGGCCCAGATCTCCGGGGACGTCAAGCCCGGCACCCGGGTGGTGATCCCCAAGTGACGTCCGTACTGGAACTGACCGCCGTCACCAAGGAGTACCCGGGTTCCCCGCCCCTGCGCGTCCTGCACGGCATCGACCTGACCGTCGAGGCCGGTGAACTCCTCGCCGTGGTCGGCCCGTCCGGCTCCGGCAAGTCGACGCTGCTCGCCCTCCTCGGCTCACTGGACCGGCCGAGCACCGGGCGGCTGCGCTTCGAAGGGCGCGATCTGTCGGGGCTGCCGGACGCCGAACTCGCCTCGGTCCGCGCCCACCGGATCGGCTTCGTCTTCCAGCAGTTCTTCCTGCTGCCGGGACTCACGACGGTGGAGAACGTCGCGACCGGCCTCCTCTACAGCGGTGCCCCGGCGGCGAGGCGGCACGCCGCGGCCGTCGAGGCGCTCCACCAGGTCGGCCTCGGACACCGGCTGGAGCATCGCCCCGACCAGCTCTCCGGCGGCGAGAAGCAGCGCGTCGCCATCGCCCGCGCCCTCGTCGGCCGCCCCGCGCTGCTCCTCGCCGACGAACCCACCGGCGCGCTGGACAGCGTCTCCGGCATGGCCGTCGTCGACCTGCTGAGCGCCCTCAACGACGACGGCACCACCGTCGTCGTCATCACCCACGACCGCGATCTGGCCGCCTCCTTCCCCCGCCGCATCGGCATCCGGGACGGCCGGATCGACTTCGACGAACGCATCCCCCACCCGGCGGGAGCCGACCGGTGACCGCCCGCACCCGCCGCACCCGGCTGCGCCCGATGGACCTGCTGCGCCTGGGCATGGTCGGTCCGCGCACGCGGAAGACACGTTCCGCCCTTTCCGCCCTGGGCATCTCGCTCGGCATCGCGGCCGTCGTCGCCGTAACCGGGATCTCGGCGTCGAACCAGGCGCATCTGCTGGCCCGGCTGGACCGGCTCGGCTCGAACCTGATCACCGTCGCCGCCGGGAAGGACGCCGCACAGCGGCTCGTACCACTGCCCTCCACGGCGGAGAAGATGCTCGGCGACATCGCCCCCGTGCAACGGGTCACCGCGGTCGGGGCCACCGAGGCGGAGGTCTACCGCAACGATCTGGTGCCCGAGCAGCAGACCGGCAGCATCACCGTGCTGGCGGCCCGGCCGAACCTGCTCGACGTGCTGCACGGCTCCCTGCGGAGCGGGAAGTGGCTGGACCGGGCGAGCGAACGGCTCCCCGTCACGGTGCTCGGGGACCAGGCCGCCCAGCGCCTCGGGGTCACCGCGCCCGGCGAACGGGTCTGGCTGGGCGGCCAGTCGTACGCCGTCGCGGGCATCCTCGCGCCGAACGAACTGGCCCCCGAACTGGACACCGCCGCACTCGTCGGCTGGCCCCAGGCCACGGCCCACCTGGGCGCCGACGGCTCCGCGGCCACGGTCTACCTGCGGACCCATCCGGAGCGGGTCCCCGACGTGCAGAGGGTCGCGGCGGCCACGGCGGACCCGGGGAGCCCGAGCACCGTCGCCGTCAGCCGCCCCTCGGACCTGCTGCTCGCACGCGACGAGGCCGAGGGCGCTCTGACCGGGCTGGTGCTCTCCCTGGCCGGGGTCGCCCTGCTCGTCGGCGGTGTCGGCATCGCCAACACCATGGTCGTGGGCGTGATGGAACGCCGTGGCGAGATCGGACTGAGGCGCGCGCTGGGCGCCAGGGGAGGACAGATCGCCGCCCAGTTCCTGCTGGAGGCCGTCCTCATGGGCTTCATAGGCGGCCTGGCCGGCCTGATCCTGGGCAGCCTCACCGTCTACGGCTACGCCCTGGCCCAGGGCTGGCCGGCCACGATTCCGTACGACACGGTCGGCGGCGGCCCGGTGGTCTCCGTACTGGTCGCGGCCGTGGCGGGGATCTACCCGGCCATGCGCGCGGCGAAGGCATCCCCCACGGACGCCCTACGGTCGGCCTGACACCGGACAGGGCAGAGGACGGCCGACAGGCGCGGACCGCAACACGGGATGCCCCCGACCGGCCGACGGCCGACCACGACCGACGGCCCGGACACGGCCGATGAGGCCCGCCACGGACTCCACACGCGATCACGACCCCCAGCCGACGAAGGCCCCGCTCCCCGACCGGGGCCTTCGTCCCCGAACGGACGAGGGGAACCGAACCGGGACGGTCGTACGGACGACGAAACGATGCGGGCTCGTCGGCTCGCGGCGCAGCACCACGCGCGCCGCGCGGACGTCGACGGGCCCGCGCCTGGCCAGGAGGTCCCCATGACGGCGCGGGCCCGTGGCGATGTAGGCGAACGCGTCCCGGTAGACCGGTAGAGGTGGCGTACCGCGGAGTCCCGGGCGTTCTGGTCGACGGGCATGTGGTGTCGGCCTTTCCAGGAGCGCCAGGCGGTGTCGTCGAGGGGGCGGAACGGCTGGACGACCGCAGGGTGCTGAACGGGATCGTGGGGAAGTTCCGGACCGGGACGTCCTGGGGGGATGTGCCGGACCGTTACGGGCCGTGGGCCACGCCGCACACGTGTTTTCGCAGGTGGGCGGCGGACGGGATGTTCGACCGGATGCTGCGGGCCGCGCAGGCGAAGGCGGACGCGGCGGGAGACGTCGAGTGGCTGGTGTCGGTCGATTCCACGGTCGTCCGGGCGCACCAGCATGTGGCCGGTGCCGGAAAAGAGGGCTCCGTGGCCCGGGGCGGTACGACCAGCAAGAACCATCGAGTCCTACGAGGCCGCCGTCACCCTCGCGTCACTCCTGATGCGGGCGGGACATTTGACGACAGAACCTAACGGGCCCGGCCATCCACGGCCCTCGGCTCAGCCTCCGGGGGCCAGCCGGACGGGGGCCACGATGACGGACGGGGCTGCCGACGATGTGCCCCGTCGTGTCGAACTGTCGAACAACGACTGCGACACCGGCTGCTGCGGGGGAGTGTTCGCCACCAACCAGCGGCACGGCGATCTCGTCGAGTGGGCGGACTGGCCGAACACCCACGACAACCATGTCCCTGCACCGCCCGACATCCACTTCGATGCCACGCGGTACGACGCCGAACTGGCCGGATCCGTGACGGACCACGGCTGGGAGGAACCCGTAAATACCGCCGCCCGCCTGCCCGCACAGCGGACAGCCGGCTCCGACTGGTACGAGCGATGGGACTGCGAACCGTTCGACCACGGCATCCACGTCCAGGACCGGGGCAGCTCACCGAAGAACTTGTCCCCGGTCAAGTCCGTAGAAGTCTCCCCCGCGAGCCCTCTCCGCCCCGGGGCAACCGCACGGGTCCGATGGCGTGGGTCACTCCACGGATCCCGTCGGCGCCCATGGTGATGAAGGCCAGCTCGCCACCGTCATACGGTGCGCCGAGCATGACGGCTTCGCGAAGCTTCCCCTCGACGACCGGGAGTTCCTCGATGACATGGACGACATGGACGACATCGATCTCCGTGCAGGGCTCCTCGCGCTCATCCGCGTCCAGGAGCACCGGTATGCCGGTACAGGAGAACAGAGGTGTACTCCCGTCGGTGTCATCGGCTGCGTAGACCCAGGTCCAGGCATGGTGGTCCAGCCGTGCCAGCACGCGCAGGGCGGGCACGGATCCACGCCGCAGCGCTGCGCCACGCCGACGCGCCAGAAGCCCCGTCGTCAGCAGCGAGAGCCCGGGAAGTCCAACGACCAGGGCCAGCAACTGCCAGCCGAATGCGTCGTACGGCTCGGCGGCCAGGCGCCGCCATCTCTCGTCCTCCAACACCGTCACGGTGTCCCCGAGTCCGTAGTCCTCGGGGAGGAAGGCATCAACGGTGATGCGACGCCCGTCATGGGTGCGGATACGCAGCGACATGTCTGTATGGCCGGTCACTTCGGCCTCGGTACGCGTAGCCCGGGCGGCCTGCTGTTCGTCCACGTCCACAGCGCGCAGGCCCAGGACGATGGCGCCAACGGCCACGACGCACAGCACCAGCCCGGCGGCGATCGGGACAATCCCTCGTCTCAGCGGACCGACCAGCCGCAGTTGCCGGTGCTCCGCGCCGACGGCCTGGTCGACGAGCCGCCTCTGCCGCTGTCGGGCGGCCAGCCGGGTCCACACCCGCTGCCCAGCCGAAACCGAGGGCCACGATGACCGCCAGATTCGCTGCGCGGGATGCCCAGGAGCCGGAGGGAAACTCCTCCGACGCCACGATGACCGCCAGAACCGGTGCGGCGACAAGGGTGAGCTCCGGAAGCCGGGCATACCAGCACATCAAGCCGATGGCCAGACCCGTCTGCACCATGCCGATCCAGTCCGGACCGCACGGTGTCACGTCGCTGCACACCGGCACCGGTTCCGTGGCGATCGCGGCGATCACTGCCACCAACAGCACCAGGACGGAACGCGACGGCCTTGTCCACGTGGTCGGCCGGGCGCCCGCCCAAGCCGCCGCGTCGGCGGACAGCCAAGCGGGAACGCCTTCGAAGACGCAGCCTGACGGTATCGGCACGGCAGTCTGGGGCACCCGAGGATTATGCGGCAGCCCGTGCCGAGGATCCGCGGTCGGGGCAAGTACGACATCGATATGCCCTGGCAGGGATGGGGACGCTGCCGAGCCAGGCGGGGTTGGGACGAAGCAGGCGACGCCGAATACCAGGCAGCGAAGGACGCCCCATTCGGCCGGACGGCTGCGGACTGGACCTGGGAGCGCGAGGTGGCAGCGGCAATCTACGTCCGCGTCCAGGCGCTCCGCTCCAAGCCATCTGGCACGGGTCCGGCATGTGAGCTGTTCGCGGGGTGAGGGGCGGCCAGGTCTAGCTCGATCGCGGCAACCCGCAGGTTACGTGAGAGTCCCAGATCCACTTCGCCGCCGGATTCGCCACTACTTACTCGCTTCCCATTCTTCCCGCGTCATCTCGGGCGGATCAATGCTCCAAGCAGCCCCTTTCGCCTCCCGCCTTGCGAAATGTCCGAGAGGAATTTTGGGCACGCTCTTCAGGGTTCGTCGACCTTGCGCAGATTACTTCGATGGACCACGGAGACGTCTTAGGAAGGGACGTCCGTGGGAGAATAGCAAACCCAGTCGCCGTCATAATCCATCATGATCGCAATAATGCTCTCCCTGCCCTCGAGTGCCGTGCGAGGGGTAAAATCGATCTTCCTGCCGAACCTGAATATCATCCCGGATCTCTCCTCGTTTCTAGCCCCGAGTCATGCTAGTAGTGGGCTCGGGGCGCCCCTCTGCGGAGGGGCGCACCCGAATATTCCTACCTCCGGCCTCTAAGTCATGTCTTTATCTTGTCGGACCAGCTCCTGTTGCAGCCTCGGAGAGTCATTCCGTTGCAGACGGGGCAGTTTGTGCCGCCTTGGGTCATCGGGCGTCGGTGATCCGCCTGGTACTCGTTGCGCGCGGGGGCATCACTCCTGACATGGACTTCCTGGAGGATTTGAGCGGGACGCCACAGTATTCACACCTTGCGATGCCGTACTTCATGGCGTTCGCCTTGAGGATGATTCGCTCACTCCTCTTCGTGAACTTCTTTCCCACTCCGTAGTGGCGTCCGTGTCCACGCGAGGAAGCGCTGTGCGTAACGGCGTCGTGTGTGCCGACCTTCACTGTGAAGGTATGTACATTGCCGACGTTGAGATTGAATACGAGCTGGTCAGGAAGCTCGCCCAGGTTGCGTACATCGGCAACCTGGAACGTCCCCTCGACAGTCGAGGTCGGTATGTCTCCGGCCTTGACGTCGGATGCCTTGGTCCATCCCTTGTCGACGACCCAGAAGGGGTGTCCGGCAGTGGCTTTCACCGCAGGAGTCAGAGGATCGAGGTCTGCATCGATCTCGACCGTCTGTTTGGTGTCGAATCCACTGATGAGTTCGAGCACTGGCTGAGACGTTGTTACGTCGGTCTCCGGGGCGGTGGCGGCCACGTAGTCGCCGACCTGGATTGTTCCGATCGGTAGATAGCTACCGTCAGCCATGAGGACAAGGGTTTCCGGGATGAAAGAGTTCCTCGTCCTGCACCCTGTTCTACGAAACACCCGCTTGGCGGGCGAGTAGTAACGCTTGACCCGGCTTGCCTTGCGGAGTCCACGGGCTGCTGTGAAGCCCCTGACTGCGAGGCGGCCGACGGAGCCGAAGACGATGCCGACGCTCATCTCCGCAGCCTTGCGCCAGTTGCCGGTGGCGGCGTAGGAGATGGCTCCGACGGCGGAGGCGATGTTGCCGATGGGGCCGGGATGTACGAGGCGATCTCCGCGATGCGGGCGACACGCTTGAACATCTTCTTGAAGCTGAAGCCCCAGTTGCCGTCGATGTCGGTGCAGTTGACGGGTCGCCCGCACAGTAGTCGTACGGGTTGGCGTTGCCTCCGGACCGTGGAAGGGCTCGACGGCACCGATCTCAAGCCCGAGGAGATCGCCCCCGTCCTGCGGGAAGCCATCAGTGGTGGCACTCTGAGGCCCCGATCGTGGCGTAGCCCCGCAAATCTGCCGGGACAACGGCGAAGGCCCCGCTCCCCGACCGGGGCCTTCGCCCACGAGCTGATGACGGGAATCGAACCCGCGCCATAAGCTTGGGAATCACCGTCGCCCAGTCGGATATCCCGCCTCTGACCTGCGGGAACAATCCCTGGCGGCACTCGTCCCGCAGGCTCGTGGATATCCGTATCGGCCGCTGTTGTCCGCTCTGAAGGGCACGGGCGGGGCACGAGTGGGGCGGTTGCCCGCGACCCGCGAAGGGCCCGCCGGGCGGCCGTAACCCCGTCTGGAACGAGGGAGGACGCCCAGCCATCGAGTTCGGATCAGACGTCGGACAGTGTCGTCGCCACCGACTGGAACCAGGCGCCGTAGGAGAACGGCTCCGGCGGTCCGACCTCCATGCCGAGTTCGGCGGCGGCCAGGGCGTAGTCGCCCTCGTCCAGGGGGAGGGCGAGCAGTTCGTGGAGTTCGCCCACGAGGCGGGCGACGAGTTGGGGGTGGGTGGTGGCGGCGTGGTCGGCGACGGCGGCGTGGTGGTCGGGGAACTCGTCGACGATGTCCTGCGAGAACCAGCCGCCGAGCAGCTGAGCGGTCTCGGGGAAGCGCGCGTGCCACTCCCAGTGCGTCTGTGGGGACGCCGGCTCCGGGACGTCGCCCTCCTCGATGCTCGTCTTCAGGTGGTCGGCCAACACCGTCAGCCAGCCGCCGATCTCCGACTGGGGCATCCCGGTGTCCGGGATCGCGTAGAACTCGCCCAACTCCCGCCGGATGCGGCCTGGGGGATTACGGCTGTACTCGCGCAGCTGGCGCTCCGCCTCGGCGATGGCCGAGGGGCGGGTGTGCCAGGTGTGACGGAGGTACGCGTCGAGGGCGCGGCTGCGGCGCTCCGGGGTGTCGTCGGCCGGTTGTCCCAGGTATGCGCGCATCACCTGGTCCAGCTCGCCGTACCGGCGGTCGTGTTCGAGGGGCTTCATGGGCATGTGCGTGCGGCCCCTACAGGTAGAACGGGATGGTCGTGTGGACGACGAAGCCGTGCGGACTCGACGCCTCGCGGCGCAGCACCACGCGTGCCGCGCGGACGTCGACGGGCCCGTGGCCGGCCAAGAGGTCGCCTTCGAGGTGGACCCGTCCCACGGGTTTCTCGTGGGAGGGCCAGGCGGCCTCGATGGTGAGGCGGGCCCGGGTGTTCTGGGCGAGCCAGCGGTGGATGACCTGTTCGTTGGCGTTCACCACCTGCTGGGTGGCCCAGTGGGTGGTCTCCCGGTCGGAATAGGAAGCGGAACGGGTCAGCACGGGGGCATCCTCTCAAAGCGCCTGGTCAGGGCTGCGTTTGTACGTCTCAGTAGTCGGAGAAGTTCCAGAACATGCCGACCTCGGTGCCTGAGACGACGATCAGGCCGCAGTCCTCCGAGTAGACGCTGAGCGGGCTGCACCCCCAGTTCGGGGTCGTGAAGTCGAGTGTGCCGGGCGCGGCGCCGGGCCGGTCAACGTTGGTGTGGTAGGTGGCCGTGTCTCCGTATCGCGCGAGGACTGTGCAGGCCATGACCCGCAGTTCTTCCTCGCTCTCCGTGAAGCGCCGCAGGTTGGACAGCGTGCAGCCGTCGTCCGTGAGGGCCAGGAGCAGGTTCTCGGCACTGCCCCGGTCGATCTCACGGAGGCGTGTCCTGATGTAGTCCGGGGAGTGGGAGACGAAGGGGTACGTGGGGGACGCCGCGCGCTCCGGGGCCTGCGCCGCGTCGTCGAGGCCGGTCCAGCCCCGCGGGTCCCCGACCCGCGCCATCAGCGCGGGGACGTCGAGGATCCAGTCCTCGTGACGACGTGGGCCGGTGGCGTCGTACGGGTACGCGTCCTCGTACAGGTGACGTACCGCGGCTTCCCAGGACGCCTGGTCGACGGGCATGCGGTAGGGGCCTTTCTTGGTGGAGCGCTAGGACTTGGAGGGCATCGACGTCATGACGGTGAACGGCGGGGTGCGGCTGCTGTCGTACCGGATCCGCGTGTCGATGCCCGTGACGTCGTACGCCTTGGCGTTGATGCCGCCCTGCTTGTATCCGGACAGCGGGTCGTTCGGGTCCACCGGCTGCTTGCTTACGCTGCGGCCGCTGGGTTCGCCGTTGGGTGCCGTCGAGTAGAACGACTTGACATCGCCGTCGGACGCCGGCGGCGGGCCCTTGATCCACGCCTCGATATCGGCTTTGTTCTTGTCGAGGTTGTACTCGGTCAGGTCCTCCGCCCGCTGATAGTTCGGAAAGGCCGAAGAGCCGCTGGGCATCGGCTTGCCGTGCGGCCACGCCTGCGTCGGGCCGTTCGACTGCTGGTCGCGCAGGCGCTGCGCGAGCTGCTCGTCGGTCTTGCCGACGTGCTTGTCCAGGGTATGGCCGTCCCCCATGTACTCGTTGGCGGCGAGGTTCAGGTCGTAGTTGCCGTTCGAGTCGACCTTCAACCAGACCTGAGAGTCCTTGAACTCCTCCAGGGCTCGCGTGCCGAAGCCGTGGGCGCGGGCGACGCCGGCCTCGAATTTTGGGGCGCTCAGGTACGCCTCGTCCAGAGGCCCCTTCAGCGCCTCCGTGCGGGTGGTAAGAGTTGTCAGGATGCCGGTGTAGGTGCCGACGATCCGATTCAGTTTGGCCGTGTCGATGTTCAGGACGGTCTTGATGTCGAACGACAGGATCAGGCCTGCACCCTTGCCGATCAGAGATGTGACGTTGCCGAGCAGATCCTTGGGATTCTTGGGCTTGGCCAGGTCTTCGATGACCTCCTTGGCAGCCTGCAGCATGGCGCGGTGGAGTTCGTCCTCGACGTCGCGGTTGAGGTCGACGGCGGCTTCCGCGTATTCGCGCAGGATCGTGGCGATGTCGTCCGCCGTGTCCTTGAGCACGGCCAGGACAGGCTCGCTGCCGGTGGGGAGGCGAGGAGTGCCAGGGCCCGAGTTGGCGGTCTGTGCCCACTGGTAGCCGTGCCGCTGCCGTCCCCATGCCGTCCCTCCCCACAGGGCGCTGCAGAACGTCCGCATGGCGGCTTCCCAGTCGGCCTGCTGGTGGTTGGTGATGGTGCCGACGGCCTGGGTGAGCTGGTCCGCCCCCAGTGACGCCGTGATGGAGACGTTCATCCAGCTGTGGCACAGGGAGTTGAGGTAGTGCTGCTGCGGGAAGGGATGGACGTCCGCCACCCGTCCGACTCGGAACACGTGCTTGCACAGCGGCTGGAGGACGTCCCGGACGATCTCGGGGATGAGCTCCATCGCGCCGCGCAGGATGTCGTCGCCGCCGTCGTCGTCACCCCACTTGATGTCCGGTATCCCACCGAACTTCGGAGCCTGGTCGATGACGGCGGGGCGGGGGCGCTGCTCGGCCGTCGTTCCCTGCTTGGGATGGGCCGCCGCGTCCGCCTGGGTGTAGGCGTTGGCCGTCTCCGTGAACCCGACGGCGACGCCGCCGACGCTGAGCACGGACTTGCCCCAGACCTCCAGCCAGCGGTCGCCGGTCTTCTTGTACGCCTGGGCGAACTTCTGGGCCTCACTGCCCGCGCCTCCGGCGTCGGGGTACTCGCGCAGCTCCTCCAGGAGCTTGTTGGCACCGCGCACGAGGAAGTCCTGCTGCGCGGCGACCCGTCCGGAGACCGACCAGAGGTCGCTCGGCTTGACGTCGATGGCACCGCTGCCGCCCGGGGGCTGGGCGGGGGTGGACGGGCCGGCCATCAGGCGCCGCCTCCCCAGCCTTCGAGTACGGACCTGTTGGCCGCGGCGTAGTTGAGGTGTCCTTTGACCACGACCTCGTGGAGCCAGGCCTGGGCCGCCTTGAGGTCGTCCGCTGAGCGACTCCACTTGTCCAGCTCATCGATGAAGGCCTCCCGGGCCTCGCCGTCCCAGCTCAGGACGACCTTCGCGGCCCGACCGTACAGGGTGTCCAGCTTCTCGTTGAGGGTGCGGAGGATGTCCTCCAGGTCCCCCGAGAGGCGCTGGAGGGTGGCGAAGTCGACGGTGATCCGTTCTTCGTCCGTCATGGTGCTGATCCCCCCCCGTGGTTTCAGACGTCGAGAATGCGGCTCTGCGGCCGGCTGCCATCCGGGCCGGTGTTCGGCGCGGGCGCCGGGTCGGGCACGGTGAGTGCGCGCGCGGCGGCGGCCACGTCCTCGCCGTCCTGCGTCCGCCGGATCCGGGCCAGGGTGTCGAACTCCCGCTCGGTGAAGCCGTCGCGCGAGGCACGCATGGCCGCTTCGAGGAGGACCATCACCTGGCGGATGCGCACGGAGTCCTCGGCGACACCACGGTGCAGCGAGCGGTACGCGGTGGCAGTGGGCCCCTGCCAGCCCGCGGCGACCCTGTCGACGACCTCGTCCATGCGGCGGGTCTGCCGCTCCAGATAGCGCTGCATCTCGCCGAGGTCGTTTGCCAGCCTGGTGAGCCCGTCCTCCGAGACGTCCAGATCGGCGTTGCGCATCCTGAGCCCCCGCTCGTCGCGTTGTCCGTACGCATTCCTGGCGCGGCTGCTCACCCTAGCGGGCGGGTCCTGGCGATCGGGGACGGGAGCCGTGAGGAGCCTGGACAACGACGAAGCCCCGGGTCTCTGACCCGGGGCTTCGTCATCAAGAGCGGATGACGGGAATCGAACCCGCGCTATAAGCTTGGGAAGCTCATGTTCTACCATTAAACTACATCCGCGTAGCGGACGGGTGATCCGTGCCGCATCGTTGCATACTGTACCCCATGCGCCACTTGAGTCGAAGCTCGTGGTTTTCCGGGTGCGGAGTGCCGTGCTGGAGGGTGTCCCGTTGATCCCCTAATGTGGCTTCTCGTCCACCACATGTGTAGGGGAAGGGACTTGATGGTTCCGATGGAGCGCACCGTCGTCCGTTGTGCCGAGGGGCACGTGTTCAGTACCGCCTCGTTCCCGCTTCAGCAGCTCGGGGCCGGGCGGATCGGGCCGGGGCGGCTCGTCCGGTGTCCGAGGTGTGCGCGGCTGCGGAATGCCGTGCCCGTGGAGGCCGGGCGGCGCTGACGGTGGCCGGGGCGCGGGCGAATGCCGATTGGGGCAGGTCCGCGCCCTCTGCGTATCGTGGGGACGTGCTTCTCTCAGACAAGGACATCCGGGCCGAGATCGATGCCGGACGGGTGCGCATCGACCCGTACGACGAATCCATGGTGCAGCCCTCGAGCATCGACGTGAGGCTTGACCGCTTCTTCCGGGTGTTCGAGAACCACCGGTACCCCCACATCGACCCCGCCGTCGAGCAGGTCGACCTCACCCGTGAGGTCGAGCCGGAGGGCGACGAGGCGTTCATCCTGCATCCCGGCGAGTTCGTGCTCGCCTCCACCTACGAGGTCATCGGCCTCCCCGACGACATCGCCTCCCGGCTGGAGGGGAAGAGCTCCCTCGGGCGGCTCGGGCTCGTCACCCACTCCACCGCCGGGTTCATCGACCCCGGCTTCTCCGGTCACGTGACCCTGGAGCTGTCGAACCTCGCCACCCTGCCGATCAAGCTCTGGCCGGGGATGAAGATCGGGCAGCTGTGCATGTTCCGGCTCAGCTCGCCCGCCGAGTTCCCGTACGGCAGCGAGCGGTACGGCTCCCGGTACCAGGGCCAGCGGGGGCCGACGGCCTCCCGTTCCTTCCTGAACTTCCATCGGACCCAGGTGTGAGGCGGTCGCAGACATGAGTGACGTACGCGAGAACCTGACGTACGAGGGATTCGGGCGGGCGGTCCGCGAGCTGGCGCAGGCCATCGCCGACGACGGCTACGAGCCGGACATCGTGCTCTCCATCGCCCGTGGCGGCGTCTTCGTCGCCGGTGGTCTGGCCTACGCCCTGGACTGCAAGAACATCCACCTGGTCAACGTGGAGTTCTACACCGGGGTGGGCACCACCCTGGAGATGCCGGTCATGCTGGCGCCGGTGCCGAACGCGATCGACTTCAGCGACAAGAAGGTGCTGATCGCCGACGACGTCGCCGACACCGGCAAGACCCTCAAGCTCGTCCACGACTTCTGTGTCGACCACGTCGCCGAGGTCCGCTCGGCCGTCGTCTACGAGAAGTCCCACTCCCTCGTGAAGTGCGAGTACGTGTGGAAGAAGACCGACGAGTGGATCAACTTCCCCTGGTCGGTCGAGCCGCCCGTCGTCCGGCGCGAGGGCCAGATCCTCGACGCCTGAGCCGCTGAGCGGTACGGAGAAGGCCCCCGCCGGGCGTCGGCGGGGGCCTTCTCCGTACCGTCCGTACCGCGTGCTCCCGCTCCTACAGCGTGCCCAGCTTGATCAGGCTCAGCAGGGCCACGAGCTGGATCGCCGACGCGCCCAGGGCCTTCGGCCACGGCAGGTCGTGCGAGCGGCCGACCATCAGGGTGAAGAGCGCGCCCGCCGCCAGCCAGGTCAGCCAGCCGATCACCTGGACCAGGCCGTTCTCGCCGCCCAGGAAGAGCGCGAAGACCAGGCGCGGGGCGTCCGTGATCGACATGATCAGCATGGAGAGGCCCACGGTCGGCTGCCAGGCGCCGTCGCCGCCGAGCTGACGGGCGAGCGTGTGCGTGACCGCGCCCAGGATGAGCCCGCCGAGGACGAAGCCCGTGGCGGTCATCAGGACGTACGGGACGGCCGTCGACAGGGTCGCGTTGATCGCCTCTTCGCGCGCCTTGTCGAAGCCGAAGATCGCGAGGAGCCCGTAGAGGAAGGTGACGATCAGCGCCGGTCCCCAGACGGCGTGGTCCCTCATCTGGAGGAAGGTGTCCGCCGGGCGCAGCACGATGCCGCTCAGGAGGCCCTTCCAGGGGAGCCGGGGGCCCGTGGGGACGGGGGCGGCGGGGGGCCCGTCCTGCCCGTAGGGGTCGTCGACGCTGAACATCTGGGTGTGACCCGGATTGTTCGCGGCGGCGGCGCCGGGGTGCTGCCGCTGCCCGTAGGGGTCCCCGAAGTACTCGGGCTCGTCGTACGGCTGCCCGCCGTGCCCGCCCTGGGACGGGCCGCCGTACGGGGGCTGTCCGCCCCGGCCGCCCCGCCCGTCCTGATCGCGGTACGGGGGCTGTCCGCCGTACGGCTGCTGCCCGTGCCCGCCCTGGGGTCGGCCCCCGTACGGCTGGCCGCCCCGCTGCTGACCGCCGTACGGCCGGCCGCCGTCCTGCGGGTGCCCGTCCTGCGGGTGCCCGCCCTGCTGTCCGTACGGGGCCTGGCCCCGGCCCTGGCCCTGTTCGGGCCACTGCTGCTGCGGGTACGGCGGCGGGGCCGCCTGGTGCCCGTAGGGGGCCTGCTGCGGTTGTTGTGGGTTGCGGTTGTCCCGGCCGCGTCCGTTCCTGAATCCAGCCACGTCAAGGAACGTACCCGCTCCCGGCGCCCCGGCGCGCCTCCGCGTCCGGCTTGCCACGGAGCTGTGACATCCCCTAGGGGATCGTCAGGGGCCTCCCGGGGCCCTTCCCCGGGGCCTCCCTAGGACCTCTCTAGGACCTCCCTGGGGTGTTCCGGCCGGTCCAGGGGATCCCGGCCCGGTCCGACCCCGACCCGACGCCGAAGGGCCGCCCCGCGCGATGTGCGCGGGGCGGCCCTTCCGTGTTTTCAGCTCGGACCGTCGGCTCAGACCGCCGGTTCGGGCTCCGGCTCCGGGTCCTCGGCGGGCTCCGGGTCGGCCGGGGTCCTGACCGATTCGAGGAGCAGCTGGGCGACGTCCACGACCTGGACGGACTCCTTGGCCTTGCCCTCGTTCTTCTTGCCGTTGACCGAGTCGGTCAGCATGACCAGGCAGAACGGGCAGGCGGTGGAGACGATGTCCGGGTTGAGGGACAGGGCCTCGTCGACGCGCTCGTTGTTGATGCGCTTGCCGATCCGCTCCTCCATCCACATCCGGGCGCCACCGGCACCGCAGCAGAAGCCGCGCTCCTTGTGGCGGTGCATCTCCTGCTGGCGCAGCCCGGGGACGGCGGACATGATCTCGCGCGGCGGCGTGTAGACCTTGTTGTGACGGCCCAGGTAGCAGGGGTCGTGGTAGGTGATGAGGCCCTCGACCGGGGTCACCGGGACCAGCCTGCCCTCGTCGATGAGGTGCTGGAGCAGCTGGGTGTGGTGGATGACCTCGTACTCGCCGCCGAGCTGCGGGTACTCGTTGGCGATGGTGTTGAAGCAGTGCGGGCAGGTCGAGACGATCTTCTTCGCCGACTTCGGCTTCTTCGTCTCCGGGTCCACGCTCCCGTCCTCGTCGAGGGACTCGCCGAACGCCATGTTCAGCATCGCGACGTTCTCCTGGCCGAGCTGCTGGAACAGCGGCTCGTTGCCCAGGCGGCGCGGGGAGTCACCGGTGCACTTCTCGTCGCCGCCCATGATCGCGAACTTGACGCCCGCGATGTGGAGGAGTTCGGCGAAGGCCCTGGTGGTCTTCTTGGCGCGGTCTTCGAGGGCGCCCGCGCAGCCGACCCAGTACAGGTAGTCGACCTCGGTGAGGTCCTCGATGTCCTTGCCGACGATCGGGACCTCGAAGTCGACCTCCTTGGTCCACTCGACGCGCTGCTTCTTCGCCAGGCCCCAGGGGTTGCCCTTCTTCTCCAGGTTCTTGAGCATCGTGCCCGCCTCGGACGGGAACGCGGACTCGATCATCACCTGGTAGCGGCGCATGTCGACGATGTGGTCGATGTGCTCGATGTCCACCGGGCACTGCTCGACGCAGGCGCCGCAGGTGGTGCAGGACCACAGGACGTCGGGGTCGATGACGCCGTTCTCCTCGGCGGTGCCGATGAGGGGGCGCTCGGCCTCCGCGAGGGCGGCGGCGGGAACGTCCTTCAGCTGCTCCGGGGTGGCCTTCTCGTTGCCCCCCATGTCCTTGCCGCCGCCCGCGAGCAGGTACGGCGCCTTGGCGTGCGCGTGGTCGCGCAGCGACATGACGAGGAGCTTGGGGGAGAGGGGCTTGCCGGTGTTCCAGGCGGGGCACTGCGACTGGCAGCGCCCGCACTCGGTGCAGGTGGAGAAGTCGAGGAGGCCCTTCCAGGAGAACTGCTCGACCTGGGAGACGCCGAAGACGGCGTCCTCGGCCGGGTCCTCCCAGTCGATCTCCTGGCCGCCGGTGGTCATCGGCAGGAGCCCGCCGAGCGCGGTGGCGCCGTCCGCGTTCCGCTTGAACCAGATGTTCGGGAAGCCGAGGAAGCGGTGCCAGGCGACGCCCATGTTGGTGTTCAGCGAGACCACGATCATCCAGATGAACGAGGTGCTGATCTTCACCATGGCGGTGAAGTAGATCAGGGTCTGCAGGGTGCCGACGCTCAGGCCCTCGAAGGCCATGACCAGGGGGTACGAGGCGAAGTAGGCCGCCTCGTAGCCGTCGACGTGGTGGATCGCGCCCTCCAGGCCGCGCAGCACGTAGATGGCGAGGCCGATGGTGAGGATCACGTACTCGACGAAGTACGCCTGGCCCGCCTTGGAACCGGCGAAGCGCGACTTGCGGCCGGCCCTGCCCGGGAGGCTCAGCAGGCGGATGACCATCAGCACGGCGATGCCGAGGATCGTCATCACGCCGATGAACTCGATGTACAGCTCGAACGGGAGGAAGCCGCCGATGACCGGCAGCGTCCAGTCCGCCCGGAAGAGCTGGCCGAACGCCTGGGCCAGGGTGGGCGGCAGGGTCAGGAAGCCCACGGCGACGAACCAGTGGGCGAAGCCGACGATGCCCCAGCGGTTCATGCGCGTGTGGCCGAGGAACTCCCGGACGAGCGTCACGCTCCGCTGGTAGGGATTGTCGGTCCGGCTGCCCGCGGGGACGGGCTGTCCCAGCTTGAAGTACCGGACGAACTGGCCGACGGCGCGAGCGAGCAGAGCGACGCCGACCGCGGTCAGGGTCAGCGACACGATGATCGCGGCGAGTTGCATGAAGGGCTCCTCGGGCGGGCCTACTAAGCAGTAACTTATGGAGTCCGTGCAGAGATTACCCGTTCGGGGCTCCGTGCTGTAGCGGCGTTCGCGGTGATCTGTGTCGCTCAGGCAAACCTTGCCGCGCGCCGCCTGCGGACAGCTGGAAGCGTACGCGCCAGGATGGTCAGGTCCGTTCCGAGCCAGTGGTGGTCCACGTAGTGCAGGTCGAGCAGCTCGCGCTCCTCCCACGGCAGCTCCGAGCGCCCGCTGATCTGCCAGGGGCCGGTGAGCCCGGGGCGTACGGAGAGCCGGCGGCGGCCCTCGCCCGCGCACTCGCGGTGCGCCGGGGCCAGCGGACACGGCCCGACCAGCGACATCCGGCCGCCGACGACGTGCAGCAGCAGGGGCAGCGCGCCCAGCGGGCTCCTGGTGCGGAAGGTCAGCATGGTGAAGGGCCGCCCGTCCAGACCCGCCACCGTGCGGCGGCGCAGGACGCGCCCCTCGGGGGCCGCCCCGCCGAGCGCGAGCGACAGGGCGACGATCGCGAGGACCGGTGACAGCACGACCAGGAGGGCGAGCCCGCCCAGGACGTCGAACACGCGCTTGGCCGTCATTTCCCGCACCCTTCCGAGCGTCCGGCGAGCCCCGTCATTTCCCGCACCCCTCCGAGCGTCGAGCGAGCCCCGTCGTCCCCCGTGCCCGGACGGGCGCCGGTCCCGCGCCCGTCCGGGCGGCGGGCGGGGCGCGTCGTCCACCGCCCCCTTGCGGGCGGCGGGCGGAATCCCCGGGACGCGAGATCATGGGTTATTCGTGGGATATTCGTGGTATATGGCAGCTTTGCCCGTCATGGGGCAACCGGACTCTCTCATGCGCCACCCCGCCGGGTCCCGGAGCGACGCGCGCCGCTCCGGCGGGTCGGAATGGTGTGTTCCGTGCCCGCCCGGGGCCGCTGTGAGCGGATGGGCGGGCGAAGAGTTGAGTCGCCTGCGCTCAGGTCTGTTGACTCTGATCCGGGTCTCATGCATCCTTGAGTCAGTTCCACTCAAGTCAGTCAGCTGGAGGAATCGAAATGGCACGTGCGGTCGGCATCGACCTGGGCACGACTAACTCCGTCGTCAGCGTTCTCGAAGGCGGCGAGCCCACCGTCATCACCAACGCCGAGGGCGCCAGGACCACGCCGTCCGTCGTCGCCTTCGCGAAGAACGGCGAAGTGCTCGTCGGCGAGGTGGCCAAGCGTCAGGCCGTCACCAACGTCGACAGGACCATCCGGTCGGTCAAGCGCCACATGGGCACCGACTGGAAGATCGAGATCGACGGCAAGAACTTCAACCCGCAGCAGATGAGCGCCTTCATCCTGCAGAAGCTCAAGCGTGACGCCGAGGCGTACCTGGGCGAGAAGGTCGTCGACGCGGTCATCACCGTCCCGGCGTACTTCAACGACTCCGAGCGTCAGGCGACCAAGGAGGCCGGTGAGATCGCGGGCCTCAACGTCCTGCGCATCGTCAACGAGCCGACCGCCGCCGCCCTGGCGTACGGCCTCGACAAGGACGACCAGACGATCCTCGTCTTCGACCTCGGTGGCGGCACCTTCGACGTGTCCCTCCTGGAGATCGGCGACGGCGTCGTCGAGGTGAAGGCCACCAACGGTGACAACCACCTCGGTGGTGACGACTGGGACCAGCGCGTCGTCGACTACCTGGTGACGCAGTTCCAGAACGGCCACGGCGTGGACCTGGCCAAGGACAAGATGGCTCTCCAGCGTCTCCGCGAGGCCGCGGAGAAGGCGAAGATCGAGCTGTCGTCCTCGACCGAGACCTCGATCAACCTGCCCTACATCACGGCCTCCGCCGAGGGCCCGCTGCACCTGGACGAGAAGCTCACGCGCGCCCAGTTCCAGCAGCTCACGTCCGACCTGCTGGACCGGTGCAAGGTGCCGTTCCGCAACGTCATCAAGGACGCGGGCATCAACCTCTCCGAGATCGACCACGTCGTCCTCGTCGGCGGTTCGACCCGGATGCCGGCCGTCGCCGAGCTCGTCAGGGAACTGACCGGCGGCCAGGACGCCAACAAGGGCGTCAACCCGGACGAGGTCGTCGCCATCGGCGCCGCGCTCCAGGCCGGTGTCCTCAAGGGTGAGGTCAAGGACGTCCTGCTCCTCGACGTGACCCCGCTGTCCCTCGGCATCGAGACCAAGGGCGGCATCATGACCAAGCTCATCGAGCGCAACACCACGATCCCGACCAAGCGGTCCGAGATCTTCACGACGGCCGAGGACAACCAGCCGTCCGTGCAGATCCAGGTCTACCAGGGCGAGCGCGAGATCGCGGCGTACAACAAGAAGCTCGGCATGTTCGAGCTGACCGGCCTCCCGCCGGCCCCGCGCGGCGTCCCGCAGATCGAGGTCGCCTTCGACATCGACGCCAACGGCATCATGCACGTGACCGCGAAGGACCTGGGCACGGGCAAGGAGCAGAAGATGACCGTCACCGGCGGCTCCTCGCTGCCGAAGGACGAGGTCGACCGGATGCGCCAGGAGGCCGAGCAGTACGCGGACGAGGACCACCGTCGCCGCGAGGCCGCCGAGTCCCGCAACCAGGGCGAGCAGCTCGTCTACCAGACGGAGAAGTTCCTCAAGGACAACGAGGACAAGGTCCCCGGCGACGTCAAGACCGAGGTCGAGGCGTCCCTCGTCGAGCTGAAGGAGAAGCTCAAGGGCGAGGACAGCGCGGAGATCCGCACCGCCACCGAGAAGGTCGCGGCCGTCTCCCAGAAGCTCGGCCAGGCGCTGTACGCCGACGCCCAGGCCGCGCAGGCCGCGGGCGGCGACGCCGGTCAGGCCAAGGCCGACGACGACGTCGTCGACGCCGAGATCGTGGACGAGGACAAGCCGAAGGGCGGCGCTGCCTGATGTCGGAGGAGACCCCGGGCTTCGAGGAGAAGCCCGAAGTCCCCGCCGACGGCACGCCCGAGGAGACCGAGGCCGCCGCTCCCGCCGACAAGGCGGACGGGGCGGCCCCGGCCGGGGACGCTACGGACGTAGCCCTGCTGGCGCAGCTGGACCAGACCCGTACCGCGCTCGACGAGCGCACCGCGGACCTCCAGCGGCTCCAGGCCGAATACCAGAACTACCGCCGCCGCGTGGAGCGGGACCGGATCACGGTCAAGGAGATCGCCGTCGCGAACCTCCTGTCCGAGCTCCTTCCCGTGCTCGACGACGTCGGCCGGGCCCGGGACCACGGCGAGCTCGTGGGCGGGTTCAAGTCGGTCGCCGAATCGATGGAGACCGTCGTCGCCAAGATGGGTCTGCAGCAGTTCGGCAAGGAGGGCGAGCCCTTCGACCCGACGATCCACGAGGCCCTGATGCACTCGTACGCGCCGGACGTCACGGAGACGACGTGCGTGGCGATCCTGCAGCCGGGGTACCGGATCGGCGAGCGGACCATCCGGCCCGCCCGCGTGGCCGTCGCCGAGCCCCAGCCGGGCGCGGCACCGGCCAAGGACGACGCGAAGCCGTCCGCCGACGAGGAGAGCGGTGCCCCCGACGAGGGGTGACGCACCGCTCTCCACCACGGTGGTCACCGGAACCCCGGTGACCACCGGAGCAGGGACGAACACCGGAGCAGTCCGGAAGGAGGGACGTCGATGAGCACGAAGGACTTCGTCGAGAAGGACTACTACAAGGTCCTCGGCGTCCCCAAGGACGCCACCGAGGCCGAGATCAAGAAGGCGTACCGGAAGCTCGCCCGCGAGAACCACCCGGACGCCAACAAGGGCGACGCCAGGGCCGAGGAGCGCTTCAAGGAGATCTCCGAGGCGAACGACGTCATCGGCGACCCCAAGAAGCGCAAGGAGTACGACGAGGCCCGCGCCCTCTTCGGGAACGGCGGCCTGCGGGCCGGTGGCCCCGGGGGCGGCGGCTCGTTCAACTTCGACCTGGGCGACCTCTTCGGGGGCGCCCAGGGCGGGGCCGGTGGCTTCGGCGGCGGCGGTGGCGGGATCGGGGACGTCTTCGGCGGACTGTTCAACCGGGGCGGCGGAGCGGGTCCCCGCACCCAGCCCCGGCGGGGCCAGGACATCGAGTCCGAGGTGACGCTCAGCTTCACCGAGGCCATCGAGGGCGCCACCGTGCCGCTGCGGATGTCCAGCCAGCAGCCGTGCACCGCGTGCTCCGGCACCGGCGACAAGAACGGCACCCCCCGGGTCTGCCCGACCTGTGTCGGCACCGGGCAGGTCTCGCGCGGCAGCGGCGGCGGTTTCTCGCTGACCGACCCGTGCGTGGACTGCAAGGGCCGCGGTCTGATCGCGGAGAACCCCTGCGAGGTCTGCAAGGGCAGCGGGCGCGCCAAGTCCTCGCGGACCATGCAGGTCCGCATCCCGGCGGGCGTGAGCGACAACCAGAAGATCCGGTTGCGGGGCAAGGGAGCGCCGGGCGAGCGCGGCGGGCAGAACGGCGACCTGTACGTCGTCGTGCACGTCGACGCCCACCCGGTCTTCGGCCGCAAGGACGACAACCTCACCGTGACCGTGCCGGTCTCCTTCGCGGAGGCGGCGCTCGGCGGCGAGGTCAAGGTGCCGACGCTCGGCGGACCCCCGGTCACCCTCAAGCTGCCCGCGGGCACCCCGAACGGCCGGACCATGCGCGCCCGTGGCAAGGGCGCGGTCCGCAAGGACGGCACCCGGGGCGACCTCCTCGTGACGGTCGAGGTCGCGGTGCCGAGGGAACTGGACGACAAGGCACGTGAGGCCCTGGAGACCTACCGCGAGGCGACCGCCTCGGAGGACCCCCGGGCAGAGCTGTTCCAGGCCGCGAAGGGAGCGTGACCCGGTGGACGGACGCCGACGCAATCCGTACGAACTGACCGACGAGTCGCCGGTGTACGTCATCTCGGTGGCGGCCCAGCTCTCGGGTCTGCATCCGCAGACCCTGCGGCAGTACGACCGGCTCGGTCTGGTCTCCCCGGACCGTACGGCCGGCCGGGGCAGGCGCTACTCGGCCCGTGACATCGAGCTGCTCCGTCAGGTGCAGCAGCTGTCGCAGGACGAGGGCATCAACCTGGCCGGGATCAAGCGGATCATCGAACTGGAGCACCAGGTCGCGGCGTTGCAGAGCCGGATCGCGGAGCTGTCGGCGGCCGTCGACGGGGCCGCGGCGGCGATGCGGCAGCGCGAGGCCCAGGTGCACGCCTCGTACCGGCGCGACCTGGTGCCGTACCAGGACGTGCAGCAGACGAGCGCGCTGGTGGTCTGGCGTCCCAAGCGGAGCGAGTAGGACCGGGGGCGCGAGCCCCTTTCCGGATGCCGCGAGGCCCCTTCCCCACCCGGGGAGGGGCCTCGCGGCGTCTCCGGGCCCGGCGGGGCGGGGCGGGACCCCCACGTTGGCCCCTCCGGCGGCTCTGCGACGGCCCGACAAAGGCCCTGCGGCGACCCTGCGACGGCCCCTACGGGAGGAGGAGTTCGGCCGCGATGCCGCCGACCGTCTCCCACCACGGGGCCGCCCCCGTGCCGAACGCGACGGCCAGCGCGGTGCCGACGGCGCGGTCGCGGGGGGTGGGGGCGCCCTCCCAGCGGTCGATGACCAGGCCGCCGCCGGAGCGGATCAGGGTGCCCAGCCGCCGTCCGTCCCTGAGCAGCCGACTGGTGTCGCGCCCGCAGGGCACCAGCCGGTAGTGGACGCCGTCGGTGCGCGCGTCCACCCGGTAGGAGTGCCGGAGCAGCCGCCCGCGCGCGGGCCTGATCCCGGCCGGTTCCCCGTCGACGGTGAGCGTGAGCAGCGCGGGCCTGCGGGCGCCGATGGGGGTGTGGGCGTCGGGGCGGGTCCCGGGGGCCCGTACGAGCTCCACGGTGGGCAGCCCGTACCCGGAGACCCTCAGGGTCCCGGCGGGCCCGTCGAGGTCGATCTGTACGTACACGGTGGTCGGTGGTTCCGTTCGGCGCGGAGTGCGGAGTGCGGAGTGCGGGGTGAGGGGTACGGGCGGGGCCGGGCGGCCGGGGTTGGCGGGGTGCGCGGCCCCGGGGGACGGGCCGGTCCGTCAGGCGTCCTGGTCGAGGATGCCGGACTGGGCGATGAGGTAGCCGAGCTGGGCCCGGCTGCCGCTGCCGAGGGTGGCGGCGAGCTTGGCGATGTGGGCGCGGCAGGTGCGCACGTTCATGCCGAGGCGACGGGCGATGGCCTCGTCGACATGGCCCTCGACGAGGAGTTTGGCGATGGAGCGCTGGACCCCGCCGATGCCGTCCACGGAGGGGCTGTAGGGGATCACTTCCTCCCAGGGGACGCCGTGCAGCCAGAACTGGTCGAAGACGCCGACGAGGTACTGGACGAGGCCCTCGTGGCGCAGTTCGAGGGCGACCTGTCGGTCGCTGCGCGCGGGCACGAAGGCGACCTTGCGGTCGACGATGATCAGCCGGTCGACGATCTCTTCCAGGGTGCGCAGTTCGAGCCCGTAGGGGGCGACCCGCTCGACGTAGGCGAGGGTGGCCGGATGGTGGCGGGCCGTGTGCTGGTAGAGGGTCCGCATCCGGACACCCCGGTCGAGGAGGGGGGCGAGTCTGCGGAGGGCGGCTTCGAGGGTCTCGGGGCGGCGACCGCTGCCGGGCTGGATGGTGAGGAGCTCGGTGGTGCACTCGTCGATGACGCGGTCCAGCGTGGCGTTGATGACGCTGAGGCCTTCGAGGACGGTGATGGCCTGGGTGCCTGAGGGGTCCTGGGTGTGGATGGCCATGAACGGCTCGAAAGCGTCGGCCAGGGCTATCGCGTGCTGCCGCCGGACCTGTATCTCCCGTTCGATGGGGTGGACCAACTGGTTGAGGGCGATCGAGGGCGGCACCGGGTGCAGCCATTCGCCGTCGTCCGGGTCCGGGTGCAGGAGGGACAGTTCCTTCAGGCAGGGGGCCGCTTCGGCGTCGGCACGGGCTATCCGGCCGGTGCGCAGGGCGCTCGCGTAGAGCTCCTTGCCCAGGTCGCATAGTTCACCGTGACTGTGCTTATGGCCGGACTCGTTGCCTTCTCGCCTCATTTGCACCCCCCTCAGGGTCATGAATTACAGGAACATGATGCCCGGGTTGGCTGGTGAAAAGGGTCGTGAGTGAGCCATCGTCTTAGTCGCGGGGGGGAGGTAGTGATCAAAAGAGGTGGAGATCGGCCATGACCAGGATGGTTCGTGCACTTAGCGCCATAGCCGTTGCGGCGGCTGCTCTCGGCGCACTCGCCGTCGGCGAGCCCTCGTGGGAGAGCACCCCGGCGCATCACGTGGCGGGGCCGGACGAGCCCTCGTGGGAGAGCACCCCGGCACACGAGGTGTGGGCAGGGCCGGACGAGCCTTCGTGGGAGTCCGCCCCCCGGGAGCACGTCGTCGCCGGTGTTCCCGAGCCGTCCTGGGAGTTCGCGCCGAAGGCCCCCAAGGGTGCGGGCGCGTGAGCCTCCCGCAGGACGACCCCAGGTTCCGCCGGGAGATGGCCACGGCCTACCGGTCCGGTTGGCACTTCGTCGACCTCGCCACGGCCATCCCCCACCGTGGTGACGCGCTGAAGGTCACCCTGTTCGGAGAACCCGTCGTCGTGGCGCGGGGGCAGGACGAGGACGTCCGCGCCTACCGCTGTCTGCGCCGCCCCCGGGGCGCCCCACAGCCCATCCGCTGTGCCATCCGGTACGGCATGATCTTCGTCAACCTCGACCAGCGGGACCACCAGCTGATCGAACCCGAGACCATCACCGCCACCCCCCGCAGTGCCTGAGCGATTCCCCCGTCGTTGTAGATCGCTCAGGCACTTCCCCCACACAGCGGCGCCATCGCGGACCTGAAACGCGATGGCGCCGCTGTGCTGCGCCCGTACGGCTCCGGAGCCCGCACGGAGCGGCCTCCCGTACGGCTCCCGCCCCTGCGCGGGGCCGCCGGACAATCCCGTACAGCTCCCGCCCCTGCAGGCCGCCGGGCCTCCCGTACGGCTCCGGCGCCGGTGCCGTATCGAAGGGCCCCGTGGCCCCCGGTGTCAGGCGCGGCCCATCGCCCGGGTGAGGGCGATCTCGACGACGACCCGGTCCGGGTTGGGCGTCGGCACGCGCCCGTACCGCTCCGTGTAGCGGGCGACCGCGTCCGCGACCACCGCCGGGTCCGTCCGGAGGTGCGCGACGCCCTCCAGGGTGGCCCAGCGCGCCCGGTCCACCTGGCAGACCGCGACCCGTGCGCCGTCCGGGCCCGCCGCCAGGACGTTCGCCGCCTTCCGGCTCTTCCTGTTGGTGATGATCCGCGCGTACCCGTTCTCCGGGTCGTACGTGGCACCGACCGCCACGACGTGCGGGGTGCCGTCCGGGCGGGGGGTCGTCAGGGTGCAGATGTGGTTCTCGCGCCAGAAGCTGAGGTACGAGGCGGAGGGGTTCCTCGGGTCTGTGGACATGTCCGGAAAATACCGGGTGCGGAGCCCCCCTCTCCGCCTTGAGCGGACTTCACTCAACTTTGTGTACTCTGGAAGAGTCATCAAGGGAGGACCGCCGCACACCCAGGAGGAGCACCGCACGTGGACGCCGAACTGACCAACCGGAGCCGGGACGCGATCAACGCGGCCAGCAGCCGCGCCGTGTCCGAGGGGCACGCCGACCTGACCCCCGCCCACCTGCTGCTCGCGCTGCTGACGGGTCAGGACAACGAGAACGTCATCGACCTGCTCGCGGCGGTCGACGCCGACCAGGCGGCCGTCCGCTCCGGCGCCGAGCGGCTCATCGCCGCCCTGCCGAGCGTCACCGGCTCCACGGTGGCGCCCCCGCAGCCCAGCCGCGACTTCCTCGCCGTCCTCGCCGACGCCGACCGGCGGGCGAAGGAGCTCGGCGACGACTACCTGTCCACCGAGCACCTCCTCGTCGGGGTCGCCGCCAAGGGCGGCCGTGCCGGTGAGATCCTCGACGGCCAGGGCGCGAGCGCATCGAAGCTGCTCGACGCGTTCGAGAAGAGCAGGGGAGGACGCCGGGTGACCACACCCGACCCGGAGGGGCAGTACAAGGCGCTGGAGAAGTTCGGCACGGACTTCACGGCCGCCGCGCGCGAGGGCAAGCTCGACCCGGTCATCGGCCGCGACCACGAGATCCGGCGCGTCGTCCAGGTGCTGTCCCGCCGCACCAAGAACAACCCGGTCCTCATCGGTGAGCCCGGCGTCGGCAAGACCGCCGTCGTCGAGGGCCTCGCCCAGCGGATCGTGAAGGGCGACGTGCCCGAGTCGCTGCGGAACAAGCGGCTGGTCTCGCTCGACCTCGGCGCGATGGTCGCCGGAGCGAAGTACCGGGGCGAGTTCGAGGAGCGCCTCAAGACCGTCCTCTCCGAGATCAAGGCGAGCGACGGCCAGATCATCACCTTCATCGACGAGCTGCACACGGTCGTCGGCGCGGGCGCGGGCGGCGACTCCGCCATGGACGCGGGCAACATGCTCAAGCCCATGCTGGCCCGGGGCGAGCTGCGCATGGTCGGCGCGACCACCCTCGACGAGTACCGCGAGCGGATCGAGAAGGACCCCGCCCTGGAGCGCCGCTTCCAGCAGGTCCTGGTCGCCGAGCCGACCGTCGAGGACACCGTCGCCATCCTGCGCGGGCTCAAGGGCCGGTACGAGGCCCACCACAAGGTGCAGATCAACGACTCCGCCCTGGTGGCCGCCGCGACCCTGTCCGACCGGTACATCACCTCCCGCTTCCTCCCCGACAAGGCCATCGACCTCGTCGACGAGGCCGCCTCCCGGCTCCGCATGGAGATCGACTCGTCCCCGGTCGAGATCGACGAGCTCCAGCGCTCCGTGGACCGCCTCCGCATGGAGGAGCTGGCCCTCAAGAACGAGACCGACGCGGCGAGCAAGCAGCGCCTGGACAAGCTCCGGCGCGACCTCGCCGACCGAGAGGAGGAACTGCGGGGCCTCACCGCCCGCTGGGAGAAGGAGAAGCAGTCCCTCAACCGGGTCGGCGAGCTGAAGGAACGCCTCGACGAACTCCGGGGCCGCGCCGAACGCGCCCAGCGCGACGGCGACTTCGACACCGCCTCCCAGCTCCTCTACGGCGAGATCCCGACCCTGGAACGGGAGCTGGAGGAGGCCACCGAGGCCGAGGCACGTCAGGAATCGGCCAAGGACACCATGGTCAAGGAGGAGGTCGGCCCCGACGACATCGCGGACGTCGTCGGCGCCTGGACCGGCATCCCCGCCGGGCGCCTCCTGGAGGGCGAGACGCAGAAGCTGCTCCGGATGGAGGACGAGCTGGGCAGGCGGCTGATCGGCCAGTCCGAGGCCGTCCGGGCCGTCTCCGACGCCGTGCGCAGGACCCGCGCGGGCATCGCCGACCCCGACCGGCCGACCGGCTCGTTCCTCTTCCTCGGCCCCACCGGCGTCGGCAAGACCGAGCTGGCGAAGGCGCTCGCCGACTTCCTCTTCGACGACGAGCGGGCCATGGTCCGCGTCGACATGTCGGAGTACGGCGAGAAGCACAGCGTCGCCCGGCTGGTCGGCGCGCCCCCCGGCTACGTCGGCTACGAGGAGGGCGGCCAGCTCACGGAGGCGGTCCGCCGCCGCCCGTACAGCGTCGTCCTGCTCGACGAGGTGGAGAAGGCGCACCCGGAGGTCTTCGACGTCCTGCTCCAGGTCCTCGACGACGGCCGCCTCACCGACGGCCAGGGCCGTACGGTCGACTTCCGCAACACGATCCTGATCCTCACGTCCAACCTGGGCAGCCAGTTCCTGGTGGACCGGGCCACCCCGGAGGACGTGAAGAAGCAGCAGGTCCTGGACGTCGTCCGGGCGAGCTTCAAGCCCGAGTTCCTCAACCGGCTCGACGACCTGGTGGTCTTCTCCGCGCTCGACCGGGCCGAGCTGGGCCGGATCGCCCGGCTCCAGATCGACCGGCTCGCCCAGCGGCTGGCCGACCGGCACCTCGCCCTGGAGGTCACCCCGGAGGCCCTGGAGTGGCTCGCCGACGAGGGCAACGACCCGGCGTACGGGGCCCGGCCGCTGCGCCGCCTCATCCAGACGGCGATCGGCGACCGGCTCGCCCGGGAGATCCTCGCGGGCGAGGTGCGGGACGGCGACACGGTCCTGGTGGACCGCTCGGGGGACGGCCTGGTCGTGGGCCCGGCGCGGTAGCGGTCCGGGCCCGGGGACGGGTGCGGTGAACCGGTCGCGCGGGTGCGGGCGACCGGTTCACGTCGGCTTCTTGTCAGCCCGCAGCGGATCGCGGGGGGTGGGGCTTGCCACGGACCGCCCGGCATGGGGGAGGATGGCGAGCATCCGTACGAAGGGAAATACACGGTGAGCATCGACCCGTCCTCGATTCCGAATTTCGGGGGCCCCCAGCCTCAGGCCGCAGGACCGGCGGGCCCCGTCGTCCCCGACCAGGACCTCGTCAAGCAGCTCCTCGAGCAGATGGAGCTGAAGTACGTCATCGACGACGAGGGTGACCTCGCGGCGCCGTGGGAGGAATTCCGCACGTACTTCATGTTCCGCGGTGAGGACGAGCAGCAGGTCTTCTCGGTGCGGACGTTCTACGACCGTCCCCACTCGGCCGACGACCGCGTCAAGATCCTCGACGCGATCGACGACTGGAACCGCCGCACCCTGTGGCCGAAGGTCTACACCCACCTGCACGAGGAGGAGGACGGCTCCGCCACCCTCCGCCTGATCGGTGAGGCGCAGATGCTGATCGGCACCGGCGTCGCCCTGGAGCACTTCGTGTCCTCCACGGTCAGCTGGGTCCGCGCCTCCATCGAGTTCGACAAGTGGGTCGTCGAGCAGTTCGGTCTGGAGACCCCGGAGGAGAAGTCCTCCGACGACGAGGCCTGATCCCCCTCGCCCTCGGGCCCGCCGTCCGCGCGGTCCCGAGGACGCCGTCCGCCCCCGGGCGGACACCGAGCCCGGCCGGAGCCGCGCCCACCAGGGCACGACTCCGACCGGGCTTCCGTCGTACGAAGGGCAGCCCGCCCGCCCGGAGCGCCCCGCCCGGTCCAGCGCGCCCGCCCGGCCCGGGATGCCTGTCCGGCCGGGACCCCGGCCCCGGCGCGCCGCTCAGCCGGAGAGCCGCTTGAGCCGTGCGACGGCCTCCTCCAGGACCTCGGTCTTCTTGCAGAAGGCGAAGCGGACGAAGGGGGCGCCCGCCTCGCGGTCGTCGTAGAAGACGGCGTTGGGGATGGCGACGACCCCGGCGCGTTCGGGCAGTGCCCGGCAGAAGGCGAAGCCGTCGTCGGTGCCGAGCGGGCGGATGTCGGTGGTGACGAAGTAGGTGCCCTCCGGGCGGTAGACCTCGAAACCGGCGGCGGCCAGGCCCTCGCTCAGCAGGTCCCGCTTGGCGGCGAGGTCCGCGCGGAGCCCGTCGAAGTAGGCGGCCGGCAGCCGCAGGGCCTCGGCGATCGCGTACTGGAAGGGCCCGGAGGAGACGTACGTCAGGAACTGCTTGGCGGAGCGCACGGCGGCCACGAGTTCCCGGCCGCCGGTGGCCCAGCCGACCTTCCAGCCGGTGAACGAGAACGTCTTGCCCGCCGAGCCGATGGTGAGGGTCCGCTCCCGCATCCCCGGCAGGGTGGCGACCGGGATGTGGGTGGCGCCCTCGAAGACCAGGTGCTCGTAGACCTCGTCGGCGACGACGAGCAGGTCCCGCTCCACCGCGAGTTCGGCGAGGGCGGTCAGTTCGGCCCGGCCGAGGACGGTACCGGTCGGATTGTGCGGGGTGTTGAGCAGGATCAGCCGGGTCCGGTCGGTGACGGCGGCCCGCAGTTCGTCGAGGTCGAGGACGTAGGCGCCCTCGTGGGGGCGGAGGGTCACCGGGACCCTGGTCCCGCCCGCCATGGCGATGCAGGCGGCGTACGAGTCGTAGTACGGCTCCAGGGCGATCACTTCGTCGCCCGGCTCGACCAGGGCGAGGAGCGCCGCCGCGATGGCCTCGGTGGCGCCCGCCGTGACGAGCACCTCGGTGTCCGGGTCGTACGCGAGGCCGTACCGGTCCCGCTGGTGGTCGGCGACGGCCGCGCGCAGCTCGGGGACGCCGGGGCCGGGCGGGTACTGGTTGCCCCGGCCGTCCCGCAGCGCGCGGACCGCGGCCTCCCGGACCTCCTCCGGGCCGTCGGTGTCGGGAAAGCCCTGACCGAGGTTGATCGACCCGGTCCTGACGGCGAGCGCGGACATCTCGGCGAAGATCGTCGTCCCGAACTCGGCGAGGCGGCGGTTGAGCAGCGGTCGTGTCATGACGGACATCCTGGGGCCAGGCTCCGGGATCGCTCAAGTACGGCTCCGGCGGGGCGCCGGGGCGCGCCGGGACGGACCGCCCCGAGCCGGGCCGGGAGGGACCGCTCCGGCGCGGGCGTCCGGGCGGGTGCCTCCCCGGGTGCGGCGCGGGTGTCCGGGCGGTCCCTCCCCGCGCGCGCCGGTCCGTCCCTCCCCGGGTCCGGTGTGCCGGGTGCCGGGTGCCGGGTGCCGGGTGCCGGGTGCTGGGTGTCGGGTGTCGGCTCCGTGCCGGTTCCGTCCCGGTCCGTCCCTTCCCGGGTGTCGGGTCCGTCCCGTTCCGTCCCTCCCTGCGCTGCCGAAGCTCTGGACTCGCTCAAGTCGGCTTTGGCGCCGGGCCGTACGGGGCATCCCCCTCGCACAGAAGAACGGGGGTAGTACCGATGGGAATATTCATCGTCCTCATGGGGGTCCTGGTCCTCGCCGGTGTGGTCTCCACCGTCCGGGAGCGGCGGCGCAAGAGCGCCCTGCGGCGGTCGAAGCGGTACCGCGGGCGGTCGGGCCGCTCCAACTGGGCCGACGGCGGGGGCGGGAGCGGCAGCTCCTGCGGCGGCACGAGTTCGTGCGGCGGGGGCGGGAGCTCGTGCGGTTCCAGCGGTTCCAGCTGCGGCGGAGGGGGCTGCGGCGGCGGCAGTTGAGCGGTGCGCCGGGGAGCGGCTCCCGGGTCGGCCGCCGGTCCCTCCGGGTTGAACAATTGAACTGTGGGGTCCCCGAAGGGGTTGGAAAACACGGCAAGTTGGGTAAAAACGCTGCGAGTCGCCCGGCGTCCGTGGTTCTCTCGCTCCTGACAGAGACAGCCCTCGGACCGTGTGTGGACCCGAGCCGGCGATTCCCCACTCCCGTTGAATCCCTCACCGGGGCGCCCCCGGCCCACCCGTCAAACCGTGTTTGCGGAGCCGACCCATGCTCACCACCCTGAAGACCTCCTACACCGACACCCGCGCGGCCGACCTGGCCTGGGCCCTCGGGCGCGAGCCGCTGCCCGCCCTCGCCATGCTCGACCTCGAACTCACGGGCGCCAAACTCCAGTTGAGGCTGCTCGGCGCCTCCCATCAGGTCCTCCTGGAGGAGGACGGGCGCGACTGCTCGGAGACCGTCGCCTGTATGCCGGGCAGCAGCACCCCGCTGCCGCTCGGCGTCTCCAAGCGCGTCGGCGAATGGGAATACGAATTCGCCGCACGGGTGGAGACCCTCTCGCACGGCTCCTTCGCGGGCCGCGCGCAGGAGTTGCTCGCCCTCGTCGCCGACCATCCCCATGGACTCGCGGGGACCTTCCCCGGCTCCCCGCACGCCTTCACGGCGATGCTGGCGCAGCGTCACGAGGGACAGGTCCGCTGGCGGACCTGGCACGCCTACCCGCAGGAAGGGCAGTTGGTGGTGACCAGGACCCGGATCGGCGCACGTATGCCCGCCACGCTCTGATACGCCCTCCGGGAGCCCCAGATGCACTCGTGTGGGTGACAAGGGGTACCCGGGTCGTGACGTAGCGTTACGGTCATGATCGAGCCGACCGTGACCATGCCACCCGAGGGGGTGCGGCGGGCGCCCGCGCGGCGGCCCGAGCCGCCGCGCGGAGCGGTGCGGTTCCCGGTCCTCGCGGTCGTCTTCGTCTGCGCCGCCTGCGGTCTGGTCTACGAGCTGGAACTGGTCGCGCTCGCCTCCTACTTGATCGGCGACTCGGTCACGCAGGCGTCCGTCGTGCTCTCCGTGATGGTCTTCGCCATGGGCGTGGGCTCCCTGCTGGCCAAGCGCCTGCGCTGCCGTGCCGCCGTCGGCTTCGGGCTGGTCGAGGCCGCGCTCGCGCTGGTCGGCGGCTGCTCCGCGATGGTGCTGTACGCGGCCTTCGCCTGGCTCGGCGAATCGCGGTACGTGCTGGTCGCGTTCTCGCTGACCATCGGGGTGCTCATCGGTGCCGAGATCCCGCTCCTGATGTCGCTGATACAGCGGGCCGGGCACTCCGAGGAGCGGCCGGGCCGCGCCGGGCGGGCGGGCCGTACCGGGCGGGCGGGCCGTACCGGGCGCAAGGCCTCCGTGGGCGAGCAGGACGACGCCGCGGGGACGGTCGCCGACCTCTTCGCCGCCGACTACGTCGGCGCGCTGGTCGGCGGCCTCGCCTTCCCCTTCCTGCTGCTGCCCTGGCTCGGGCAGCTCACCGCCGCCCTCGTCACCGGCGCGGTCAACGCGGTCGCGGGCGGCGGTCTCGTCCTCTGGGTCTTCCGCCGGGACCTGACCAACCGTTCCCGGGCCCTCCTCGTCGTCGTGAACCTGTCCGTCCTCGCCGTCCTCGCCACCGCGACCGTCCTCGTCGACGACTTCGAGCAGGCCGCCCGCCGGGCCGTCTACGGCGAGCGGGTGCGGGTCGCCGTCCACACCGACCTCCAGGAAGTGGTGGTGACCGGCCCGCCCGACGGCCCGCCCGACCTCTTCCTCGACGGCCGGCTGCGGGTCGCGGGACAGGACGAGTACCGCTACCACGAGGCCCTCGTCCACCCCGCGATGAACGGCCCGCACGCCCAGGTGCTGATCGTCGGCGGCGGCGACGGGATGGCCGCCCGCGAAGTCCTGCGCTACCCCGACGTCCGGGCCGTCACCGTCGTCGAGCTCGACCCGGGGGTCGTCCGGCTCGCCCGTACGGACCCGGCGCTGTCCGCGCTCAACGCGCGGGCGTTCCGCGACCCTCGGGTCCGGGTGGTCTACGCGGACGCCTTCCACTGGCTCCGGTCCTCCGGGGGCCGGGTGCGAGAGCGGTACGACGTGGTGGTCTCCGACCTGCCGGACCCCGGCATCACCCCCAGCACCAAGCTGTACTCGGAGGAGTTCTACGGCCTGGTGGCCCAGCGGCTCACCCCGTCCGGGCGCTTCGTCGTGCACGCCGGGTCCGCCACCGACCGGCCCCGCACCTACTGGACCGTCGAGGCCACCCTGCGCGCCGCGGGCTTCGCCACCCGCCCCTACAGCGCCTCCGGCCGCACCCCCGGCTTCGCGGCGGGCCCCGACCGCGCCGAGCGGGTCAGCGGCACCGGCCGGGGGCCCGGCGACTGGGGCTTCCTGCTCGCCGTGCCCGCGCCCCCCGGCGCCCCACCGCCCCCGCTCGGGCTCGCCCTCGACGCGCCCCGGCTGCGTTCGCTCGGCCCCGGCGGTCTGGCCGCCGCCGCGCGCCGCGCCGAACGGGCCCGGGGCACCCCGCCGCCGCCCTCCACCCTGATCCACCCCCGGTACGGCGGCTGAGGCCCGGCGGACCACCCGTACGGGTCCCGGTGCCGTCCCGGACGGACGAACAGGCGACGCCGCGCCCCCGCCTGAGTAGGCTCGGCTCCCATGGAGCATGAGGTGTTCGTTCCGGTCCCGGCCGAGGTCCTGCGCGCGACGCTCACCGACCCGGACCGGGTGGTGCGCTGCGTCCCCGGTCTCCAGAGGGACGCCGACGCGGCGGCGGGCCCCCTCACGGGCCGTCTCAAGGTGCGGGTCGGCGGCAACACCATCACCTACCGGGGCGTCCTGCGGATCGTCGAACGCGACGGCGCCATCACCTACGAGGGCCGGGGCACCGAGGTCCGGGGCAAGGGCTCCGCGGAACTCTCGCTCACCGTCGTCCTCACCCCGGCGGCCGAGGGCACCGGGCTGAGCTTCACCGGGGCGCTGACGGCGACCGGACGCCTCGCCGACGCGGCGGCGGAGACCCGGTCCACGGCGGGCGCCCGGCTGCTCGACCGGTTCGTGCGAGCGGTCACGGACCTGGCGGGATCCGCCGCGACGGCGGGAACGGCGGGGACGCCCCTGGAACCGGGAGCACTCGCGGAGACCGGGGGCGCGGGCGATCCCGCCGCCGGGTCCGGCGACGCCGGTCGTCCGTCCGCCGCCGACGGGGAGGCCGCCCGAGGGGGCCGGGCCCGCGACGGCGGCGAGTCCGCCGGTGCGGAAGGTCGCGGGGCCGCCGGTCGTGACGGCGGGGACCGCGAGGGCGTCGGCCACGAGGGCGCCGACCGCGAGGGCGCCAGGTCCGACCGCGCCGACCGTGCGGGCGCCGATCGCCGGGACGCGGGTCGCGGGCGCGCCGGGGCCGACGGCTCGGACGGCGCGGCGACCGACGGCGAGGGCCCGGGCGACGACGGCGAGGCTCCCGGAGGCGAGGGCACCGACGACGAGGGCTTCGATGGCGGCACCGGCGAAGGCTTCGGCCGCGGCGAGGGCTTCGGTCGCGACGGCGGCGAGGCGGACATCGTCGACGGCGGCGGCGAGGCCGACATCGTCGACGACGGTGCCGAGGAGTCCGGACAGGACTCCGTCTTCGACGTGTCCGTCCCGCCCTCCTCCCTCGACCCCCTCCTCGGCGAGGACTTCGGCGGGGCGCCGCTGGACCTCCCCGCCCCGCAGCCCGCCGCCGAGGCGGCCCACGCCCGCCGCACGATGATCGGACGGAGCGCCGAGGAGGTCGACCACGCCCCGCCGCGCGGCCGGTACGCCCCCGTGCCCGCGCCGGAGGCGAACAGCGCCGGGGCCACCCTGCGCTGGATCGCACCCGCCGCCGTCCTCGCCCTGGCCTCCGCCGTCGTCGTCGGCCGGGCCCTGCGCCGACGCCGCTGAACGGCGCCCACGGCGAGTGGCCCCGCCCGGTGCCCGGCACGATTAGGGTCGTCGCGTGAGTATGCAGACGCGACTGACGGCGGGCGACGCCGAGCTGACCATCAACCCCGGGCACGGCGGCCGGATCGAGAGCCTGCGCATCGGCGGCACCGAAGTGCTGCGCCAGGGCGAGCGGTTCGGCAGCTTCCCGATGGCACCCTGGTGCGGGCGGACCGAGAACGGGCGCTTCCGCAACGGGGCGACCGTCCATCAGCTGCCGGTCGACGCGGCCCCGCACGCCATCCACGGCACCGTCCGCCACCTGCCCTGGAAGACCGTACGGAGCTCAGCGGACGAAGCCGTCCTCACCTGTGAACTCGGCGACCCCTGGCCGTACCGGGGCCGGGTCACCCAGATCTTCGAGCTGGCCGAGGACTCCCTCACCCTCACCTTCGGGATCGAGACCTACGAGGACTCCTTCCCGGCCCAGGCCGGCTGGCACCCCTGGTTCCTGCGCAACCTCGGGCAGGGCGGCCAGGACGTGCGCCTCGACTTCGCCCCCGCCTGGCAGGAGGAGCGCGGCGAGGACCACCTCCCCACCGGGCGCCGGATCGACCCCCGCCCCGGCCCCTGGGACGACTGCTTCGGGATGCCCGACGGCGTCGACGCCACCCTCACCTGGCCGGACGAACTGGAACTGAGGATCACCAGCCGCGCCCCCTGGGCCGTCGTCTACGACGAGCCCGAGGAGGCCGTCTGCGTCGAGCCGCAGTCCGGCCCCCCGAACGGCCTCAACACCCACCCGCGTCTGGTCACCCCGATCGACCCGCTGGAGGTCGGCAGCACCTGGCGCTGGCGCCGCCCCTGAACAGCGCCCTCTAAGCTCGGGGCATGACTGACGTACGCGCTGAGCTGCTCCAGCAGATCAAGGACAAGGCCGTGGTGCACGGCAAGGTGACCCTCTCCTCGGGTCTGGAAGCCGACTACTACATCGACCTGCGCCGGATCACGCTGGACGGCGAGGCCGCGCCGATGGTGGGTCAGGTCATGCTCGACCTCACCGCCGGTCTGGACTTCGACTGCGTCGGCGGTCTCACCCTGGGCGCCGACCCGGTCGCCACCTCGATGCTGCACGCCTCCGCCGCGCGCGGACAGCGCCTCGACGCCTTCGTCGTCCGCAAGGCGCAGAAGGCCCACGGGATGCAGCGCCGGATCGAGGGGACCGACGTCAAGGGGCGCCGCTGCCTGGTGGTCGAGGACACCTCGACCACCGGTGGTTCGCCGCTGACCGCCGTCGAGGCGGTCCGTGAGGCCGGGGGCGAGGTCGTGGCGGTGGCGACGATCGTGGACCGGGGCGCCGCCGGGGCCATCTCGGGCGCGGGCCTCACGTACCTCACGGGTTACCAGCTGGGCGACCTCGGACTGGGCTAACCGCCGAGAACTCGTGACTTAGGTCCCGGGCCCCCGTACAGAACGGCCCTGACCTGCATTTTTGTCCAAGGGTGGGGTGTTTCACGTGAAACACCCCACCCTTCGGTGTGCCGTGCCCGTGGGACCCCGTACAAGAGTCTGGAAAGATGGGGGTGACGATGACGTCGCCCCCAGGTCAGGGACAGCAGTAGCACACACCCCGCACATCACAAGGAGCGGACGAATGCCCATCGCAACCCCCGAGGTCTACAACGAGATGCTCGACCGGGCGAAGGCAGGCAAGTTCGCCTACCCGGCCATCAACGTGACCTCGTCCCAGACCCTGCACGCTGCTCTGCGCGGCTTCGCGGAGGCCGAGAGCGACGGCATCATCCAGATCTCGACCGGTGGAGCCGAGTTCCTGGGCGGTCAGTACAGCAAGGACATGGTCACGGGCGCCGTAGCCCTGGCCGAGTTCGCGCACATCGTCGCCGCGAAGTACGACATCACGGTCGCGCTGCACACCGACCACTGCCCCAAGGACAAGCTGGACACGTACGTCCGTCCGCTGATCGAGGTCTCCGCCGCGCGCGTCGCCCGTGGCGAGAACCCCCTGTTCCAGTCCCACATGTGGGACGGCTCCGCCGAGACCCTCGCGGACAACCTGGCCATCGGCCAGGAGCTGCTCGCGAAGGCCGCCGCCGCCAGGATCATCCTGGAGGTCGAGATCACCCCGACCGGCGGCGAGGAGGACGGCGTCAGCCACGAGATCAACGACGAGCTGTACACCACCGTCGACGACGCGCTGCGCACCGCCGAGGCCCTCGGCCTGGGCGAGAAGGGCCGCTACCTGCTGGCCGCGTCCTTCGGCAACGTCCACGGCGTCTACAAGCCGGGCAACGTCGTGCTCCGCCCCGAGCTCCTCAAGGACCTCCAGGCCGGTGTCGGCGAGAAGTACGGCAAGGCGTCCCCGTTCGACTTCGTCTTCCACGGCGGCTCGGGCTCCACGGCCGAGGAGATCGCCACCGCGCTGGAGAACGGCGTCGTGAAGATGAACCTGGACACCGACACCCAGTACGCCTTCACGCGTCCGGTGGTCAACCACATGTTCAAGAACTACGACGGCGTGCTGAAGGTCGACGGCGAGGTCGGCGTCAAGTCGACCTACGACCCGCGCACCTGGGGCAAGCTGGCCGAGGCGGGCATGGCCGCCCGGGTGACCGAGGCGTGCGGCGCGCTCCGCTCGACCGGCACCAAGATGAAGTGATGAAGTAAGAGCCTTGAGCGAAGGGCCCGGTACCTCCCCGAGGTGCCGGGCCCTTCGTGCGTCGACAGGGAGGGCCCGTATGTACGACTTCGACCGAATAGTGGACCGGCGCGGCACCTGGTCGGTCCAGTGGGACGGGATCGCGGACCGCTTCGGCGTCCCCGACCTGCTCCCCTTCACCATCTCCGACATGGACTTCGCCTCCCCGCCGGAGGTGCTCGCCGCCCTGCGCGAGCGGGTCGACCACGGGGTCTTCGGTTACACGGACTGGCGGCTCGGGGAGTTCCGGGAGGCGATACGCGACTGGTACGCGAACCGGTTCGACACCGTGATCGACACCGAGTCCCTGGTGTACGCGCCGTCCGTGCTCAACCAGCTCTCCCAGCTGCTCCAGATGTGGACGGAGCCCGGCCAGGGCGTGGTCGTGCACAGACCCACCTACGACGGCTTCCGCAAGGCCGTCACCGGGCTCGGACGGGAGCTGCGGGGCGTCCCGCTCGGTGACGAGGAGGCCCTGGAACGCGAACTGGCCCGCCCCGACAGCCGGATGCTGCTGCTCTGCTCCCCGCACAACCCGACCGGACGGGTGTGGACGGAGGAGGAACTCACCGGATTCGCCCGGCTGGCCGAACGGCACGGCGTCGCCGTCGTCAGCGACGAGATCCACGCGGACCTGACCACCGAGGGCCACCGGCACGTCCCCTGGGCCCGGATCGCCGAGCCCGGCAGGGGCCGCCGCTGGGCGCTGCTCACCTCGGGCACCAAGGCGTTCAACTTCCCCGCGCTCTCGGGCTCGTACGGGATCCTCGGCGACCCCGACGAGCGCACGGAGTTCGTCCGGCGGATGGAGACCGGACAGGGCCTCGCCTCGCCCGCGGTGCTCTCGCTGACCGCGCACATCGCCGCCTACCGGCACGGCGTGCCCTGGCTGGACGCCCTGCGCGGCTATGTGGCGGGCACGATGGACGGGCTCCGCAAGAGCCTGGCCGAGGGGCTTCCCGGGGTGGTCTGGGAGCCGCCGCAGGCCGGATACCTGGCCTGGATCGACCTGCGCCCGCTCGGCATCGAGGAGGCCCGGCTCCAGGAGGAGCTGGTGGCCGTGGAGAAGGTCGCGATCATGCCGGGCGGGGTCTACGGCACACCGGGCTTCGTCCGGCTGAACGTGGGCTGCCCCCGTGAGAAGGCCGAGCGGGGCACGGAGGCGCTGATCCGCGCGGCGAACCGGCTGCGGACGGGCTGACGGCCCTGCGGCCGGGCGGGTGGGCCGCCGGGGCGTCGGGACCGCCGGGCGCCCCACGGGGCTCCGCCCGGCAACCGGCCGGGTCGCGCCGGCGGTGTCGCGCCGATGGGCGAACGCGGGTGCTTCGCGGGACCATGCAGGCATGGGTGAGCGGGATGTGCGGATGGCCTCGGCGAAGGGGCGGTGGATCGTCTTCACCACCGTCCTCGGCTCCGGGATGGCCCTGCTCGACTCCACCGTCGTCAACGTGGCCCTGCCGCACATCGGGGACGACCTCGGCGCCGACCTCGCCGTCCTCCAGTGGACGGTCAACGCCTACATGCTCACCCTGGCCGGGCTGATCCTGCTCGGCGGCTCGCTCGGGGACCGCTTCGGACGGCGGCGGGTCTTCGTGATCGGCGTGGTGTGGTTCGCGCTGGCGTCGCTGCTGTGCGGGCTCGCCCCGAACGCCGGGATCCTCATCGGTGCCCGCGCCCTCCAGGGCATCGGCGGCGCGCTGCTCACCCCCGGCTCGCTCGCGCTGATCCAGGCGAGCTTCCACGAGGACGACCGGGCCAGGGCGGTCGGCCTGTGGTCCGGCTTCGGCGGCGTGGGGGCGGCGATCGGGCCGTTCGTGGGCGGCTGGCTGGTGGACGGGCCGGGCTGGCGCTGGGTGTTCCTGCTGAACGTGCCGCTCGCCGCCGTGTGCGTCCCGGTGGCGCTGCGGCACGTGCCGGAGTCGCGGGACAGGGTCGCGCACGGCCGGTTCGACGTGCTCGGCGCGTTCCTCGGCGCGATGGCGCTCGCCCTCGTGACGTACGCGCTGATCGGCGCCACCTGGTGGGCGGGGGCCGCCGGGGTGCTGGCCGGGGCCGGGTTCGTGGCGGTGGAGCGGCGGCGCGGCGAGGCGGCGATGGTGCCGCCGTCGATCTTCGCGTCCCGGACGTTCACGGCGGTGAACCTGGTGACGCTGTGCGTGTACGCGGCGTTCGGCGGGTTCTTCTTCCTGGCCGCGCTCCAGCTCCAGGTGGTCTCGGGCTATTCGGCGCTCGGAGCCGGTACGGCCCTGCTGCCGACGACCGTCCTGATGCTGCTGTTCTCCGCGCGGGCGGGGGAGCTGGGGGAGCGGATCGGGCCCCGCGTCCCGCTCACGGTCGGGCCGCTGCTGTGCGCGGCGGGGATGCTGCTGATGCTGCGGGTCGGTGAGCACGCCTCGTACGTACGGGACGTGCTGCCCGCGCTGCTGGTGCTCGGGCTCGGGATGACCGCGCTGGTGGCGCCGCTGACCGCGACCGTCCTGGCCTCGGTGGACGTGTCCCGGGCGGGGCTCGCGAGCGGCATCAACAACGCGGCGGCGCGGGCGGCGGGACTGCTCGCGGTGGCCGCGCTGCCGCTGCTGGCCGGGATGGGGCCGGAGGCGTACCGCTCGGCGGAGGAGTTCGGGTCGACGTTCCGGCGGGCGATGCCGATGTGCGCGGGCGTCCTGGTGGTGGGCGCGGTGCTGGCCTGGACGACCCTGCGGACCCGCCCCGCGCGGGCGGACTGCCACCCCGACTGCAAGGTCCACTGCGGGGTGACGTCCCCGCCCCTCGACCCGGGCGAGCGGGACGCCCCGGCCTGAGGCCCCCGCAGACCCCTCCGGGCCTCCACGGGGGTGGGGAGGCCAGGTCCCCTCCCCGGGGTGGGGAAGGCAGGCCCTGGGGCCCAGGAGGGCCCGCGTCCCGGCGCAGAGGCGGTCCTTGCCCGGCCTTGCCCGCCTGCCCGCCTGTCCTGCCCTGTCCGCCTGCCCGGCCCGGACTTGCCCTGCCTGCCTGCCTGGCCCGGCCCGCCTGTCCTGCCCGGACTTGCCCTGTCCTGCCCGCACGCCTGCCCGCCTGCCTTGCCTTGCCCGGTCCGCCCGGCCTTGCCGCCCTGCCTGCCCGCCCAGTCCTCACGGCCCGGCTGAGGCCCCGCTCCGGTCCCACTCGGGTCCCGCTTCCCGGTCCCGCTCCGGTCCCGTGGGTCCCGGCTCCGGCCCTCGTGGTCCGTGTCCGTGGGGCCGTCGCCGGTCCGATCCGCCGGGTGGGCGGAGCCCTCGGGGGACGTCCGGGTCCGGGTGGGCGGGGGTCTGGGGCAGACTGGGCCCATGGCCATCCACGAGAACCTTCTGGGGGGACCGGCCCCCACCCACCTGCCCGACGACCCGGGGCCGCGCGAGCTGCTCGCGAACGGTACGGCCCCGGCGGACGTCGCCGCGAAGTACCCGACGTCCTCGCTCGCCTGGGCCCGGCTCGCGGACGACGCGTACGAGCGCGGCTCGGTCGTCGAGTCGTACGCCTACGCCCGCACCGGCTACCACCGGGGCCTCGACGCGCTCCGCCGCAGCGGCTGGAAGGGCCACGGCCCGGTGCCGTGGGAGCACGAGCCGAACCGAGGCTTCCTGCGCGCCCTGCACGCCCTCGCCCGAGCGGCCGGGGACATCGGCGAGAAGGACGAGTACGAGCGCTGCTCGACCTTCCTGCGGGACTCCTCGGAGACCGCCGCGGAGACGCTCGGCTGAGTCCGCGTCCGGCCCGGCACCCTCCGTCCCGCCCGTCCTGACCCGATCTCCCCCTGTCCCGGAGGACAGGGGGAGATCAGGACACGCCACCTCGGCCCGTTCGAGACATGTTCGATACGGCCGGTACGATCCCCGGGACCGCAGGACCGAACCAGCCGGTACCGAGGCCCCTTTCCTCTCCCCCACTGCCGGCCGACGCAGGGGAGAAGTCTGCCGTGGGCAAGCGCGTGGTACCCGCAGGACGACGGCGACGAACGGGGACCCGGCGCGGAAGCGGGAACGGACGCGGTCCCGCGCCCCGGCTCGTCCTGCCGGCCCTGGCCCTGATCACCGTGGCGCTCGGCGCGGGCGCCGCCCTCGTCCACTACGACGGCCCGGCGAAGGACACCGCCGCCCCCGCACCGGGAGCGACGACGGCGACCCCCGCCCCGGCCCCCACCCCCCGGCCCACCACGGCGAAGCCGAAGCCGAAACCCGAGCCGAAACCGAAACCGAAGCCCAAGCCGACCTCGTCGAAGAAGGCGGAGAAGGCAGAGAAGGCGGAGAACGGCCAGGAACGGGTGGCCGTCCCGCGGTCCGGCACCGGCAGGTTCCTCACCGCGCGGGCGTCCGGCCCGCCCGTCGGCCACGGCGGGACGCTCCGCCGCTACCGGGTGCAGGTCGAGGAGGGCGTCGCGCTGTCGGCGACGGAGACCGCCGCCGAGATCCAGCGCGTCCTGGCCCATCCGCGCGGCTGGGCGGCGCACGGCAGGGGCCGGTTCCAGCTCGTCTCGGAGAACGCCGACTTCGTCATCAGGATCGCCACCCCGGACACCGCGGACGCGCTCTGCCGCGAGCAGGGCCTGGACACCCGGGGCGAGCTGAACTGCGAGACCACCGACGGGGTGGTGGTCAACCTGAAGCGCTGGATGCTGGGCTCGCCGACCTTCGCGGGGGCGCCCGCCGCATACCGGCACCTGATCATCAACCACGAGGTCGGACACGAGATAGGCATCCGGCAGCACCTCGGCTGCCCGGGTCCGGGCAGGCCCGCGCCCGCGATGATGCAGCAGATCAAGGGCCTGAACGGCTGCCATTCGAACGCGTTTCCGTACGCCGAAGACGGGAGCTACATCACGGGCCCGATCGTGTCATGATGCGCTTGGGACGCCGTGCGACGAGGCATCCGTCCCGAGGGGACCGGGGCTCCCGTGCCGCAGCGTGAGAGCGCGGGCGCGGTGGAGCGGACCGCTACCCGGTAATACGTATCGAGGAGACAGAAATGTCCACCTTCCCCGATGCCGGAGCCGGTTCGGTCGCCGATGACCCGAACCTCGACTTCGCGGGTACCACGCCGTACGAGGACTACGTCCAGGCGGACGTCCTCACCCACCTCCAGCACCTCCGCTCGGACGACCCCGGCGAGATGGTCTTCCTGGTCACCACCCAGGTCATGGAACTGTGGTTCACGGTGATCGTCCACGAGTGGGAGACCGCGGGCCGCGCCCTGCGCGAGGACCGGGTCCCCGACGCGAGGGACGCCCTCAAGCGCTCGGTGCGCGAGCTGGAGGCCCTCAACCACTCCTGGCGGCCCCTCGCCCAGCTCACCCCGGCCCAGTTCAACTCCTACCGGGGCGCGCTCGGCGAGGGCTCCGGGTTCCAGTCCGCGATGTACCGGCGGATGGAGTTCCTCCTCGGCGAGAAGTCGGCGTCCATGCTCGTCCCGCACCGGGGCGCGCCCCGCGTCCACGCCGAGCTGGAGAAGGCGCTGCACGAGCCGAGCCTGTACGACGAGGCCCTCGGCCTGCTCGCCCGGCGCGGTCTGCCCGTACCGCCCGAGGTGCTCTCCCGCGACCTCGCGCGGCGGTACGAGCCCTCGGCCGGGGTCGAGGCGGTCTGGGCCGGGATCTACGCGGACCCGGAGGGGAACGCGGAGCTGATCGGGCTCGGCGAGGCCCTGAGCGACGTCGCCGAACTGGTCTGGCGCTGGCGCAACGACCATCTGGTGGCGACCCGGCGCGCGATGGGCTCGAAGACCGGCACCGGCGGTTCGGCGGGCGTGGCCTGGCTGGAGAAGCGGGCCCAGAAGAACGTGTTCCCCGAGCTGTGGACGGCGCGCAGCCATGTCTGAGGCGCTGAGGGGCCGGGCCCTGGAGCTCGACGCCGCCGACCCGCTCGCCGGGCACCGGAAGAAGTTCGCCCTCGACGAGGGGACCGTCTACCTGGACGGCAACTCGCTGGGCGCGCTGCCCGTCCATGTCCCGGAGCGGATGGCCGACGTCCTCACCCGTGAGTGGGGCGAGCTGCGCATCCGCTCCTGGGACGAGTCGGGCTGGTGGACCGCGCCGGAGCGGGTCGGCGACCGGATCGCGCCGATCGTGGGCGCCGCCGCCGGGCAGATCGTGGTCGGCGACTCGACCAGCGTGAACGTCTTCAAGGCGGTCGTCGCCGCCGTCCGGCTCGCCGGTGCGGGGCGCGACGAGATCCTCGTCGACGCGACGACCTTTCCCACGGACGGGTACATCGCGGAGTCGGCCGCGCGGATGACGGGGCACCGGATCGTGCCCGTCGAGCCCGCCGCGATGGCGGGCGCGGCCGGTCCCCGGACCGCCGCCGCGCTCGTCAACCACGTCGACTACCGCTCCGGGCGGCTCCACGACCTGCCGGGCGTCACGGCGGCGCTGCACGCGGCGGGCGCGCTCGCGGTGTGGGACCTGTGCCACAGCGCGGGCGCCCTGCCGGTCGGCCTGGACACCCACGGGGTCGATCTGGCGGTCGGCTGCACGTACAAGTATCTGAACGGCGGGCCGGGCGCGCCCGCCTACCTGTACGTCGCCGAGCGGCACCAGACGGCCTTCGACTCGCCGCTGCCGGGCTGGAACTCGCACGCCGATCCGTTCGCCATGACCCCCGGGTACGAGGCGGCGGCCGGTGCCGTGCGGGGCCGGGTGGGCACGCCGGACATCCTGTCGCTGCTGGCCCTGGAGTCGGCGCTCGACGTCTGGGACGGGGTCGCGGTCGAGGACGTGCGGGTCAAGTCCCTCGCCCTGACGGACTTCTTCCTGGAGTGCGTGCGGGCGTACGCGCCGGTGGGCCGGGTCGTCCCGGTGACGCCCGGGGCCCACGGGGAGCGGGGCAGTCAGATCGCGCTCGGCTGCCCGGACGCGCCCGCCGTCATGGCGGAGCTGATCCGGCGCGGTGTCGTCGGCGACCTGCGCCGCCCGGACGTGCTGCGGTTCGGCTTCACCCCGCTGTACGTCGGTTTCGCGGACGCGGAGCGGGCGGCGCGGACCCTCGCGGAGGTCCTGGCGGACCGCCCCGCCTGAGCCCGGCCGGGGAATCCCGCCCGGGGTACGGCGCGACCGTCCGGCGGCGCCGCACCCCGGCAGGTCGGCGCCGGGCCCCGGCAGGTCGGCGCCGCGCTCCGGCCCGGCGGCGCGGTGCCGCGTCTGGCGGCTCCGCGCCACGGGCGGGCGGCTCCGCGCCCCCTGCGGTCGGCGCCGCCCCCGGGTCCGGCGCCGTCGCGCCACCCGGTGGGCGCCGCCGTGGCCCTCGACCCTCCCGGCCGTACGTACCGTCCGATGATCGACTGATCCGCCAGGGCTTCCGGTGCTGGTACCGTCCCCGCAGGTCAGGCCAAGTCGGCCCCGTACCGGAGAGGTTGGAACAGCATGTCGGACCCCGCCGCGCGCGGTGCCGCCGAAGAGGCGTCCGCCTTCTCGCACCCGGCCGTCGCCCCGGACGCCTCCGCGGCCTACGGCGACCACCCGGACCAGGTGATCGACTTCTACGCGCCCCGGGACGGCGCGACCCGCGCCCCGCTCGTGGTCGCCCTGCACGGGGGCGCCTGGCGGGCGCCGTACGACCGGGCGCACCTGACGCCGTTCGTGGACTTCCTGGCCCGGCGGGGCTTCGCCGTCGCCAGCGTCGAGTACCGGCGCGGCGGCGGCCTCCCCCGGCAGGGCGGTGCCGCCCCGGTCGCCGGACGCTGGCCGGAGACCTTCGACGACGTGGCCGCCGCGCTCGACGCCGTACCGGAACTCGCCGCCGCGCACCTGCCGCAGGCCGACACCGGGCGGACCGTGCTCACCGGCCACTCGGCGGGCGGCCAGCTCGCCCTGTGGGCCGCCGCCCGGCACGTGCTGCCCGCCGGATCGCCGTGGCGGCTGTCCGGCCCGCCGCCGCTGCGCGGGGTCGTCGCGCTCGCCCCGATCGCCCACTTCGGCCGCGCCGTCGAGCTGGGGGTGTGCGGCGGGGCGGTCACCGAACTGCTCGGGGGACCGGACGCGGCCGGGGACCGGGCGGCCTCCGTCGATCCCTCGCTGCTGCTGCCGACCGGGATCGCGACCATCGTCGTCCAGGGCCGCGAGGACCTGGAGGTGCCCCCCGCCGTCGCCGACGCGTACGCCGACGCCGCCGCGGCGGCCGGGGAGGCGGTCGGCCTGACGCTCCTGGAGGGCGTCGGGCACTTCCCGCTGATCGACCCGGCGGCCGACGCCTGCGCGGTGGTCGCGGAGGAGATCGCCCAGCTCGCCTGGTGACGGCGGCGCGGGGAACGGGGGACGCGGGAGGTCCCGCCTCCGGGCGGAACACTGGGTTCCGTAGTACTCAGGAGGGACCCCGGAGGATCCGCATCCAGCCGGACGACCCGCCGCCGCGACCCCCGTACCGTGTTCGACGTGACCCAGACACAGACCCCCGAAACGAGCCGCAGCCCCGAGATCCGCCTGGCGCAGGCGGCTCTCGGCGGGCTGCGCCAGGAACTCTTCCACGACGTGGCCGTCTTCCGGCCGCTGCCCCGCGCGAACGTGGAGACCGGCCCCGCCCGCTTCCTGCCCCGGCGGATACGGCCCTACGCGGGGCTGCTCCCGCACGCCTTCGTCGGCTTCTGCGCGCTGATCGTCTTCGCCCTGGGATACCAGCGGATCTACTACGGCTTCGGCGTGCCGGCGCTCGTGCTGGCCTGCGTCCCCGCCGCCGTCGTGCTGCTCACCCTGATCCGGCCGACGCTCGCCTTCTGGGTCTCGCTGGGCACCGCGCCCTTCCTCGGCTACCTCGGCGGCACGGAAGGCAACTGGCCCTGGTCGCACGGCTCGTTCGTCACCCATCTGATCGTCCTCGGCGTGGTCGCCGCCCGCACCCGGCCCCGGACCGCCGCGTGGATGTGGATCGTGACGGCCGCCTACTGCGTGTTCCTCCAGCTCTTCTTCGGCTTCGGCGGCACCACCGAAGCCGCCCCGATGCTGTTCTTCTCCGCCCTCGTGCTGCTCACCGTGACCGTCTTCCAGGTCCGCCGCCAGGCCGATCTGGAGGTCACCGCGCAGCAGACCGTCACCGCCGAGGAGCGCTCCAAGCGGACCCTCCTGGAGGAGCGCACCACCATCGCCCGCGAGCTCCACGACGTCGTCGCCCACCACATGTCGGTGGTCGCCATCCAGGCGGAGGCCGCCCCCTACCGGGTCGAGAACCCGCCGCCGGAGCTGGAGCAGGCCTTCCGCACCATCCGCGAGAACGCCGTCTCCGCCCTCACCGAACTGCGCCGCATCCTCGGTGTCGTCCGCGCCGAGGACTACGAGGCCCCCGACGCCCCGCAGCCGACCCTCGCCGACCTCGACGGGCTCGTCGCCAATGTGCGGGAGGCCGGGCTCACCGTCGACAAGACGGTCACCGGCGCCGTGCGGGAGCTGCCGCCGGGCGTGGAGCTCTCCGCGTACCGGATCGTCCAGGAGGCCCTGTCGAACGTGCTGCGGCACGCGCCGGGCGCCGGGGCGAAGGTCGAGATCGGCTACGTCCTCGGCGGGATCGGCCTGCGCGTCGTCAACGGCCCCGCCCGGGGCCTGGTGAAGCCCTCGCCGGGCGCCGGGCACGGCATCACCGGTATGCGGGAGCGTGTCACGATGCTCGGCGGGGAGATGACGGCCGAGTCCACCGAGGACGGCGGCTACGAGGTGACCGCCTACATCCCCGTGAGCCGTGAGGAGACCGACCGATGATCCGTGTCCTGATCGTCGACGACCAGATGATGGTCCGCGAGGGCTTCTCGGTGCTGCTGGGCGCCATGCCGGACATCGAGGTCGTCGGAGAGGCGGTCAACGGCCGGGAGGCCGTCACCCAGGTCGCCGCCCTCCGCCCGGACGTGGTCCTGATGGACATCCGGATGCCCGAGCTGAACGGCCTCGACGCCACCCGGGAGATCGTCGCCGCCGACGCGGACGCGAAGGTGCTCGTCCTGACCACCTTCGACCTGGACGAGTACGTGTACCAGGCGCTGCGCGCGGGAGCCTCCGGCTTCCTCCTCAAGGACGCCTCGGCCCGGCAGCTCGCGGACGGCGTGCGGGTGGTCGCGGCGGGGGAGGCGCTCCTCGCGCCGAGCGTGACGAAGCGGCTGATCAACGAGTTCGCGAAGGCCCCGGCCAGCGGCCCGCGACCGCCCGCGATGGCGCAGATCGGGGAGCTGACGGAGCGCGAGACGGAGGTCCTGGTGCTGATCGCGCAAGGACTGTCGAACGCCGAGATCGCCGATCACCTGGTGGTCGCCGAGTCCACCATCAAGACGCACGTGAGCCGCATCCTGGTGAAGCTGGCCCTGCGCGACCGCACCCAGGCGGCGGTCTTCGCCTACGAGGCGGGGCTCGTACGCGCCGGAGGCTAGGCCTCCCGGACTCCGGCTCCCCGCTCCCGGCTCCCCACTTCCGGCTCCCCGCTTCCGGCTCCCGTGGACCTACGGCAGCCGGAAGACCCGGCGGAGGGAACAGCCCCCCGGGGGCCGGGTGGCGGTAGCGTCCGGCCATGGACGCTTCCGCTTCCCCGGACCCCCGTACGGACGACGTCTCCGCCGTGTACGACCCCTGGTCGCCCGCGTTCGTCGCCGATCCCTACCCCGCCTACGCCACCCTGCGGGCGGCGGGCCGCGCCCACTGGCACGGTCCGGCCCGGCAGTGGCTGATCCCGCACCACGCGGACGTGTCGGCCCTGCTCAGGGACCGGCGGCTGGGGCGCACGTACACCCACCGCTTCAGTCACGAGGAGTTCGGGCGGGAGGCGCCGCCCGCCGCGTACGAGCCCTTCCACACGCTCAACGACCACGGGCTGCTCGACCTGGAGGGCGCGGACCACGCCCGCATCCGGCGGCTCGTGTCCACGGCGTTCACCCCGAGGACCGTGGAGGAACTGGCCCCGACGGTACGGCGGCTCGCCGCCGAACTGGTCGGGCGGCTGGTCGCGGAGGGCGGCGGCGACCTCCAGGCACTGGTCGCGGAACCGCTGCCGGTCGCGGTGATCGCCGAGATGCTGGGCATCCCGGCGGAGGACGAGGAACGGGGGATGCTGCGCCCCTGGTCGGCCGCGATCTGCGGGATGTTCGAGCTGAACCCCTCGGAGGACACGGCCCGGCGGGCGGTACGGGCGTCGGTGGAGTTCTCGGCCTATCTGCGGGAGCTGATCGCCCGGCGGCGGCGGGAACCGGGCGACGACCTGATCTCGTCCCTGGTCGCGGTGGAGGGCCTGACCGAACAGGAGACGGTCTCCACCTGCGTCCTCCTGCTCAACGCGGGCCACGAGGCCACCGTGAACACCACGGTCAACGGCTGGTGGACGCTCCTGAGGGAGGGCGTCCGGCCCGATCCGGAAAAGTTGTCCACAGCTGTGGAGGAACTGCTGCGGTACGACACCCCGCTCCAGATGTTCGAGCGCTGGGTCCTCGACGACATCGAAGTCGGCGGCACCGTCGTCCCGCGCGGCTCCGAGGTCGCGCTGCTCCTCGGCTCCGCCAACCGGGACCCGGCCCGCTTCGGCCCCACCGCCGACCGGCTCGACCTGACCCGCGCCGACAACCCGCACCTCACCTTCGGCGCGGGCATCCACTACTGCCTCGGCGCCCCGCTCGCCCGGCTGGAACTCACCGCGGTCTTCGCCGAACTGCTCCGCCGGGCCCCCGGTCTGCGCCTGACCGCCGAACCCGTCCGCAGACCGGGCTACGTCATCCGGGGCTTCGAACAACTGCTGGTGGAGGTCTGACCCGGCGCCTCCGGCCCGGGTCCCGGGCCTGTTCCTGGGCCTTGGGCCTGTTCCTGGGCCTTGGGCCCGCCCGGCCTCCCCGACCGGGTCCCGGTCCGGCCCGGCCTCCCCGACCGGGTCCCGGTCCGGCCCGGCGGCTCCGGCCCGGTCCCGGTCCGGCCGGAGGCCCGTACCCCGGCCGGGTGCCCCCCGCTCAGACCTCCAGGTCCCGCCGGCGCAGCCGGGCGAGTCCGGCGGCCACCAGGACGGCGGCCAGGGCCGTCAGGACCAGGACCGGGGTCCAGGCCGTCGCCTGCCCCGGCAGCCTCGGCAGCCACCCGTACGGGGAGAGGTCCAGAACCGCCCGGGGCAGCCCCAGCGCCGGGCCCACCCAGCCGAGGGCCAGACAGAGCCCGGCCGCGCCCCACGCGGCCCCGGCGACCCGGGGGACCGCGCCCCACAGCAGGACCGCGAGCCCCGCGAGCGTCCACACGGCCGGGAGCTGGACGAGCGAGGCGCCGAGGAGGGACCCGGAATCCCGCCCGTACGAGAGGGCGAGGCCGAGGCCCCCGAGGGCGAGGAGCACGGCGGAGCCGCCGAAGGCGACCACCAGGTGTCCGGCCGCCCAGCGGAGCCGTCCGAGGGGCCCCGCGAGGAGCGGTTCGGCCCGCCCCGAGGTCTCCTCGCCGTGCGCCCGCAGCACCGCGCCGACCGCGAACAGGGCCGCGACCATCCCGAGCAGGGAGACGAAAGTCGCCAGGAAGGCACTGGTCAGCGCGGTCTGGCCGCCCATGCGGGCGATGATCTCCCGGGTCCGCGCGTTGTCGCCGACGAGGCCCGCCGCGCCCTCCGCCATCCCGCCGAAGAGCAGCCCGCAGAGCAGGAAGCCCAGCGACCAGCCGGCCAGGGCGCCGCGCTGGAGGCGCAGGGCGAGCGCGCCCGCCGAGCCGAGCCGCCCCGAGGCGGGCCCCGGCCGGGTCGGCAGGAAGCTCGCGCCGACGTCCCGGCGGCCGGTCAGCGCGTACGCCGCCGCCGTCTGGAGCAGTACGGCCGCGAGCGGCAGGAGCAGCACCCACCAGCGCTCCCCGGCGAAGGCGCGGACGTGCCCGGCCCAGCCGAACGGCGAGAGCCAGGCCGAGGCGGAGGACCCGTCGGCGGTCCGGGCGTCGCCCGCCGCCCGCAGCGCGAACGCCAGGCCGACCACGGCGCCGGTGAGGCCCTTGGCCAGCCGGGCGCTCCCGGTCAGCTGGGCGGCGAGCGCGGCGGTGGCCGCGAAGACCATGCCGGTGCCGCCGACCGCCAGACCGAGGGCGAGCGCCCCGGCGAGGCCCTGCCCCGCGAGGCCCGCGGTGACGAGGAGGGCGACGGCCGCGTTCAGGACGAGGGCGGCGAGGAGGGCGGCGGTGAGCGGTGCCCGGCGGCCGACCGCCCCGGCGGAGAGCGTCTCCTGCCGTCCGGTCTCCTCCTCCTCGCGGGTGTGCCGGACGACGACGAGCAGGCTCGCGACGGCGGCGAGGACGGCGGCGAAGACGCCGAACCGCCAGGCGACGAGCCCGCCGAGGGAGTCGTCGAGGACGGGCCCGTAGAGCGCCCGCAGCGAGCCCTGGGCGTTCATGGCGGCGGCGACCGAGGCCCGGTCGGCGGCGGTGGGGTAGACGTCCGCGAGGGTGCCGGGACCACTGGCGACCAGACCGCCGGTGACGAGGACCCAGAGGGGGATCAGCAGCCGGTCGCGGCGCAGCGCGAGCCGGGTGAGGGCGCCGGTGCCGGTGAGGGCGGTGCTCATCGCGGGCCCCCGCCCTCGGAGGTCCTGGTGGCGTCGGGGGCCGTGGCGGACTCCGAGGCCCCGGTGGCGTCCGGGTCCCCGGCCCCGGTGGCGTAGTGGCGGAGGAACAGCTCCTCCAGGGTGGGCGGGGCGCTGGTGAGGCTCCGTACGCCCGAGGCGGTGAGCGCGCGCAGGACGCCGTCGAGGTGCTCGGTGTCGACGTGGAGCCGCACCCGGGTGCCGGTGACGTCGAGGTCGTGGACGCCGGGGAGGCGGTCGAGACCGGTCGGCGGGGCGGCGAGTTCGGCGGTGACGGCGGTCCGGGTGAGGTGCCGCAGACCGGCGAGCGAGCCGGACTCCACGGTGCGGCCCGCGCGGACGATGCTCACCCGGTCGCAGAGGGCCTCGACCTCGCTGAGCAGATGGCTCGACAGCAGGACGGTCCGGCCCCGGTCGCGGGCCTCCCGGACGCAGTCGCGGAAGACCTCCTCCATCAGCGGGTCGAGGCCGCTGGTGGGTTCGTCGAGGACGAAGAGCTCGGCGTCGGAGGCGAAGGCGGCGACGAGGGCGACCTTCTGCCGGTTGCCCTTGGAGTAGGTGCGGCCCTTCTTGGTGGGGTCGAGTGCGAAGCGTTCGACCAGGGCGGCGCGGCGCGCCGGGTCGAGGCCGCCCCGGAGGCGTCCGTGCAGGTCGATGACCTCGCCGCCGGAGAGGTTGCGCCAGAGGGTGACGTCGCCGGGGACGTACGCGATCCGGCGGTGCAGTTCCACGGCGTCGTGCCAGGGGTCCCCGCCGAGCAGCCGGGCGGTGCCGGAGTCGGGGCGCAGGAGGCCGAGGAGGACCCGGATGGTGGTGGACTTCCCGGCGCCGTTGGGGCCGAGGAAGCCGTGGACCTCGCCGGTGGGGACGGTGAGGTCGAGGCCGTCCAGCGCGTGGGTGCGCCCGAAGGACTTGTGGAGTCCGGCGACGCTGATTGCCTTCGTCATGTTTCGGAACGTACGCTACTTTCACAAACTTGTGAAGTTAAGGAAGCGTATAAAGTCGGGGGTCGGCGGCGGACGAGGGAGACGATGAGCGGTATGGGCAGCACAGGGACCGGCGGCACGGTTCCCGCCGACGAGCGGGCGGTCTCCCGCTTCGTCGAGCGGTTCGCCGCCGAACTCACCGAGGCGGGTATGCAGCGGATGGCCGCCCGGGTCTTCGCGGCCCTCCTGGCCTCCGAGACCGGCTCGCTGACCTCGGCCGAACTCGCCGAGCGGCTCATGATCAGCCCTGCCGCCGTCTCCGGCGCGGTCCGCTACCTCGGCCAGGTCGACATGGTCAGCCGGGAGCGCGACCCCGGCACCCGGCGCGACCGGTACGTCCTCCACAACGAGCTCTGGTACGAGACGTTCACCCGTCGCGACCAGGTCCTCACCCGCTGGGAGAAGGTCCTGCGGGAGGGCGCGGAGACCCTCGGCCCGGACACGGCGGCGGGGGTGCGCACCGCCGAGACCGCCGAGTTCTTCGCCTTCCTCCAGCGGGAGATGCTGGGCATCCTGGACCGCTGGGCGGTCCACCGGAGCACCCGCCCGGCGCCGGACGCGCCGACGCCGACGCCGCCGCCGGGCGACTGAGCCCGGGGCCCGGGGGCGTACGGGGGCCGCGCCCCGGCCCCTCAGGGGCTCACGGGCCTGAGCAGGGCCTCCGGCCCCGTAGGGGTTCGCGGGGACGGACGGCTCGCCCCTCGTCCCGTACGGGCTCCAGGGGGCGGATGCCCGGCCCCCGTACGGGCCTCAGGGGACAGACGCCCCCGTCCCGTAAGGGCTCACCCTTCCCGTGGCAGGGTCAGGCCCCACGCGCCCGGTCCTGCCGTCCAGGTGCGGCGGCGGACCGGGCCGGTGAGACGGCCGTCGGCGCGGTAGCGGAAGTCCGGGCCCGAGACCGTGAGGACCCGGGCGGTCGCGTACCGGGGCGGGGCCGCCACCGGGTGCACGGTCACCTCGGCCGCGCCGCCCGCCGAGCGGACCGTCAGGCCCTCCACCGGGGTGTCGACGTCCGCGAGCAGCACCCCGTCCGCCTCCACCCGCAGCCGGTGGGTGCGGACCGCCAGCTCCGCCGGGACCGGCCGCACCAGGGTGCGGACCAGGGACCGGCAGGTGCCCCAGACCGACGCGGCGGCCGGACCGGGCACGGGCCCTGCGGGCACCAGGAGGTCGCCGACGACGATCCCGTCGCTGTCGTCGACCAGCAGGTCGAGCCGCCGTACCGACCCCTCCAGGACCGCCCGCGCGGCGGCGGGAACCGCGCGCGGCACGCCGAGCGCGCGGGCCGTCTCCAGGGCCTCGGGCGGGCCGATCGGGACGAGGGAGAGGACCACTCCGGCCAGCTCGCGCTCGCGGTGCAGCAGCGCCACCGTCCGCAGCAGCGCCCGGTCGTCGCCGAGCACCACGGGACGCCGGGAACCGCGCCTGGCCAGGGCCCGGGAGAACTCCTCCGGCCCGTCCGGCAGGCAGATCCGCACCTCCGCCCCGGCCGACAGGACATCCTTCGCGATCCGCACGGACTCGCCGTCCGACCGCCGGGCGACCGGGTCGACGATGACCAGTAGCTGGTCGTGATCCGACACCTCGGTCCTTCCTCGGGTAGCATCTTTGTGCAAGAGCCCCTTGCGCTATTGCGCCAGGGGCTTCGTCTATTCCGGGGCACACCGGTGAGGCGGGCCTCGGCCCCTGACCTTGGACATGCCCCACCCGGAAGGGGTGTACGCCTGTGCCCGCACTTGTGCTGCTCGGTGCTCAGTGGGGTGACGAGGGCAAGGGAAAGGCCACCGACCTGCTCGGTGGATCCGTTGACTATGTAGTGCGCTACCAGGGCGGCAACAACGCCGGCCACACGGTCGTCGTCGGCGACCAGAAGTACGCGCTGCACCTTCTCCCTTCCGGCATCCTCTCACCGGGGTGCACCCCGGTGATCGGAAACGGTGTCGTCGTCGACCCGGCGGTCCTGCTCTCCGAGCTGAGCGGACTGAACGAGCGTGGAATCGACACGTCCAAGCTCCTGATCAGCGGCAACGCCCACCTGATCACCCCGTACAACGTCACGCTCGACAAGGTGACGGAACGGTTCCTCGGCAAGCGGAAGATCGGCACCACGGGCCGGGGCATCGGCCCGACCTACGCCGACAAGATCAACCGCGTGGGCATCCGGGTCCAGGACCTGTACGACGAGTCGATCCTGACCCAGAAGGTCGAGGCGGCGCTGGAGGGCAAGAACCAGCTGCTCGCCAAGCTCTACAACCGCCGCGCGATCGACGCCGCCCAGATCGTCGAGGAGATGCTCCAGTACGCGGAGCAGATCAAGCCCTTCGTCGCGGACACCACCCTGATCCTCAACAACGCGCTCGACGAGGACAAGGTCGTGCTCTTCGAGGGCGGCCAGGGCACCCTGCTCGACGTCGACCACGGCACGTACCCCTTCGTCACCTCCTCGAACCCGACGGCGGGCGGCGCCTGCACGGGCGCGGGCGTGGGCCCGACGAAGATCAGCCGGGTCATCGGCATCCTCAAGGCGTACACGACCCGTGTCGGCGCCGGTCCGTTCCCGACCGAGCTGTTCGACGCGGACGGCGAGGCGCTGCGCCGGATCGGCGGCGAGCGCGGTGTCACCACCGGCCGTGACCGCCGCTGCGGCTGGTTCGACGCCCCGATCGCGCGCTACGCGACCCGCGTCAACGGACTGACGGACTTCTTCCTCACCAAGCTGGACGTGCTGACCGGCTGGGAGCAGATCCCCGTCTGCGTCGCGTACGAGATCGACGGCAAGCGCGTCGAGGAGCTCCCGTACTCGCAGACCGACTTCCACCACGCGAAGCCGATCTACGAGATGCTGCCGGGCTGGTCCGAGGACATCACCAAGGCCAAGACCTTCGCCGACCTGCCGAAGAACGCGCAGGCGTACGTGAAGGCCCTGGAGGAGATGTCGGGCGCCCCGATCTCCGCCATCGGCGTCGGCCCCGGCCGCACCGAGACCATCGAGATCAACTCCTTCCTGTAGGAGCACGCGCGCGTACGAAGGGCCCGCGCCCCGGTCCGACCGGGGCGCGGGCCCTTCGCGTGCCCGCCGGGGCCCCGGCTCCGGCGGTGCTCGTCAGCTCCGGTAGTACTCGTTCGGTTCGCCGTCGAGCATCGGGTGGACGAGGAGCCGGTCCTTGCCCTTCCACTTGTCGACGAGCAGGTACCCGGCGGGGCCCGACTGGCACTCGCGGTCCCCGGTGTTCGCGTCCGGCGTGGTCGGGCCGAGGACCAGCAGGCCGCCGACGCCCGCCAGGACGGCCCTGGCGTCGCAGTACCGGTCCTCCGAGGTGAGCACGCCGTCGACCATGCGCGGGGAGCCGGTGAGGACCCGGAACACGGAGGAGCCGACCGGGCCCTGGGTGATCGTCACCTCCGAGGTGTAGCGGCTGTCGTTCGCGCCGTACATCTCCGGCGCGGGGACGCGCGACCAGCGGCCGAGGTAGCGGGCGGGGACGGCCTCGGTGCCGGTGGGGGCCTTGCGGAAGGTGGCCCTCATGGAGCCCGAGCTCCATTCGAGGACGTCGGGGGAGCGCAGGGTGAGGGTCTGGTGGGCGGCCGGGACGCAGCGCTGGGCGGGCACACTGGCCGTCACGTCGGACTCGCCGAGGACGACCTTGTCCTCGTCGGCCGAGACGAGCCGGGAGCGGCCCATGCACATGCGGTACTCGGAGACCTGGACGTAGACGGCGTTCTTGGCACCCGCCGCGCCCTGCGAGATCTCGATCCGGGTGGTCTCCCGGGGGTGGTCGGGGGAGCCCTGGAGGACGCCCTCCCAGGCGCCGAGGAAGACGGCCGGGACGATGCCCGGAGCGCGGGCGTCCGTGGCCCCGTTCTTCCGCCCCTCGTCACCGGTGCCGGGACCGGACCAGGAGAAGTACGCGAGACCCGCCGCCGTCACGGCGAGGGCCACGGCTCCGGCGACCAGGGCGGTACGGGCCCGGCGCCGGGCGGGCGGCCGGGGCGCGGGGGAGCCGGTGGGCCCGCCGACCGGGACCGGGAGGTCCGTGACCGGCCGGTGGGGACCGGCGGACGGCGGCGGGGTGCGCTCACCGGAGCCGGAGCCGGAGCCGGAGCGGGAGCGGGAGCCGGAACCGGCGGTCGTCCGGGCGTCCGGGGCTCCCGTAGGGGTGTCCCTGACACCGGCCGTGGCGTCCGGGCCGGGGCCATCGGCTCCCGGACCGGGGGGCCCGGCTCCGGCGGCGGGGCCCTCCGGGGCCGTCTCCGCCTCCAGGAGGCGGGCCGCGTGGCGGCCGAGGCGGGCCAGGACGCCCGCCGGGAGCCAGGGGTCGGGGACGGGGAGGGTCCCGGCGATCTCGGCGGCGGACGGGCGGCCCGCCGGGTCCTTGGCGAGGCAGGCGCGGATCAGCCCGGACAGTTCGGCCGGGAGATCCGTCAGGTCGGGCTCGTCGTGGGCGATGCGGAACATCGTGGCGTGGACGCCGCTGTCCGCCGTACCGAAGGGGGCCCGTCCGGTCGCCGCGTACCCGAGGACCGAGCCGAGGCAGAAGACGTCCGACGCCGGGGTCAGCCGGTCCCCGCGCACCTGCTCCGGCGACATGAAGCCGGGGGAGCCGACGACCGCCCCGGTGGTGGTCAGGTTGCCGCCCTCGGCGACGGTGTCCACGGCGCGCGCGATGCCGAAGTCGATGAGCCGGGGGCCGTCGACCGTCAGCAGGACGTTCGAGGGCTTGAGGTCGCGGTGGACGAGCCCGGCGGCGTGGATGTGGACGAGGGCGCGGGCGAGCCCTCCGGCCAGCGCCTTCACGGTCGCGGGCGGCAGCGGCCCGGACTCGTCGCCGACCACGGTCCGCAGCGAGGGCCCCGGCACGTAGCCGATCGCCACCCACGGCGCCTCGGCGTCCGTGTCCGAACCGAGGACGGGCGCGGTGCCGGTGCCGCCGACCCGTTCCAGGGCGGCGACCTCGCGGGCGAACCGGCGCCGGAACTCGTCCTGGGCGGCCAGTTCGGCGTGCACCACCTTCACCGCGACCGTGCGTCCCCCGGCCGAACGCGCCAGGAAGACCCGGCCCATGCCGCCGACCCCGAGACGGCCGAGCAGCCGGAACGGGCCGATGACGAGCGGGTCCTGCGCGTTCAATGGCTCCACGTCATCAGAGGATGCCAGACGGGGCGTCAGCCGTCCCCGCAGATCCGCATCCCCTCGGGGGTGGCGCAGGGCAGGTGACCATGGGCGCGGACGACGTCCTGCCCGCCGCCCCGGCTCAGATAGGTGAGGAAGCTGGAGGTCAGGGAGTCGGCGGACGGCCGGTCCCAGGTGTAGGCGTACTCGATCTCCCGGTACGGGTAGCTCGACGCCCCGATCTCGTCGAGGACCGGCCGTCTGCCGTCGAGGGCCACCCGGTGCAGCCCCTTCAGACCGCTCCCGGACCGCAGTTCGGTGTAGCCGAGGGCGCCGGGGAGCCGGGCGACGGCGGCCAGGACCTGTTCGGTGGAGTCGAGTTCGCAGCGGATCACCTTCGCCTCGGGATCGTCGAGGTGCTCGCAGTCGCGGGACGAGACGGCGGGCTCGTTGCGGCCGAGGACCCGGCGCTGGAAGACCTCCCTGGTGCCGGAACCGGCGTCCCGGCTGACCAGCAGGACCGGCCGGTCGAGACCGGGGACGAGCTGGTTCCAGTTGTCGGTCTCGCCCCGGTAGAGCCGCCGGACCTGCTCCAGGGTCAGGTCGTCGACGGGCACGTCGTCATGGACGACGAGGGTGAAGAGGGAGACGGCGACCATGCTCCCGCGCAGTCGCGGGTAGCCGTCCGGTCTCCGCCCGTCGGAGAGGGCGATGACGGCGGGGGAGCCCTCGGCGGACTTCGCGCCCGCGTCGGCGAGTTCCCGTATCCCGGTGGTCGAGCCGCGCGCGTCGACGACGACGGTCGAGCCCTCGCAGTCGGCCTCGTACCTCTTCGCCAGCTCCCGGACGACGGGCGCGAAGGCGGTGGAGCCGGTGACGGTGAGGGTGCCCCGGGCGCAGCCGATCGGCGGCGGGTCCTGTTCCCGGACGATGATCGCGGCGAGGGCGACCACGCAGACGGTGAGGACGACGGTGACGGTCCGGGCGACCCGGCTGAAGACGGGCGGGGTGTCGTCGGGGGTGGTGCTGTGGTTGAGGTGGACGTGGCCCTCGTCGATGTTGCCCTCGACGGTGACGGGGCCGCCGATCGGGCCGCCGGTGAGCAGGACGAGCAGTTTGTAGTGGGCGCCCCGGTTGAGCGGGACCTTGGGGAGGTGGACGGCGGTGTCGCCCTCGGCGGGGCCGGACCAGGTGGCCGGAAAGTGACTGAGGAGCCGGGGGTGGCCGGGGGCGGTGACGACGACCGCCTTGACCCGGCGGCCGGTGAACCGCACGGTGAGCCCGTTCGGGCCGCCGTCCGTGTAGTGGTCGGAGGTGAGGGCGAGGGCGCCGTCGTTCTCGATCCGGAGCAGCACGAGGGTGGCGTCGGCGAGGTCGGGGCTCGCGTCGAAGAAGCCGCGCCGCACGGCGGTGCCCGCGCCGGACAGGGAGCCGTCGGCGTCGCCGATGGCGGTGTCCAGCTGGACGCGGTAGCCGATCCGGCGCCGGTGCGGCACCCGCCGCTCGTACCAGACGGCACCGGCGGAGACGAGGACGCCGAGGAGCGCGGTGCCCACGGCGATGAGGTTCTCAGCGGTCAGCCATTCCACCCGTGCGACGGTACGGACGCGTGTGCGACGGCGGGGGCGGTGCGGCCGACCGCCACCTGGAGTTCTTCCTTCCGTCAGCGGGTCCCGGCGCTTCCGCCGGGAGATTCCCGGGGCGGGTCCGGGGCCGGTCCCCGACGGCTCCCCCGAGGGGTCCCCGGGCCGGGGACCGAGGGGTCCCCGGGCGGGGGATCAGGGGTTGCCCGGGGGTGGGGAGCGTGGGTGTAATGGCCACCAGGGGGCCTTCCGTGAGGAGTACCCCATGCGTGTCGTCGAAGTGACCGCCTACGGCGGACCCGAGGTCCTCAGGATGGCCCGCCGACCGGACCCGGAGGCGGGTGCCGTCCCGGGCCGGGTGCGCGTACGGATCAAGGCCACCGCCGTGAACCAGGCGGACCTGAAGATCCGCTCCGGGCGCTTCGCGGCCTTCCTCGGGGAGCTCGCGCCGCCCTTCGTCCTCGGCTTCGACTTCGCGGGCCGCCTCCTGGACGCGGCGCCCGGTCTGCCCGAGGGCACCCGGGTGGCCGGATTCGTTCCCTGGCTGCTGGAGGGGACGGGCGCGGGGACGTACGCGGAGATGCTCCTGGCCGATCCGGCCTGGCTGGCCCCGGTCCCCGACGAGCTGGACTTCCCCACGGCCGCCTCGGTGCCGGTGTCCTCGCTGACCGCCGCGCAGGGCCTCGACCTGCCGGCCCTGCCCACGGGCTCCACGGTGCTGATCACCGGGGCGAGCGGGGTGGTGGGCCGGTTCGCCGTCCAGCACGCGGCGGCGGCCGGGCTCCGGGTGGCGGCCCTGGCCAACAGTGGCGACGAGGCCGAACTGCGGGCCCTCGGAGCGGAGGCGGTGGTGCCCCGGGGGGCGCCGGAGGACGTCATCACGGGGGTGCTGGGCTTCGCCCCGGAGCGCCTCGACGGCATCTTCGACGCGGCCCTGATCGGCGATCCGCTGCTGCCCGCGCTCAAGGACGGCGGGGTCTTCGTCACGGCGTCCGGCGACCGGGCGCCGGTCGCCGAGCGGGACATCACGGTGAAGGCCGTACAGGTGGCTCCGGACGGCGCCCGGCTGAAGGAGATGCTGGAGAGGGTCGCCGCGCGGGAGCTGGCCACCCGGATGGCGGACGTCCTCCCGCTGGAGGAGGCCGCCGAGGCCCACCGGCGCGCGGAGGCGGGCCACCGGCCTGGGCGGATCGTGCTGCTGGTCTGAGCGAGACGGGTGGTCTGAGGGAGACGGGGCCCGGGGCCCGGGGCCCGGGTCGGGCGCGGGCGGGACCGGACCGGGCGGCGCCGGGGACGGTCGCGCCGGGCGGGGTAGGGCCGGTCCCGGGTGCGCGGACGGGTTCCGGACGGATGTCCGTCCGGCCGGGGAGGCCCTGGCGGGGGCCGGTCCCTCGGTGGGCGGACGGAGCGGATCCGAAGGGGACCGGACCTGGCCGGGAGGTTGTCACACCCCTGTGAGAGGCTTTTTGACTCATGGGGTTACCCACATTTTCCCGGGGGGAAACTTGACGATCAACCGACGCGGCGCCGTGCTCCGGAGCGCGTTCGCCGTCACCGCCGCCGCGGTCGCGCTCGCCGCCACCGCCGGTACCGCCCTCGCCTCCGGCGACCCGGCCGCCGCCGCCCGCGCGCGGGCCGCCGCCGTGGCCGAGCACCGGGCGCAGGACGCCCCGCGCGCCTCCGCCCTGGCGCGGGCGGACGAGGCCCCGGTCGAGACGCCGACCTTCGCGATGCCGGCCGTCCTCAAGCGGAACAGCAATCTCTACCTGTACTTCCCGAACGGCGAGGGCGGCTTCGACGCCCGGTACGACGTGGGGGTCAGCTTCGACGGGATCGCCGACACGGTCGACGTCGACAACGACAAGGACGGCTGGGAGGACGGCAGCTACACGCTCTTCAAGGACGGTCGGCTGAGCTACAGCTGGATCACCGACGACCTGGACTACCACGACAAGCAGGTCGGTACGGGCTGGCACATCTACCGCACCATCCTGTCGCCCGGCAGCCTCGGCGGGGCCAAGGAGGCCGACCTCATCGGCGTCGACAAGGCCGGTGTCCTCTGGTCCTACCTCGCCTACCCGGGCGGCTCGCTGACCCCGCGCACCCGGGTCGGCAGCGGCTGGGACCAGTACACCCAGATCGCCGGACAGGGCGACCTGACCGGTGACGGCAAGGCCGACATCGTCGCCCGCGACAAGTCGGGCGTCCTGTGGCTCTACAAGGGCACCGGCAACTACAAGACCCCCTTCGCGGGCCGCGCGAAGATCGGTGGTGGCTGGAACGCGTTCGACCGGCTGCTCTCCGTCGGCGACCTGAACATGGACGGCCGGACGGACCTGATCGCCCGGAAGACCAACGGTGACCTGCTGCGTTACTCGGGAACGGGCAACGCGGCCGCCCCGTTCCAGAAGCCGGTGAAGATCGGCCACGGCTACCAGATCTACAACCTGCTCTAGTAGCGAGGGAGTTGGCGTAGCTCCGGTCGGGGCTACGCCAACCCCACCCCCAAGTCCATCCCGATCGTCACAAGTTCTGGTCTAGACCTTGACGGGTCCAGACCAATCACGCTTCGCTGTGGCTTCCCCCACCCGGCCCCACCCGGAAGGAAGCGCACATGCTGCGTAAGTTGCTCGCCGTGATGGCAGCACTCTGTACGGCCCTAGGAATCGCCGTACTCGTCCCCTCCGCCACCGCGGGCGCCGCACCCGCCTGCGCCGGCGCCTGGAACTCGGGCAGCGTCTACACCGGCGGGATGACCGCCTCGCTCAACGGCCGCAACTGGTACGCGAAGTGGTGGACCCTCAACGAGCGTCCCGGCACCTCGGACGTCTGGCGCGACCAGGGCGCCTGCGGCGACGGCGGCGGAAACCCGGACCCCTCCGGATTCGTGGTCTCCGAGGCGCAGTTCAACCAGATGTTCCCGAACCGGAACCCCTTCTACACGTACGCGGGCCTCGTCTCCGCCACCAAGTCCTACCCGGCCTTCGCCAAGACCGGCAGCGACACCGTGAAGAAGCAGGAGGCCGCGGCCTTCCTCGCCAACGTCTCCCACGAGACCGGCGGGCTCTTCTACATCGTCGAGCAGAACCAGGCGAACTACCCCCACTACTGCGACGCGGGCAAGCCCTACGGCTGCCCCGCGGGCCAGGCCGCCTACTACGGCCGCGGCCCCATCCAGCTCTCCTGGAACTTCAACTACAAGGCCGCCGGTGACGCCCTCGGCATCGACCTCCTCAACAACCCCTGGAAGGTCGAGCAGGACCCGGCCGTCGCCATGCAGACCGGTCTCTGGTACTGGAACACCCAGAACGGCCCCGGCACCATGACCCCGCACAACGCCATCGTCAACGGCGTGGGCTTCGGCGAGACCATCCGTTCCATCAACGGCATCCTGGAGTGCAACGGCGGCAACCCCGCCCAGGTCCAGAGCCGCATCAACAAGTACACGCAGTTCACCCAGATCCTGGGTGTCCCCACCGGGGCGAACCTGTCCTGCTGATCCCTCCCGACGGGCCGCCCCCACCGGGGCGCGGTCTCGGCGGGGGGGGGGGCGCGGCCCGGGCGCCGCCCCCCCCGCCCGGCCCCGGGGCCGGGGGAAGACACCAAACCGGCGAGGGGCAGAGTGTTGTTGGAGGGTTGAGGGT
>NZ_JBHYZW010000002.1:502660-696745 GCF_042754005.1 Streptomyces sp. NPDC059247
GGGGTTCCCCCCGGGGGGCACACCTCTCCCTTCTCCCCCCCCCCGGCGGCCCCCCCCCCGGGGGGGGGGGCGGGGGGGGGGGCCCCCCCCCCCCGGGGCCCCCCCCCCCGACGCGGGAACATGGCCCTGTGAACGACGACAACCGGGAAGTGACCGTGGATTGGATTCCGGTTTCAGGATTCCAACTCCGCAAGGCCGGAGTGCAGTTCGACGCCGTTCGAGTCGACGGCGACGAGGGGCGACTGCTCGCCGACTGGATAGAGGCGCTCACCGCCGGAGACCCGGGGCCCGTGGTCGCCGAGGCGAACGGGCGCCGCGGGGTCTACTTCCTCGTCCCGCCCGGCACGACCGCGCACCGGCCGTGGCCCCGGGGAGTGACCCGGCTCAACGCGGGTCCCGCCCATGCGAGTTATGTTCCGGTACCGGCGTTGACGGGCCGGACCTGGCCGCTGTCCTGGCGCTGTCCGCCGACCGCGCCGGACCGCTTCGTCCATCCCAGACTGCTGCGCAGCGTCGTCTGCGAACTGCTCGCCTGAGCCGCCCCGCCCGCCCGCGCCCGAGGGGAGGCCGGCCCGCCACGACCTCCCGCGCGGTCGGGCCGCCGCCCTCCCCGTCCTCTCCGTACGGCCGGATGGCACCTCCCCGTCTCCCGTACGGCCGGGTGGCACCTCCCGCGCGGTCGGGCCGACGCCCCGTCTCCCGTACGGCCCCGGGCCCGGTCCGCCCCGCCCGCTCATTCCGCCACGAGATCCGTCCCGCCCGCTCGTTCCGCCCCGAGGTCCGACCCGGCCGCGTCGAGCGCCGCCGAGAGCCGGTCCAGGACCCGTACCGTCTCGTCGAAGGCCTCCTGACCGCCCAGTTCCCGCAGGAGCGCGGCGGCGAGCCGCGCGTGGCCCGGCTCGATCTCCCGGACCGCCGCCCGGCCCTCCTCGGTGGGGGCGAGCAGCTTGGCGCGGCGGTGCGCCGGATTCGGCTCGTACGCGGCGAGCCCCTCCCGCACCAGCAGGTCCGCGATCCGCTGGACGCTCTGCCGGGTGATGCCCATGACCCGGGCGATCCCGGCCACCGGCAAGGGTTCAGGGAGGACCGCCCCGAGGACCTGCCACCAGGCGGCGGTCAGTCCGGCGGGCGCGGCCAGCGCCTCCGAGACGGTGAGGAACTGCCCGTTGAGCCGGAAGACGCCGAGGGCGGTGCGGGACAGGGCGTCCTGTCCGGCCCGTCCCATCTACGCCTCCCCCGCGTTCAGTTCGGCGAAGGCCGCCGGGTCCGAGTCGTGGAAGAGGCGGTACCAGGCGTCCCGCTTCCCCTCGTACGCGCCGAGCCGGGCGAAGATCTCGCGCGCGAAGGCGACCGGCTCGGTCGGGCCCGCCGTGATCAGGTCGCCGTCGGTCACCGCGTCCGCCTCGACGTACCGCCCGGCGCCCCGGTAGCCGGTGGCGGCGAGGTGGAAGGAGGCGGCGCCGGTGTGGGCGCGGTCGTCGAGCAGGCCCTCCCTCGCCAGGCCCGCCGTGGCGCCGCAGATCGCGGCGACCGGGACCCCGGCGTCGAGGAAGGCGCGGGCCTTGGCGGTGAAGGGGGCGAGTCCGTCGCCCTCGTCGTAGGTGTCGGCGCCGGGCAGGATCAGCAGCGCGCTGTCCTCGGGCCGCAGGTCGCCGAGGGCGAGGTCGGGCACGATCCGCAGGCCCGCGAGGGTCGTGACGGGCTCCCCGGCGACCGGGCCGACCGTCCTGACCGTGAATCCGGCGCGGGCGAGCCAGGCGGTGGCGTGCCCGGTCTCCCAGTCGGCGAGGGTGTCGTACACAGCGAGGTGGACCGTGGGCGTCGTCATGACAGAAGGCTGTCATGACGACAGTAGGCTGTCAATGATGTCGGGCCCGGCGGGTGCGTCGGGGAGGTCCGGGAAACAAGGTGTCGCGTCCGCCCCGGTCTCGATGGACAAGATGGCCATGGCCCGCCCCACCTGCGGTTCCTTACCCTCGATCCCATGACCCCTCATGTCATCGAACCCGATCCCCAGGCCGGGGCCGCCGTCAAGGCCGCCGACCGCGCGCACGTCTTCCACTCCTGGTCCGCCCAGGGCCTGATCGACCCGCTCGCCGTGGCAGGCGCCGAGGGTTCGTACTTCTGGGACTACGACGGAAACCGCTACCTCGACTTCACCAGCGGCCTCGTCTACACCAACATCGGCTACCAGCACCCCACGGTGGTCGCCGCCATCCAGGAGCAGGCCGGGAAGCTCGCCACCTTCGCGCCCGCCTTCGCCGTCGACGTCCGCTCCGAGGCGGCCCGCCTCATCGCCGAGCGCACCCCCGGCGACCTGGACAAGATCTTCTTCACCAACGGCGGCGCCGAGGCCGTCGAGAACGCCGTCCGCATGGCCCGGCTGCACACCGGCCGTACGAAGGTGCTCTCCGCCTACCGCTCGTACCACGGCGCCACCTCCACCGCGATCAACCTCACCGGTGACCCGCGCCGCTGGCCCTCCGACACCGCCTCCGCCGGTGTCGTGCACTTCTGGGCCCCCTTCCTCTACCGCTCGCCCTTCTACGCCACCACCGAGGCGGAGGAGAGCGCGCGGGCCCTCCAGCACCTGGAGGACACGATCGCCTTCGAGGGTCCGGCGACCGTCGCCGCGATCATCCTGGAGACCGTGCCCGGCACCGCGGGCATCATGACCCCGCCGCCCGGCTACCTCGCGGGCGTCCGCGCGATCTGCGACAAGTACGGCATCGTCTTCGTCCTCGACGAGGTCATGGCCGGATTCGGCCGCACCGGCAAGTGGTTCGCCGCCGAGCACTTCGACGTCGTGCCCGACCTGATGACCTTCGCCAAGGGCGTGAACTCCGGCTACGTGCCGCTCGGCGGCGTCGCCATCAACGCCGAGATCGCCGCCACCTTCGACAAGCGCCCCTACCCCGGCGGTCTGACCTACTCCGGTCACCCGCTGGCCTGCGCCGCCGCCGTCGCCACCATCCAGGTGATGGAGGACGAGAAGGTCGTCGAGAACGCCGCCCGCATCGGCGAGACCGTCCTCGGCCCCGGACTGCGCGAGCTGGCCGAACGCCACCCCTCCGTCGGCGAGGTCCGCGGCACCGGCGTCTTCTGGGCCCTCGAACTGGTCAAGAACCGCGAGACCCGCGAGCCCCTCGTCCCGTACAACGCGGCGGGCGAGGCCAACGCGCCCATGGCCGCCTTCGCCGCCGCCGCGAAGAAGAACGGCCTCTGGCCCTTCGTGAACATGAACCGCACCCACGCCGTCCCCGCCTGCAACGTCACCGAGGCGGAGGCCAAGGAGGGCCTCGCGGCCCTGGACGCGGCCCTGACGGTCGCCGACGAGCACACCGCGTAACCACGGCGCGGGGTCCCCTCCGTCCGACTGGACTAGGGTGTCCGGAACGGACGGAGGGGACCGAGCACATGCCCGCGAGCGGAGCCGTCACCCGCAACACCCTGCGACAGCAGATCGCGGACGCGCTCCGTGACGAAGTGGTCGCGGGGCGTCTCAAGGCGGGCCAGGAGTTCACCGTCAAGCAGATCGCCGAGCAGTACGGCGTCTCCGCGACCCCCGTACGGGAAGCCCTGGTCGACCTCTGCGCGCAGGGCCTCCTCGACTCCGACCAGCACCGCGGCTTCCGCGTCCACCGGTACTCCGTGGACGACTACCGGCGGATGGTCGAGGCCCGCACGCTCGTCGTCGACGGCGTCCTGCGCCGCTACACGGCGAACCCCGCCGCCCGCCGCCCCGCCCCCGGACCCGAGCCCGGTCTCGGGGTCGCGCTCGTCTCCGTACGGCGCAGGGGAGAGGCCGCCGCCCGCGCCGCCCGCGCCGGGGACCTCGACATCCTCATCGGCTACGACATCCGCTACTGGCGCGAGCTGGGCCGGCTGGTCGCCGCCAACGACCACATCGCCGACTTCCTGCACCGGCTCCGCGTCCAGGGCTGGGCCTTCTCCGTGCCCCACCTGCGCGCCGAACGGGACCTCCCCGCCCAGCTCTGGAGCCGTCACGTCGAACTGGTCGACGCGGTCACCCGGGGTGACGCCCGCACCGCCGCCGACGTCGTACACGACTACGACGAGCACTCCCTGGCATGGGCGGACCGCCTGGAGCACCGGGCCCGCTGAGACCCGCCGGATTGAGGCCCCGCCTCCCGGGGCAGGTCCCCCAGCGGGTGGGCGCCGCCCCCCGGGCCGACTACCCTGACCATCCCCGCGAACTGAAGCGAACCGAAGCGAACTGACGGAGAGCGAGCCTCCCTTGGCCTGTGACCTGTGGCTGGTCCCCCTCGTCGACGTGCTGTGCCACAGCCCCGACAACCCCTTCGCCGAAGAGATCGCCGCGTACGACGCCGTGCTCAGCGCGTCCGGCCTGCCGACCGTGCCCGTCTACGCGTACATGCCGGGACTCTCGGGCGACGTCGCCCCGGTGGCCGGATTCGACTACGAGGCCCTGCACTTCCTGCGCCGCGCCTATCTGCTCCAGGTGCACGGGCTGCCGGTCGAGCCGGTCGGCGCGCTCGGCGGGGACTACGAACAGCTCCTGGAGATGTTCGAGACGACCGCCCAGCAGTCGCACCTGGTCTGGCACTACGACCACGCGGGCGCCTACGTCCCCGTCGACTTCCCCGCCCCGCTCGCCAACGACGAACTCCTGGAGGGCGGCGGGCCGCTCGGCTCCTCGCACGGACTCCTGCGCGAACTCCAGTTCGTGGCGCCCTCGATCGGCATCGACCCGGCGAACCCCCCGGCGCCGCCGCTCCCGCCGGACCGTCCCACGGCCCTGGAGGAACCGGCGGTACCGCTCCCCTACGACGACGGGCCCTTCGCCCGGGAGCGCCACGTGTGGCTGGGCCTGCACGCGGCGGCGACCCGGAGCCTGGCCCAGGGCTCGATGATCGTCCTGAGCTGAGCCCCGGGCCCCCGGAGCCCCCGGACCTTCCCGCCCCCGGCCGCGGGACCCTCGCACGCGGCCCCGGGACCCGGCTAGCGGGTCTCCGGGGGCCGCTGGCGCGGCATGTTCGGCCGGGTCACCGGCGGCAGCGGGAAACGGCCCGGCGGATGGGCGCTCTCCTGGCGGGCGGGCGCCACGCCCACCGACTGGAGCGCCAGCGGCGCCGGACCCGAACGGAACTCGACCATCCAGTCCGCGGTCTCCGCCCGCACCAGCTCCGTCACGTCCTCCGAGAAGCGCCGCAGCACCCCGAGGCAGCGCTCGGCCGCCTCGCTCGCGGTGCCCTCCGCCGGCCCCAGCACCTCCCGGACGCTCTCCGCCGCCCAGTCGAACTGGAGCGCCTGGAGCCGCCGCTGCACCGCCTGCGCCGTCGCCACGTCCCGCATCCAGCCGGACGTCAGCCCGAAGTACCGGTCGCACGCCATGCACGCGGCGCCCATCAGCAGCGACAGATAGCCCCAGCCCGCCGTGCCCCGCGCCACCCCGGTCAGATCGAGCAGCGGCAGCGCCGCGCCCGCGATCACGCCGAGGGCCGTGCCCAGCCGCAGGACACGGGCGAGGCGGCGCTTCCAGACCCGGTCGGAGAGGTACCAGTCGGCGGCGCGCAGGGCCTGGGCCTCCACCCAGCGGTACAGCTCGTCGAGCCGTTCGGCGGGTTCGCCCCAGTCCCCCAGCGGGAACGGCGTACCGGTCAGATCGCGGTGGACGTCTCCTCCGGGGGGGCCCGGTGGTGGCGTCTCCGGCTGCTGGCTCACCGGGCGACTCCTCTGTTCAGCTCAGTGCTCGTGATCCTTCTGTGACGTGCGGTGCACATGGTGCCTGCCCTTCCTACCGCCGAATGGTGGGCGGCGGGCCCCGAATCCCGGGATCTCCGCCCTGAAGAGGGCCTTGATCAGGCAAGGGAGTCCGTGGTTTCTCACCCGAAAGAGTGGTGGAGGCGGGCCGGGCGGGGACCACGTAGGCTCGGGCGTACCGACATACGGACGTACCGAACCTCAGGAGTGACCGTGATTCCCGGTGGTGGCCAGCCCAACATGCAGCAGCTTCTCCAGCAGGCCCAGAAGATGCAGCAGGACCTCGCCCGCGCCCAGCAGGAACTGGCCGCGACCGAGGTCGAGGGGCAGGCGGGCGGCGGTCTGGTCAGGGCGACCGTGACCGGTTCCGGCGAACTGCGCGCCCTGGTCATCGACCCCAAGGCGGTCGACCCGGAGGACACCGAGACGCTGGCCGACCTGGTCGTGGCCGCCGTGCAGGCCGCCAACGACAACGCGCAGCAGCTCCAGCAGGCCAAGCTCGGCCCGCTGGCGCAGGGCATGGGCGGTATGCCGGGCCTGGGCTTCTGACCCCGCCCGGTTCCGGCCGGACCCTTCCCGGTCCCGGCCGGTCATGGGCTTATGCGGCCCGCTTCCAGCCACTACCGTAAGAAACAAGCACTCCCCCGGAAGGGCGTTCCGTGTACGAAGGCGTGGTGCAGGACCTCATCGACGAACTGGGCAGGCTGCCCGGCGTCGGTCCCAAGAGCGCGCAGCGGATCGCCTTCCACATCCTCCAGACCGAGCCCACGGACGTCCGGCGCCTCGCGCACGCCCTCCTGGAGGTCAAGGAGAAGGTCAGGTTCTGCGCGGTCTGCGGAAACGTGGCCCAGCAGGAGCAGTGCAACATCTGCCGGGACCCGCGCCGCGACCTGACCGTCATCTGCGTGGTCGAGGAGTCCAAGGACGTCGTCGCGATCGAGCGGACCCGCGAGTTCCGGGGGCGCTACCACGTCCTCGGCGGCGCGATCAGCCCGATCGAGGGCGTCGGACCGGACGACCTGCGCATCCGCGAACTGCTCGCGCGGCTCGCGGACGGCACGGTCACGGAGCTGATCCTGGCCACCGATCCGAACCTGGAGGGCGAGGCCACCGCCACGTACCTCGCGCGGATGATCAAGCCCATGGGCCTTCGGGTGACCCGGCTCGCCAGTGGACTGCCGGTCGGCGGCGACCTGGAGTACGCCGACGAGGTGACCCTGGGCCGTGCCTTCGAGGGGCGGAGGCTGCTAGATGTATGACGACAGGGCCGGCGCGCTCCCAGGGAGGCTCCTCGATGTCTGACCCCACGCTGCACTCGATCACGCAGAACCCCGACGACTTCGCGGTCCAGATCGCCGACTCCATCGAGAGTTTCATCGTGGCGACCGCCGAGGTGGCCAAGGGCGACGAACCCGACAGCGCGGTGCCCTTCCTGCTCCTGGAGGTCTCGCAGCTGCTCCTGGCGGGCGGGCGGCTCGGCGCGCACGAGGACATCGTCCCCGACGAGCGCTACGAGACGGACACGGGCCCCGAGCCGGACGCCGACGACCTGCGCGAGCGGTTCGCCCTGCTCCTGGAGCCGGTGGACGTCTACTCCGAGGTCTTCGACCCGTACGAGCCCCGCAAGGCGCCCGTCCCGGCCCGGATCTCCGACAGCCTCGCCGACATCGTCACCGATCTGCGGCACGGCCTCGCCCACTACCGCGCGGGCCGCACCAGCGAGGCCCTGTGGTGGTGGCAGTTCTCCTACTTCTCCAACTGGGGCCCCACCGCCTCCGCCACCCTCCGCGCCCTCCAGTCCCTCGTCGCCCACGTCCGCCTCGACCAGCCGCTCGCGGCCCTGGACGGCCTCGACACCGACGAGGACCTGACGGAGGACGACCTCGCCGAGGAGGCGGGCCGCGTGATGGCCGAGGAGATCGGCGCGCCGCTGGGGCTGCGCACCCTCAAGGGCTGACCGCCGCCGTCCCCCCGGGGCCGTGTCCCCGGGGGTTGAGCGCTGCCGAGGGCCTGTGTGCCCCCTCGGGTGCCGGGTGCCGGGTGCGGGCGTCGGGTGCGGGCGTCGGGTGCCGGGCGTCGCGGGGCCCCCGTACCCCCGGACGAATCGTTCGGCGGGACGCCGAGGTGATCACTCCGCGAGCGGCGCGTCTCACCATCCGATATGCCATGGGTGTTCGCGGGCCGCTCGTTAGACTGAGCCGATCGCAGCGCCGGCTGCGGCACACACTGATCGAGGAGCGCACGTGGGCCTTGTCGTGCAGAAGTACGGAGGCTCCTCCGTTGCCGATGCCGAGGGCATCAAGCGCGTCGCCAAGCGGATCGTGGACGCCAAGAAGAACGGCCACCAGGTGGTCGTCGTGGTTTCCGCGATGGGCGACACGACGGACGAGTTGATCGATCTCGCCGAGCAGGTATCCCCGATCCCTGCCGGTCGTGAATTCGACATGCTGCTGACCGCCGGGGAGCGGATCTCCATGGCCCTGCTGGCCATGGCGATCAAGAACCTGGGCCACGAGGCCCAGTCGTTCACCGGCAGCCAAGCCGGTGTCATCACCGACTCGGTCCACAACAAGGCGCGCATCATCGATGTCACGCCAGGCCGTATCCGCACCGCGCTCGACGAGGGCAACATCGCCATCGTCGCCGGTTTCCAGGGCGTGTCCCAGGACAAGAAGGACATCACCACGCTGGGCCGTGGCGGTTCCGACACCACCGCCGTGGCGCTGGCCGCCGCGCTCGACGCCGAGGTCTGCGAGATCTACACGGACGTCGACGGCGTGTTCACCGCCGACCCGCGCGTGGTCAAGAAGGCGAAGAAGATCGACTGGATCTCCTTCGAGGACATGCTGGAACTCGCCGCCTCCGGCTCCAAGGTGCTGCTGCACCGCTGTGTCGAGTACGCGCGCCGCTACAACATCCCGATCCACGTCCGCTCCTCCTTCTCGGGGCTGCAGGGCACATGGGTCAGCAACGAACCGCAAGGAGCCCAGAAGGTGGAGCAGGCCATCATCTCGGGTGTCGCCCACGACACCTCCGAGGCGAAGATCACGGTCGTCGGCGTCCCGGACAAGCCGGGCGAGGCCGCGGCCATCTTCCGGGCCGTCGCGGACGCCGAGATCAACATCGACATGATCGTGCAGAACGTGTCCGCGGCCTCCACCGGCCTCACGGACATCTCCTTCACCCTCCCCAAGGCCGAGGGCCGCAAGGCCATCGACGCCCTGGAGAAGGCGAAGAGCGCGATCGGCTTCGACTCGCTTCGCTACGACGACCAGATCGGCAAGATCTCCCTGGTCGGCGCGGGCATGAAGACCAACCCGGGCGTCACCGCGGACTTCTTCCGCGCGCTCTCCGACGCGGGCGTCAACATCGAGCTGATCTCGACATCCGAGATCCGCATCTCGGTCGTCACCCGCGCCGACGACGTCAACGAGGCCGTCCGCGCCGTCCACACGGCCTTCGGCCTGGACAACGCGGACGAGGCCGTCGTCTACGGAGGCACCGGCCGATGACGCCGAAGCCGACGCTCGCGGTCGTCGGTGCGACCGGAGCCGTCGGCTCGGTGATGCTCCAGCTGCTCACGCACCACGCGGACGTCTGGGGCGAGATACGTCTCCTCGCCTCCCCGCGCTCGGCGGGCCTCAAGGCCTCCGTGCGCGGGGAGGAGTGCGAGGTCCTCGCACTCGACGAGACGGCCCTGGAAGGCGTCGACGTGGCGCTCTTCCTGGCGCCGGAGCCGGTGGCCGCCCGCTGGGCGCCCGTCGCCGCGCTCAAGGGCGCCGTCGTCGTCGACACCTCCGCCGCCTTCCGCGCGGACCCCGACGTCCCCCTCGTGGTCCCCGAGACCAACGCCCCCGCCGCGCTCGTACGCCCCCGGGGCATCGTCGCGAGTCCCGGCTGCACCACTCTCGCGCTGATCGTCGCCGTCGGCGCCCTGCACGCCGAGTTCGGGCTCACCGAACTGGTCGTCACCGCCCAGCAGGCCGCCAGCGGCGCCGGACGGGCGGGCGTCGAGGCGCTCCGCGCCCAGCTCGGCCTGGTGGCGGGCGCCGAGGACCTGGGCACCCACCCCGGCGATGTGCGCCGGGCCGTCGGCGAGTCCACCGGCCCCTTCCCCGGGCCCCTCGCGCTCAACGTACTGCCCTGGTCCGGCACGCCCGGCGCCGACGGCTCCTCCTCCGAGGAGGAGCGCGTACGGGACGAGACCCGCCGGGTCCTCGGCCTGCCCGCCCTGCGGATCGCCGCGACCTGTCTGCGTGTCCCCGTCCTCACCGGGCACTCCGTCACCGTGCACGCCCGCTTCGAGCGGCCCGTGCCGGTCGGCCGCGCCCACGAGGTCCTGGCGACCTCCCCCGGCGTCGTCCTCTACGACGACCCCGCCGAGGGCGACTTCCCCACCCCCGCCGACGTCGCGGGCACCGACCCCGCCTGGGTCGGCCGGGTCCGGCGCTCCCTGGACGACGAGCGGGCCCTGGACTTCTTCGTCTGCGCCGACAACCTGCGCAAGGGCGCCGCCCTGAACGCCCTCCAGATCGCGGAATCGGTTGTCACAGCTTTGTAGGATCTGTGAACGACCTGTGAGCAAATAGCCGCCATATACCTCTTGAACTGCGGCGATGTCGTGGCTGACGATGCTCTTCCCCCTTACTGCAACCAGTGGTCGAACGGGGGGCGTCTCTGCGTGCGCCCACGACGGTGTGACGCGGGGCACGCCGCGGAAGCGGGGTACCGGGGGAGAACGGTTACACATGGGGATGAACGGCACGCCGGTGAAAAGGGCGCCGCACGCGTACAACCTTGCCGGGGGGAAGCGTGTCCAACATGCGTGGCTGAGGTACTCGACATCGCGATCATCGCCGCCCCGCGCGGCGCGGGCACGGCGCTGCTCCCCTTGCGGAGCCCCGCCGTCGCACCCGCACGCGCCTCGGCGGCCGTTCCCGCACGCGGTTCCACCGGCGCCCCCGTGCGCGCCGCCCGCACCAGCGCCTTCCGGCGGACCCGCTCGTCCGGCGGGATGCCGGTGATCGCCCCCATGCCCATCGGATCGCGCGCGGGCTCCGTGGACGGCATCCCCTCGCCCCGGACCAGCTCCGAGGGCTCCTCGGTCGTCGGGACCACCGTCGACCACCTCACCGAGACCTACCGCGCCCACTACCGCTCGCTGCTCGGCCTCGCCGCGCTGCTCCTCGACGACACCGCCTCCTGCGAGGACGTCGTCCAGGAGGCGTTCATCCGCGTGCACTCGGCCCGCAAGCGGGTCCGCGAGCCCGAGAAGACCCTCGCCTATCTGCGCCAGACCGTGGTGAACCTCTCCCGGTCCGCGCTGCGCCGCCGCATCCTCGGCCTCAAGCTGCTGTCCAAGCCGATGCCGGACATGGCCAGCGCGGAGGAGGGGGCGTACGACCAGCTGGAGCGCGAGGACCTCATCAAGGCCATGCGCGGACTCCAGCGGCGCCAGCGCGAGGTGCTCGCCCTGCGCTACTTCTCCGACATGACCGAGGCCCAGGTCGCCGAGGCGCTCGGGATATCCCTGGGCTCGGTGAAGGCGTACGGCTCGCGGGGCATCGCGGCGCTGCGCGTCGCGATGGGAGCGAGCTCGTGAGCGCGGCACCCGGCGAGGACGACGCGACCGGCGGGCCCGCGGAGGACCGTGACGGCGACGCCCCGGAAGTACGAGAAGAACGGGACGGACGAGAAGAACATGACGAGCTGAGCGGACAGTCCATGGTGAACATCGAGCCCGACGTGCCCGGCGAGCCCGACGTGCCCGGCGAGGGAGATGTGCTCGGCGAGGGCGGCGGGGACGGCGTGCCCGACGAGGGTGACGTGCTCGGCGTGGGCGCCGGGGACGACGAACTCGCGCTGCGGCGGCTGTTCCAGGGCGCCGTGTCCGGTCTGGAGCCCGCCCAGGGCTCGCTGGACCAGCTGCGCCGCGCCGTGCCCGCCCGGCGCGCCCGCAAGCGGCAGGCCATCGTCGGCGCCGCCGCCGCGGCCGTCCTCATCGGCACCGCCGTCCCCGCCTTCGTGCACGTCGCCTCCTCCGGCGGTGTCTCCGCAGCCCGGCCGGTGAACGCGGGCCACGGCGAGGAGGCCCAGGGCGGCACCGGCACCGAGACCGGCGTCGTCGGAGGCGGGAGCTCCCGTCCCCCCAAGGACGGTTCCTCGGCCCGGCCGGACGCGGACGAGGGCTCCGAGGGAGACCCGAGTCGGCCCGGCACCGGCGCGTCCGGCGGCGGCCCCCGGGAGTCCCAGGGCGGCGGGCCGGGCTCCGCGCCCCGCTGCGGGGCCGACCAGCTCGGCGTCAGCTCGGCGGGAGCCGGGGGACCCGACGGACAGGGCAAGGTGCACGGCACCTTCCGCATCACCAACGTCTCCGGCCGCGACTGCGTCGTCGACGGCGGCGGGACCGTCGGCTTCGCGGCCCTGGGCGCGGCCGACCCGGGCCGGATCTCGGTGGTCCGGCACAGTCCCGGGGACGGGACCGGTCTGCCCGACCCCTCGCAGGAGTCCGCCTCACTGCTCCTGAAGCCGAGCGGCAGCTACGAGGTGAAGTTCGTCTGGGTGCCCAGCGAGACCTGCCCGACGACCGGAGTCACCCCGACGCCCACGCCGACCCCGACGGCCGAACCGCCGACCACCCCGCCGCCGACGACCCCGCCCGCCACCAGCAGCCCGGAGCCCACCGGGGGCGGCGGTTCCGGTGGCGACGGCTCCGGAGGCGGCGGTACGGGCCCGGCCACCGTGCCCGGCTCGGGCTCCGGCGCGGAGGCGGGCATGGCCCCGCAGCTGCTCCGCGCGGACGGGCCCGCCGAGGGCAGCGTCCTGGTCAGCCATGTCGCGGAACCGGGCGGCCCCGCCGCCTCGGCCACCATCCCGGGTGCCTGCGCGGGCACGATCTACCGCACGGGCGTCCTGACCGGCCAGTGACCGCCCGCGCCCGCCGCCCCGGGACGGCCGTACGGCCTGGGGGCGGCGGAGCGCGCCCCGGCCCGGACGGCTCCCCGTCCGGCCCCCCGGGCCGACACGGCCTCATGGCGTCGGCCGTCCGGCCCACGGCACCGGCCCCACAGCGCGCGACACCGACGTGTACCGCCCGGACACCGACCTACCCGGACACCGGCCCACCCGGGTCACCGTCCTGACGGCCACGGCCACGGCCACGGCCACGGCCACGGCCACGGCCACGAGCACGGCCACGAGCACAGGCACCGGAGCCGGTGGCCAGGTCCGCTGGGGGAGCCCCGCCATCGCGTCAGGCGGGGGAGCCCAGCCATCAGGTCCGCCGGGGGACCCCACCGCCCACGTCCGCCGGGGGACCCCACCGCCACGCCAGGCGGGAGAGCCGCCGTGCCAGGCCCAGCGAGGAGCCCCGCAGGGCCCCGCCCGCTACAGTCCCAGTGCCTCGTCGCGGGACGCCTCCGCCTCACGGCGGACCAGGCGGAACCACATGAAGAGGACGAAGCCCGCGAAGACGAACCACTCCGCGGTGTAGCCCAGGTTCTGGAAGGCCTTCGCGTCCAGACCCGTCCCGGCCGCGGCTGCCGCCGGGACCGGGGTGAGCCCGGCGGGGGAGTCCGTGAGCGTGACCCAGGCGTCGTAGACGTCGTCCGTGACCACGTTCACCAGGGCCGCCGCGCTGATCATGCCGAGCTGTCCCTCGGGCAGTCCGCCCGCCGTGTGGACGCCCTTCGTGCCCGGGTTCTCCGAAGCCTGGAGCGCGCCCACCACCGTGACCTCGCCGGACGGCACCACGGGCACCTTCGCGCCGGTGGGGAGCCAGCCCCGGACCACCGGCAGCGACCGGCCGTCGTCCGTCCGCAGCAGCGTCAGGACGTACGAACCGGTCCGGCCGTCCAGCTCGCGGCCCGGGACGAGGAACTGCGCCCCGAACCGGCCGCGCGCCTCGGCCGACCGGCCCGAGGTCTCCTTGTCCACCGGGAGCAGCGAGTCCAGCGGCCGGGCCGCCGACGCGCTCGCGGCGGGCCGTTCCTCGGCCTCCCGGTGGGAGTCGACACGATCCTCGAACTTGCCGAGCTGCCAGGTCCCCATGAACACGCAGAACGGGATCGCCAGCAGGACGAAGAGGTTGATCCCCCACCAGCGGGGCGTTCTCAGGAACCGGTACACGCCCCCACGTTACGCAGGTCCCCTCAGTCCTCCGTCGCCCGGGTCCCCAGGTGCTTCGCGGCGAACGCGAGGTCCAGGGCGACCTGCTTGATCCGTTCCTCCACGACGAGCGAGCCGTGGCCCGCGTCGTACCGGTACACCTCGTGCACCGCGCCCCGGGCCGCCAGCCGGTCGACGTAGTTCTCGATCTGCCGGATCGGGCAGCGCGGGTCGTTGACACCGGCCGAGATGTGCACCGGGGCAGTCACCGCGTCCACGTACGTCAGCGGTGACGAGGCCGCGTACCGCTCGGGCACGTCCTCGGGCGAACCGCCGAGCAAGGTCCGGTCCAGCGCCTTCAGGGCCTCCATCTCGTCCTCGTACGCCGTGACGTAGTCGGCGACCGGCACGGCCGCGAGACCGACCGCCCACGCGTCCGGCCGGGTGCCGAGGCCGAGGAGCGTCAGATAGCCGCCCCACGAACCGCCCGAGAGGACGAGCCGGTCCGGATCGGCCAGACCGCTCTCCACCGCCCACGCGCGGACCGCCTCGATGTCCTCCAGCTCGATCAGCCCCACCCGGTGCTTCAGGGCGTCCGTCCACTCCCGGCCGTATCCCGTCGAGCCCCGGTAGTTGACCCGTACCACCGCGTACCCGTGGTCCACCCAGGCCGCCGGGCCCGAGGCGAAGGCGTCGCTGTCGTGCCAGGTCGGGCCGCCGTGCACCTCGAAGACCGTGGGGAACGGGCCCTCGCCCGCCGGACGCTGCACCAGCGCGTGCACCCGTCCTCCTGGGCCCGCCACCCACACGTCCTCCACCGGCACCGAGGGCGGAGCCTTCGGACCGGGCGGGTCGAGGACGACCCCGCCGGCCGTGGAACGCACCACCGGCGGCTCGGCGGCCGACGACCACAGGTACTCCACGCTGCCGTCCGGCCGGGCCGTCGCACCCGACACCGAACCGGCCGGGGTCTCCACCCGGACCAGGGCCCCCGTGCCGATCTCGTACCGCCACAGCTCGCTGCGGGCCTCGAAGCTGTGCACCACCAGCAGCCCCGTGCCGTCCGGGCACCACTCGGCCGACACGTCGCCCGGCAGGTCCAGGGAGAGATCGGTCTCGACGCCCGTCACCACGTCCCACAGCATCGGCTCCCAGCGACCGCGCCGCTGGTGCCCGACGAGCAGCCGGGTGTCCCCGGCCACCGGGGCGAAGCCGAGCACCGAGAGCCCCAGCTCCTCCGTCCCGCCCCCGGTGTCGTCGAGCTCCGCGACCACGCCCGCGTCCGAGGCGCGCAGCACCCGCAGCGCGGAGTGCATCGCGTCCCCGTGCTCGGTGTGCTCGACCGCGACCAGCGAGCCGTCGTACGACAGGTCGCCGACCCCGGCGGACTCCCGGTGCCGGTAGATCTCCACCGGGCCGTCCGCCCCCGGCCGCACCAGGTGCACCGTCGAGCCGTCCTCGTCGGTGGAGCGGCCCACGACCAGCGTCCCGTCGCGGCCGAGGGCGAGCCCCGCCGGGTAGGACGCGCCCAGACCGGGCACCGCCGGTTCGTCCGCGCCGCCCGCGAACGGCTGGCGCATCCACACCCCGAACTCGTCCCCGTCGGTGTCCGAGAACCACCAGATCCAGGCGCCGTCCGGCGACAGCGCCCCGTCCGTCGTCCCGTTCGGCCGGTCCGTGACCTGCCGCTGCCTCCCGGTCGTCCGGTCCCAGGCGTACAGCTCGTACGTCCCCGTCGCGTTGGACACGAAGAGCGAACGCCCGGGAGCGTCCTCGGCCCATTCGGGCAGCGAGACGCGCGGCGCCCGGAAGCGCCGCTCCCACAGCGGAGTCGGTTCGGTGGCCTCGGCGTTCCTGCTCTCAGTCATGCCCCCATGATGCTCCGCGCGGGGACGATCGGGTCGCGTCCGCCCCAACCTGTGGATAACCTCGCCGACATGTACTCCCCGACGCCCGAGGACTGGCACGAGGCCAACCGCGCCCGCTGGGACGAGCGGGTCCCGATCCACGCCGCCGGGGAGTTCTACGACCTGGACTCCTTCCGCGCGGGCAAGGACTCCCTGCGGGACTTCGAGCGGGCGGAGGTCGGCGACGTCACCGGCCGCACCCTGCTGCACCTCCAGTGCCACATCGGCCTCGACACGCTGTCCTGGGCGCGGCACGGCGCCTCCCGGGTCGTCGGGCTGGACTTCTCCGGACCGGCGGTGGAGACCGCCCGCTCGCTCGCCGCCGACCTGGGGCTTCCCCGGGACCGGGCCGTGTTCGTCGCCGCCGACGTGTACGACGCCGCCGGGGCCGTCCCGGACGACACGTACGACATCGTGTACACGGGCGGCGGGGCGCTGTGCTGGCTGCCCGACGTCCGGCGCTGGGCGCGGACCGCCGCCTCGCTCGTCGCGCCGGGCGGCTTCCTCTACCTGGCCGAGTTCCATCCGCTGACCGACTCGCTCGACGACGAGACGGGCGGCCGGATCGTGCACGACTACTTCGTCCGCGAGCCGTGGGTGGACACCTCGCCCGGGACGTACGCGGACCTCGACGCGGCCACCGTCCACAACCGCAGCGTGGAGTGGGTGCACCCGGTCGGCGAGGTCGTCACCGCGCTCGCCTCGGCGGGGCTGCGCATCGAGTTCCTGCGCGAGCACGACGTGTCGCTGTTCCCCCGCTACGGCTCGCTCCAGCGGCACGAGGACGGCTACTACCGCTTCCCGGCGGACCGGCCCCGCATCCCGCTGATGTACTCGCTCAAGGCCTCACGTCCGGCCTGAGCGGCTGATCACGCGGTGGGACGGCTGATCCTTATGACGGCCCGGCCGCCCTTGAGGTCCACCGTCGAGCGGTGCGGCGGGGCGCCGTCCTCCTCGTCGTCGCGGAGCACGAGCGCGCTCTGCCGCTCCTTGAGCTCGTTCTGCTTGCCCTGCGAGAAGGTGGCGTGCAGCTGCTCGAAGCCGGTCGAGGAGATCTGGCCGGTGCGCTTGCCTCTGCCCGTCAGGCGCCAGATCTGGTCGGCGAAGGCGACCACGGTGAGCAGGATGACCAGACCCGGTAGCGTCACGAACACGGCGAACTCCATGCCCTCCATCAAAACACGCGGGCCCGGCTCTGGACAGGGGTCGGGCGGTCACCTTGCCCGGTGCGGGGGACACCTCCAGGATGTGCCATGGATGACGCAGGGAGAGTGACGCATGAGGCACGCGGGCCGCACAAGGCGCGGGGAGACGACGGGGACGGCTCTGCTGTGGGGCGAGCCGGTGACCGCCGGTCAACTCGCCGCCGCCGAGGAGGGATACGCCCGCTGCGGGCCCGCCGAGCGGCTCCTGTGGGAGCGGCTCTCCGTCTTCGAGGGCGCCTTCGGCCGGGAGGCCGTCCGCGCGGTGTGCGGCTTCGGCGAACTGCCCCGCGCGCGCGTGCTCGTGGTGCTCGACCGGCTGGCCCCGCTCGCCCTCCTCCCGGTCGACGACCTCTTCGACGGGGAGCCCGCCGAACCCCGTTACTGGATGCCGCACCCCGTGCGGGCGGTGGGCGCCCGGCGGCTCAGCGCGCGCGGCGAGCGCCCGTCCGTCGTCCCCCGTCACCGGCGCTGGTCGCTGGAGCTCGCCCGGCGGGCCGCCGACCGGTGGCGGGACGGCCGACAGCTCGACGCCCGCGACCTCGCCCTGCGGGAACTGCCCGACCTGGCCGCCGCCATGGACCCGACGACGGCGTCCGCCGCGCCCGGCGAGGAGGCCGCCACGGCCGTCGAGACCGCCGTCGCCCTGTGGTTCCTGTGGGTGGCCTGCGGCCGGGTCGCCGAGGGGCGGACCCGGCTGCGGCACGCCCTCTCCCTGTACTCCGGGCCGCCACCGGCCCGCGCGCTGTGGCTCGCGGGCTTCCTGGAGCTGGAGTCCGGCCGTCCCGAGGAGGCCACCCGACTGCTCGGCCGGGCCGCCGAGGCGGCGGAGCGCGACGGCGACGAGGGCGCCCTCGGCGCGCTGGCCCATCTGCGGGGTTCGGCCGCGCTCCACCAGGGGCGCACGCGCGCGTCGGCCTCCGCTTTCCGCGAGTCCCTCGAACTGGTCGCGGAACCGCCGGAGTTCGGGCCGTCCCGGCGCGGCTGCTGGGTGGGCCTCGCGCTCTCCCTGTGCCGGACCGATCCCGGGGGCGCCCGGGAGGCGCTCGGCGGGGCGGAGCGGGAGCACCGGGCCGGGGACGCCCGGCCGGCCGACGTGTACGCCGACGCCTGGGCCGAGCACGTACGGGCCGAACTCGCCGCCTGGGACGGGGACCCGGAGCGGGCGGCGGGGCACGCCCGGCGGGCGCTGCGCGCCCATCTGGACCTCGGCTCCTCGGTGGGGGCGGCCGTGGCGGCGGAACTCCTCGCGCAGATGCGGTCGCTCGGCGGCCGGAAGGACACGGCGGCCCGGCTCCTGGGCGCGGTGGACCTGCTGCGGACCTCCGCCTTCGAACCGTCCTACCGGCCCGCGCGGTTCGTGGAGGCCGTACGGGCCCACCGGGACCGGGACCTGCGGTCGCTGCGGGACGACCCGGCGCTGCGGGACGCCTTCGAGGAGGGCGCCCGGCTGGGCCTGTTCACCCTGGCCGACTGTCCTTAGGGGTCCGAACCGCGGGTCGCGGAGTTGTCCACAGATGTGAGCTGGCCCCGTTCCGGGCCGGTTCCGCTGTCTACGATGCCGACATGATCGCCTTCGTCGTCGCCGCCGTGTTCCTGTCGCTCTTCGGGGTCGGTGTGCTGCGGGACCGGCGCCGCTTCGGCAACGCCGTGTATCTGGGGCTCGCCGTCACCTTCCTCGGCATCGGGCTCCTCGCCGGGATCGAGGACGCCCCGCCGGGCGTCGCCGAGACCGTGATGGTCCTGCTGCTGCTCGTGGTCGCCCTCGGCCCGGTCGTCCTCGCCGGACTGCTCTGCGCGAACGGCGTGAAGATGGTCCGCAAGGAGGGCAGACGCCCCGCCAACCTGCTGTCGCTCCTCGCCGGGCTCGGGATATTCGGGGTGATGGGCCTCGCCGCGTCCGCCGTCGTCACCCAGTCAGCGGTCCTCGCCCTGATCGTCGGCACCACCCTGCTCGTCCTCGGCTACGTGTCGTTCCTCTTCGCCTGCTTCGTCGGCTACGCCTTCCTGTACGGCCGGATGAGGGTCCGCCGCGACGCCGACTTCGTGGTGGTCCTCGGCTCGGGTCTGATCGGCGGCAGCCGGGTGTCCCCGCTGCTCGCCAGCCGCCTGGACAGAGGACGGCAGGTGTACGAGCTGCTGGCCGCGCGCAGGGGCCCCGACCGTCCCGCGCCCGTCCTCGTCACCTCCGGCGGGCAGGGCCCCGACGAGCACGTCTCCGAGTCCCACGCGATGGCCGACTACCTCGTCGAGCGCGGTTTCCCCGCCGACGCGGTGGTCCGCGAGGACCGGTCCCGGACCACCGAGGAGAACCTGCTGTTCAGCAAGGAGCTGATGGAGCGGGACCGGCCGGGTTCCGCGTGCGTGGTCGTCACCAACAACTTCCACGCCTTCCGGGCCGCGCTGATGGCCCGCAGGGCGGGCGTGGACGGCCAGGTGGTGGGCTCGCCGACGGCCGCCTACTTCTGGCCCTCGGCGACCATCCGCGAGTTCGTCGCGGTCTTCCTCCAGTACAAGGTGGTGAACCTGGGGATCTGTCTGACGCTGATCGCGCTGGGCGTGGTGGCCGGTCTCGCCCGCTGACCCGCCCCGCCCGCCGGACGGTGTCTCACGGGGTCACCACCGGGAACAGCGGATCGGGTGTCGTCACGTACGACAGGAGGCGCGCCAGCAGCGCCGGATCGCCCTCCACCCCGATGCCCGGCTCCCCGGGGTCCCCACCGGCGAGCAGCCCGAGCAGTCCCGCCTTGTCCAGGGTGAGGACGAGCCCGGCGGGCGTCCGGGGAACGGCCGGCACCGCCCGCTGGGTGAGGGCGCCGTGGCGGAGGGTGAGACGGCGGCGCTCCCCGGGCAGGACCAGATCGACGGTGAGGTCCTCGTCCCAGGCGCGCGGCCCGTCGATCCGCACCGCGATCGAGTCGACCAGCATGGGCACGGTCAGGGCCATCGACATCTCGGGGTTGGTCATGTCGACCATCTCGCCGCTGACGCCGTGCCGCAGTTCCTGGGCGGCGGTGAGGTAGAAGTTGCGCCAGGGACCGTTCTCGGAGCCGTGTCCGAGCCGCTCGTAGACCTCGGCGAGCGTCTCCCTCGCCGGTACGTCCGCCGGGTCGGCGAAGACCAGGTGGTTCAGCAGGGTCGCGGCGAACCGCAGATCGCCCTCCTGGGCGTACGCGCGGGCCTTGGCCAGGGTCGCGTCGGGGCCACCGGCCACGTCCACGTACCGCAGGGCGAGCGCGGTCGGCGGATGCTCCCACAGATGGGCCACGTTGCCGTCGAACCAGCCCAGGTAGCGCTGGTAGACCGCCTTCGTGTTGTGGCTGAGGGAGCCGTAGTAGCCGCGCGCGTGCCAGGCGCGTTCCAGGGCGGGCGGCAGCTCCAGGCGCTCGGCGATCTCCGGCGCGGTGAGACCCTCGTTGAGGAGCCGCAGCGTCTGGTCGTGGGTGTACGCGTACAGGTCGCGCTGTTCGGTCAGGAACCGCACCACCTCGTCGTGGCCCCAGGTCGGCCAGTGGTGGGAGGCGAAGGCGACGTCGTACCGCCCGTGGAAGTACTCGATGGCCTCGTCGAGGTACGCGGCCCAGATCCGGGCGTCGCGGACCACCGCCCCGCGCAGGGTCAGGATGTTGTGGAAGGTGTGCGTGGCGTTCTCGGCCAGGCACAGGGCGCGGTGGTCGGGGAAGAGGAAGTTCATCTCCGAGGGAGCCTCGGTGCCGGGCGTCAGCTGGAAGACGATCCGCACCCCGTCGACGGTCTCCTCCTGGCCGGTCTCCGTGATGTCCACGGTCGGCGGGACGAGACTGATGGTGCCGATGGAGGTCGTCGGACCGAGACCGGCGCCGATCTGCCCGTCCGGCGCCTTCGGGAGGTTCGCCCCGTACATGAAGCTCGCCCGCCGGGTCATCGCGTTGCCCGCGTAGACGTTCTCGCTGACCGCGTGCTCCAGGAAACCGGCCGGGGCGAGGACCGGCACCCCCTCCTCGGTGCCGTGCGGCAGGACGCCCCGCGCGCCGCCGAAGTGGTCGCCGTGCGAGTGGGTGTAGATCAGACCGGTCACCGGACGGGCGCCCCGGTACGCCCGGTAGAGCGCGAGGGCCGCTTCGGCGGTCTCCGTGGAGATCAGCGGATCGATGACGACGATCCCGCGCTCGCCCTCGACGACCGTCATGTTCGACAGATCGAGCCCGCGCACCTGGTAGATGCCGTCGGTGACCTCGTACAGGCCCTGTTTCGCGGTGAGCCGGGACTGCCGCCAGAGGCTCGGGTGCGCCGTGTCCGGGCAGTCCTCCGCCAGGAAGCCGTAGGCGTCGCCGTCCCAGACCGTGCGCCCGGCGGCGTCCGTGACCACGCCGGGGACGAGGGCGCCGAGGAAGCCCCGGTCCGCGTTCTCGAAGTCGGTGGTGTCGTCGGAGGAGGGCGCGGGCTCGCTCATGTGCCGGGGCTCCGTTCCACGGGGGCGGTGATCGGCGTACCGGACCATCTGACCACCGGGGTGCCGGGGCCGCACCCCGGGCCGGGACCGGGCTCCGGGCCCGTCCGCGCGCCCTCCCGGGCGGGGGCGCGTCCGCTGGGACGCGCCCCCCGGGTCGGGGCCGGTGAGGCCAGGCGCCGGGGCAGGAGCGGCGGGGGCGGCCGTCCGTACCTACCCTTGAGTTACCGACGGAGGTGACCCATGAGCCGACACCACTTCCACATCGACTACCTCGGGCACTCGGTCTCCGCGACCGTGCGGACCGGGCACCACCCCGTGGTCGAGGTCCTCGTCGACGGCAAGGAGACCGGCTACGCCACGACCAGGGACGACGGTGCGGTCACGGTCCCGGTCGAGCTGCCCACCGACCCGCCGAGGACGGTGACGGTACGGGCCACCCCGGGGCCCGGAGTCCCGCGCTGCCTGCTGCTCGCGACGGCGGACGGGGAACCGCTGGTGATGGCGCCGAGACCGTACTGAACGGGCCGCGAGACGGAAACCGGCCGACCGTAGGCTGTCGTACCGGTGGTACGGGAGGGCGAGGGCCGCGGCCCCGGCCCGTGGGACGGGAAGACGAGGGCCGCCACCCCGGGGCCGTACGGGAAGACCAAGGAGCCGCCACCCCGGTCGTACGGCGGGACGGAGGGGTCACCCGGGTCGTACGGCAGGACGGGGGGGCGTCACCCGGGTCGTACGGCGGGACAGGAGGCGTCGCCCCGGTCCGTGCGGCTCAGGACAGCCAGGCCATCCCGATGACCAGGAAGACGACGAAGGCGATGGCCCCGGCCACGGCGGCGGTCTTGCGGGGGCGGCGCCGGGAGATCTCGGCGAGCCGGTCGCCCGCGCCCGAGGGCCGTTCGCGCCGACGCGACGAGGACCCCGTCCCGGCGCCCTGGGCGGACCCCCGCGCGGTCCTCTGCGGCGGTACGGGCGAGGGCACCGAGGGCGGCAGCGGCACGGACGCGGTCGCGGGGGCGTGAGCGGCGGGCGCGTGCGCGGGCGCGCGACCCGGGCCGGGCGCGTGCGCCGGTACGGGCCGGGCCGGGGCGGCGGACCGCGCGCCCGGACGCCGGTGCTGCGGCGGCACCGGCACCGGCCCCGCCGGGACGGCCTGCGGATAGCCGCGCCAGGCGCCGGAGGAGAACCAGTCCGCGATGCCCTGCGCCGGGGGCCGCTGCTCCGGCTGCTTGGCGAGCAGGCTCAGCAGATACGTCTCGAACTCGGGCGGGAGCACCGCGCCGAGACGGCTCGGCGGCACCGGGGCGGTGTCGATGTGCTGGTACAGCAGGGCGGTCGCGGTGTCCGCCTGGAACGGCGTGCGTCCGGTGAGGAGCTGGTAGAGAACACAGCCGAGCGAGTACACGTCGGACGCGGAGGAGGCGGGCTGGCCGAGGGCCCGCTCGGGCGCCAGATAGAGCCCCGTGCCCACGATCTGACCCGTCGTCGTGAGCGCCCCCGACGGGTCGTCGACGAACCGCGCGATGCCGAAGTCGGCCAGTTTGACCGTGCCGTCGCCGTCGACCAGCAGGTTTCCCGGCTTGATGTCCCGGTGCACGACGCCCTGCCGGTGCGCGGCGGCGAGCCCGGCGGCGGCGTGGGCCGCGACCACGGCGAGCCGTTCGGCGGGCAGCACCAGCGGTTCCGCGGGGGTCCCGGCGAGGCTGTCGCCCTCCACCAGCTCCATGACGAGGAACAGTTTCCCGTCCCAGGTGCCGAAGTCGAAGACGCCCACCACGTGCGGATGGCTCAGCCGCGCGGCCGTCTGCGCCTCCAGCCGGAACCGGTCGCCCGCGGACGGATCGGCCATCTGCGCCAGCATCAGCTTCACGGCCACGGACCGGCCCAGTACCTCGTCGGTGGCCCGCCACACCTCGCCCATGCCGCCCCGGCCGATACACACATGAAGCCGATATCGGTCCGCGACCAGCACCGGGAGACCACCCTTTCGACGATCGATCAACGTGACGGAAGAGAACCAGCCTAGAGCCGCCCGGCCCGCCCCTTCGCCGCACTCCCCCGTACCGGACCCCGCCGCCGCAGGACCGGCCGCCCGGCCACGGGTTCCCCTCACCCACCGGAAGCGCCCGGCCCGTTGCCGGAAGGGAGGCCCGGCCGCTGGCGGACCAGAGCCCCGACGTCGCCGGACGAGAGCCTGACCGCTGGCGAACCAGAGCCCGACCGCTGTCGGACGAGCCCGGCGATGGACGGACGGCAGCCCGGCCACCGCTGGAGAGGACGCCCGGCCGCCGCCGGGAGTGAATCCCTCCACGGCCGGAAGGGACGCGAGTCCCCGCCGAAGGCGGATTCGGCCGCTGCCGGAGGAGGTTCCGCCCCCTCCGGAAGGGACTCCGGGCGCCCCTGTCGCGGTTCCCGCCCGCCGAGAAGACTCCTACTACTGCCGAGACCGGATGCGTACTCCTGACCTGACGCGCCTGAGAACAGGCCGGGGACGAAGACCGGCACGGAGGGCCGTCGTCCCTGAGGGGGAGGTCACCGTGCCGCGCGGGGAACTGCCGGGATTGGTCCGGGTGTACGGCGGCGACACCGGGCCCGTGAAGGTGGGCGGGGTGCGGCTGCGCGCGTACCTCGCCGGGCTCGCCCTCGAAGGGCGGCCGTACGGTCCCGGTCGACGCGCTCGTCGACGGACTGTGGGGCGCCCGGCCGCCCACCGACGCGTCCAACGCGCTCCAGGCCCTTGGCGTCCCGGCTGCGGGCCGAACTGGGCTCGCCGAGGAAGAGGACCCGGGGGCAGCCAACCAGGGAGGCGGCCAGGTCGAGTTGCCGCCGTATCCCGCAGGAGAAGGCGGCGAGGGGCTCGCGGGCGACCTCGGTGGGGCCCAGGACTCCCACGACCCGCCCGGCAGGGACCTCCAGGCCGACACCGTCCAGGGCGGTGAAGTCCCCGTACTTCCTGGAACTTGCTGGTACTTCCTGTTCAGGCCCTCGGCCGGATCGCGTACGAGATGTTCCACGGCTCTTCGTCAGGTCTTCGTCCCGCCTTCGACGTTCCTGACGTGCCGGTCCCGGCTGACAGGCCCCGGACAGTCCGCTGACGGCCCCGCGTGGAGGTCTGCCAGCGGCTGTCGGGGGCTGTCAGAGGCCGTCAGGCGCGGTCGTCGGACCGGAGCAGCGCGCGGAGCGCGGCGGTGTCGAGGACCTGGGCGCGGGACGGGAGGACCCGCCGGAGCAGGACGTCCTGGACGTCGGGGTCGGGGTCGGCGACCCCGTCGGAGAGGACGAGGAGCCGGTAGTCGCGGTCGGCGGCGTCGAGGACGGTGGAGAGGACGACCCCACTGGTGCTGACGCCGGAGACGACCAGGGTGGTGATGCCGCGCTCGCGCAGCAGCCGGTCGAGGTCGGTGGTCGACAGGGCCCCGAACCGGGTCTTGCGCACGACGAGGTCGCCGTCCCGGGGCGCGAGGCGCGGAGGGAAGGCGGTGGCGGGGTCCTCGTGGTGCAGCGCGCGGTGCCGGGCCACCGCGGCGAAGGCCCTGTTGGTGTCGGGGATCGCGGCCCAGTCGGCCTCGGTGAAGCCCACGCGCACATGGGCGACGGTGCCGCCCGCGGCGCGGACGGCACCGACGGCCCCTTCCAGGCGGCCGATCAGGGCTTCGCGGCCGTCCTCCGCCAGCCCGGCGAGGATCGCGGGCTGGCAGTCCATGACGAGCAGCGCGGTACGGGCGGGGTCGAGCACGGGGGCGGTGGTCACGTGGGGATTCTCCTTCGGGGCCGGGAGGCTGTAGGCGGGGCGACGGCACGCGGGGCTTCTCTTTGAGGCCGGGGCCCGGACCGGGGCAGGGGCGGGGCCCGGACGCGGGCCCGGTCGCGGGCCCCGAAGTCTGGCCAGGATCCGATCCGGGGTCCGGTCAGGACCCGGGCCGGGAGTCCGGTCAGGAGTCCGGTCAGGAGTCCGGTCAGGAGTCCGGTCAGGAGTCCGGTCCGGCCACGGGTCCCCGTGCCGGGCGCCGCCGCGCGGGTGAGGTCCCGCTCCGGTCGGACCGGGGCAGCAGGAGCGGGGTCGCCAGGGCGAGCAGTCCCACGACCACGAGGGCGGTACGGGGTCCGGTGGCGGCGGCGAGCAGCCCGCCGAGCGCGGTGAGGACGGCGATGGACGCCTGCTGGGCGATCGACCAGGCGGTCAGGGTGCGGGCGACGAGGTGCCGGGGGGTGCGTTCGAGCCGGAGGGTGGCGAGCACCGGGGTGTACAGGCTCATGTGGACGATGATCGCCAGCTCGACGGCCATCACGGTGAGGAGTCCGACGGTGCCGGGACCGACGAGGGCGAGGCCGATCAGCCAGACGGCCCGCAGGGTGCCGACGACCCCGATGACCCGGCCCCGCCCGTACCGGGCCACGGTACGGCGGGCGAGCCGCGAGCCGACGAGCCCGCCGAGACAGGGGGCGGCGAAGGCGAGGGCGTACTGCCAGGGCGGGAACGCGAGGTCACGCAGCAGGAGCACGGCGAGGACCGGTTCGGTGGCCATGATCAGCCCGGAGACGGCCATGCCGTTGAGGCAGAGCGCCCGCAGGACGGGGTCGCGGAAGAGGTGCCGCCAGCCGTCGAGCAGGGCCCCGGTCGGTGCGCCGGCCCTGGCGGGGGCGGTGGTCCCCGCTCGTACGGTGGCCCCGGTCGGAGGGCGCGGTGGGGCCTCCTCCCGGCCGCCCGCCGCGACGAGGCAGAGCGCCGAGAGAAGGTGGCCGAGCGCGTCGGCGACCAGGGTGACGACCGGCCCGAACACCCCGATCGCGGCCCCGCCGAGCGGTGGTCCGACCGCGATGGAACTCCAGTTGGTGGACTCGAACCGGGCGTTGGCCACGAGCAGGTCCTCCGGCCGGAGCAGGGCCTTGAGGTAGGCGCCGGTCGCCGCGCCGGACGCGATCCTGGCGGCGGAGAGCGCGGCCGAGACCACGAACAGCTGCCCGAGGCCGAGGAGCCCGAGGGCGTACGCCACCGGGACCGACGCCAGGGCCGCGCACCGGACCAGATTCGTCACGATCATGACCGGGCGTTTGCGCCGGAACTCGACCCACGGAGCGAGCGGCACCGCGAGCAGCGCCCCCACGGCGGGCCCGGCGGCGGACAGCGCGGACACCTCGGCGGGACCCGCGCGCAGCACCAGTACGGCGATCAGCGGCAGGGCCCCGAAGCCCAGCCCGGAGCCGTACGCGCTCACCGCGTACGCCGCCCACAGCAGGCCGAAGCGCCGCCCCAGCCGTCTCCTGGCCATCCCGCCCCCGAGGTCCGTCCGAACAACCCGACACCGACCGGACAGAGGAAAGCGAGCGACCGTACCGCAGGTCAAACAACCGGAAACGGCAGATCCCACAACCAGTGGTTGTTCCCTAAGGTGATCCGTCATGGACTTCGAAGCGGTACGCACCTTCGTCGCCGTCGCGGAGGCGGGCCAGTTCCGGAAGGCGGCCGTCGACCTGTCGGTCACCCAGCAGGCCGTCTCCAAACGGATCGCCGCCCTGGAGCGGCACCTCGGGGTGCGGCTGTTCACCCGCACCCCGCACGGGGCCGAGCCCACCATCGACGGCCAGGCCCTCCTGCCGCACGCCCGGGAGCTGCTCCGGGTCGCGGACCGGGCCGTCGCGTCCGTGCGCGCGGGCCGTCGCCCGCTGCGGGTCGACGTGATCAACTCGCGGGGCGCGGTGTCGGGCCTGATGCGCGACTTCCACCGGGCGCACCCCGGGACCGAACTCGACGTGCTGATGATGCTGGACATCGACGCGGCGGTCGCCGCCCTCCGGTCCGGCGCCATCGACGCGTCCTTCCGGGCCGTCGCCGACCCCGGCCGTCCGCTGCCGGAGGACATCGCGTCCGTCCGGGTCCTCGACGAGCCGCTCCAGTTGCTCACCGGCCCCGGCCACGCGCTGGCGCGGGCCAGGTCGGTGACCGTCGCCGAGCTGGCCGGGCACCGGATCTGGATGCCCGGCATCGTGCCGGGGACGGAGTGGGCCGCCTACTACGACGACCTGGTCGCCGCGTTCGGTCTCACCATCGAGGCGACCGGCCCCAACTTCGGTTCGGACGCGCTCCTCGACACCGTCGCCGACACCCCGGCCCTGGCCACCTTCATGAGCGAGGGCACCCGGCTGGTGTGGCCCGCGGGCCACGGGCTGCGCCGCGTCCCGGTGACCGACCCGGTGCCGGTCTACCCGCACTCGCTCCTGTGGCACCGCGACAACCCCCACCCGGCCCTGACGGTCCTGCGCGCCCACCTCGCGGGGGTGTCCCCCGCCCCGGACGCCCCGGGCACCTGGCGCCCGGGGTGGACGAGACCGCACTGAGCGGGGCGGGCCGTCACAGGGTGGCCAGGACATGGGCGGCCCTGCGGGTGTCCCGCAGCGGCCGGAGCGCGAGGCGGACGAGGACCAGGGGGTTGTCGTCCCCGGCGGCCCGGTTGGTGCCCAGCTCCCCGCAGGACAGGCACTCGTGGATGATCATCCACTCGCCGTCGTCCCGGGCGCAGAGCCCCAGCGCCTCCATCCGGCCCCGGCAGGCCGAGGCCCGGTCGCCGGGGACGCGGTGGTCGACGTGCAGACTGGCCAGGCAGTGGGGGCAGTGGTTCCGGTGCGCGGTGCCGGGCGCGTCCAGCGGGACGTCCAGACGGCAGCCGACGCACCGGAAGCAGTCGGCCCGGTCGCGGATCCGGCCGTGCAGAACGGTCTTGGGCCGCTGCGGGCGCCGGTGGTGCGGGCGTCGGGTCATGACGGTTCCTCCTTCCGGATCAGTGGGCGCCGAACGCTTCGAGCGGGAACGGCGGTTGGGCCAGGGGGCGGACCGCCATCCGCATCAGGACGAGCTGGTTGTCGTCCGCGCGGACCGGCGAGGACGTCAGCTCGTCGCAGCGCGCGCAGCGGTGGATGACCCGCCAGTCGCCGGTGCGGAGCACGGCGACGGCGATCGGGACCATCCGGCCCTCGCAGTCGCTCGGCCCGCCCTCGACGTGGTCGAGGACGTGCCGGGAGTGCAGGCAGGACGGGCAGTGGTCGGCGGACGCGACGACGGTCAGGCCGCACGCGACGCAGGTGAAGGTGTGGGACACCCGGGGTGCTCCTTGCTGGAAGTGGTACGGGGCAGCAAGAGCAGGCCGAGCGGTCCTCGCCGGGGCCGTGACGACGGCCCGAAGAAGATGACGAAGGATTACGCGGCGTGGCGAGGCGCGCTCGGCGCGGTCCGGGACATCAACACATCCTTGGCAGTGACCCGAGAAGGGCCGATCGACGAAGGCCCCGCACACCAGCGGGACGTCGGGAGCCTAACAAGGCCCCTGCACCCCGCCAACCGGATTTACCCCCGGCCAGACCGTCCCGGATGGTTCGCAGACGTTCGCGTTCGTCCGCCGCTGTCCGTCGGTGTCGTCACGCGGTCAGACGCTCGGTGTGCAACGGCCGATCAGGGACGGGGCCGTTGTCGGCGCGGGCCTCCGCCGACCGCGCACCCTCTCTCGCGCCCACGTTCACGCGCGGTCCGCGCATCAGCGAGGCTCGTCGGACTCTCGCGCCCAGGCGTAGGGCATCGGCTCGTTCGTGTCCAGCACCCAGGGGTTGGGGTAGTTGGCGTGACATCCCGTGCACCGGGCGACGAACGTCCCGATCTCGGGGTTCGTCATGATGCTGTAGTTCGATGACGGCAGCGCGCGCATCACATAGCCGTTCGCAGTCGTCTCAAGCGCCGGCCACTCGGGCGAGCACTCACACGGCCTGTTCCTCGCGAACGTCTCGTCGCCCGGTGCCTCGTGCGTGTTCCGGAGCGTCGCGAAAAGTTTCCTCAGCGACTCCACGACGCCCCCTGTTCGTCCCTGGACGTTGATCACGCCTCCATGAGCCGATCAGGCTACCGCTGACGTCCAGCCCACCACCCGCCCCCGGGGCGGATCGGGTGGTACCCGAAGAACGCGTCCTCCCGGGGCCGTCCCCCTGGAGGTGATCTCCCGCCTCGTCGGGCACTCCGGGACGGCGGTCACCGAGGCGGTCTACCGGAAGCAGGTCCGGCCCGTGATCCAGACCGGTGCCGTGGCCATGGACGGGATCTTCGGCGTCGACCCGCGGCGGCCGTGGACACGCGGGAAGCGGTGGTCACGCGGATAGGCACGCGGACAGAAACAGGTGAGGCCGGTACTGGATCCAGTACCGGCCTCACCTGCTGTTACGGCTGTCGGGGTGGCGGGATTTGAACCCACGACCTCTTCGTCCCGAACGAAGCGCGCTGCCAAGCTGCGCTACACCCCGATGTCGCTGCGCTGTTCTTCACTTCGCGGCGACATCGATTACTTTAGCCCACGCGCGGGCTGAGGCGAAATCCGGTATTCGGGGGCTACGCGCGGGCCGTCAGGGTGAGGAGGGTGACCTCCGGCGGGCAGGCGAAGCGGACCGGGGTGTAGCGGCTGGTGCCGCAGCCGGCGGAGACGTGCAGGTACGAGGTCCGGCCCCCGGCCGTGTGGGTGGAGAGGCCCTTGACCCGGTCGGTGTCCAGGTCGCAGTTGGTGACGAGCGCCCCGTAGAAGGGGATGCACAGCTGCCCGCCGTGGGTGTGCCCGGCGAGGAGCAGCTCGTACCCGTCGGCCGTGAAGGCGTCGAGCGCGCGCAGGTACGGGGCGTGGACCACGCCCATCGTGAAGTCGGCGTCGGGGTCGGGGCCGCCCGTCACCCGCTCGTACCGGTCGCGCTTGATGTGCGGATCGTCGAGTCCCGTGAAGGCGAGGTCCGCCTGCGGCAGCTTGAGCCTGCCGCGGGTGTTGGTGAGGTTCGCCCAGCCCGCCGCGTCGAAGGCGTCCCGGATGCCCTCCCACGGGTTGTGGACGGCGCCGACGACCGGCTTGTTGCCGTTGAGCCCGTGACGGCCCTGCACCTTCTCCATCAGATAGAGGGCGGGGTTCCGCAGCCGGGGGCCGTAGTAGTCGTTGGAGCCGAAGACGTACACGCCCGGGAACTCCATGAGCGGGCCGAGAGCGTCCAGCAGCTCCGGTACGGCCTCCGGGTCCGAGAGGTTGTCGCCGGTGTTGACGACGAAGTCCGGGCGGAGGCCCGCGAGGGACTGGAGCCAGGCCCGCTTCTTCCGCTGGCCGCTCACCATGTGGATGTCGGAGACCTGGAGCACCCGCAGATCGCTCATGCCGGGCGGCAGCACCGGCACCGTCACGCGGCGGAGCCGGAACGAGCGGGCTTCGACCCCCGCCGCGTAGACGATTCCGGCGGCGGCCGTCGCCGTGAGACCTGCCGTGATCTTGAGGGGGATCCCGTACCGTGCGCGCATTCCCCCATCGTCGCAGACCCGACGAGGGGAAATGCGCGGGCGGGCGGGGCGCGACACCTGCCACACTTGGCCTCATGACCACGCTCAAGGAGAAGCTCAAGGCCGACCTCAACGCCGCGATCCGGGCACGCGACGAACTGCGTTCCTCGACCCTCCGGCTGACCATCACCGCCATCCAGAAGGAGGAGGTCGCGGGCACCACCAAGCGCGAGCTCTCCGACGACGAGGTGCAGAAGGTGATCGCCAAGGAGGCGAAGAAGCGCCGCGAGGCCGCGGACGCCTTCGCCCAGGGCGGCCGTACGGAGTCCGCCGAGCGGGAGAAGGCGGAGGGCGTCCTCCTCGACGCGTACCTGCCGAAGCAGCTCGGTGACGACGAACTCGACGCGATCGTCGCCGCCGCCGTCGAGGAGGCGCGGGCGGCGGGCGCCGAGGGGCCGCGCGCCATGGGCGCCATCATGAAGATCGTGAACCCGAAGGTGGCCGGTCGGGCGGAGGGCGGCCGGGTGGCCGCCACGGTGAAGAAGCTCCTCGCGGGCTGATCCGCCTCCGCCTCCGCTTCCTTCTCCGGTTCTCCGGTCCCGGGCTCGCGCCACGCGGACCCGGCGGAAGCCGGGCCGATCCCGGGCGGCCTGACCTCGGATGGTTCTACCTCGGACGGCCTGCCCTCATAGGTGGGCCGCCGCTCCAGGACAGCCGATTCCGGACGGGTCGCGGCCCCCAGGGCGAGTGACTCCAGATGGGTTGGTGGGTCGGTCTGGGACCGGCCGACACCGACCCGTCGTCGGCCCAGACCGACCGGTCCTCTGGCCTGGCCGATTCTCTGGCCCGACCGGGCGCCTCACCGACCGGCCCAGACCGGCCCCCGACCGAGCCGAGCAGACCCGACCCCGTCCCGCCCGCCGCGCGGACCCCGTACCGCATGAGGAAGGGCGCCCCACCGGAGTGGGGCGCCCTTCCTCATGTCCTCGGCGGGTGGGTCAGCGGTCTCCGCCGTCGTTGCCGTCCCCGTCACCGAACGCGCCCGGGGGGATCGTCATCCCGGGCAGCGGGTTCGTCGGGTCGTTGTCGCCCGGCTTGTTGTTGCCCGGCTTCCGCTTGTCGCGGTTCGGGCCCTCGTCGCCGTCCTCCGGCGACTTCGGCCTCTCGGCGCGCGGTACGGAGACGGCGGCGAAGCCCGGGGTCTGCCCGGCGTCCAGCGCGCCCGTCATCGCGATCTTCCAGATCGGGCCGGGAAGGCAGCCGCCGCAGACCTTGTCGTAGTACTCGCCGCCGATGGTGATGTCGAACATCGACTTCTTCTCGCCGATGTCGTCACCGACCCAGACGGCGGTGGAGAGGTTCGGGGTGTAGCCGACGAACCAGGCGTCCTTGCGGTCGTTGGTCGTACCGGTCTTGCCCGCGTTGTCCCGGTCGCTCAGACCGGCCTTGGTACCCGTGCCGTCCTCGACGACACCCTTCAGCATCTGGTTGATCGTGTCGGCGGTGCGCTCGCTCATCGCCCGGGTGCACTTGGTGTCCGGCACGTTCAGCTTGTCGCCGTTGGCGGCCTTCACGGACTCGATGGCGATCGGGGTGCAGTAGATGCCCCGGTTGGCGAAGGTCGCGTAGACGGTCGCCATGTCGAGCGGGGTGCTCTCCTGGGCCCCGAGGGTGATCGAGGGGAGTTCCTTGACCTTCTTGCCGAGCTCGCGCTCGTACCCCATGTTCTTCGCCATCGTGATCGTCTCGCAGAGGCCGGCCATCTGCTCCAGCTTGGCGAAGTACGTGTTGATGGACTTGCCGAGGGCGCTGGTCATGTCGAAGGCGCCCTCCTCCGACTCCAGCTCGTTGCCGATCTCCCAGGTGGCGTAGCCCGCGGGCTTGCCGTCACAGCGGGTGTAGTCCTTCTCCGGGATGTTGATCTTCCACGGGGTGTCGAAGGACTGCGCCGGGCTCAGCCCCTTCTCCAGGGCCGCCGCGGCCGTGATCGGCTTGAACGTCGAGCCGGTCTGGAAGCCGTACGTGGTGCCGCCCATCTTGCTGCCGACGGCCAGGTTCAGCGTGGTCTGGTGCTGCTTCTGGTCCAGGCCGTACGGGCGGGACTGGCCCATCGAGAGGATCTTGCCGCTGCCGGGCTGGACCTGCACCACCGAGGCGGCGACCTGGTCGTCCTTGTTGATCTTCGCGATGGCGGCCTCGTTGGCGGCGGCCTGCGCGCGCGGCGAGAGCGTGGTCCTGACGGTGAGACCGCCGAGGTTCCACAGCTTCGTGCGCTCCTCGGCGGTCTTGCCGAAGACCGGGTCGTTGAGGATCGTCTTGCGGACGTAGTCGCAGAAGAAGCCGGAGCCCGCGACGGCGGTGATGCAGCCGTTCTTCGGCATCTTCACCTTCAGCTTCAGCGGGGTCGCCTTCGCCTTCTCCGCCTCGGCCTGGCTGATGTCCTTCACGTCGGCCATCCGCTGGAGGACCACGTTGCGGCGCTTGGTGGCTTCCTGGATGTCGTTGACCGGGTCGTAGCGGCTCGGCGACTGCACGAGACCGGCCATCATCGCCGCCTCGCCCAGGGTCAGGTCGGCGGCGCGCTTGGAGAAGTACCGCTGCGAGGCCGCCTCGATGCCGTACGCCTGCTGCCCGAAGAAGGTGATGTTGAGGTAGTTCTCCAGGATCTTCTTCTTGCCCAGCTCCTCCTCGACCTGGATCGCGAACTTCAGCTCGCGGACCTTGCGGCCGATGGTCTGCTGGGTGGCCTGCGCGACCTTCTCCGGGTCGTCACCGGCCTCCTCGACGAAGACGTTCTTCACGTACTGCTGGGTCAGCGTGGACGCGCCCTCCGAGACGCCACCGGACTGCGCGTTCTTGTTGATCGCGCGCAGCACGCCCTTGAGGTCGACCGCCCCGTGCTCGTAGAAGCGTCCGTCCTCGATCGCGACGATCGCCTTCTGCATGTACGGGGAGATCTTGTCGAGCGGGACGACCGTCCGGTCCCGCGAGTACACCGTGGCGATCAGACCGCCCTCGGAGTCCAGGATCTTGGTGCGCTGACTCAGCGGAGGAGTCTTCAGATTGGAGGGGATCTCGTCGAACCCCTCGACCGTGCCCTTCGCGGCCAGTCCGAACACCCCGGCCGCGGGCAGGGCGATACCCGCCAGCACGGCTCCGGAGAGCACGCTGACACCGAGGAACTTGGCGGCCTGCTGGGTCCCGGTCAGACCACCGCCCGAGCGCTTCTTTGCCATGGGGGCAGCCTACGTTCTCATTCGCCGGACACACGTATATGCCTTGGCCTAAGCTGCTCCCAACTGTCACAGCAGTGTGGTCCGGCATCAAGACCCGGGTGTGACATCGACATGAAATCCCGCGACCCCGAAGCGCGGGCGGCTCGTGTCCGATTACGGCTCATGCGTCATGCGGTGTCCCGAGCGGACCCGAGCGATACGGGCATGTCCAGGCGGTATGTCCATTAGCACGCGCATGTCCTCCGGTCACTCCTCTGGGTGATCTGACGCGTACGCATAGTCCGTTCGGGCCATCCAAGATTGGGCCTGAAGGGGGTGTTGCGGCGTCCCGGCCTTCCGTAACGTCCCAACTGGCAGCGGTGAATATGCCGCTGTCGCCGTGGGGGAGCCTCGATTCGGGAGAGGACGGCGCCGGTATGGGCTGGGTAGCTGACTGGAGTGCGCAGGCGGCCTGCCGCACTACCGATCCGGATGAACTTTTCGTCCAGGGAGCGGCGCAGAACAGGGCGAAGGCGGTGTGCACCGGATGCCCGGTGCGGACCGAGTGCCTCGCCGACGCCCTCGACAACCGCGTGGAGTTCGGTGTGTGGGGCGGCATGACGGAGCGCGAGCGCCGCGCGTTGCTGCGCCGCAGGCCGACCGTCACCTCGTGGCGCCGTCTCCTGGAGACCGCGCGCACGGAGTACGAGCGCGGAGCGGGCCTGCTGCCCGTGGCCATGGAGGACGACGCGACGTACGAGGCGTACGCGGCGGTGGGCTAGCCCCGGGTGGGCGCGGGCGCCGATCCTTGGACGCCGCGTACACACCGGCCAGACGCCGGCCCCGGGTGGGCGCGCGAGCGCCGGAGCGACTCGACCCCGGTGGGTCCGGTCCTCCATGAAGTCGTCAGCCCCGCTCGGGCGGGCGACCCGGCACGTACGGACTCCGGCGCCGAGGCGCGGGGGGCCCGTCGATCGCTCAGGCCGAGCCCGTCCGCCCGGCTGTGAGACGGTCACCGATGGCCCGTAGTCCGGCGAGGTCGTGCACATCGCCGGGCAGGGCGGCCACCTCGGTCACCGCCACCTCGGGGTGGAGCGCGGTGAAGCGGTCGCGTGTGCGCCGCTCGCGCGCGAGCACCCGCATCCGCTCGGAGTGCAGGCGCAATAGTCCCGCGGTGAGCTGCCGTACGTCCGCCTCGGTCTCCGCGCCCGCGTGCGGATCGGCACCGGACGCCACGGGCGTGTGTATGTCCCCGCCGATGCCCACGTCCACGGGTGTGTCCGCACCGAGGTCCGGGGGGGCGGTCACGTCTCTTCCCACGGTCACGTCCGCGTCCGCTTCGGTGGCCGGGTCGTGCGCGTCTGTTTCCTGTGCCGGGTCGGCTGTGGGGGCAGCCTCGGATACGGAAAGGGCGGCGGCGGTGGCGATGTCGGAAGGCTCGGGGTCGGTGGCCGGGGAGCCACTCCGACGATTCTTCCCGGCCATCTGATCCACCATGCGTCCCTCCTCAAGATTTTCCGCGGCGGCCCGCGCCCGCTCGGCCGAGAGTCCGGCGGCGCCGCTGCCGTGCACCCGGTTGAGGACCAGTCCGGCCAGCGGCATCCGCTCGGCGGCCAGCCGCTCCACGAAGTACGCGGCCTCGCGCAGCGCGTCCCGCTCCGGCGTGGCCACCACCAGGAAGGCCGTGCCCGGCGCCTGGAGCAGCCGGTACGTGGCGTCCGCGCGGGTCCTGAACCCGCCGAACATCGTGTCCATCGCGGCGACGAACGTCTGCACGTCCCTGAGGAACTGACCCCCCAACAGCTTCCCCAGGGTCCCCGTCATCATCGACATCCCCACGTTGAGGAACTTCATCCCGGCCCGGCCGCCCACCTTCGCCGGTGCCATCAGGAGCTTGATGAACGTCCCGTCGAGGAAGGAACCCAGCCGCTTCGGCGCGTCCAGGAAGTCGAGGGCGGACCGCGACGGCGGGGTGTCCACCACGATCAGGTCCCACTCGTCACGGGCCCGGAGCTGGCCCAGCTTCTCCATCGCCATGTACTCCTGGGTACCGGCGAACCCGGCCGACAGGGACTGGTAGAAGGGGTTCTCCAGGATCGCCCGCGCCCGCTCGGGCTCCGCGTGCGCCTCGACGATCTCGTCGAAGGTCCGCTTCATGTCCAGCATCATGGCGTGCAGTTCGCCGCCGTCGGAGCCCTTGACGCCCGCCACCCGGCGCGGGGTGTTGTCCAGGGAGTCGATGCCCATCGACTGGGCGAGACGGCGGGCCGGGTCGATGGTGAGGACCACCACCCGCCGCCCGCGCTCCGCCGCCCGCACACCGAGCGCCGCCGCCGTGGTCGTCTTCCCGACACCGCCCGAACCGCAGCAGACGATGATGCGGGTGCCCCGGTCGTCGAGCAGCGGATCGAGCTCCAGGACGGGAGCCGCGTCGAGACCGCCCCCCACCGACGACTTCTGCGTCTGCGTCACGCGCCCACCCCTTGCCTCCGCAGTTCCTTCGCGAGCCGGTAGAGACCCGCGATGTCCGCCCCGTCCCCCAGGAAGGGCAGCTCGTACGTCGGCACGCCGATGCCGTCGAGGGCCTCGCGCTGGGCCCGCTCCAGCTCCACCCGCCGCGCGTGCTCCGCCGCCTCGGCGAGCAGCGGATCGACCAGTTCCGCGCCCCCCGGCACTCCGGCGGCCACCAGCGTCCGCGCGACCGCGTCGCGGTGTCCGCCGGAGGCGGCCCGCAGCGCGGCGGCGTCCAGGACGTGCGGCCGGACCATGTTCACCACGACCCGGCCCACCGGCAGTTCGGCGCCCCGCAGCTCCGCGACGCCGTCCGCGGTCTCCTGGACCGGCATCTCCTCCAGCAGGGTCACCAGATGGACCGCGGTCTCGGGGGACTTGAGGACCCGCATCACGGCCTGCGCCTGGTTGTGTATCGGACCGATCCTGGCCAGGCCCGCCACCTCGTCGTTCACATTGAGGAAGCGGGTGACGCGGCCCGTCGGGGGCGCGTCCATGACCACGTGGTCATAGGTGTGGCCGCCGTGCTTCTCGCGTCTGCGGACCGCCTCGCAGGCCTTGCCGGTCAGCAGGACGTCCCGGACGCCCGGCGCTATCGTCGTCGCGAAGTCGATCGCGCCGAGCTTCTTCAGGGCCCGCCCGGCCCCGCCCAGCTTGTAGAACATCTGGAGGTAGTCGAGGAGCGCGCGCTCGGCGTCGATCGCCAGCGCGTACACCTCGCCGCCGCCCGGCGCGACGGCGATCTTGCGCTCCTCGTACGGAAGGGCCTCCGTCTCGAAGAGCTGTGCGATGCCCTGTCTGCCTTCGACCTCGACGAGGAGGGTCCGCTTCCCCTCCGTCGCGAGGGCGAGGGCGAGGGCGGCGGCGACCGTCGTCTTACCGGTACCGCCCTTGCCACTGACGACCTGGAGCCTGCTCACGTTGTCGAGCCTAACCACTGGCGGCGGCGCCCAATCAGGAGACCGCCCCGGAGAAGTCACCTAGGGGGCTCCTGAGGGGCGGTCTCGGCGGGACAGGTCCGCGGCAGCGGATACAGTCGGCTCCATGACCAAGTGGGAGTACGTCACGGTGCCGCTTCTGGTGCACGCGACCAAGCAGATTCTGGACACCTGGGGCGAGGACGGCTGGGAGCTCGTCCAGGTCGTTCCCGGGCCGAACCCCGAGCAGCTCGTGGCCTACCTGAAGCGGGCCAAGTCGTGAGCGGGGCCGTCGAGGCGAAGCTCGCCGAGCTCGGCCTGACCCTGCCGGAGGTCGTGCCGCCGCTGGCCGCGTACCAGCCGGCCGTGCGCTCCGGCGCGTACGTCTACACCTCGGGTCAGCTCCCGATGGTGGGCGGCGAGCTCCAGCTGACCGGCAAGGTCGGCGCCGAGGTCACCGCCGAGGAGGCCAAGCAGCTCGCGGCCACCTGCGCGCTGAACGCGCTCGCGGCCGTGAAGTCGGTCGCCGGTGACCTGGACCGGATCAAGCGGGTCGTCAAGGTCGTCGGCTTCGTCGCCTCCGCCCCCGACTTCACCGGGCAGCCGGGCGTCGTCAACGGCGCCAGCGAGCTGCTCGGCGCGGTCCTCGGCGAGAAGGGCGTGCACGCGCGCAGCGCCGTCGGCGTGGCCGTACTGCCGCTCGACGCGCCCGTCGAGGTCGAGGTCCAGGTGGAGCTGGTCGAGGGCTGACCCCCACCACCACGCGCTCAGGGCCGGTTCCCCGTGACGGGGAACCGGCCCTCGTGCATTCGCGGCCCGGCGCATAGCATCCGGCCATGTCGACGAATGGTCAGCCGCAGCAGTCGGAGCAGGGGCCGGAACAGGTGCCGGAACGGCCGGATCAGCGGCACGCGGAGCGGCCGGAGCAGCCGGGTCAGCCGGAGCGGTCGGACCTGCGGGAGCCGGAGCACCCGGCCCCTCGGCGGACCGAGCGGGCCGAGCGGGCCGGGCAGACCGAGCGGACCGGGCAGACCGGGCGGCGGTCCGACGGCCAGTGGTACCCGGCCGAGTGGCCCGACCGCATCCGCGCCCTCACCGCCGGCGAGTTGGTTCCGGTGGACGCCCGGCCCGCCGCCACCGTCATGCTCCTGCGGGACGCGCCCGAGGGACCCGAGGTCCACATGCTGCGCCGCCGGACCTCCATGGCCTTCGCGGGGGGCGCGTACGCCTACCCCGGCGGCGGTGTCGACCCGCGTGACGAGCAGCCGGTGCGCTGGGCGGGCCCCGGTCTGGAGACCTGGGCCGCACGGCTCGGTCTGGACGATCCCGCGCGGGCGCAGGCCGTGGTGTGCGCGGCCGTGCGCGAGACGTACGAGGAGGCGGGCGTCCTGCTCGCCGGGGAGACCGCCGACGGCGTCGTCGGCGACACGACCGGCGCGGACTGGGAGCGGGACCGGGAGGCGCTGGTCGCCCGGGAGCTGTCCTTCGCGGACTTCCTGGACCGGCGGGGGCTGGTGCTGCGCTCGGACCTGCTGGGCGCGTGGGCGCGGTGGATCACGCCGGAGTTCGAGCGGCGCCGGTACGACACCTGGTTCTTCGTGGCCGCGCTGCCCGCCGGACAGCGCACCCGCAACGCCTCCACGGAGGCCGACCGCACGGTGTGGACCCGCCCCGCCGAGGCCGCCGCCGGGTACGACCGGGGCGAGCTGACGATGATGCCGCCGACGATCTCGACGCTGCGGACCCTGGAGCCGTACGGCACGGCGGCGCGGGCGCTGGCCGCCGCCGGGGAGCGGGACCTGGCGCCGGTGCTCGCGCGGGCGCGCCTGGAGGGCGACGAGCTGGTCCTGAGCTGGCCGGGGCACGAGGAGTTCACCAAGATCGTCCCGCTGGGGGGTGCGCGGTGAGCGACGCCGCCGCGCTGCCGGGGCAGCCGCGAGGAGTGGTGGCCTCCGGGCCCGCGACCACCCGCGCCGTGAACGTCCTCGCGCCGAACCCGTCGGCGATGACCCTGGACGGCACCAACACCTGGCTGCTGTCCGAGCCCGGTTCGGACCTCGCCGTGGTCGTCGATCCCGGTCCGCTGGACGAGGGGCACCTGAGCGGGGTGGTCGCGACCGCCGAGCGCCTCGGCAAGCGGGTCGCGCTCACCCTGCTGACCCACGGGCACCCGGACCACGCGGAGGGCGCGGGCCGGTTCGCGGAGCTGACGGGGACGCCCGTACGGGCCCTGGACCCGGCGCTGCGGCTCGGCGACGAGGGCCTCGGCGCGGGGCAGGTGGTGACGGTCGGCGGTCTGGAGCTGCGGGTGGTCGCGACCCCCGGGCACACCTCGGACTCGCTCTCCTTCCATCTGCCGGCCGACGGGGCGGTGCTGACGGGGGACACGGTCCTGGGGCGCGGGACGACGATGGTGGCGCATCCGGACGGGCGGCTCGGGGAGTACCTGGACTCGCTGCGGCGGCTCCGGTCGCTGACGGTCGACGACGGGGTGCGCACGGTCCTGCCGGGGCACGGCCCGGTCCTGGAGGACGCGCAGGGGGCGCTGGAGTTCTATCTGGCGCACCGGGCGGCCCGGCTCGCGCAGGTGGCGGCGGCGGTCGAGGCGGGCTGCCGGACGTCGGCGGAGGTGGTGGCCCGGGTGTACGCGGACGTGGACCGTTCGCTGTGGCCCGCGGCGGAGCTGTCCGTACGGGCGCAGCTGGAGTACCTGCGGGAGCGCGGCGGGAGCTGAGCCGGGCGGCGCGGCGGTCCGTGGGCGTCATGGGCGGGTACGGGGCCCGTCGCCCGGTTCCGGGGCCGGGTGCGTCACGATCCTGTCCCGAGGTGGGACCCGGCCCTTCGGTCTCTTTGACCTGTGCTTTACGCTCCGCTTACTTCTGTTGTCAGCTTTCGGGGGGAACGCCCGTGTTCGTCGTCGCCATCCTGCTGCTCATAGCCGCAGTGGTGCTCTACTTCGTCGCCCGCTCCAACGACTCGAAGGGGCTGCGCCTCGGCGCGATCGGCGCGGCGGTCGCCGGTCTCCTCTCGCTGGTCACGAGCATGACGTACGTGATCAGCGCGTACGAGGTGGGTGTCCCGGTCGCCTTCGGCAAGGTCGGTTCGCCGATGACCTCGGGTATGCACGTGAAGTCGCCCTTCACCGAGGTCACGACCTTCTCGACCCGCCCGGTCGACCTCAACCTCTCCGACAAGGACGTGGTCGAGGTCCGCTCCTCGCAGGGCGGTGTCATGTACGCGGAGGTGACGGTGAAGTGGGCCGTCGTCCCGTCCAAGGCCGTGGAGCTGTACAAGCTCGCGGGCAGCGAGGACGCCATCCAGCAGCGGCTCGTCTTCCCGGACAGCCGTGAGATCGTCCGGAACGTCTTCGCCCGCTATTCGAGCGAGCAGGGGTACGCCTCCGACCGCGAGAAGATCAACGCCGAGATCGCCACCCTGGTCGAGGAGCGGCTGGCCCCGCGCGGGATCGTCGTCACCACGGTGAACCTGCGCAATGTGAAGCCCTCGGAGGCCCTCCAGGGCCAGATCGACCGCAAGATCCAGCAGCAGCAGGCCACCGAGCGGGCCACCGAGGCCGCCCGGACCGCGAAGGCCGAGTCCGACCGGCGCCGGATCGAGGCGGAGGGCATCGCCCGCGCCAACCGGATCCTGAACGACTCGCTGACGGACAAGGTCCTGATGAACCAGTGCATCGACGCGTTCAAGGAAGCGGCGGGGAAGAACGCGATCTACACCGTGCCCTGCGGGAACGGTTCCTCCACCCCGGTGATCGTGGACGGCTCGAAGCGCTGACCGCGCGCGCCTGACATACGAGGAGGCCCCCCGGTCCTGACGGACCGGGGGGCCTCCTCGCGTACGGGAGCGACTATCGCGAGCGCTTCGCGAGGCGCTCCACGTCGAGCAGGATCACGGCGCGGGCCTCCAGGCGCAGCCAGCCGCGCTGGGCGAAGTCGGCGAGCGCCTTGTTGACCGTCTCGCGGGAGGCGCCGACCAGCTGGGCCAGCTCCTCCTGGGTGAGGTCGTGCACGACGTGGATGCCCTCCTCCGACTGCACGCCGAAGCGGCGCGACAGGTCGAGGAGCGCGCGGGCGACCCGGCCGGGGACGTCCGAGAAGACCAGGTCGGACATCTGGTCGTTGGTCTTGCGCAGGCGGCGGGCGACCGCGCGCAGCAGGGCGGTGGCCACCTCGGGGCGCGCGTTCAGCCAGGGCTGGAGGTCGCCGTGGCCCAGACCGAGCAGCTTGACCTCGGTCAGCGCGGTCGCGGTCGCGGTGCGCGGGCCCGGGTCGAAGAGGGACAGCTCGCCGATGAGCTCGCCGGGGCCGAGGACGGCCAGCATGTTCTCGCGGCCGTCGGGGGAGGTGCGGTGCAGCTTCACCTTGCCCTCGGTCACCACGTACAGGCGGTCACCCGGGTCGCCCTCGTGGAAGAGCGCGTCACCTCGGGCGAGGGTCGCCTCGCCCATCGAGGCGCGCAGCTCAGCAGCCTGCTCGTCATCGAGCGCCGCGAAGAGCGGGGCGCGCCGCAGAACGTCGTCCACGAGTTCTCTCCATACTGTCGACCTGCTCAGGGACCTGGCTGGGTCCCATGATGCCGGACGTACAAAACAGTGCGATCAATCACAACAAGTTTGACCCACCGAGTCGCTCTTCCGTACGTCAGGGGCCCGATTGGGGGCTGATCGGCCACGCCCGGGACGGATGTCGGCGGCGGCGCCTAGGCTGGCCGGGTGTCCAACTCGCCGGTGAGAGCGCAGGCCAAGGGGGCTGAAAGAGTGTCGGCCGAAGGTAATTCCGCCGTGGGCGAACACGGTGTGCCGAAACGGGCAAAAGCCGTGAAACGGAAGTCGGCCGCGCCGGAACGCGGGACGACGGCACCGAGGACCGGGACGTCGAAGGGCGGTACGGCGAAGGTCGGGACCTCGAAGGGCGGGGCCACCAGGACCTCGGCGCCGAAGAAGGCCACGGCCGCCACCAGGGCCGCGAAGAAGTCGTCGGCCTCCCCCGCCCCGAGGAAGGCCACGGCTTCCGGGGCGACCGCTTCCGGGGCCACGGCCTCCCCGCCCGCGAAGAAGCCGGTGACGGCCGGGACGGCGACGGCCGGAGCCCAGGCCATGGCCGGAACCAAGGCCACGGCCGCCGAGGCCACATCCTCCGCCGCACCCGCGAAGAAGCCCGCCGCCAAGCCCGCCGCCAAGCCCGTCGCCAGGGCGACCGCCAAGCGCGTCGCCAAGGCCACCGCCGCCAAGGCCACCGCCACCAAGCCCCGGGCCTCCGCCGCCACGACCGCGCCCGGCACCCCGACCCCGACCGCCGGGGCCGCGCCGGAGTCGCGGATCGCCATGGTCCGCCGGGCCCGCCGGATCAACCGCGAGCTCGCCGAGGTCTACCCGTACGCCCATCCCGAGCTGGACTTCCGCAACCCCTTCGAGCTGCTCGTCGCCACGGTCCTCTCCGCCCAGACCACCGATCTGCGGGTCAACCAGACCACCCCGGCCCTCTTCGCCGCGTACCCGACCCCCGAGGACCTGGCCGCCGCCGTCCCCGAGGAGGTCGAGGAGCTGATCCGCCCCACCGGCTTCTTCCGCGCCAAGACCAAGTCGATCATGGGCCTCTCGGCCGCCCTCCGCGACGACTTCGGCGGCGAGGTCCCCGGCCGTCTCGACGACCTCGTCACACTGCCGGGCGTCGGCCGCAAGACCGCCTTCGTCGTCCTCGGCAACGCCTTCGGCGTCCCCGGCATCACCGTCGACACCCACTTCATGCGGCTCGCCCGGCGCTGGCGGTGGACCGCCTCCACCGACCCCGTGAAGATCGAGGCCGAGGTCGCCACCCTCTTCCCGAAGAGCGAGTGGACCATGCTCTCGCACCGGGTGATCTTCCACGGCCGCCGCATCTGCCACGCCCGCAGACCCGCCTGCGGGGCCTGCCCCATCACCCACCTCTGCCCCTCGTACGGAGAGGGCGAGACCGACCCGGAGAAGGCGAAGAAGCTGCTCAAGTACGAGAAGGGCGGCCTCCCCGGCCAGCGGCTCAACCCGCCCCCGGACTACCCCGGCCGCCCGGCACCCCCGCTGGGCGCGCGCGACTGAGCCCGCCCGCCGGCGGCCCGCGCCGGAGCCCGGACCCGGGGAACGAACCCGTACATCGACCGCGTTGTGAACCACGGGGGTGCCTATGACGCGCACTGACGAACAGATCCACGGGCCGGGCAGCGACGGCCTGCTCAGCCGGGACGGGCTGCCCGGCTGGCTCGGCCCCGTCGACCGGGCCGCCCGCACGGTCCGGCCCGAGCAGCTCAGCCGCTTCCTGCCGCCCGCCAGCGGAGCGGGCCGCCAGTCCGCCGTCCTCGTCCTCTTCGGCGAGGGCGAGCGCGGCCCCGAACTGCTCCTCATGGAGCGGTCCGGCAGCCTCCGCTCGCACGCCGGACAGCCCTCCTTCCCCGGCGGCGCCCTCGACCCCGAGGACGGCCCCCCGGCCGACGGCGGTCTCCTGCGCGCCGCCCTCCGCGAAGCCCGGGAGGAGACCGGACTCGACCCGGCGGGCGTCCAGCTCTTCGGCGTCCTGCCCCGGCTCTACATCCCGGTCAGCGGCTTCGTCGTCACCCCCGTCCTCGGCTGGTGGCGCACCCCCAGCCCGGTCGACGCCGTCGACCCCGGCGAGACCGCCCGCGTCTTCACCGTCCCCGTGGCGGATCTCACGGACCCCGCGAACCGCGCCACCGCGATCCACCCGAGCGGCCACCGGGGCCCCGCGTTCCTGGTCGCGTCCGCCCTGGTCTGGGGGTTCACCGCCGGGGTGATCGACCGGCTGCTCCACTTCTCCGGCTGGGAGCGACCCTGGGACCACGCCAAGCAGGTCCCGCTCGACTGGCGGTCATGACAGGCTGAACCCGGCGCGCGGGCCGACCACCCGGCGCCCGCCCTCCCGGCCAACAGGCTGCCCCTCCGGCGACCGGAAACGAATCTGCGAGGCATTTGACGGTGAACGTGCTGGACATCCTGCTGCTGCTCGCCGCCGTGTGGTTCGCGGTCATCGGCTACCGCCAGGGATTCGTCGTCGGCATCCTGTCGGTGATCGGCTTCCTCGGCGGCGGTCTCGTCGCCGTCCTGCTGCTCCCGATGCTCTGGGACAAGCTCACCGACAGCAGCGAGGTCTCCACCACGACGACCGTCGTCTTCGTGATGGTCGTCATCGTCTGCGCCTCCGTCGGCCAGGCCTTCACCACCCACCTCGGCAGCCGACTGCGCCGGCACATCACCTGGTCACCCGCGCGCGCCCTCGACGCCACGGGCGGCGCGCTGGTCAACGTGGTCGCGATGCTCCTGGTGGCCTGGCTGATCGGCTCCGCCCTCGCCCGCACCTCGATGCCCACCGTCGGCAAGGAGGTGCGCCAGTCCAAGGTGCTGCTGGGCGTCGAACAGGTGATGCCCTCCCAGGCGTCCCGGTGGTTCGGCGACTTCAGCTCCACCCTGGCCCGCAGCGGCTTCCCCCCGGTCTTCAGCCCCTTCGCCAACGAACCCATCACCCCGGTCACCCCGCCCGACCCGGCACTCGCCGACAGCCCCGTCGCGGCCCGCGCCCAGCGCTCGATCGTGAAGGTCGTCGGCACCGCGCAGAGCTGCGGCAAGGTCCTCGAAGGCACCGGCTTCGTCTTCGCCGACCGCCGCATCATGACCAACGCGCACGTCGTCGGAGGCGTCGACGAACCCACCGTCCAGATAGGCGGCGAGGGCAGGCTCTACGACGCCAAGGTCGTCCTCTACGACTGGCAGCGCGACATCGCCGTCCTGGACGTCCCCGACCTGAAGGCCGCCCCGCTCGCCTTCACCGACGAGGACGCCCACAGCGGCGACAGCGCGATCGTCGCCGGATTCCCCGAGAACGGCTCGTACGACGTGCGCTCCGCGCGCGTACGGGGCCGCATCGACGCCGACGGGCCCGACATCTACCGCCGGGGCGATGTGCGCAGGGACGTCTACTCGCTGTACACGACGGTCCGTCAGGGCAACTCCGGCGGCCCGCTCCTCACCGAGGACGGCAAGGTGTCCGGCGTGATCTTCGCCCGCTCCCTCGACGACCCGAACACCGGCTACGCCCTGACGGTCGACGAGATCCGCGAGGACATCGAGCGCGGCAGGACCGCCGCCCAGCAGGTCGACACCCAGGGCTGCGCCCTGTAGGGGCCCACCCCCTCGGGGGCGGGCCCGGGGGCGTCAGGCGGTGTCGCGCGGATGCCGTAGGCGGGCCGAGACCCAGCGGGCCCGGCGGCGGAGGATCCGTGAGAACTCCACCCCCCGCGCGGTGTGCGCGCGGCCCTGGTCCGGCGGGCCGCCCCCTTCCCGGGGACCCGGCCCGGAGGCCGAGCGGCGGTTGCGTGCTGTTGTGTCACCGTAGTCGTGCGTCCAGCCCATACTTCGACGTCTGCCCGTGCCCCAAGGTCGGTAACCACTTCGGGGCACTCCAATCGGAGTATGCGCGGGGCACATGGCCGTTCGACGCAATTCCGTACGGCCCGCCGGGAGGAGAGGGGCCGTCAGCGGTCCGGCTCGGGGTCCTTCAGCCAGTTGACCAGCTCCGCCGAGAAGGCCGCCGGGTCCTCCTCGTGCGGGAAGTGCCCGAGCCCGTCGAACAGCCGCCAGCGGTACGGCGCCTCCACGTACTCGCCCGAGCCCGCCGCGCTCCTGGTCCGCATCACCGGGTCCTGGGAGCCGTGCAGATGCAGCGTCGGCACCCGTACCGGCCGCTTCATGCGCCGGTTGAACTGGATGCCGTCCGGCCGGGCCAGGGACCGCACCATCCAGCGGTACGGCTCGATCGAGCAGTGCGCCGTGGACGGGACCAGCATCGCCCGCCGGTACGTGTCGACCGTCTCCTGGTCCGCCCCGTACCGGGGGCCCGACCAGTCCCGGAGCAGCTCGCCCACCAGGGACGCGTCGTCCGCGACGAGCTGACGCTCCGGCAGCCACGGCCGCTGGAAGCCCCAGACGTGCGAGCCCGCCCGCGACTGCGCGAAGTCGGAGAGCATCGCCGAGCGCCAGCGGCGCGGGTGCGGCATCGAGGAGACCGCGAGCCTGCGCACCAGCTTCGGCCGCATCACGGCCGCCGTCCAGGCGAGATAGCCGCCCAGATCGTGCCCGACGAGCGCGGCGTCCGGCTCGCCCAGCGAGCGGATCACCCCGGTGACGTCGAGGGCCAGATTGGCGGGGTCGTAACCCCGGGGGGTGCGGTCGCTGCCGCCGACCCCGCGCAGATCCATGGCGACCGCCCGGAAACCCGCCTCGGCGAGCACCGGCAGCTGATGCCGCCAGGTCCACCAGAACTGCGGGAAGCCGTGCAGGAGCAGCACCAGCGGGCCGTCGCCCATCTCGGCGATGTGGAAGCGGGCGCCGTTGGCGGCCACGTCACGATGGGTCCAGGGCCCGTCGAGCCGTACCGGCCCGCCGTTGCCGCTCTCGGAAAGGGTCATACGGACGAGCGTGCCACAGCGGAGGCCTTGTCCAGCGTCCTGTCCAGCGCCGCGCCCGGCTCGGGACGGGGGTGCGGCTTGACGGTGGAGAGCACGGCGGCCGTCTGCTTGGCCGAGGCGATGGACTTCTCCGGCGGCTTGACCTTCTTGAACTTGGCGACCGCGACCAGGCCCAGCAGCACCGCCAGCAGTACGTTGAACGCGAAGGACAGCAGGAAGCACCAGACCAGGTTCCAGCCCCCGTTCCCGTTGTGCCCACCGGTCCAGGTGTTGATGGCGTACGCCAGCGCGAAACTCAGCATCGGCAGCGAGAACAGCAGGACGACCAGGGCGCCGACGCCCAGGATCGCCCCCATGCCGCCGCGCTTGACGTCCTGTCGGATCTCGGCCTTGGCCAGGGCGATCTCGTCGTGCACCAGGGCCGACATCTCGGCGGTCGCCGAGGCGACCAGCTGACCGAGGCTGCGCTCGGCTCCGTCGATCGGGTCGCTCATCGCTGCTCCCTTTCCTTCTCCGCGGTCCGATTCTCCACGGTCCGACTCAGATCATGCCGGACGGTCGGCCCCGTCGCGCGGTGCCCCCGCCAGTCGGGCGCGCTCGCGGTGGTCGGCGGCCTTCTTCTCGTAGATGGCGGCCATCCGGAGGTGGTACTCCGGATTGTCCTCCTCGTAGATGTCGGGGATGCCGTCCTGGTCCTCGTCGCGCTCCTCGTCGGTGACGAGCGCCTGGTACTTCCGCACCCGCAGTTTCAGCAGGACGGAGGCGAGGACGGCGGCGATCAGCGAGCCGATGAGGACGGATGCCTTCACCTCGTCGGTGAGGACGGCGTCGCCCTCGAAGGCGAGTTCGCCGATGAGCAGCGAGACGGTGAAGCCGATCCCGGCGAGGGTGGCGACGGCGAAGACGTCCGGCCAGCTCAGGTCGGGGTTGAGTTCCGCGCGGGTGAAGCGGGCGGCGAGCCAGGTGCCGCCGAAGATGCCGATGGCCTTGCCGACGACGAGACCGAGCAGGACGCCGAGGGTGACCGGCTGGGTGAACACGTCCCGCAGGGCGCCGCCGGTGACGCTCACCCCGGCGGAGAAGAGGGCGAACAGCGGGACGGCGAGCCCGGCGGACAGCGGGCGGACCAGGTGCTCGATGTGCTCGCCGGGGGAGTGCTCCTCGCCCTCGCGGGTGGTGCAGCGGAGCATCAGGCCCATGGCGACACCGGCGATGGTGGCGTGGACGCCGCTGTTGTACATCAGGCCCCAGACGACCAGGGCCAGCGGTACGTACACGTACCAGCCGCGGACCCCCTTGCGCAGCAGCAGCCAGAACAGCAGGAGTCCGGCGAAGGCGCCGCCGAGGGCCGCGAAGTTCAGGTCGCTGGTGAAGAAGACCGCGATGATCAGGATCGCGAAGAGGTCGTCGACGACGGCGAGGGTCAGCAGGAAGGCGCGCAGCGCGGACGGCAGGGACGTGCCGATCACCGCGAGGACGGCGAGCGCGAAGGCGATGTCGGTGGCGGTGGGGACGGCCCAGCCGGCCAGGGAGCCGTCGCCGAGGGTGTTGACCAGGACGTAGACGAGGGCGGGCGCGGCCATGCCGCAGAGGGCGGCGACGACGGGGAGGGCGGCGGCCTTGGGGTCGCGCAGCTCGCCCGCGACGAGTTCGCGCTTCAGTTCGATGCCCGCGACGAAGAAGAAGACGGCGAGGAGGCCGTCGGCGGCCCAGTGCTGGATCGACAGGTCGAGGCCGAGGGCGGCGGGCCCGAGGTGGAAGTCGCTGAGGGAGCGGTAGCTGTCGCGCAGCGGGCTGTTGGCCCAGACGAGGGCGGTGACGGCGGCGAGGAGGAGCAGGACGCCGCCGACGGTCTCGGTGCGCAGGGCGTCGGCGAGGTAGCGGCGCTCGGGGAGGGGGAGACGGCCGAGGAACTTGCGGTCGCCGCCGGTGCGGGTGTCGCGGTCGTCTCGGTCGGTGGGGGCGGGCGCGGCCACGGGGAAAACCTCCGGTCGGTGGGCAGGGCTGAGCACATGCCGACCAGACTTCCCGGCGCACCTTGGTTTTCTTGTCGCGTCTCTGACGCGATCTTTACCCTACCTAAGGAGCGTGGGCTGCGTCCGGCGGGATCAACTTTAGGGAGTTTTATCCCTTTCGTCCCGTCGGGCGTCGGCCCCTCCCCGCCCCTACGGCCGTCTCCACGGGGCGACGGACGTACGGCTCGTCTCCACGGGGCCGCGGGAACGGGGAACGCCCGCCCCGAGCGGTCCGGGGCGGGCGTCCTCGTCGTACGGGCCGGGGCTCAGTCCTCGCTGGCGGCGGCCGGCAGCTGGGTCTGGATGAGCGACATGACCGAGGAGTCGGTCAGCGTGGTGACGTCGCCCAGCTCCCGGTTCTCCGCCACATCGCGCAGCAGACGGCGCATGATCTTGCCGGAGCGGGTCTTCGGCAGCTCCGCGACCGGCAGGACGCGCTTCGGCTTGGCGATCGGGCCGAGGGTCGCGCCCACGTGGTTGCGCAGGTCGTTGACGAGGTTCTCGTCCTCGCTGGCCGTACCGCGCAGGATGACGAAGGCGACGATCGCCTGCCCGGTGGTCTCGTCGGCGGCGCCGACGACGGCCGCCTCGGCGACGGACGGGTGCGAGACCAGGGCCGACTCGACCTCGGTGGTCGAGATGTTGTGGCCGGAGACGAGCATGACGTCGTCGACCCGGCCGAGCAGCCAGATGTCGCCGTCGTTGTCCTTCTTGGCCCCGTCACCGGCGAAGTACTTGCCCTCGAAACGGGACCAGTAGGTGTCGATGTAGCGCTGGTCGTCGCCCCAGATGGTGCGGAGCATCGACGGCCACGGCTCGGTGATGACCAGGTAGCCGCCGCCGCCGTCCGGCACCTCGTTGGCCTCGTCGTCGACGACGGTGGCGGAGATGCCCGGCAGCGCACGCTGGGCGGAGCCCGGCTTGGTCTCGGTGACGCCCGGCAGCGGCGAGATCATCATCGCGCCGGTCTCGGTCTGCCACCAGGTGTCCACGATCGGGGTCTTCCCGGCGCCGATGTGCTCGCGGTACCAGACCCAGGCCTCGGGGTTGATCGGCTCGCCGACCGAGCCGAGGACCCGCAGGCTCGACAGGTCGAACTTGGCGGGGATGTCGTCGCCCCACTTCATGAACGTGCGGATCGCGGTGGGCGCCGTGTAGAGGATCGTGACGCCGTACTTCTGCACGATCTCCCAGAACCGCCCCTGGTGCGGGGTGTCCGGGGTGCCCTCGTACATGACCTGGGTCGCGCCGTTGGCCAGCGGGCCGTAGACGATGTACGAGTGGCCGGTGACCCAGCCGATGTCGGCGGTGCACCAGTAGACGTCGGTCTCCGGCTTGAGGTCGAAGACCGCGTGGTGGGTGTACGAGGCCTGCGTCAGATAGCCGCCGGAGGTGTGCAGGATGCCCTTCGGCTTCCCGGTGGTGCCCGAGGTGTAGAGGATGAAGAGCGGGTGCTCCGCGGGGAAGGCCTCGGGGGTGTGCTCGGCCGACTGGCGGGCGACGATCTCGTCCCACCACACGTCGCGGCCCTCGGTGAACGCGGTCTCCTGGCCCGTACGGCGGACCACCAGGACGTGCTCGACCTGCGGACACTTGGCGACGGCCTCATCGATGGCCGGCTTCAGGGCGCTCGGCTTGCCCCGGCGGTAGCCGCCGTCGGCGGTGACGACCAGCTTGGCGTCGGCGTCCTGGATGCGGGAGGCCACGGCGTCCGCCGAGAAGCCGCCGAAGACCACCGAGTGGGCGGCGCCGAGGCGGGCGCAGGCCAGCATCGTGACGGCCGCCTCGGGGATCATCGGCAGGTAGACGGCGACCCGGTCGCCCTTGCGGACGCCCAGCTCGGTCAGGGCGTTGGCGGCCCGGGAGACCTCGTCCTTCAGCTCGGCGTAGGTGATCGAACGGCTGTCGCCCGGCTCCCCCTCGAAGTGGATGGCGACGCGGTCGCCGTGTCCGGCCTCGACGTGCCGGTCGACGCAGTTGTACGCGACGTTCAGCTCGCCGTCCGCGAACCACTTCGCGAACGGCGGGTTCGACCAGTCGAGGGTCTCGGTCGGCTCGGTGGCCCAGGTCAGGCGCTTGGCCTGCTCGGCCCAGAAGCCCAGCCTGTCCGCCTTGGCCTGCTCGTACGCCTCCGCCGTCACGTTGGCGTGCGCGGCCAGCTCGGCGGGCGGCGAAAACCGTCGCTCTTCCCGAAGCAGATTGGCCAGGCTTTCGTTGCTCACGACATCTCCCTTTCCCAGGGCGTCCTCTGTGCGTATGTGTCCCGCGTCATAGCTCATCAGTCAGATGCCCGGGTGACAAGAGCATCCAGGAAATTGGTTTAGACCTATGAACTGGCGGGTGCGTGGTGGACCCTCCTCCCGAGCGGTGGGAGAAGGGGCCACACAGTCTCACGGACGGGAGGAGCGCGGGGTTCAGGACGCGCGGACCCTCTCCCGGGGGCCGGTCGGCATGACCCGGGTGAAGACGTCGTCGTAGCCGTGCGGCTCGTCGGGCTCGGAGAGCAGGTACGCCTGCGCCTCCCCGACGTGGAAGTACATCCCGTGCAGCGTCAGCGTGCCCTCGGCGAGGCGGCGCGCCACCGGCTCGTACGCCCGCAGGTGCTCCAGCTGCTGCACCACGTTGGTCAGACAGAGCTGCTCGACCGCGTCGGCGGGCAGCCGCCCCGCGATCCTGGCCCAGGCGTGCCGACGGCTCGCCATCCGCTCCAGACTGGGCCGCCCGTGCCGCAGCCAGCGGCGCAGCGGGCTCGTCGGCTCGTCGGGACCACCGCCCAGCAGGGCCTGCATCGCGCCGCAGCCGGAGTGGCCGCAGACGGTGATCGAGTCGACCCGCAGCACGTCCACCGCGTACTCGATCGCCGCCGCCACCGAGTCGTCCCCGCTCTCCTCGCCGGGCCGGGGCACGAGGTTCCCGACGTTGCGCACGGTGAAGAGGTCACCGGGACCGCTCGATGTGATCATGCTGGTGACGAGCCGGGAGTCGGCGCAGGTCAGGAAGAGCTGGGAGGGCCGCTGACCCTCCCGGGCGAGCCGTGCCAGCTCGTCCCGGACGAACGGGGCCGTGTTCCGCTGGAACTTCCCGATGCCCCGGGCGAGCTGGAGCCCCGTCGAAACCCCCGTCGAACGCTGGGAGCCGTCCGGTGCCGGAGACCCGGCGTCCTTCCCCGGTGCCTCCGGGGGCTCCTCGCACTGGTGGTTGTGCCACGGGGTCCACGGGCGGCAGCAGGGCTGGGCGGCGGCAGTCGACGCGGCGGGCTCGGTGATCCGGACCCCGGACGGGCCGGTCGTCTCGACCGTGCCGCCGTGGGCGAGGTGCCCGGCGGTCCAGTCGCTCAGCGTCTCGTAGGCGGCGTGGTCCATGAACGAGCCGTCCAGCTCGACCACCACGTCCGCGCCGGGCGGCAGCTGGTGCAGGGCCCGGCTCAGCCGGGGCACCGCGAGGAACGTCAACTGGCCCCGGACACGCAGCAACTGCCGGCCGTCCCGTTCCTCCAGGGCGATCCGGGTCCTGGCCAGCCGGTGCAGCGCGACCGCGACGGCCACGCCGACCCCGAGGGCGACGCCCTCCAGGAGGCCGATCAGCGCGACCCCGGTCAGGGTCACCGCGTAGACGACGACCTCGCGGTGCCGGGTGACGGTACGGATGTGGGTGATGCTGACCATCTGGACGCCGACCACCATCACGAGCGCGGCGAGCGCGGGCAGCGGGATCAGATCGAGCACCGGCACCAGCAGCAGCGCCGCCAGCACGATCCACAGGCCGTGCAGCATCGTGGAGGCGCGGGACACCGCACCCGCCGACACATTGGCGACGCTGCGGACGGCGACCCCCGCGACCGGCAGCCCGCCGAGCGCCCCTGAGATCACGTTGGCAGCGCCCTGACCGGCGAGTTCACGGTCGAGACGGGAGCGCGGGACGCCCTTGCCGTGGTCGTCGCGGGCGGCGACGAGCTTGTCGACGGCGACGGCCGAGAGCAGTGACTGCACGCTGGTGACCAGGGTGATCGTGAGCACCCCGGCCAGGATGCCGAGGACCGGGCCCTCGGGCGGACCGGGCAGCGCGTGGCTGCTCCAGGACGGCAGGTCCACCCGGGGGACGGCGAGTCCGGCGAGCGTCGCCGCCGCCGTCGCCCCGGCCACCGCGACGAGCGCCGCCGGGACCTTGCGGGAGAAGCGCCCGGCGCGGCCCGGCAGCCGGGGCCAGCAGAGGAGCACGGCGACGGTCAGGGCGCTGATGAGGAGCGCTCCCGGCCGGATGTCCGCCAACTGGGCGGGCAGCCCCAGGACGTTGTCCACGGCGGAGCTCTGGGGGGTCCCGCCGAGCACGATGTGCAGCTGGGCGAGGGCGATGGTGACGCCGATGCCGCCGAGCATTCCGTGCACGATCGCGGGCGAGACGGCGAGCGCGGAGCGGGCCACGCGGAGGGCGGAGAGGCCGAGCTGGGCGAGCCCGGCGAGGACCGTGACGGCACAGGTGGTGCGCCAGCCGTACAGCTGGATCAACTCGGCGGTCACGACGGTGAGTCCGGCGGCGGGGCCGCTCACCTGGAGCGGGGAGCCGCCGAAGCGTCCCGCCACCAGGCCGCCGACGGCTGCGGCGACGAGGCCGGACTGGAGCGGCGCCCCGGTGGCCAGCGCGATGCCGAGGGAGAGCGGCAGCGCGATCAGGAAGACGGCGACGGACGCGGAGAGGTCGGCGCCCGCGACACGGAAGCGGCGCGGGCCGCCCGGCGGACTGTGGGGCCGCTGGACGCGGGGTCGGTTGGTGGTGCGGGCAGGGGTGGTGAGGGGCATTCCCGTCTCCTCCGGGGCGGCGCGGTCGCGGTTTCGTGCAGGACGCACAAGGGGTTTCGCGGCCGTGGGGCACGGCGTGCGGCGGGGGATTCCCGGCGGGATCCCCGTCGGCACAAGGATCAACGCTCGGTAAACGAATCGTAATGGAGAGTAAAGATCATTGCCCTGTTTTCAGGGCAAACAGGGCAATGATTCACCTGTTCCAGTGAAGGGCGAACGTATTACCGCTTGTCGTTTCATCTCTTTGGTGTTGGTGGTGCGACGTTGACGCCGCCGACCCCGAAGCCCGCCCACGGCGGCCGGACGGCAGCACGGAGGCTCGCACGGAACCGAGGAGAGGTGGGCGGATGACTGCCGCCGGGAGAAGGACCACTGCCCAGAGGAAGGCGCTCGCCGCCGGCGCCCTCGCCGTCGCCCTGATCGGCGGTCTCGCCGGGTGCTCGGGCCCCGAGGGCGCCGCCACCAAGGGCGCCCCCGGCGGAGCGGGCGGCAAGAAGGGCCCCGCCGCCGCCATGGCGCCCCGCCTGATCGGCGACGGCTCCACCGCCTACACCGGGGCCCAGCCCCACCAGCCCGTCTGGCACCGTCTCAAGCCGGGCGAGACCCCGCCGCAGTTCGTCGTCTTCTCCTGGGACGGCTCGGGCGAGGACAGCCAGAAGCTCTTCTCCCACTTCCGCACCGTGGGCAAGAAGTACGACGCCACCATGACGTACTTCCTCAGCGGCGTGTACCTGCTGCCCGAGGCGAAGAAGGGCCTGTACGACCCGCCGCAGCACAGCCCCGGCCGCTCCGACATCGGCTTCAACGACACCGAGGGCATCCGCGCCACCGTCCGCGAACTGCGCGGCGCGTGGCAGGAGGGCAACGAGATCGGCACCCACTTCAACGGACACTTCTGCGGCGCCGAGGGCGGCGTCGGCAACTGGTCCGTCGAGGAGTGGAAGAGCGAGATCAACCAGGCCAAGTCCTTCGTCAAGAACTGGAAGGGCAACTCCGGTCTGCGCGCCGAGCAGCCGCTGCCCTTCGACTACGACAAGGAACTCGTCGGCGCCCGCACCCCCTGCCTCGAAGGCCGCAAGAACTTCGTGAAGGCGGGCGCGCAGATGGGCTTCCGCTACGACACGAGCGGCGTCAACGACCAGATCTGGCCCAAGAAGGACTCGGGCCTGTGGGACCTCTCCCTCCAGCTCGTGCCCGTCCCCGGCCGCGCCTTCGAGACGCTCTCCATGGACTACAACTTCATGGTCAACCAGTCCCCGGGCACCACCCAGGGCGACCCGTCCCAGCGCGAGTACTGGGGCGACCAGATGCGCGACGGTCTGGTGGAGGCCTTCCAGCGCTCCTACCAGGGCAACCGCGCGCCGCTCGTCATCGGCAACCACTTCGAGTCCTGGAACGGCGGCGTCTACATGCGCGCCATCGAGGAGACCATCGCCGACGTCTGTGTGCGCAAGGACGTCAAGTGCGTGTCCTTCCGGCAGCTGGCCGACTGGCTGGACGCCCAGGACCCGGAGGTCATCGCCAAGATGCGCACCCTGAAGGTCGGTCAGGCCCCGGCGGGCGGCTGGAAGACCTTCCTCGCCTCCCGTCCGGCCGCCCCGGCGGGCGCGACCGTCCCGGCCCCGGGAGCCCCGAAGCCCGCGAGCCACTGACCCCGGGCCCGGGGTCTCCGGGCTCGGAGTCTCCGGAGCCGGGGTCTCCGGGGCGGGCTCCGGACCGGAGCCCCGTGGCTCCGTCCCGCCCGGCGCTCCCGGGTGTCAGCCGAGCTGGGAGGCGGTCAGCGGTTCGCCGAGGACGAAGCCGGGGTCGACCTGCGCCGCCAGGTCCGCCCCGGTCCTCGCGTTGCCCCAGCTCTCCGCGTTGCGCAGATGGAAGTGGACCATCTGACGCGTGTAGCGCTCCCAGTCGCGGTGGACGTACGAGTCGTCCGCCGCGTCCTGGAGGGCCTGGAGCGCCATCCGGTTCTCCGCCTCAAGGAGCTCGAACCGGGCCGGTCGGCCCTTCTCCATGGCCCGCACCCAGTCCGAGTGCCCGACCGTCACGAGCAGGTCGTCACCGACCTCCGCGCGCAGGAAGTCGATGTCGTCCTCACCCTGCACCTTGTTGCCGACGACCTTCAGCGCCACACCGAAGTCCCGCGCGTACTGCTTGTACTGGCGGTAGACCGAGACGCCCTTGCGGGTCGGCTCGGCGACCAGGAACGTCATGTCGAAGCGGGTGAAGAGCCCGGACGCGAAAGAGTCGGAGCCCGCCGTCATGTCGACGACCACGTACTCGTCGGCACCGTCGACCAGGTGGTTGAGGCAGAGCTCGACCGCGCCGACCTTCGAGTGGTAGCAGGCGACCCCGAGGTCCGACTCGTTGAAGGGCCCGGTCGCCATCAGGCGGATCTCGCCGTCGTCCAGCACGACCGGCCGCGCGCACGCCTCGTACACCGGGTTGTCCTCGTGGACCCCCAGCAGTCGCGAACCCTCCCCGGGGGGCGTCGTCTTGATCATCGTGTCGGCCGAGGCGATCCGAGGGTTGGTGCCCCGCAGGTACTCCTTGATCAGCGGCAGGTGCGCGCCCATCGCGGGCAGCGCGGCGGCCTCCTCCTCGGACAGGCCGAGCGCGGCGCCGAGGTGCTGGTTGATGTCGGCGTCGATGGCGACGACCGGGGCTTCGTTGGCTGCGAGATGACGGATGAAGAGCGAGGACAGCGTGGTCTTTCCGCTGCCGCCCTTCCCGACGAAAGCGATCTTCATGTTCACCTAGCGTAGCGGTACGGAAGCGGCCCGTGGTCGGGGTGCGTGAAGAAGACCACTCCAACGTGGGGCGGACCGTCGGGGCGCGTAGCCTCCCTACTTATGAGTACGCACGCCTCTGACCCCTTGGCCGCCCTCGGCTCCCTGCCGGGCGTCGCCGACGCGGTGGACTCCGTACGCAAGGCCGTCGACCGGGTCTACGGCCACCGTGTGATGCGCCGCCGCAGCAACGAGATCTCCTCCGAGGCGGCTCTGCGCGGGGCGCGCGGCTCGGCCGCCCTGTCCGGTGCCGACTGGGCCCTCGAAGAGGTCCGCCGCCGCACCGACTTCGGCGCGGACCCCGAGGCCCGCACGGTCGGCGCCGCTCTGCGCCTCGGCGCCGAGGCGGGGCAACTGCTCTCGATCTGGCGCCAGTCGCCGCTGCGGGTGCTCGCCCGGCTCCATCTGGTCGCCGTCGGCGAACCGGGCGACTCGGTGGGGCGGCCCCGGCTGGACGGCGAGGGGACCGACGAACCACTGGTCGACGCCCCGCTGCCGACCCCCGCCGAGGTCGCGGCCCGGCTCGACGGGCTCGGGGAGCTGATCGTCGCGGGCAGCGGGGCCCCGGCCCTGGTCACGGCGGCCGTGGTGCACGGCGAACTGCTCGCCCTGCGCCCCTTCACCTCCGGCAACGGCCTGGTCGCACGGGCCGCCGAACGGATCGCGCTGGTCGGCAGCGGCCTCGACCCCAAGGCGGTCTGCCCGGCCGAGGTCGGCCACGCGGAACAGGGGTCCGACGCCTACTACGCCGCGTTCGAGGGGTATCTGTCGGGGACGCCGGAGGGCGTCGGCGGCTGGATCGCGCACTGCGGGCGCGCGGTCGAACTGGGAGCCCGTGAGTCGACGGCGGTCTGCGAAGCCCTCCAGCGCGGCGCGGCCTGACGTACGCGGCGCCCCTCATTCATCTGGGAACGGGTCCCTGAAGGGGGGCGCGGAACCGGAGCCGAACCGGTGGCGGGCGCCGGTCTCCGAACGGATCGCGTGCTTCTCGGCAGGTCCGGAAAAGGGTTGCGGCGGTACCCGTTCCGGTACCGCCGCTGGCACGTCCGCCCAGTTACCATGCGTCCTCGAATATGTGCCCATCAGGCCGGGACTTTGCCCGTGGCCTGGTGCGGCTGGCCCGTAATCGACGGGTCGACGTCGCGTGGGTGCTCGGTTTCTGTGCTAGGTCCGTGGGGCCTTCATGCTCAACAGGTGATCCTCTCGGATGTCCTTGGTCTCGCGGGCCTGATTCCTTTCTACTCCTGTCCCGGAGGAAGCGAAAGCGGTGGCCGTACTTCTCCACCGCTCCACTCAAATTCGGGCAAAGTCATCCGCGAGCCGATGGGCGAGAGCCGCCTGCCGACGCCGGGAGGCGTACCAGACGAGTCCGGCGCCCACGGCCGCCGCACCCACCGCCGCGGCGGCGACGAGCGTGGGACGCGGTGGCATCCGGAATGCGGGAAGCCGCTGCTTCAGCCGAACCGGCTTCTCGAAGACGAGAACAGGCCATTCCCGTGCTGCCGCCTCACGGCGCAGCGCCCGGTCGGGATTGACCGCGTACGGATGGCCGACGGCCTCCAGCATGGGGACGTCGGTCGCCGAATCGCTGTACGCGTAGCAGCGCGCGAGGTCGTAGCCTTCCGACTCCGCCAGCTCCCGGACGGCCTCGGCCTTCGTCGGGCCGTAGGCGTAGTACTCCACCTCACCGGTGAAGCAGCCGTCCTCGCCCACCACCATGCGGGTGGCGACGACCCGGTCGGCCCCGAGCATCTCGCCGATCGGCTCGACGACCTCGGCGCCGGAGGTCGAGACGATCACGACGTCGCGGCCGGCGGCGTGGTGCTCCTCGATGAGGGAAGCCGCTTCGTCGTAGATGATCGGGTCGATCAGATCGTGAAGGGTCTCGGCGACGAGCTCCTTCACCTGGGCGACGTTCCAGCCTTTGCAGAGCGCGGAAAGATATTCACGCATCCGCTCCATCTGGTCGTGATCGGCTCCGCCCGCCAGGAAGACGAACTGGATGTACGCCGTCCGCAGGGCGGCGCGGCGGCTGATCAGTCCGCCCCGGTAGAAGGACTTGCTGAAGGTCAGCGTCGAAGACTTCGCAATGACCGTCTTGTCCAGGTCGAAGAAGGCGGCTGCGCGCGGCAAGGAGTGGTTTTCCACAAGCCCGAGCATAGGTGCCCGCCATTCGGCGTACGCTGGGGCGCGTGGGTTTGCCTGAGAAGCCTCTCGGGTACACCATGGAAGTCACGGATCGTTCGCGACCGTGCTAAGCCGGTCCGGCTCCTCCCCCCCCGAGTCGGCCCGGCAAAGACGACCCCCGCTCTCCCCCCCGGCGGGGGTCGTCGCATGTCCGGAGCCGTTTTCGCGCGGTGGGACATCGCCTGCCTCCTTCCTCCCGACCGTCGGCCGGTACTTCGGCCGATGTCCGACCGGGACTCGATTCCTCACTCACGGTAACCGGCAGGCTGCGTTCCGGGCAGTCCCCGGGCGGGTGGCGAAGTTATTCACAGGGCTTCGGATATCCACAGTTTTTCAGCGGGGTCCCCAGGATTTCCGGCGCGGCCCCACGGTGATTCCTGTCGCGAAGTCCGCGGCCGACAGGAATCACGAGAGGGGGCGTGCCATGACGCCATCCGTCAGGACCGCCGGGACCGGGAGTGCGCCGGGCGGGACGGGGAGCGCGCGGGCAGGGGCCGTGCGGGACGGAGCTTTACGGGGCGGGAACGGGACCGGGAGCGTGTGGGGCGGGGCCGGGACCGTGCGGGGCGGGGCCGGTGAGTCCGGCGTGGGTGAGCCGCGCCGCCCCGGGCCTCTCATCGTCACCGAGGACCTCGGGCTGCTCGACGATCTGCTGCGGCTCTGCGCCGCCGCCGGAGTGGAGCCCGAGGTGCACCACCGGGTGCCCGAGCGCCGGGCGAACTGGACCGATCCGCCGCTGGTCCTGGTCGGCGACGACGTGGCGGACCACTGCCGGGGCGCGGCCCGTCGCCCCGGGCTCGTCCTCGTCGGCCGTGACCGGGACGATCCGGGGGTCTGGCGGCTGGCCGTCGGCATCGGCGCGGAGTGCGTGCTGCGGCTGCCCGACGCCGAGACCGTCCTGGTGGACCGCATCGCGGACGCCGCCGAGGGAGTCGGCCGCCGGGCGCTGACCGTGGGGGTGGTCGGCGGCCGGGGCGGCGCCGGTGCCTCCACCCTGGCCTGCGGGCTCGCGCTCGCCGCCGCGCGGACCGGGCGGAGGACCCTGCTCGTCGACGGCGACCCCCTGGGCGGAGGGCTCGACGTACTGCTCGGCGGCGAGCGCGAGGACGGCAGGCGCTGGCCCGACTTCGCCGCCTCGAAGGGACGGCTGGCCGGTGGCGCCCTGGAGGAGTCCCTGCCGTCCGTGCGGGGCGTCCGGGTGCTCAGCTGGGGCAGGGAGCCCGCCGCCCCGGTGCCGCCCGAGGCCGTCCGGTCGGTGCTCGCCGCCGCCCGCCGCCGGGGCGGTGTCGTCGTGGTCGACCTGCCGCGCGGGACCGACGCGGCGGGCGCCGAGGCCCTCGCCCAGCTCGACCTCGGACTGCTCGTCGTGCCGGGGGAACTGCGGGCGGTAGCGGCGGCCCACCGGGTGGCCGCCGCCCTGACCGTCGGAGTGCGCGACCTGCGGGCCGTGGTCCGGGGGCCCTATGCCACGGGACTCGACGAACGGTGGATCGCCGACGCGCTGCGGCTGCCGCTGGCCGGGGAACTGCCCTACGACCCGGGGATCGTGACCGATCTCGACGCGGGACTGCCCCCGGGCGCCGCACCCCGTGGACCGCTCGGCCGGTTCTGCGACGCCTTCTGGGCACACGCCCTGGCCACTGGCGGTGCGGGATGACTGGGATCGCGGGCGCGGGCGGTGCGGGGCTGCTCGACGCGGTGCGGCAGCGGCTCGCCGCCAGCGGGGCCGAGCCCACCCCGGCCCGGGTCGCCGCCGCCCTCCGCGCCCAGGGGCGGCTGCTCGGCGACACGGAAGTCCTCGGCGCGGCGGAGGCGCTGAGGTGCGAACTCATCGGGACCGGGCCCCTGGAGCCGCTCCTCGCCGACCCCGCCGTCACCGACGTCCTCGTCTCGGCGCCCGACCGGGTCTGGGTGGACCGGGGGACCGGCCTGGAGCGGGTCCCGGTGTCCTTCCCTGACGCCGCCGCCGTCCGCCGCCTCGCCCAACGGCTCGCCGCGGTGGCCGGCCGCAGGCTCGACGACGCCCGGCCCTGGGTGGACGCCCGGCTCCCCGACGGAACCCGGATGCACGCGGTGCTGCCCCCGGTCGCGGTCGGCTCGACCTGTCTGTCGCTCCGGGTCGTCCGCCCGCGCGCCTTCACCCTGGAGGAGCTCACCGCGGCGGGCACCGTACCGCCCGGCGGCGCCCCGGTCCTGCGGGCCCTCATCGAGGCCCGGGTGTCGTACCTGGTCAGCGGTGGGACGGGCACCGGGAAGACCACGCTCCTCGCCTCCCTGCTCGGTCTGGTGGGCGAGCGGGAGCGCATCGTCCTCGCCGAGGACTCGGCGGAACTGCGGCCGGACCACCCGCATGTGGTGCGGCTGGAGGCCCGGCCCGCGAACCAGGAGGGCGCGGGACTCGTCACCCTGCGGGACCTGGTCCGGCAGGCCCTGCGGATGCGGCCCGACCGGCTGGTCGTCGGCGAGGTCAGGGGCGGTGAGGCGGTGGACCTCCTCGCCGCCCTGAACACGGGTCACGAAGGCGGCTCGGGCACGGTCCACGCCAACACGGCGGCGGACGTCCCGGCGCGGCTCGAAGCCCTGGGGACGGCCGCCGGGCTCGACCGGGCGGCCCTGCACAGCCAGTTGGGCGCGGGCCTGTCGGTCGTGCTGCACGTGGCGCGGGACCGGGGCGGACGGCGGCGGATCGCCGAGGCGCACGTCCTGGAGCGGGACCGCGAGGGCCTCGTCCACACGGTTCCCGCGCTGCGATGGGGCCCTTCCGGGTTCGAACGCGAACGGGGCTGGGAGCGGCTGCGGTCGCTGATCGGAGGGGGAGCGTGATGACGACGGACCCGGAGTCGGTACGGGCGCTGGCCCAGACGGTGGCGGACCTGGATCGGGTACGGGCGCTGGCCTGGACGGCGACGGACCCCGACGCGGTACGGGTGCTGGTCCAGGTGGCGGCGGCGCTCTGTGCCGGATCGGCGCTGTGGTGGACGGTCGAGCGGCGGCGCGGTGCGCGCCGGGCGCGAGCGGTCCTCGTGGACGGCACCCTGACCGGGCTGGACGGGCTGGACGGGCTGGACGGGCTGGACGGGCTTGGCGGATTCGGCGGGTCTGGCGGGAGCGGTGGCGGTGGTGGGTGGTGCACGGTCGGCCGGGGTGACGGGCGGTCGCCGTTCCGTCCGGAAGGCGGATGGCGGGCCTGGGGCGTCCGCCGGTGGGCCGTGGCGCGCGGGCGGCGCGCGTGGCTGTGCCTGCCGGTCGCGGGGGTCCTCGCCTTTCTCGGAGCCTCGCCGTTGCCCCTGGTCGCGGGCGCCCTCGCGGTGCCGCTCGTCGGACGGTGGCTGGGGGCCGCCGGACGCCGGAAGGAACGCGAGGCGCGGGCCGGGCGGGTGGTCGCCCTGTGCGGGGCCCTCGTCGGGGAACTGAGGGCCGGATGGCAGCCCGCGCAGGCCCTGTCCTTCGCGGCCAGGGAGACGGGCGCGCTGGGCGGCGAGGAGGCGGCGGTACTGGCAGCCGCCAGGTTCGGCGGGGACGTACCCGAGGCGTTGCGTACGGCGGCGGCCCGGGACGGCGCCGGGGGACTCGCGGGACTCGCCGCCTGCTGGCAGGTGGCCGTGGACGGCGGGGCGGGCCTGGCCGCCGGTCTCGAACGGCTCGAAGCGGCCCTGCGGGACCACCACGAACAACGGGAGCGGCTGCGCGCCGAACTGGCCGGGGCCTGGGCGACGGTGGTGGTCCTCGCGGTGCTCCCGGTGGCGGGGATCGGCCTCGGGGCGGCGCTCGGCGCGGACCCCCTGCGGGTGCTGCTGCACACCCCGGCGGGCCTCGGCTGTCTCGCCGTCGGTGGCGCCCTGGAAGCGGTCGGACTGTGGTGGGCCGCGCGGATCGTCCGGGGAGGGGAGCGGACATGAGCGACGCCGTACGGCTGGGGGTACTGCTCGCGGTGCTGCTGGCGGCCTGTGCGCAGGGCGTCCGGGAGTGGGTGGGCGGGCGGCGGGAGCGTGGGACACGACGGCGGGCGGGCGCCCTCTTTCCGTCGCCCGCGCCCGCGCGGCCGGAGGGGCGGTCCGGGCCGCCGGGATGGGTGCGGCACGGGGCCGTGTCCCTCGGGGCGGCCGGTCTCGGCTGGGTGTTGTTCGGGGCGCCCGGCGCCCTGCTCGCCGGAGCGGTGGTGGGGGCGGGCGCGCGGCGGTGGCTCGTCGCGGGGGAGACCTCGTCGGCCGACGCGGAGGCCGCGGCGCGGGACCTGCCGCTCGCCGCCGACCTGCTGGCCGCCTGCGCGTCGGCCGGAGCGGGGCCGGGTGAGGCGGCGGAGGCGGTCGGCCGCTCACTGGGCGGCCCCTTGGGCGAGCGGCTGTGCCGGACGGCGGCGGAGTTGCGGCTCGGTGGCGAACCGGCGGAGGTGTGGGGGCGGTTCGGGGCGATACCGGGGGCCGAGGGGCTGGCCCGCTGCATGGAGAGGGCCGGTTCTTCGGGGGCGCCCGCGGCGGAGGCGGTGGCCCGGCACGCGACGGCCCTGCGCGCGGCCCGGACCCGTATGGCGGTGACCGGGGCGCGCAGGGCGCAGGTACTGATCAGCGCCCCCGTGGGCCTCTGCTTCCTGCCCGCCTTCCTGGCGATGGGGGTGGCCCCGGTGGTGATCGGCCTGGCTATGGGCCTCCTGACCGGATGAGCGGTCACGACGGAGCGACGGCACGACAGCGCGGCCGTCATGACGACACAGCAGTCATGACGGCACGGCGGCGACGACAGCACGACGAGACGACGGCACGACGAGACGACGGCATGACGGAACACGGACGATTCGAGGAGAACGACATGGCAGTGGGCAAGGGCGGGACCGTGGGCATGGGCCGGAGGACGGCGACAGCGGTCCACACGGGCCGGACGGAGGGCGTGGTGGCCGAGGCGGCCCGGGAGGTGGGCCCGGCGGAGGTCGCGCCGAAGGCGACGGGCACGGCGGAGGCCGGTCCGGGTGGGGCGGGTCCGGTGGGCGCGGTGCGAAGGGCGGGGCCCGGCGGCTGGTGGCGGGCGCGGCGGGAGGCCCTGCGCGGGGACGCGGGGATGACCACGTCCGAGTACGCGGTGGGGACGATCGCCGCGGCGGGGTTCGCCGCGGTGCTCTACAAGATCGTGACGAGCGGGGCGGTCTCGGGGGCGCTGGAGTCGGTGATCGGGAAGGCCCTCGATGCGCCGTTCTGAGCGCCGTTCTGACCGGGGCTTCGTGACGGTGGAGGCGGCGCTGGTGCTGCCCGTCCTCGCGCTGTTCACGGTGACCCTGCTCTGGGCGCTGGCTGCCGCCGCCGCGCAGATCCGCTGTGTGGACGCGGCGAGGGCGGGCGCCCGGTCGGCGGCCCGCGCCGAGCCGGTGGCGACGGCGGAGGCGGTCGCGAGGGCCGCCGCCCCCGAGGGCGCCCGGGTGGCGGTGACGCGGTCGGGGGAGCTGTGGCGGGTGACGGTGGAGGCGGCGGCCCCGGGCCCCGGCGGCATGGGGCTCACCCTGCGGGCGGACGCCGCGGCGCTCGCCGAGCACGGAGGCACACCGTGACGGCCGGGTCCCGGCAGCGTGAAGGGGGCGACCGGGGTGCGGCGACGGTGTGGACGGCGTTCGCGGCCTGTGCGCTGTGCGTGGTGTTCGGGGCGGTGCTCGCGCTCGGGCAGGCGGTGGCGGCCCGGCACCGGGCCGGTGGGGCGGCCGATCTGGCCGCGCTCGCCGCCGCCGACCGGGCGCTGTGGGGCGAGGCCGAGGCCTGTGCGACAGCCGCCCGGGTGGCCGTCGCACAGGGCGCCGAACTGGTCCGCTGCGGGCTGCGCGGCGAGATCGCCGAGGTCACCGCCCGGGTCGCCCTCGGCCCCTACCGCCCGGAACTCAGATCCCGCGCGGGTCCGCCGGGTCCGTCGAGTCGGTCGGGGACGCCAGCGACACCGGGTCCACCGGGGATGCCGGGGCCGGTGGACGCGGCGGGGACGCCTGGGACATCAGCGGCACCGGGGAGTCCGGGGCCGTCCGGGGAGGAGCTCGGGCCGGGGAAGGCGCCGGGAGCTTGGGGTCCTGCCGGGGAGGACCGGGAGTCTCCGGGCCTGCCTGAGGGCGAGTCCGGTGAGTCCGGAGCTGCCCGGGGAGGCGTCTGGGGCTCCAGAGACTCCAGAGACTCCAGGGTCTTCGGGGCCTCCAGAGCCTCCAGGGTCTTCAGGGACTCCTGAGGGGTCTCCGGGGTCTCCGTGGCCGGTTGGAGGGGCTCCGGGGCTTCTCGGAGGAGTTCCGTGAGGAGGCGTACCGCGCCTCGCTTGTGGAGCGGGTCGTTGCCGTTGCCGCACTTGGGGGACTGGACGCAGGAGGGGCAGCCCGCCTCGCACTCGCAGGAGGCGATGGCCTCGCGGGTGGCGGTCAGCCAGGCGCGGGCCGTGTGGAAGGCACGCTCGGCGAAGCCCGCGCCGCCCGGGTGCCCGTCGTAGACGAAGACGGTGGGCAGCAGGGTGTCCGGGTGGAGGGGTACGGAGACGCCGCCGATGTCCCAGCGGTCGCAGGTGGCGAAGAGCGGCAGCATCCCGATGGAGGCGTGCTCGGCGGCGTGCAGGGCGCCCCCGAGGATCTCCGGGGTGATCCGGGCGGCGTCGAGCTGGTCCTCGGTGACCGTCCACCACACGGCGCGGGTCCGCAAGGTGCGGGGCGGCAGATCGAGCTTGGTCTCACCGAGGACCTCGCCCGTGATCAGCCTGCGGCGCAGGAAGGAGACGACCTGGTGGGTGACCTCGACGGAGCCGTAGCAGAGGCGGCCGGTTCCCCAGGGGACCTCGGTCTCGGTGTCCAGGACGGTGAGGGAGGTGGTGTCGCGGGCGGTGGTCGAGTACGGCGGGACGGCTTCCTCGACGAGGGCCACGGAGTCCTCCAGGTCCAGCTTCCGCACCAGATAGGTGCGGCCCTGGTGGAGATGGACGGCACCTTCGTGGACGGAGGTGTGGGAGGCGGCCTCGTCGACGGTGCCGAGGAGGCGGCCGGTGCCCTCCTCGACGATCCGGACGGGGCTGCCGCCGCCGCCCCGGATGTCGGCCAGGTCGGCGGCCCGTTCGCGGCGGGTCCAGTACCAGCCGGTGGAGCGGCGGCGCAGCAGTCCCGCGCCCTCCAGCTGGGGCAGCAGGTCGGGGACGGCCGGACCGAAGAGCGCCAGGTCCGGTTCGGTCAGCGGGAGCTCCGAGGCGGCGGCGCAGAGATGGGGGGCGAGGACATAGGGGTTGTCGGGGTCCAGGACGGTCGACTCGACGGGCTGGTCGAAGATCGCCTCCGGGTGGTGGACCAGGAAGGTGTCCAGCGGGTCGTCCCGGGCGATCATGACGGCGAGGGCGCCCTCGCCGGACCGCCCGGCGCGGCCCGCCTGCTGCCAGAGGGAGGCCCTGGTGCCGGGGTAGCCGGCGATCAGGACGGCGTCCAGGCCCGAGATGTCCACGCCCAGCTCCAGGGCGGTCGTGGCGGCCAGACCGAGGAGCTCGCCGGAGTGCAGGGCCCGCTCCAGGGCGCGGCGCTCCTCGGGCAGGTAGCCGCCCCGGTAGGCGGCGACCCGGCGGGCGAGGGCGCGGTCGGTCTCGGCGAGCCGCTCCTGCGCGATCACCGAGATCAGCTCGGCGCCGCGCCGGGAGCGGACGAAGGCGACCGAGCGGACGCCCTGGCGGGTCAGGGTGGTCAGGAGGTCGGCGGTCTCGGCGGTGGCCGTGCGGCGCACGGGCGCGCCGTGCTCGCCGTGCAGCTCGGTCAGCGGCGGCTCCCACAGGGCGAAGACCAGTTCGCCGCGCGGTGAGGCGTCGTCGGAGACCTCGACGACCGGGAGACCGGTGAGGCGGCGGGCGGCGACGGCGGGCTCGGCGGAGGTGGCGGAGGCGAGGAGGAAGACCGGCTCGGAGCCGTACCGGGCGCAGATCCGGCGCAGCCGCCGCAGGACCTGGGCGACGTGGGAGCCGAAGACGCCCCGGTAGGTGTGGCACTCGTCGATCACGACGTACCGCAGGGCACGGAGGAAGGAGGACCACCTGGGGTGGGACGGGAGGATGCCCCGGTGCAGCATGTCGGGATTGGTCAGCACGTAGTTCGCGTACTGGCGGACCCACTCGCGTTCCTCGACGGGGGTGTCGCCGTCGTAGACGGCGGGGCGGATCCGGGTGCCGAGCGGGGTGGCCAGTTCTCGTACGGCGCGCCGCTGGTCGGCGGCGAGGGCCTTGGTGGGGGAGAGGTACAGGGCGGTGGCCCCGCGACCGTTGGGGGCCTCGGAGCCGTCCAGGAGGGTGCTCAGGACGGGGGCGAGGTAGGCGAGGGACTTGCCCGAGGCGGTTCCTGTGGCGATCACCACGGACGTGCCGTCGAGGGCGTGCTCGGCGGCCTCCGCCTGGTGGGCCCAGGGGTGCTCGATCCCGGCGTTCTCGACCGCGGCGATCACCTCCGGGCGGATCCGGTGCGGCCAGACGGCATGACGGCCCTCCCGGGCGGGCATGTGCTCCGTATGGGTGATGCGCGCGGCCCGGCTCTCGCCCGAGGAGAGCAGGTCCAGGACCTCGCCGGGGGAGGGGCGGCTGCCCGTGTCCCCGGCCGGACGACGGGGGCGGTGATTCTTGGCCATCGGCATCGAGTGTGTCACTGCCATGACGGACAATGCTTCCAAGGCGTCGTGCATGGCTGCTGGTAAGTGATTGAATGCCATCGCGGCTGGCGATCGGTTCCCTGACTCCGCTCCGGAGATCCGAGGGGACGATCGTTCCATAGCAAGGTGCTGGAGGATCCGTGGACCTGTCCCTGTCGACTCGCAATGTGTCCGGCGCTGGTGGTGACCGTACGGTCGTCGAGGTCGGTGGCGAGATTGATGTGTATACCGCGCCCAAGCTGCGCGAGCAGTTGGTCGAGTTGGTGAACGACGGCAGCTACCACCTGGTCGTCGACATGGAGGGCGTGGACTTCCTCGACTCCACCGGACTCGGCGTGCTGGTCGGTGGCCTGAAGCGTGTGCGTGCCCATGAGGGCTCGCTGCGTCTGGTCTGCAACCAGGAGCGCATTCTCAAGATTTTCCGGATCACGGGTCTCACCAAGGTGTTCCCGATCCACACCTCGGTCGACGAGGCCGTTAACGCCGTCGACTGAGCCCAGGGGGTTCGCATGGCCACCGTTGAACTCCGCTTCAGCGCTCAGCCCGAGCACGTCCGCACGGCCCGTCTGGTGGCTGCCGCGGTCGCCCGTCGGGCCGGGGTGGACGAGGCGGTCCTCGACGAGGTGCGCCTCGCCGTCGGCGAGGCGTGTTCCCGTGCCGTCGGGCTGCACCGCGGAAACGGCGTCACGACTCCCATCCGGGTCGTGCTGACCGAGGACGAGAAGACGTTCTCCATCGCGGTCGGCGACGAGGTTCCGGGCGCGGGGGTGGCGGCGGCCGATGCCGCCGGTGTCCCCGGCGCGCGGTCCTCGGCCCCGGCCGAGGAGTTCGACGACGCCGACGGAGAGGACGAGATGGGGCTCGCGGTGATCCGCGGGCTCGTCGACGACGTCGAGGTGAGCGCCGGTGAGGAAGGCGGCACCATCCGCATGACCTGGCCGGTGAACGCGGCGGACATCCTGTCCTGAGGACGTGTCGGAAGAGGCCCCGCCCAAGCGGCGGGGCCTCTTTCCGTGTGCGCGGAGACTCCGTGCGGGGAGACTCCGTGCGGGGGAAGGGCGTGCGCCTCGGTGCGGGTGTCCGGTGGCCCGGACCGCGCATCGGCGGCCCCAGCCCGGCCACGGCCCCAGCCCCAGCCCCGGCCACGGCCCCAGCCCCGGCCCCAGCCACGGTCCTGGCCCCAGCCCCGGTCCCAGCCCCGGTCCGGCCCCGGTCTCGGCCACGGCCCCAGCCGCCCGGGGCCCCGGGCCGTCCGCCCCGGCCCCGGCGTGTTCGTCGTCCCGCCCCGGCCCTCGGTGTCCGGGGCCCGGCGGGTGGTTGGTGCATCCGCGCGGAGGCCCCCGCGAGGTCCCCGTCTGTCCGGGTATGGCTCCCTATGATCCGTCCCCATGTATCCCACTTCTCTCGCCGCGGCGGTGCTCACCAGCGGGAACCGGACGATCGTGGCGGCGGTCGGGGGTGTCGCCCTGCTCGCGCTCCTGGTCGCGCGGCTCCTCCTTCGGCGGGTGCTCGCGGCGGGTGAGGGCACCGAGCGGATGCGGGAGATCGCCGCCGCCGTGCAGGAGGGCGCCAACGCCTATCTCGCCCGGCAGCTGCGGACCGTCGCCGTCTTCGCGGGAGTCGTGTTCCTGCTGCTGATGGCGCTGCCCGCGGACAGTTGGGCGCAGCGGGCGGGGCGCTCGCTGTTCTTCCTGGTCGGGGCGTTGTTCTCGGCGCTCACCGGCTACATCGGGATGCGGCTCGCCGTACGGGCGAACGTACGGGTCGCGGCGGCGGCGCGGGACGCCACTCCGGGCCCCGGCGAACCGGCGAGGGACCCGGCCGAGGTCGCGCACCGGGCGATGCGGATCGCGTTCCGTACCGGCGGAGTGGTCGGCATGTGCACCGTGGGACTCGGCCTGCTCGGCACGGTGTGCGTCGTCCTCGTCTACGCCGCCGACGCGCCCAAGGTCCTGGAGGGCTTCGGCCTCGGTGCCGCGCTGATCGCCATGTTCATGCGGGTGGGCGGCGGCATCTTCACCAAGGCGGCCGACGTCGGCGCCGACCTGGTCGGCAAGGTCGAGCAGGGCATCCCCGAGGACGACCCGCGCAACGCGGCCACCATCGCCGACAACGTGGGCGACAACGTCGGCGACTGCGCGGGCATGGCGGCCGACCTCTTCGAGTCGTACGCCGTGACCTTGGTCGCCGCGCTCATCCTGGGCATGGCGGCCTTCGGCGACCACGGTCTGGCGTTTCCCCTGATGATCCCGGCGATCGGTGTGGTCACCTCGGTCGTCGGGGTCCTCGCGGTCGCGCCGCGCCGCGCCGACCGGAGCGGGACGAGCGCGATCAACCGGGGGTTCCTCGTCTCCGCCGTCCTCTCGCTCGCCGGGGTCGCCGCCGTCGCCTTCACCTATCTGCCGTCGTCCTACGCCGGACTCCGGGGCGTCACCGATCCCGGCATCCACGGCCACGGCGGCGACCCCCGGGTCCTCGCGCTCGTCGCGGTCGCCCTCGGCATCGTCCTCGCCGCGCTGATCCAGCAGCTCACCGGCTACTTCACGGAGACGGACCGGCGTCCGGTCAGGGACATCGGCAGGTCCTCGCTCACCGGCCCGGCGACGGTGATCCTCGCGGGTGTGGCGCTCGGCATGGAGTCCGCCGTCTACACGGCGCTCCTCATCGGGCTCACCGTCTACGGGGCGTTCCTGCTGGGCGGCGCCTCGATCATGCTGGCGCTGTTCGCGGTCGCGCTGGCCGGTACGGGACTGCTGACCACGGTCGGGGTGATCGTCGCCATGGACACCTTCGGTCCCGTCGCCGACAACGCCCAGGGCATCGCGGAGATGTCCGGGGACGTCACGGGCGCGGGCGCGCGGGTCCTCACCGAACTGGACGCCGTCGGCAACACCACGAAGGCCGTCACCAAGGGCATCGCCATCGCCACCGCCGTCCTGGCGGCCTCGGCGCTGTTCGGCTCCTACCGGGACGCCATCGCGACCGCCGTCGCCGATGTCGGCGCGCGGGCGGCCGGGCCGGGCCTCTCGATGGACGTGTCGCGGCCCGACAACCTCTTCGGTCTGATCCTGGGCGCGGCCGTCGTCTTCCTCTTCTCCGGTCTGGCGATCAACGCCGTCTCCCGGTCGGCGGGTTCGGTGGTGTACGAGGTGCGGAGGCAGTTCCGCGAGCATCCCGGGATCATGGACGGCACCGAGCGGCCCGCGTACGGACGGGTCGTCGACATCTGCACCAGGGACGCGCTGCGTGAACTCGCCACGCCCGGTCTGCTCGCGGTGACCGCCCCGATCGCGGTCGGTTTCGCGCTCGGGGTCGGGCCGCTCGGCGCGTACCTCGCCGGGGCGATCGGGACGGGCGCCCTGATGGCGGTCTTCCTCGCCAACTCCGGCGGCGCCTGGGACAACGCGAAGAAGCTGGTCGAGGACGGCCACTACGGCGGCAGGGGCAGCGCGGCCCACGAGGCGACCGTCATCGGGGACACCGTAGGAGACCCGTTCAAGGACACGGCGGGCCCCGCGATCAACCCGCTCCTGAAGGTCATGAACCTGGTCGCGCTGCTCATCGCCCCGGCGGTCGTCCACTTCGGATACGGGAAGGACGCCGACCCCGTCGTACGGGCGGTGGTCGCGGTGGTCGCCGCCCTCGTCCTCGTGGTGGCGGTGGGCGTCTCCAAGAGGCGTGCGGTGAGCGTCTCCTGACGGGGTGCCATCCGAGGCGTCCGTGTGTGTCATGTGTCTCGTTCCCGGGTGATTCCGGGGTGGGTGTGAGGTCTCTCCCTTGGTTCGAAAGGCTGCAATCCGGGGCGAATCCCTCGGACGGAAGGTGGAACTCGCCCGTTCGGCGTGTATGTTCCGGGCCGAGAGCCTTGGAAGGGACCGATCCGGTGAACAAGAAGCTTGCGGCCGCACTGTCCGGCGGCGCGGTACTGGTGCTCGCGCTGTCGGGTTGCAGCGACGACGAGGGCGACAAGGTGGGCGACTGGGCCAAGGCGTTCTGCGACCAGGCGAAGCCCCAGATCCAGAAGCGCGCCGACGCCCATCAGATCATCATCTCGACGGCTGCCGACAGCAAGCCCGCCGAGATCCAGGCCGCCGACTCGAAGGCGTTCCAGGACATCGCCGACGCCGACCGGGCCCTGGCCAAGGCCGTGGAGAGCGCCGGAGCGCCGCCGGTCGCGAACGGCGAGAAGGTCAAGCAGGACGCCATCAAGGAGCTCAACGCCACGGCGGCGGCCTACGAGGGCCTGAAGAAGCAGGTCGACGCGCTGGATCCCGCGAACCAGCAGAAGTTCGCCGACGGCCTCCAGGGCGTCGCCGACGGCCTCACCAAGATCGAGAAGATGGACCAGGCCGCGCTGTCCAAGCTGGAGGAGGGCGAACTGGGCCAGGCGATGGCGAAGCAGCCCGGCTGCCAGAAGCCCAAGGCGTCCGTCCCGGCGAACGGTACGGGCTCCGCCTCCCCGAAGGCCGGTGGCACCGCCGAGGGTTCCGGCGACGCCGCCAAGCCGTCGGCGAAGTCCGAGGACAAGTCGTCGGACAAGCCTTCGGAGAAGGCGCCGGAGAAGGCGTCGGACAAGCCCGCCGCGGCCAAGAGCGAGGAGTAGCGGGCCGGAGCCGGACCCGCACCACCCCGGCTCCGCCCCCCCGATCAGCCGGGTTTCCGACCGACCGTTTCCGATCGCTTCCGACCGGCCTCCGGTTTGGGTCGGTCCGCCTCGGGACCGCCCCCGATCCGTCCTCGGTACGGCCGCCTCGGGACCGTACCGAGGCGGGATCGGGACCGGATCGGGGGCGCCCGCCGGGTCGCCCGCCCGTATGTCGGTGGCGGCGGTCACAATGGGGTCCGTGAGTACGACCAGCCTGACCCCCAGCCTCCCGGTGCCCGCGCACGCCGCCCGTCTGCGCGAGGCCCTGCTCGCCGCCGACTTCACCGCCGACGGACTGCTCGATCTGCTCGGCGCCCCGGCCTACGCGGCGCTCGCCCGCAGCGAGACCGTGCCCGCCCTGCGCGCCACCCGTGGCGACTCGCCGCTGGAGACCCTCGTCCGGCTGTTCCTGCTCCAGCGGTCCGTGGGGTACGAGCGGGCCGCCGCCGCGCTGCCGTTCGCCGAAGCCCTCGCCGACGGCTGGCTGGTCCGCACGGACGACACCGTGGCCGCCACGGTCGACGTCCGGCCGTACGGCGGACCGGACGGCGAGGACTGGTTCATCGTCTCCGACCTGGGCTGCGCCGTCGGCGGCGCCGGAGGCATCGGGCAGAAGGACGAAGGGGTCGTCCTCGGCGTCGGCGGCGCCTCCACCACCCTCGCGGGCATCACCGTCCGCACACCGGTCTCCTCCGCGCTCGACCTGGGCACCGGCTCCGGCATCCAGGCACTGCACGCGGCGCAGCACGCGACCCTGGTCACCGCCACCGATCTCAACCCGCGCGCCCTCGACTTCACCCGGCTCACGCTCGCCCTCTCCGGCGCCCGCGAGGCCGAACTGCTCACCGGCTCGCTGTTCGAGCCGGTCGACGGGGCCACGTACGACCTGATCGTCTCCAACCCGCCGTTCGTGATCTCGCCCGGCGCCCGGCTCACCTACCGGGACGGCGGGATGGGCGGCGACGAGCTGTGCCGGACCCTCGTGCGGCAGGCGGGCGAGCGGCTCAACGACGGCGGGTACGCCCAGTTCCTCGCCAACTGGCAGCACGTCGAGGGCGAGGAGTGGCAGGACCGGCTGCGGTCCTGGGTGCCCGTGGGCTGCGACGCCTGGATCGTGCAGCGCGAGGTGCAGGACGTCACCCAGTACGCCGAGCTGTGGCTGCGGGACAGCGGCGACCACCGGGGCGACCCGGAGGCGTACCGGCGGGCGTACGAGGGCTGGCTCGACGAGTTCGAGGCCCGGAAGACGCGCGCGGTGGGCTTCGGCTGGATCACCCTGCGCCGCAACGAGGCCGTGGCCTCCGGCGCCGTCGAGCCGTCGATCCTCGTCGAGGAGTGGCCGCACCCCGTCGAGCAGCCCCTCGGACCCACCGTCCGCGCCCACTTCGAGCGCCAGGACCATCTGCGCGCCCACGACGACGCTGCTCTCCTCGCCGCCCGGTTCACGCTCGCCCCCGAAGTGGTGCAGGAGCAGGTCGGACTGCCCGGCGCGGAGGACCCGGAGCACGTGGTGCTCCGGCAGAACCGGGGGATGCGCCGCGCCACCCGGGTCGACCACGTCGGCGCGGGCTTCGCCGGGGTCTGCGACGGCACGCTCAGCGCGGGCCGCATCCTCGACGCGATCGGCCGGCTGACCGGCGAGGACCCGGTGGTGCTGCGGGACCGTACCCCGCAGGCGATCCGGCTGCTCGTCGAGGAGGGCTTCCTGATCCCCGTCACCGACGGGGACGAGACCCCCGCCTGACCTGTCCCGCGACGGCCGCCGTCCGCTGCCGTCCGCCGCCGTCCGTGGCCGGGAAAGTCGCCCCCGAGGGGTTCCGTTCCTCGGGCGGGCGGTCGTCCGGGATGTTCCGCTTATCCGGCGGCGAGTGGTTCGTCGCCGGTGCCGTGGTGCCCGGACGCCGGGCCCTCCCGTCGGCGTGCGGCCGCCCGAGCCGTGACGGAACCCGCTGGTCGGACGCCCGGGACCCGGCCCGCCCGCCGTCCCCGCAGGCGGGCCGCAGGGCGTCGCCGACACCCGCTCCCACCTCGGGAGAAACGTCCCGCCCACCCCTTCCGCCTGCCGCCCGCCGGGGGCGGGACGGGCCGGACGGAGCGGGTGACTACCGGCCATCCTCGTGAAACCGTACGGACCGCTCCGCGTCGTTCACCCGGAATTCGCGCCCACGACGTCCGGAGGTGTCAGCCTCGGGCCCGGGGGACGACGTCCCACGGAACGGAACGGGGTACGGGCATGGAGAGCGGGCCGGCGATCTTCGCGGGAGCTGCGTTCACGCTGTTCGGCGGGGCGCTGCTGCTGTGGACCACCGTGCGGACGCTGCACCGCGAGCCCGTCGCGTACGGGGTCGCCCCGCGCACCGCCGTCGCGCTGACCAGCCTCTCCGGCACGGTGTTCCTCCTCCTCGGCGTCTGGTGCTTCGGCCGCCTCTGACCTCTCCCCGGCACCCCCGCGCGCACGCCCCGCCCCGCCCGACCGGGAGTCCGGGCGGCAGGAATGGCAGGACTCGGGTTACCGTTCGAGTGGCCGTTGCGGGCTTTCGCCGTTTGACACGGGGGCGGGTTGTACCGTCACACTCCGCAGCGACGGGAGCGTCACCGTCCGTGCCGCTGCCGTGCGTGCCAGTGCCGTACGTGCCCGAGAGTGTCGATCCGGAGAGAAGAGCGAAGTTGTCCCCGACCAGCGAGACCGCACACGGCGGCCGCCGACTCGTCATCGTCGAGTCGCCTGCCAAGGCGAAGACGATCAAGGGCTACCTCGGCCCCGGCTATGTGGTCGAGGCGAGCGTCGGGCACATCCGTGACCTCCCCAGCGGCGCCGCCGAGGTGCCCGAGAAGTACACGGGTGAGGTGCGCCGCCTCGGCGTCGACGTGGAGCATGACTTCCAGCCCATCTATGTCGTCAACGCCGACAAGAAGGCGCAGGTCAGGAAGCTCAAGGAGCTGCTCGCCGAGTCCGACGAGCTCTACCTCGCCACCGATGAGGACCGCGAGGGCGAGGCCATCGCGTGGCACCTCCAGGAAGTCCTGAAGCCCAAGGTCCCGGTCCACCGGATGGTCTTCCACGAGATCACCAAGGACGCGATCCGGGAGGCCGTCGCCAACCCGCGCGAGCTGAACCAGCGGATGGTCGACGCCCAGGAGACCCGCCGCATCCTCGACCGGCTGTACGGCTACGAGGTCTCGCCGGTCCTGTGGAAGAAGGTCATGCCCCGGCTGTCCGCCGGGCGCGTGCAGTCCGTCGCGACCCGGCTCGTCGTCGAGCGGGAGCGCGAGCGCATCGCCTTCCGTTCCGCCGAGTACTGGGACCTCACCGGCACCTTCGGCACCGGCCGCACCGGTGACGCCTCCGACCCGTCCCAGCTGGTCGCCCGGCTCGCGTCGGTCGACGGCAGGCGGGTCGCGCAGGGCCGCGACTTCGGTGCCGACGGGCGTCTGAAGAGCGCGAACGTCCTGCACCTCGACGAGTCGAACGCGCGCGCCCTGGCCGTCGCGCTCGCCGACACCGCCTTCTCGGTGCGCTCGGTCGAGTCGAAGCCGTACCGCCGCTCGCCGTACGCCCCCTTCCGGACCACCACCCTCCAGCAGGAGGCGAGCCGCAAGCTGGGCTTCGGTGCGAAGGCGACCATGCAGGTGGCGCAGAAGCTGTACGAGAACGGCTTCATCACCTACATGCGTACGGACTCCACGACCCTGTCCGACACCGCCGTCTCGGCGGCGCGGGCCCAGGTCACGCAGCTGTACGGCGCCGACTACCTGCCGGAGAAGCCGCGCGTCTACGCGGGCAAGGTCAAGAACGCCCAGGAGGCGCACGAGGCGATTCGCCCTTCGGGTGATCGTTTCCGCACCCCGGCGGAGACCGGTCTGACCGGCGACCAGTTCCGGCTGTACGAGCTGATCTGGAAGCGGACCGTCGCCTCCCAGATGAAGGACGCCACCGGCAACTCGGTCACCGTGAAGATCGGTGGCCGCGCGGCCGACGGCCGGGACGCCGAGTTCAGCGCCTCCGGCAAGACCATCACCTTCCACGGCTTCATGAAGGCGTACGTCGAAGGCGCCGACGACCCGAACGCGGAGCTGGACGACCGCGAGCGGCGGCTGCCGCAGGTCGCCGAGGGCGACGCGCTGACCGCCGACGGGATCACCGTCGACGGCCACGCGACCAAGCCCCCGGCCCGCTACACCGAGGCCTCGCTCGTCAAGGAGCTGGAGGAGCGCGAGATCGGCCGCCCGTCGACGTACGCGTCGATCATCGGCACGATCCTCGACCGCGGCTACGTCTTCAAGAAGGGCACGGCGCTCGTCCCGTCCTTCCTGAGCTTCGCCGTCGTCAACCTCCTGGAGAAGCACTTCGGGCGGCTCGTCGACTACGACTTCACCGCCCGGATGGAGGACGACCTCGACCGCATCGCGCGCGGCGAGGCCCAGGCGGTGCCGTGGCTGAGGCGCTTCTACTTCGGCGAGGGCGCGAGCGGTACGGGCGCCTCCGGCGGCGCGGCGGACGCGGGCAACGGCGACGGCGACCACCTCGGCGGCCTCAAGGAACTGGTCACCGACCTCGGCGCGATCGACGCCCGCGAGATCTCCTCCTTCCCCGTCGGCGACGGCATCGTGCTCCGCGTCGGCCGCTACGGCCCGTACGTCGAGCGGGGCGAGAAGGACGCCGAGGGCCACCAGCGCGCCGACATCCCCGAGGACCTCTCGCCCGACGAGCTGACCGTCGAACTCGCCGAGGAGCTGCTCGCCAAGCCGAGCGGCGACTTCGAGCTGGGCGCCGACCCGGTCAGCGGCCACCAGATCGTCGCCAAGGACGGCCGGTACGGCCCGTACGTCACCGAGATCCTGCCCGAGGGCACCCCGAAGACCGGCAAGAACGCGGTGAAGCCGCGCACCGCCTCGCTCTTCAAGTCGATGACCCTCGACACCGTCACCCTCGACGACGCGCTCCGGCTGATGTCCCTGCCCCGGGTCGTCGGTACGGACGCCGAGGGCGTCGAGATCACCGCGCAGAACGGCCGCTACGGCCCGTACCTGAAGAAGGGCACGGACTCGCGGTCGCTCACCGAGGAGGAGCAGCTCTTCACGATCACCCTCGAAGAGGCGCTCGCGATCTACGCCCAGCCGAAGCAGCGCGGCCGGGCGGCGGCCAAGCCGCCGCTGAAGGAACTGGGCACCGACCCGGTCAGCGAGCGGCCCGTGGTCGTCAAGGACGGGCGCTTCGGCCCGTACGTGACGGACGGCGAGACCAACGCCACCCTGCGGACCGACGACAGCGTCGAGACGATCACGCCGGAGCGCGGCTACGAGCTGCTCGCCGAGAAGCGCGCCAAGGCACCGGCGAAGAAGACCGCCAAGAAGGCCCCGGCCAAGAAGGCGACCACGGCGAAGAAGACCGCCACGAAGACGGCGGCGAAGAAGACCACCACCGCCAAGAAGACCGCCGCGAAGACGACGACGGCCAAGAAGACGACCGCCGCGAAGAAGACGGCGGCGGCGAAGCCGGAATAGGTATCGCCGGTATCCGTACGGAGCTGGGCGTCGTGCGGCGGGGGCGGGGACAGGTCGTCCCCGCCCCCGCCGCGCGTTGTCACAGGCTCGTCCGGATGTTCGGTCGCGGGCCGCGGTGAGCAAGGCCGTCCGGATAGGGTGGACGGATGCGAGCAGAGCAGCCAGACCGCCTCGGTGATTCCGACGCCGCACTCGTCGCGGACTCCCGGGAGCGTGCCGTACGGGCGCTCCTGCGCCATCAGCCGCTGCGCCGGCTGTGGAGCGCCCACCTGGTCGGCAGCGTCGGTGACGCCCTCGCCCTCCTGGTCCTCGTCGTGCTCGGCCTCCAGGCCGCGGTCGCCGAGGGCGCGCTCGGCGGCGGGTACCGGGGTGCCGCGTTCGCCGTGGCCGCCGTCGTCGGCGCCCGTCTGCTGGCCTCGGTCCTCTTCGGGGCCGTCCTGCTCGGTCCGCTGACCGCGCTGACCGGGCCGGGTGGGTTCCTCGACCGGCGCTGGACCATGCTCGGTGCCGACGGCGTCCGGGTCGCCCTGCTCGTCGTCGCCCCCCTGTGGATCGGCTGGACCCCCGGCGACGCCCTCTGGTACCTGCTCGGCACCGTCTTCGTCACCGGCGCGGCCGAACGGCTCTGGACGATCAGCCGCGAGGGCGCCGCGCCCGCGCTGCTGCCCGCCCCGCCCATAGAGGGCCCGGCCGTGCGCCCGCTCCCCGACCACCTCGGGGCCCTGCGCCGCCTGACCCAGCGCACCGGCTTCCTCGCCGTGCCCGCCGCCGCCGCGCTGCTGCTCGTCGCCACCCTGGCCGCTGAACTGCTCGGCCTCGGCATCGACTGGTTCGCCGAGCACCAGGCCGCCCTCGGCGCGTACGTCGCCGCGGGTCTCCTGGCCGCTTCCGCAGTCATCCTGTACGCGATGGTGCTGCCCGGCGACGCGACCCCCCGGCCCCGCTCGCCGCTGGAGGGCCTGCGCCGTCCGGCCGGTACGAAGGGCCGCACGGGAGCCCTCCAGATCCTCGTCCTGACCTGCGCCCTCGTCGCCGGGGCCATCGCGGCGGCGGCGTCCGTCGCCGTGCTCCACGCTCGCGACCTGGGCGGTGGCCCCGTCACGTACGCGCTGCTGGTCCTGGCGCTCAGCGGCGCCACCGCCGTCGGCATCCGCACCGCGCGCTCCGTCCTTCCCGTGCTGTCCCGGCGCAGGCTGCTCGCCCTGGCCACCGCCGTCACCGGCGTCGCCCTGATCGCGACGGGCCTGGTCCCCGACACGGCGACCGTGCTCCTCCTCGCCGTCCTCGCCGGATACGCGGCCGGAGTCGCCGCCAACACCGGCCACGTCCTGATCGACCAGGAGAGCGAGGAGCCCCGCCGGGCCCGCGCCACCGAGCACCTCCAGGCCGCCGCCCGGGTCGGCATGGGCCTCGGCGCGCTCGTCGCGCCGCTGGTCGCCGCCGCGATCGGCCAGCGCCGCCTGGGCTCCGCCGACTCCGTCCTCGGACACGGCGGCGCCGCGTTCACGCTCGCCCTCGTCGGAGCCCTGCTGCTTCCGGTCGCCGCCGTCGTCCTCGCCAGGACCGACGACCGCGCGGGCGTCCCGCTCCGCCGCGACCTGCGCGACGCGCTGCGCGGCTCCGACCCGGCCCAGGCGCCCTCCCCGACCGGCTTCTTCATCGCCCTGGAGGGCGGCGACGGAGCGGGCAAGTCCACCCAGATCCAGGCGCTCGCCGAATGGATCAGGGCCAAGGGCCACGAGGTCGTCGTCACCCGCGAGCCCGGCGCCACCCCCATCGGCAAGCGGCTCCGCTCGATCCTGCTCGACGTGTCGTCGGCGGGCCTCTCGAACCGGGCCGAGGCCCTGCTGTACGCGGCCGACCGCGCCGAACACGTCGACTCCCTGGTCCGGCCCGCGCTGGAGCGGGGCGCGATCGTCCTCTCCGACCGGTACATCGACTCGTCCGTGGCCTACCAGGGCGCCGGACGCGATCTGTCGCCGACCGAGATCGCCCGCATCTCCCGCTGGGCCACCGACGGTCTCGTCCCGCACCTGACCGTCGTCCTGGACGTCTCCCCGGAGACCGCCCGGGAGCGCTTCACCGAGGCGCCCGACCGGCTGGAGTCCGAGCCGCCGGAGTTCCACGCGCGCGTACGGGCCGGATTCCTCGCCCTCGCCGCCGCCGACCCCGGCCGCTACCTCGTCGTCGACGCGGGCCAGGAGCCCGAGGCCGTCACCACCACCGTCCGCCACCGGCTCGACCGGATGCTGCCGCTCTCCCAGGCCGAGGTGAAGGCCGTCGAGGAGGCCCGCCGCAAGGCCGAGGAGGAGCGCAAGCGGCGCGAGGAGGAGGAAGCGGCCCGCAAGGCAGAGGAGGAGCGGCTGGAGCGCGAGCGGCAGGAGCAGCTCGCCCGGCTCCGCGCCGAGGAGGAGGAGCGCAAGCGCCGCGAGGAGGAGGAAGCCCGCCGCCTGGAGGCCGAACGGCAGGCGGAGGAGGCCCGCCGCGAGGCCGAGGAGGCCCGGCTCGCCGCCGAGGCCGCGGCCGAGGAGGAGCGCCGCCGCCTCGCCGCAGAGGAGAAGGCCCGCCAGGAGGAGCAGGAGCGGCTCCGCAAGGCCGCCGAGGAGGAGGCCCGGCTGCGGGCCGAGGCCGAGGAGCGCCGTCTGGAGAAGCAGCGCAAGGCCGAGGAGGCGCTGCTGCGCGCCGAGGAGGCCCGCAGGATGGCCGAGGCCGCCGCCGCCGCGAAGGCGGCGGAGGAGGCGGCGGCGAAGGCAGCCGCCGCGAAGATCGCGGCCGAAGCGGCGGCGAAGGCCGCCGCCGAGCGCGCGGCGGCCGAGCGGGCCGCCGCGGAGCTGGCCGCCACCGAGCGGGCCGAGGCGGCGAAGGCGGCCCGGCGGAAGGCCGAGGCCGAGAAGCGGGCCGCCGAGAAGAGGGCGGCGGAGCGGACGGCCGCGGCCGAGCGGGCGGCAGCCGACCGCGAGGCGGAGAACGCCCGGAAGCCCGCCGGGAGGACCGCCAGGTCCGTCGAGGAGTCGGCGAACGAGATCACCGTCCCGACCCCGGTCGTGAAGCCGGGCGGGATCCCCGAGGAGTCCGCGAACGAGGTCACCGTCCCGAACCCCGTGGTGAAGCCGGGCGGCCCGACCGGCACCGACCCGCGCACGGCCCTCAGCCGCGGGACCGGCACCGGGGGCGGCTCCCGGTCCGGGCGGTCGACCCGGGGACGCGGGGCCGACGGCCCGGCCGTCTCGCCCGAGGAGATCACCGTCGCCACCCCGGTCGTCCGGCTCGGGCAGCCGGACGACGAGACGGCCGTCCTGCCGCAGATCCGCGACCGCGAGGCCCGCGCCGTCGACGAGACCGCCGTACTGCCCGTCGTACGGGACGTCGAGGACACCGCCGTACTGCCGCCGGTACGGGACACCCGGGCGTCCGACCCGGCCGACCGGGTGCCGCCGGGCATCTTCCGGGACGAGCAGGAGGCGCCGCACGGGGCGAACGACCGGACCCGTGAGCTGCCCCAGCTCGACGAGCACGGCCGCCCGCGCCGCCCCGACTGGGCCGAGGAGACCCCGCTCGACGACCTCCCGACCCTCGCCGACGAACTGTTCGGCCCGCACGACGAAGAGGGCCCGCGCCGCCGTCGCTGATCCACCGGTGGGGGGTGTAGCCAGCTCCACCCCCCACTGGGCAGCCCGCTCCATACCGTCCTGACCTGGCTTTTCCTAGCGTTGTCGGTATGACGACGACCGCAGTGACGCCGGGTGGACCCACCCCCGCTCCCGACTCCGCCGCCCTCGCCCTCGACGGGGTGGGCCGGGCCTACGGCGGCGGCGCCCCCGCACTCGACGGGGTGAGCCTCGTGGTGCCGCGCGGCCGGTTCGTGGCCGTGATGGGCCCGTCCGGCTCCGGCAAGTCCACCCTGCTGCGGTGCGCGGCCGGACTCGAACGGCCGACGGCCGGGACGGTACGGATCGGGGGCACCGACCTCGCCACCCTGAAGGCCGCCGCCCTCACCCGGCTCCGCCGCGACCGGGTCGGTTTCGTCTTCCAGTCCCTGAACCTCGTCTCCGCGCTGAACGTGCGCGAGAACGTCACCCTTCCGCTGCTCCTCGCCGGAGCCCGGGAGGGCCGGGCCCTCGACGCCCGTGCCCTGGCCGGACTCGCCGCCGTCGGGCTCGCCGACCGCGCGGAGGACGCCCCGGAGCACCTCTCCGGCGGCCAGCGCCAGCGGGTCGCCATCGCCCGCGCCCTGGTCAACGAGCCCGAGGTGGTCTTCGCCGACGAGCCGACCGCCGCCCTCGACCCGGTCACCGCGGCCGGGGTCCTCGCGCTGCTGCGGCGCGCGGTGGACGAGCGGGGGACCACGGTCGTCCTCGTCACCCACGACCCGGTGGCCGCCGCCTGGACGGACGAGGCGGTGTTCCTCGACCGGGGCCGCCTGATCGCCCGCCTCGACCGACCGGACGAGCCCGGGGTACGCGAGGTACTGGGGGCGCCGCCCGTGGCTCCCGGGGGTCGTGGTCCTGCTGGGGGCAGGAGCGGATCCGGGACCCGTGGTGGCTCGGGGGCCGGTGGTCTCTTCGGGGCGGGCCGGTCCTCGTATACGGCCACCGGGGGCCCCGCGGGCGCCACGGCCGGTCCCGTCCCCGGCGGGGCCCCGCGCGCGCGTACGGCGGTGTCCCGGTGAGCCCGCGCGGGAACGCCGCCGTCCGGCTGCTCGCGGTCCGGTCCCTGCGGACGCACCGGCGGGCCTGGGCGGCCGTCTTCGCGGCCGTCGCCGTCACCTCCGCGCTGCTCGGCACCCTGGCCCTCGCCCTCGGCTCGACCGCCCTCGGCCACGCGCGCGTGGAGCGGTACGCGGCCACCGCCGTCGTCGTCGCCGGTGACCAGGAGGTCCGCTGGACGACCCGGCCGTGGGGCAGCGAGCCCACCACGGAACGGGCGGGCCTCACCGAACGGGTCCGGATCCCCGAGGCGGCCGTCGCCGTGCTGCGCGCGGTGCCGGGCGTCCGGGCGGCGGTGCCGGACCACACCTTCGCCGTACGGGAGGGTTCCCCGGCGGACCGCGTCCACGAGGGGCGTTCCTGGGACGCGGCCCGGCTGGCCCCGTACCGGCTGACCGAGGGCCGGGAACCCCGCACCGGCTCCGAGACGGTCCTCGGCGGCGGTACGGCTGCCTGGCCGGGCTCCGGCACGGGCGCCGGAACGGACTCCCGTACGGACTCCCGTACGGACTCCGGTACGGACTCCCGCACGGGCTCCGGCACCGGGTCGGCCGCCGGGGTCCGGATCGGGGACACCGTCGCCGGGCGGACGGTCGTCGGGATCGCCGACGGTCCCGCCGCGCTGTACGTCACGGCGGCGGAGGCCGGGAAGCGCGCCGGACACCCCGGCACCGTCGGCGCCGTCGGGGTCCTCGGCGAGCCCGGCGTCCCGGTGGACACCCTCCACGCGCGCGTACGGGCCGCCCTGGACGGGGCGGGCCTCAAGGACACCGCCTCCGGCCGGCCGCTCCGGGCCCTCACCGGCGACGGCCGGGGCGGCGCCGAACACCTCGCCGCGCCGCCCGCCCGCACCGAACTCCTCATGGTCCTCGCCGCCGTCTCCGGCACCGTCGTCCTCGTCGCCCTCCTCGTCCTCGCCTCGCTCGTCGCGCAGGCCCTCGGACAGCGCGCCGCCGAACGGGAGCTGCTGCTCTCGGTCGGCGCGACACCCCGCCAGGCACGGGCCGCGGCGGGCCGCGAGGTGGTCCGGGTGGCCGGTCCCGCCGCGCTGCTCGGCGCCCTCCTGGGCGCACCGGCGTTCCTGGCCCTCTGGTCCGCGCTGCGCGGCCGTACCGGAGTCGTCCCCGAAGGGCTCGAACTGCCCTCCCCGCCCTGGCTGTTCGCCGCCGTCCTCGTGACCGCCGCGCTGGTGACGGGGCTCGCCAGGGCCGTCGTCCCGTTCGCCGCCCGACAGCCGGGCCGGGCAGGGAAGGGCACCGCCCGGCGGGTCGGCGGGATCGCGCTGCTGCTCGTCGGCGTGATGTCCGCCGGGGCGGGCGCGGCCCAGGGCGGCGCCGCCGCTGCCGCCGCTGCCGGGGCGGCCACGGTGACGCTGGTCGCCGGGTGCGCCCTGCTCGGGCCGTGGCTCGCGCGGGCCGCCTCGGTGGTCCTCGACCGGCCGCTGCGGTGGTGCGGCGGAGCCCCCGGACGGCTCGTGGCCGCCGGGGCGAACGCCCACTCGCGCCGCCTCGGGGCCGCGCTCGCCCCCGTGGTCCTCGTCACCGCCTTCGCGCTGGTGCAGCTCTCGGCGGGCGCCACCATGGAACGGGCGGCCGACGCGCAGGCCCGGGCGGCGACCACGGCGGACCTGACGTTCACCGGGACGACGGCGGAACACGTGCGGAGGCTCCCCGGGATCGCCTCGGCGACGGACGTGCTGCGGTCGTCGGTGGTCCTGGCCCGTACGGAGCTCGGCACGCCCCGCCTGGAACGGCTCCCCGTCCTCGGCGTCGACGCGGCCGGTCTGACGGGCACGCTCGACCCCGGCGTCGTCGCCGGAGACCTCGCCGGACTCGCCCGTACGGGTACGGTCGCGGTCGGCTCCGGAACAGCCGACTCCCTGGACGTGCGCCCCGGTTCGACGGTCGAGCTGCGGCTCGGCGACGGCACGCCCCGGCGGCTCCGGGTGGTCGCGGTCTACGAACGCTCCCTCGCGCTCGGCGAGTTCCTGCTCCCGAAGGCCGAACTCGCCCCGCACATGAGCGATCCGTATCCGTCACGGGTGCTGGCGGCGCGGGAGAGGGCCGGGGCCGGTCCTCTCGCGGGGGCCGGAGCCGGGGGCGGAGCCGGGGGCGGGGCCGATGCCCAGGCCCGTGCCGGGCGGGCCGTCGTCGACGGGGCCGGTCCCGGCACCCGCCCCCTCCCCGGTCCCGTCGTGCCCGAGCGGGTCGTCCCGCCCGGCGCCGAGCTGAACGGGATCGTCTCGGCGGCGGTCGTCTCCGCGATCGGCGGCCTCACCCTCCTCTCCGTGCTCAGCACCCTCACCCTGATCGGCGCCGGGCGGCGCGGTGAACTCCGGCTGCTCGGCCGGGTGGGCGCCTCGGCGGGCCAACTGCGCCGGACGCTGGGCCTGGAGGCGGGCTTCCTCGTCGTCACGGGCCTGCTCGTCGGCACCGTGGTCGCCGCCCTGCCGCTGACCTCCTTCGCCTGGACGCTCACCGGCGGGCTGCCGTACCTCCCGCCGGTCCACCTGGGCCTGATCGCGGGGGCGGTGCTGGTCACGGTGGTGGCGGGGGTGTTCCTGCCGGGCACGGGGCGGCGCCCGCGCGGGTGAGGTCCTGAGCGGGTGAGGTCCTGAGCGGGTCCGGGGTGGTGCGCCCCGGGTCCGCTCAGGCGTCGAGGAAGGCGAGCACGGCGAGGACCCGGCGGTGGCCGCCGCTGTCGCTCGGCGGCAGGCCCAGCTTCAGGAAGACGTTGCCGATGTGCTTGTGCACGGCCCGCTCGGTCACCACCATCGAGCGGGCGATCGTCGCGTTGTCGTGGCCCTGCGCCATCAGCTCCAGGACCTCGCGCTCGCGGGGGGTGAGGGCGTCCAGCGGGTCGCTGCGGCGGGCGAGCAGCTCGGTGACGACCTCCGGGTCCAGGGCCGTACCCCCGGCGGCGACCCGTTCCAGGGCGTCGAGGAACTCGTCCACCCGGCCCACCCGGTCCTTCAGGAGGTAGCCGACCCCCCGGGCGCCGCCGCCCAGCAGCTCGGCGGCGTACGTCTCCTCCACGTACTGGGAGAGGACGAGGACGGGAAGGTCCGGCAGCCGCTCACGGGCCGCGAGCGCCGCCCGCAGCCCCTCGTCGCGGAAGCCGGGCGGCATCCGCACATCGAGGACGGCGACGTCCGGCCGGTGCTCCAGGAGCAACGGCAGGACTTCGGGACCGGTGGCCGCGACCCCGGCGACCTCATGGCCGGAGGAGGTCAGCAACAGCACCAGCCCCTCCCGCAGGAGGGCGTTGTCCTCGGCTATCACCACACGCACGGCAGCTCCACTTCGATCACGGTCGGGCCCCCCACGGGGCTGGTCAGGCGGACGGATCCGTCGAGCGCGGCGACCCGGCGGCGCATCCCGGTGAGCCCGGAGCCGGTCCGCTCGCCCGCCTCAGCGCCGCCCCGGCCCTCGTCCGTCACGCGCACGTGGAGGGCGGCCGGTTCACGGGAGAGGGCGACGGAGGCGCGGTCGGCGCCACTGTGCTTGGCGGCGTTGGTGAGGGCCTCGGCGACGACGAAGTACGCGGCGGCCTCGACGGCGGCGGGGGCGCGGGGGTTCGGGGCGGCCGGGGGGCCGTCGCCGCGCGCGGGCCGGGCCTTGTGCGCGGGCCGGTCCTCGTGCGCGGGCCCGTCTCCGGCCGGGGAGCCGTCCCGGGCCGGGAGCCCGTCTCCGCCCGGGGCCTCGTCTCCGCCCGGGGCCTCGTCGAGACCCGCCACCGAGACCCGCACCTCCAGGCCGCTGCTCGCCGCGAGCGCCCGTACCGCCCCCGTCAGACCACGGTCGGTGAGGATCGGCGGATGGATGCCGCGCACCACGTGCCGCAGCTCGGCGAGCGCCTCCTCGGCCTGGTCCTGGGCGTCGTCGAGGAGCCTGCGCGCGGCCACGGGATCGGAGTCGTACGCGCGCTTGGCCAGGCCGATCCGCATGGACAGCGCCACCAGACGGGCCTGCGCGCCGTCGTGCAGATCGCGCTCGATCCGGCGCAGTTCGGCGCCGTGCGCGGCGATCGCGCCCGCCCGGGTCGCCGTCAGCTGTTCGATGCGGGCGGCGAGCGCGGCGTCCCGGACGGCCGAGGGCGCGGGCGTGAGGAGCGCCCGGGACCAGTCGGCCGCGAGCCCGGCGAGCCTGCCGTGCAGCGGCAGGGCCACCGGCCGCCGCCCCGCGAGTCCGGTCACGACGCCGTCGACCAGCAGCGCGGGCGCCCACAGGACGAGGGAGGCGTACCAGAGGACCATGCCGTAGAGGAGCTGCGCCCCGGCCCAGACCAGGTCACGGCCGGTGCCGGGATCGATGACGGCGGTCCGCACGCGCGCGGGGAGCGGCCCTTCGATCGGCAGATACGCCTCCGGTACGGGCGTCCCGGTCCGGGCCGCGACCCGGCGCCGCTCCCAGCCCGCGAGGCGGCGCAGCAGCAGCACGCTCTCGGGCAGGACGCCCGCGCCGATGACGGTGACGGTGAGGAAGGCGGTGAAGAGGGCGACCCCGATCATCAGGTAACAGAGGATCGAGACCGCCGCCCCCACCAGGAGCTGGAGGGACGCCCGGCCCGCATCCCTGATCGCGTCGCGCATGACGACAGGCTATGCGGGATGCCGGGGGGCCTGCGGTGGAGCAGGCTCCACCATCGGTCCGGGGGCGGGCACCGCTGTGCCGGGAGCGGATCGGGAAGAAGATCGAACGGTGCCGGACGGTCCGGCCTCTCCTCCTCTCCCCTGGAGTTCCCATGCGGTCCCTGTTCTGGTCGGCACTGGTCCTGAGCGCCCTCGCCAACGCCTACGTCAACACCTTCGCGGCCTGGGACGGCGCCACCCACATCGTCGCCAGCGCCTGCACGGGCACGGCGGTGCTCGGCTCCGCCGTCGCGCTGTGGCTGACGCGCCCCCGGGCCCGGAACTGACCGGCAGCCGCCCCGCCGCCCGCCTCCGCCGCCCGCCTCCGTCTGCCGGGAGCCGGTCCGCCGCTCCCTCCGCCGGGCCGGGACTGTCGGAGGTCTGCCCCACAATGGGAGGCGTACCTGAGGAGGGGCAGACATGGCCGTATGGGACGACCTGGTCGGACAGTCGAAGGTGGAGGAGCAGCTCTCCGCCGCCGCGCGGGACGCCGACACGTTCGTGACCGCCCATGCCGCGGGGCAGCCCGTCCCCGAGGCCTCGAAGATGACCCATGCCTGGCTGTTCACCGGCCCGCCGGGGTCCGGGCGGGCGACGGCGGCGCGGGCGTTCGCCGCCGCCCTCCAGTGCGTGAGCCCCGACCGGGCCCTCGGCGGCGCCCCGGGCTGCGGCTTCTGCGACGGCTGCCACACGACCCTGGTCGGCACCCACGCGGACGTCGAGATCGTCCGCACCGACCTGCTGTCGATCGGTGTGAAGGAGACCCGCGCCCTGGTCCGGCGCGCCCAGCTCTCCCCGGCGGGGGGCCGCTGGCAGGTCATCGTCCTGGAGGACGCCGACCGGCTCACCGAAGGCGCGGGCAACGTCCTCCTGAAGGCTGTCGAGGAGCCCGCGCCCCGCACGGTCTGGCTGCTCTGCGCGCCCTCCCTGGAGGACGTGCTGCCCACGATCCGCTCCCGCTGCCGTCACCTGACCCTGCGCACCCCGTCCGTGGAGGCCGTCGCCGACATGCTCGTACGGCGCGACGGCATCGAGCCGGAGGCGGCGCACGCGGCCGCGCGCGCCACCCAGGGGCACATCGACCGGGCCCGCAGACTGGCCACCGACGAGCGGGCCCGCGCCCGCAGGTCCGTGGTCCTCAAGCTGCCGCTGCGGGTCGGTGACGTCGGCGGCTGCCTGAAGGCCGCGCAGGAACTGGTGGACGCGGCGGGCGAGGACGCGAAGCAGGTCGCCGAGGAGGTCGACGTCAAGGAGACCGAGGAACTGAAGGCGGCCCTCGGCGCGACGCAGGGCGGACGGATGCCGCGCGGCACGGCCGGGGCGATGAAGGAGCTGGAGGACCGGCAGAAGCGCCGCAGGACGCGTACGCAGCGCGACAGCCTGGACCTGGCGCTCACGGACCTGACCGGCTTCTACCGCGATGTGCTCGCGCTCCAGCTGCGTTCGACGACCGCCCTGGCCAACACGGACGTGCGGGACGCGATCGAACGGATCGCGGCCGACACCACCCCCGAGCGCACCCTGCGCCGCATCGAGGCCGTCCTCGCCTGCCGCGAGGCCCTCGACCGCAATGTGGCACCGCTGCTGGCGGTGGAGGCGATGACGATGTCGCTGAGGGGCTGAGGGGGTTTCGGCCGGGGCACCGGTCCCGGCCTCCGCCCGGGTACGGGTCCGGCCTCTGCCCGGGCACGGGTCCGGTCTCCGCCCGGGTACAGGTCCGGCCCCCGTCCGGGTACAGGTCCCGGCCTCGGCCCGGCCACGAGTCCCGGCGGGCCTCCGGCCCGTGGCCGGGTCTCGATCCTGCCGAAGGCGGGCTCCGGGACCCGCGGCCCCCACGCGACGCCCCCGTACGCCCGCCGCCCCGGCCGCCGGACGGCGATTGGACACGTTCCGTACCGGTACGGATACGCTCCGGGAATGGACTCCAGGCGTTTGCTCCGTATGTCCGCCGCGGCCCTCGCCGCGGCCGGGCTGATCCTCTCCGGCTGCTCCGGCGGAAGCGACGCGGCGGCGTCCCGGGGCACGGCGGCGGCGCCCCCCGCGTCCGCGGCGCCCGACGCGCTGAGGAAGCACTACGCGCAGAAGCTGAAGTGGCGCGACTGCGGCGTGGCCGGCTTCCAGTGCGCGACCCTGCGGGCACCGCTGGACTACGCGAAGCCGGAGGCGGGCGACATCGACCTCGCGGTGTCCCGGGTGCGGGCCACCGGCCCGGGGAAGCGGCTCGGTTCGCTCCTGGTCAACCCGGGCGGCCCCGGTGGCTCGGCCGTCGGCTACCTCCAGGGGTACGCGGGCATCGGCTACCCGGCACCCGTCCGCGCCCGGTACGACATGGTGGCGGTCGACCCGCGCGGGGTCGCCCGCAGCGAGCCGGTCGAATGCCTCACGGGCCCGCGGATGGACGCGTACACGCAGACCGACCAGACGCCGGACGACCCGGCGGAGGTCGCCGCGCTGACCACGGCGTTCAAGGAGTTCGCGGCGGGCTGCGAGAAGAATTCGGGGAAGATCCTGCCGCACGTCTCCACGGTGGAGACGGCCCGGGACATGGACGTGCTGCGGGCGGTGCTGGGGGACGCGAAGCTCAGCTATGTGGGGGCGTCGTACGGCACGCTCCTGGGCGCGACCTACGCCGAGCTGTTCCCCGCACGGGTGGGCAGGCTGGTCCTGGACGGGGCGATGGACCCGTCGCTCCCGTCGCTGGACCTCAACCGCGACCAGACGGCCGGCTTCGAGACGGCCTTCCGCGCCTTCGCCGCCGACTGCGTGGGGAGGAAGGACTGCCCGCTCGGCACGGGGTCGGTGGACGCGGCGGGCGAGGCGCTGAAGAAGTTCTTTCGCGACGTGGACGCGAAGCCGGTGCCGACGGGCGAGAGCCGCGCGCTCGGTGAGTCCCTCGCGACGACCGGGGTGATCGCGGCGATGTACGACGAGGGGGCGTGGCCGCAGCTCCGGGAGGCGCTGACCCGGGCGATCGGCGGCGAGGGCTCGGGGCTGCTCGCGCTGGCGGACGGCTACTACGAGCGGGAGGCGGACGGCACGTACGCGAACCTCATGTTCGCCAACGCGGCCGTGAACTGCCTCGACCTGCCGCCGTCCTACACGGGCCCGGCGGACGTGGAGAAGGCCGTACCGTCCTTCGAGAAGGCCTCGCCGGTCTTCGGCAAGGGCCTGGCCTGGGCCCCCCTCAACTGCGCGTACTGGCCGACGCCGCCCACCGGCCGCCCGCACCGCATCACCGCCGAGGGCGCCGCCCCGATCCTCGTCGTCGGCACCACCCGCGACCCGGCCACCCCGTACCGCTGGGCCCGCTCCCTGTCCGAGCAGCTCTCCTCGGGCACCCTCCTCACCTACGAGGGCGACGGCCACACGGCGTACGGCCGGGGCAGCGACTGCATCGACTCGGCGATCAACACCTACCTCCTGGAAGGCACCCCGCCGACCGACGGAAAGCGCTGCTCATAGGCCCTGTCCGGGGGCGGTCGGACCACCCCCGGAAACTGTGTAGACTTGGCGACGCTGCTGCACCCACCATGGGTCCAGAAAGCGTGCCGCCTTAGCTCAGCTGGCCAGAGCAACGCACTCGTAATGCGTAGGTCTCGGGTTCGAATCCCGAAGGCGGCTCTGCGAAACCCCAGGACTCACTCGCCGTGACCTGGGGTTTTGTGTTTTCCGTGGTCAGTTCAGCCCAGAAGGCCCCCGGCCCAGGAGGGTTCCGGTGTCCGTGGCAGGGGGCCGGGGGGTCAGTCTCCGTGGCCCGTGCCTCCGCTGCCGAAGCCGCCGCTGGAGATTCCGCCCCATTTGCGCTTCTCTTCGGTCGGGGGGTCCGGGGCGGCTTCCCCGGTGTCGTGGAGTTGGTAGGGCATGAGCCGGTGCTCGCCGTCCGTCCGGGGGACCTCGGTGCGGCGGCGGTACTCCGACACCTCGCCCGGCAGTTCGCCCGTGTCCGGGCGGTGCGGCTGTTCGTCGGGCTTGGGGGCCCGGGATTCGCGGTCGCGGACGCGGAAGCCCAGCCAGACCGCGGCGATCAGGACACCGACGAGGACGAGACCGCCGATCAGCTGCCCTAGGCCCGACTGCCAGACTCCCGCAGCCAGCGTCTGTGCTGCGCTGAGAGTGTTCATACTCAAGGATTACCCCTTTTCTCCCCTTTTGGACGCGATCGGTCCAGGCAGCTCGAAGAATCTTGAAACATTCCCCCGTCCTCGTCGCGTCAATGAGGTGTGAAGGCGACCACGTCCCGTGACCGAAGCGAGAGGAGGGGCATGAGACAGTCCCGCGCGGATGAGTTCCTGGAGTTCGCCTCCGCACGATCGGGGCATCTCTTCCGGTCCGCATGTCTGCTGACCAGCGGAGACACCCATCTCGCCGAGGACCTCACCCAGGAGACACTCGGCCGGATGTACGTCCTCTGGGGCCGGATGACGCGGATCGGCAACCCCGCCGCGTACGCCCAGACCGTCCTCGTCCGCACCTTCCTCAGCCACCGGAGACGCCGCTCCGCCACCGAACGCCCGCTCGGCGAACTCCCCGACCGCGCCCCCGACGACGGTCATGACCCGGCGCTGCGGATCGCGCTGCTCGACGCCCTCGCCGGGCTCGCCCCCAAGGACCGGGCCGTCGTCGTCCTCCGTTACTGGGAGGACCGCAGCGTCGAGGAGACCGCCGACGCCCTGCACGTCAGCGCCGCCGCCGTCCGCACCCGTTCCTCCCGGGCGCTCGCCAAACTGCGGCAGCGCCTCGGCGGCACCATCGGCGAACTCGCCACGCGCTGAGCCGAAGTGCTGAGCCACGCGCCGAGCCGCACGCTGAGCCGAGTGCCGAACAGCCCGTTGAGCAGCCCGTAGAGCAGCTCTTAGAGCCATCCCCCTTCTTCTTCCCTCCCCATCGGAAAGGGCGAATTCGCCATGCCCCAGCACGAAGACCAGCCGCGAGAATTCGAGGAACAGCTCGGCGCGGTCCTGCGCCGCACCGGTGACACCTTCACCACCGACGACCGGCGCGAACTCGTCGAGGGCGGCCTCCGGCGCGGGCGCCGCCGCCTCGTCCGCCGCCGCCTCACCGTGTCCGGAGGCGTCCTCGCGCTCGTCGCCGTCGGCCTCGGCGGCGTCTACGGCGGCTCGCTGCTCGACCCCGCCGGAACGGCCGCCACCGCGTCCGTCGCCGGGACCCCCGTGTCGAACACCGCCACCGCCACCGCCGAGAAGCGGCCCGGGGCCCCGATCCGCGTCGACGAGATCGCCGCCGTCCTCAAGGCCCACACCCCCCGGGGGAAGTGGACCTTCGACGGCCTCGGCGGCACCGGCGAGGCCGCCGGGGGCGTCTTCGACGACGGGAAGGGCAAGGCAGCCGTCGGCGTCTCCCTCTCCCGCGCCTCCGGCGCCTCCGCCCGGGACATGGTCACCTGCCCCGACAAGGTCGTCGTCCCCTACGACGCCTGCACCGTCCAGAAGCTGCCGAACGGCGCCCGGCTCATGATCTTCCAGGGGTACGAGTACCCCGACAAGCGCGAGGAGACCAAGACCTGGCGCGCGGTCCTCCTCACCAAGGACGGCTTCCTCGTCGACGCGAGCGAGTACAACGCCGCCGCGGAGAAGGGCGCCCCCGTCAGCCGTACCGATCCGCCCTTCACCCCCGCCCAGCTGAAGACCCTGGTCACCACCGATGCCTGGCGTCCGCTGCTCGCCCGCCTCTCCGGGTCCCCGGTCGGCGGCGACCCGGGCGCGCCGTCGCCCGCCGAGCCCGTCGGCACCGCCGTCCGCGACACCCTGCGCGGTCTGATCCCCCGGGGCCTCGACGTGCGGACCAAGGGAGGCGCGGGCGAGTACGGCTACCTCGTCGTCGACGACGGCAAGGGCGCGAGCCTCGTCGGCGTCAACGTCCAGCCCGCCTCCAAGGACCTGATCGGCGAACTCTTCAGCGGCCCGGACGTGGTCACCCTGCCCGACGGCCGCAAGGTCCGGGCCGTCAAGCGGGCCGGTGAGAAGGGCGGCGCCGGAGTCGTGTGGTGGAACGTCGACACCATCACCCCCGACGGCTTCCGCGTCGTCGTCTCGGCCTTCAACTCCGGCGCGCAGCACGAGGCCGCCACCCGCGCCGAGCCCGCCCTCACCATCGAGCAGCTCAAGGCCGTCGCCCTCAGCCCGAAGTGGCGGAAGGTGCCCCTGGGGTAGGCCGTCGGTCAGCCGCTCCAGAAGGGGGGGGAGGGCCGGTCGCCGACCGGCAGCCGGGCCCTTCCCCTCTCACCCGTACGCGTCCGATGCCCGCTCCCGTGGAGGAACGACCCGTACGACCGACCCTGTACGACCCCGTACGGCCCGGTCGGGCGGTCGTTACTTCGCGTCCGCGTATCTCTCCACCGTCGCCGTCGTGAACGGGAACCGCACCGGCGTCTCCCCGAACGTGATCCGGCCCGCCTCGTCCCCGGCCGCCCCGATCGCCGCCGTGACCGCCTCCGCCTCCTCCGCCGGACAGTGCACGATCACCTCGTCGTGCTGGAAGAACACCAGCTCCGCCCGCATCCCGGCGAGCGACCGCCGCAGCGCCGCCAGCATCAGCAGCGCCCAGTCCGCCGCGCTGCCCTGCACCACGAAGTTACGGGTGAAGCGGCCCCTCGCCCGCGCGTTCCCCGAGGCGTATCCCGGGGTGAAGCCGCTCTCCTCCGGCGCCGCCCGCTCGGCCTCCTCCTGTGGCAGGCCCGCCTCCTCGTCCTCGCCCGATCCCACCGCGCGCGGACTCGTCCGGCCCAGCCAGGTCCGTACGAGCCGCCCCTCCTCGCCGGCCTTCGCCGCCTCGTCGACGTACGCCACCGCGCGCGGGAAGCGGCGGCGCAGCGCCGCCAGGTTCTTCAGACCGTCCCCGCTGGTCTGCCCGTAGACCGCGCCCAGCAGCGCCAGCTTCGCGTGCTCCCGGTCGCCGGAGAACGCCCGGTCAGACAGGCGCGTGTACAGGTCGTCCGGATGCCCGGCGACGTCCATCAGACCCGGGTCCCGGGAGATCGCGGCCAGCACCCTCGGCTCCATCTGGTCGGCGTCCGCGACCACGAGCCGCCAGCCCGGGTCCGCGACCACCGCCCGCCGGATCACCTTCGGGATCTGCAGGGCCCCGCCGCCGTTGGTCGTCCAGCGTCCGCTGACCGTGCCCCCCGGCAGGTACTCCGGCCGGAAGCGTCCGTCCCGCACCCAGTCCTGGAGCCAGGACCAGCCGTGCGCCGTCCAGATCCGGTACAGCTTCTTGTACGCGATCAGCGGCTCCACCGCCGGATGGTCCACCTCGGCCAGCTCCCAGCGGCGGGTGGACCGCAGCCGTACGCCCGCGCCCGCGAAGGCCTTCACCACGTCCGCCGGGAGGTCCGGCCGGACCCGGCGCCCGAAGGCCGCCGACACCTCGTCCGTGAGCTCGGCCAGCCTGCGCGGCTCGCCCCCGCCCGCGTACCGCTCGCCCAGCAGCTCCTCCAGCAGTTCCCGGTGCACGTCCGCCCGCCACGGCAGACCCGCCCGGTGCATCTCGGCCGCCACCAGCATCCCCGCCGACTCGGCCGCCGTCAGGAGCCGCATCCTGCCCGGATGCTCCGCCCGGTCGTGCCGCCGCGTCTGCTCCGCGTACACCGCGAGGAGACCCTCGAACGGCACGGACACCGTCGGGCGCGGCTCGAAGAGGGAGTCCTGCGAGCCGGGCTCGGCGCCGCGCTGCGGCGGGTCCGGCGGCACCGCCTCGTTCCGCAGGCGCGCCCAGGCCGCCGCCGCCGAGCGGGGCTCGCCGAGCCGCCCCTCGTGCCCGAGGAGCAGCTGCTCGGCGCCCTCCACGTCGTAACAGCGCTCGATCCGCACCCCGGCGGCGAGCAGCCGGGGGTACACCTCGGCCGTCGACCGCCAGACCCAGCGCGCCACCTCCGGCCGGGACCGTACGGCCGTGACGAGGTCCGGCTCGCGCCGCACCTCCCCGGCGGGCAGCCCGTCCGGGCCGAGCGGGACGAGCAGTGCTCCGTCCCCCTCCGCCTCGGCCGCCAGCGCCCACCTCTCGCTCATGGGTGCGAGTCTGGCACCCGCCACTGACATCGGCCCGGAGGCGCTTCCGTACGGGAACGCGTACGGAAGGCGTACCGGAGCGCGTACGGGAACGGGCAGGTGGAGCGCGTACGGGAGCGGGCGGGTGGCGTGGGGTCGTCCGGTCGTCCGGCCGTGCGGCCGTCCGTGTCCTCACGCCGCCGCGTGGAACAGGGCCGCCGCCTCTCCCCGTGAGTCGACGCCGAGCTTGTTCAGGATGTTCGCCACGTGGAACTTCACCGTCGACTCGCTGATGTGCAGTTCCTCCCCGATCCGGCGGTTGCGGTGGCCGAGCGCCAGGTGTCGCAGGACCTCCAGTTCCCGGCCCCCGAGCCCGGTCAGCGGATGGGCCGCCTCGACCGGCGCGGCCGGTGCGGCCAGCGGGACGACCGCCGTGATCGTGGTGCCCCAGCCCGGCAGCGCGTCGATGTCGAGCCGTCCGCCCAGCACCTCGATCCGGTCACGGACCGTGCCCGCGCCCAGGTCGCAGGGGGCGAGGGCGCCCGCGCCGTCGTCCCGCACCGAGGCCCGCAGCTCGTGCGCGGTCAGCTGCCAGCCGACGTGGACGCGGCGCACCGAGTCCTGTTCGAGCACGATCAGGAGCAGCGCCCGGACGATGGCCCGCGCGCTGTGCGCCACGTCCGCCGCGAGCGACCGCCCCGGGTCGGGGGCGCCCAGATCGAGGCGGACCCGGGTGTGCCGCAGCATCGGCCGAAGCTCGGCCGCCAGCCGTTCGAAGGCCTCCAGGGCCGGTTCCTCGGCGAGCGCCCGGTCCCGGTGCTGCGCCGCCCGCATCTCGATCAGCGCCGACGCGGCCAGGTCGGTCGCGGTCGTCCGGGCCGTCGCGTCGTCCAGGGCGCGGCTGCGCAGCACCCCCAGGACCCCGGACAGCGCGGTCGCGTGGGAGGCGGTCAGCTCGGCGATCACCCGGGCCCGGGTGTCGGCCGCCGCCCGCGAACGGGCCAGCGTCCCCGGCATCGCCTCCGACGCGAACCGGTCGAAGTGCCCGGACACCAGGTCCCACAGGGCCTGCGCCACGGCGAGTCCGGCCTCGTCCACCGGGGCGGCGGAGTCCTCCCGCACGAGGACCAGGACCGCCCCGCGCCGGGTCGCGTGGCTGGTGACGGCGACGACCTCGCGCGGGCGTCCGCCGATCACGCTACGGCCCTGCCACGGTTCCCCGGGGATGCCGGAGGCGAGCAGCGGCGCGAGTTCGGCACCGGTCAGGAGCGCGGTGCCGCCGAGCGTCTTGAAGGGGGAGTGGGCGCAGTGCGTGGAGAGTTCGGCCGCGTCGACGTGGGGGATCAGCGGGGCGAGGGCGGCCGAGACCTCGGGGAGGATCTCGCCGAGCGGCTGCCGGATGATCTCGTACGCGGCGGTCAGGGTGAGCGCGTCCATGGGCCGAGCGTAGTGCGCGGGTGCGGGGCGGAGGCCGTTCTTTCGGACAGGTGGGACTGGCCGTCCGGGGGGCGGGGAGCGGGGTGCCCGGGGGGCAGGCTGAGGACGTCGGAGAGGCCGGGCGGTACGGCCGGTCCTCCTCGGCACCCGGTCGGACGGCGGCGAGAGGCCGCGCCGGAGGGACCGGGGCCACGACACCGGGCCGAGGGGCCGGTGCGACGGACCCGGCCGGAAGAGCCGGGTGGGACGGGCCCGGCCAGAGCCGGGTGTGACGGGACCCGGCCGGAAGAGCCGGGTGTGACGGAACGGGTCCGTGTGACCCGACGGGCGGCAGTGGAGGCCGGTATGGAAGCGACCGTGTACGAGGAGTTCGGCGGACCCGAGGTGCTGCGCCACGAGACCGGGGTCGCGGTGCCGGTCCCCGGACCCGGTGAGGTCCGCGTCAAGGTGGCCGCCGCCGGGGTCAATCCGGTGGACTGGAAGCGCCGTCGCGGCTGGGTCGAGGCGTTCTACCCGACGACCTTCCCCGCCGTCCCCGGCCTGGAGTTCGCCGGGACGGTCGACGCGGTCGGTGCGGGCGTGACGCACGTGGCGGTCGGTGACGAGGTCCTCGGCTGGACGGAGACCGGCGCCTACGCCCAGTACGCCCTGGCCGGGATCGTCGTCCCCAAGCCCGAGGGGCTGTCCTGGGAGACGGCCGCGAGCCTGCCGGTGGCCGGTGAGACCGCGCAGCGGGTGCTCGGTCTGCTCGGGGTGGGGGCGGGCGGGACGCTGTTCCTGCACGGCGCGGCGGGGGTCGTCGGCTCGGTCGCCACGCAGCTCGCCGTCGCCGCCGGGATCAGGGTCGTCGGCAGCGCCTCCGAGTCCAACCACGCGTATCTGCGGGAGCTGGGCGCGGTCCCCGTCGCGTACGGGGAGGGGCTCGCCGACCGGGTGAGGGCCGCCGCGCCCGAGGGCGTCGACGCGGTCTTCGACGCGGCCGGGCACGGGGTGCTGCCGGTCGCGATCGAACTCCTCGGCGGGGACGCGGCGCCGAGGGAACGGATCGTGACGATCGCGGACACCGAGGCGGAGCGGTACGGGATCGTCTTCTCGGGGCTGCTCGGCGATCCGGACGCGGTACGGGCCGGGCTGGCGGCCCAGGCGGCGCTGGCGGCCGAGGGCCGCCTCACGGTCCGGCTCGCGGAGGTGCTGCCCCTCAAGGAGGCCTCCCGCGCCCAGGAGTCGAGCGAGTCCGGGCACGTGCGCGGCAAGCTGGTCCTGATCCCGTGAGCCGGGGCCGCGCGGCGGGAGGACGGGACGACCGGCAGCCTCCGCCGCGCGGGACGGACCCGGACGGGACGGATCAGGGCGGGGCGGGGCGGGGCGGGGCGGGCTGGCTCAGGGGCGCGCGCGGACGGGGCGGTGACCCGGCTCCGACCCCGGTCGCCGCCCCGTCCGTCCCACCATCGCCGTTCAGCGCGCCGCCCGCCACGCGGGAAGGGCCGACGCGGCGACCGTGACCGTCGCGCAGGCGCCCGCCGCCGCGCCGACCGCGCCCCACGGCAGGACCAGGGCGACCGGGGCGGAGAGCGCGGCGAGCCCCGCCGCCAGGGCGCCGAGCACGAGCCCCGCCACCAGCAGGCCGAGCAGCGCCCCGATCGCCACGGAGAGCACCGCCTCGCCCGTCACCACCCGCAGGACCTGGCCCCGGGTCGCCCCCGCGAGCCGCAGCGCGGCCAGTTCCGGACCGCGCACGGAGGTCGCCATCAGCAGGGTGTTGGCGAGGCCGATCACCGTGTAGAGGAGGGCGATGCCCAGGAGCAGGAGCATCCCGAGCCGGTTCCGGGGGTTCCCGCCCGGCGGGCCGCCGCCCGCCCGCGCGTCGGCGCTCGCCACGGTGCCGCCGCTCGCCGCGAGGGCCCGCACCGTGGCCGTACCGCCGCCCCGGGCCTCGATCAGGTCGGGTACGGAGCCGGGGGCGTTCGCCCGGGTCACGTACGGCCCGTTGTCGCCGGTCCCCCGGGCGAGGACGGCCACCACCCGGAGCCGTACCGGACCCGTCCCGTCCGCCCGCCAGACCTCGACGGTGCCGCCCACCCGGCGCCGCTCGAACTCCTCGTTCACGACGATCGAGCGGTCGTCGAGGTCGCGCGGGTCCCCGGCGACCACCGGCAGCCGGGCCAGCGCGGCGAACGCCTCCGGGTCGGTGACCGCCCGCGCCCCGTACTTCACCACCGCCTCCGCCCCGTCCCGTACGAACACCGACGTGCGGCCGGTGGCCGACACGACCGCCCCCGGCGGCGCGGCGACCGGCCGCAGGCCCTCCCCGGTCACGACGTACTCCGCCGTCGTCCGTTCCCGCGCCTCGACGTCCTTCGCGCGCGTGACGCTCTCCGACGAGCCGAGGAGGGTCCCGGCGAGCGCGACGGTCACCAGGACGGGGGCGGCGACGGCGGCGGTCCTGCGGACCGAGGCCGCGCTGTTCTCCCGCACCAGCGTCCCCACCGCTCCCCGCAGCCTCAGCAGTCGCGCGACGGGCCGGACCAGGAGCGGCGAGAGCAGGGCGGCTCCGGTGATCAGAAGCATCGGAAGGGTGGTGTACGTCTTCCGTCCGAGCAGTGCCGACGGGTCCGTGGCGCAGGTCCAGGCGAGCAGTCCCAGACCGGTCAGGAGCAGGCCCGCGCCCATCACGAGCCGACCGAGCGGCAGGGCGTCGGCGTCGACGTCCGCCGTGCGGAGCGCCGCCGCGGGGCCGGTCCGCCCGGCCCTGCCGGACGCGGCCACCGCTCCGGCGAACGCGACCGCCACCCCCGTCCAGAAGGCCGTGTGGAAGGGCCAGGCGGCCCCGCCCGCCGTGAACCGCTCCGGGGCCAGACCGGCGTCGACGAGGGTCCGTGCGAGCAGGGGCGCGCCGACGGCGCCGAGCGCGCACCCGGCGGCCGAGGCGAGCACGCCGAGCACCACCGCCTCGGCCAGCACCAGCCGCCGGAGCTGCCCCGGGGTGGCCCCGGCGGTCCTCAGCAGGCCGAACTCGCGGCGCCGCAGCGCCACCGCGAAAGCGAAGGTGGAGGCGACGACGAAGACCGCGACGAAGGCGGTGACGCCGCCGGAGGTGCCGAGGAGCGTGCCGAGCGCGACCAGCGCCTCGGCGTCCCGCGCGGCGCCCGGGTCGGCGCGCCGCCGTCCGTCGCCGGTGAGGACCCGCGCACGGTCGCCGACGAGAGCGCGGACGGCGGGGGCGGGGGCGTCCACGCCGACGGCGTCGGGGCCGCCGGAGACGGTGACGGTCCAGCGGGCCCGGAGTTCGCGGAGCACTTCCCCGTCCACAGGCTGTGGACGGTCGAGCGGCCTCGCGAGGGGCGCGGTCGCGGGTCCGCGCCGGACGTCGAGGACCAGATGGGACCGCCCTTGTACGACGACGGGGGCGGAGGCGAACCGTTCCGGCGGACGTTCGGGCGTCCGGAAGGTGCCCGCCAGGCCCAGCCCCGTGGCCGTCAGGAGCCCCACGCCGAGGGCGAGCGCGACGAACCCGCCGAGGAGGGAGGCCCAGCGGAACCGTAGCCCGCAGAGCACGACGGTCAGCATCCCGGACCCGCCTGCGGGTGGGTGTCGGCGGGGGCGTCTGTTCCTGTCCCCGCTCTTGTCCCTCTTCCCGCTTGTGTCTCTCTTCCCGCACCTGTTTCTCTTCCCGTTTTTGTTCCTGTTCCTGTCGCTGTTCCGGGGCTCGTGCCCGTCTCCAGGGCCGCCATCCGGGCTGCCACCGACTCGGCCGTCGGGGAGGGGAGTCCGCCCGCGACACGGCCGTCGACCAGGAAGACCACGCGGTCCGCGCGTGCCGCCGCCACCGGGTCGTGGGTCACCATGACGAGCGTCTGGCCCTCGCGGTCGACCAGTTCCCGCAGCATGTCCAGGACTTCGCGGCTCGTCGTCGAGTCCAGCGCGCCGGTCGGCTCGTCACCGAAGAGGACGGCCGGACGGGTGATCAGCGCGCGGGCGAGCGCGACCCGTTGCCGCTGACCGCCGGAGAGTTCCCCTGGCCGGTGCCGTTCCCGGCCCGTGAGCCCGACGCGCGCGAGCGCCTCCCGGACCTCCGCGCGGGACGGGCGACGGCCCGCGAGCCGCAGGGGGAGTGCCACGTTCTGCGCCGCGCTCAGGGAGGGCAGGAGGTTGAAGGACTGGAAGACGAAGCCGATCAGCTCCCGCCGGAGCAGGGTCAGCCGTCGCTCGCCGAGCCCTTCGAGGGCGACGCCGCCGACCTCCACCCGCCCGGCGGTGGGCCGGTCGAGCCCGGCGGCGCACTGGAGCAGCGTGGACTTGCCGGAGCCGGAGGGGCCCATGACGGCGGTGAACGTCCCGGCGGCGAAGTCGAGGTCCACGCCGTCGAGGGCGCGGACGGTCCCGTGGTGCCGGGTCAGCCCCCGGAGCCGTACGGCGACGGGCGCGGGTCCGGTACCGGGCGCGGTCGCGGTGCCGGTGGCGGGTGCGGTGCCCGCGTCGGGCCGGGTGCCGGGGGAGGGGCGGCGGACTGTCGAGGTCATGCCTCCAGCGAACCGTTTCCGCCGCCGTCGATCACGACCACTGGCGGGCGTCCGGAGGGTGGGCCTGGCCCTACCCTCCCGCGCCCCGGCACCGGGGAGGGCTGAGACCATCGGGGAGTGCGGACCGGTCGCGGGCCGCCGCCTCCCCTCCCGCCGTACGGCCCTTCGGCGGACGGGACCGGGCAGGCCGCTGGGACGGGGCAAGCTGGTGGGACGGGGTGCGGACGGGACCGGGTGAGCGGAGGGGACCGGACGCGTCGGCGGCGTTGGTGGCATCGGACGGACACGGGTGGGGTTGGGTGCACCGGTGAGACCGGTGGGATCGGTGAGACTGGAAGGACTATTGGGGTCAGTGGGACCCAGAGGTTCTCTGGGACCCACAGGGTCAGCGGGACCAGCAGGACCCCTGGGGCCAGTGGGGCAAGCAGGATCAGCAGGACCCCTGGGACCAGTGGGGTCAGTGACACCAGTGGGATCAGTGGGATCAGTGGGACAGGCAGGACCAGTGAGACCACTGAGCCCAGTGGGGTCAGTGACAACAGCGGGACCAGCAGGACCAGCGGCGCCAACGGCACCAGCAGGACCCGGCATATCGGCGGGCCCGTGCGGACCCGCGCGAAAAACGCGGGGAACGCGAGAAAACGGAACGGACGCGAGGACGGCGTGAGCACCACCATCGACAAGGCCTTCGAGGCGCTGTACGCGAGCGACGACGCGACGCTCGACACGGCCGCGTCCCTGCTGGCGGCCGACCCGGCCGCCGACGCGGAACTCGTCCGGCGCGGCGAGGCGTTCGTCCGCACCCTGTGGGAGCGCGGCTGGCAGCCCGCGGACGTCGTCCGCCCGGTCCGGCGGGACCTCGCGGACGAGCACCTGCGGGTCCTCGCCGCGCTCGTACGGTCCGAGACCGCCCGTTACCCCACGCTCCCGCACCGCTGGCGGGCGCAGCTCGACGAGCTGGACCGGGACGCAGGGCGCCCGGCGGACCGTTTCTCGTACGCGACCACCGTCCTGGAGCTGTACCGCCTGCTGGTCCGGCTGCCGCGCCTCGACGCGGTCGGCCCGGTGCCGGGCGAGAAGCTGCCGCCCGCCGCCGCCGGGGAGCCCCGGATGCTCACCCGTATCCGGGCGCTGCTCGCCAAGGCGGAGGCCACGGGGTACCCGGAGGAGGCGGAGGCGCTCACGGCCAAGGCGCAGGAGCTGATGGCGCGGCACAGCCTCGACGAGGCGACCCTCGCGGCGGGCGCGCCGTCGCCGGAGACGCCGGGCGCGCTCCGGATCGGGGTGGAGGCGCCGTACGAGCAGGCGAAGGCGATCCTGCTGGACGCGGTGGCGACGGCGAACCACTGCCGGGCGGTGTGGAACGAGGCGTACGGCTTCTCGACCGTCGTCGGCTTCGAGGCGGACCTCGACCCGGTGGAGCTGCTCTACACCTCGCTGCTCGTCCAGGGCACGTCCGCGATGACCCGGGCGGAGACCGAGCAGCGGGCCGGGGGACGCAAGCGCACGAAGTCGTTCCGGCAGTCGTTCCTGCTGGCGTACGCGAACCGGCTCGGCACCCGGCTCTCGGCGACGTCCCGCCGGGTCGCGGCCGAGGCCCCGACGCTCCTCCCGGCCCTCGCCTCCCGGGACCTGGCGGTCACCACCCGCACGGACGAACTGTTCCCGGAGACGCGTTCGACACGGGTGCGGGCGGCCTGGGACGAGGAGGGCTGGACCCACGGCGCCTCGGCGGCGGACCGCGCGGGCCTCACCCCGGGCCGGAAGCGGGTACGGGGGGCGGAGTAGGGGGGGCGACCGGGCGGGCTCCGAACGGGTCTGGCCCGTACCGGCCCAGGTCCGTTCCCCGTACGGCCCTGGGCGGGGCGCGCCCCCTCCGCTCCGGGTGCGGCTCCGGTCGGGGCGCGCCCCTCCGCCCGCCCCGTCGCCCTTCCCGGGGTCGCTCCCCGCCTCGCCCCCACCTCCCAGCGAAATGCCGGATTCACGCTGAATGCCCGATACTCTCGGGCCATGAGCTGGCTCCGGGCGTTGAAGGAGACCGCCCGCTCCGGACTCACCGTCGAGCGGCGGCGGCTCGATCCCCTCGTCGCGGGCCGGGCCGCCCTCGGGCTCGCCCTGGTCGTCGGCTTCTCGCTCGCCCTCTTCGGGCCCGCCGTCGCCGCGGCCTCCGCCTTCGGCGCCTTCCAGGCGGCCATCGCCACCTTCCAGCGGTCCTGGCGGCCCCGCCCCACCCTCGCCCTCGCCTCCGGCGCCAGCCTCGCCGTCTCCACCTTCCTCGGCTACCTCACCGGCGCCCACGAGGGCTTCTTCCTCGCCCTGCTGCTGCTCTGGACCTTCCTCTCGGGCCTCGCCTGGGCCGCCGGGCCCACCGCGGGCATCATCGCCTCCTCCAACGTGGCGATCATGCTGGTCACGGTCACCCTCCCCACCTCGGTCGCGGCGGCGGCGGGCCACGCCGTGATGATCTTCGCGGGCGGTGTCGTGCAGGCGGCCCTGGTCGTCCTCCTGCCCGTGCGCCCCTGGGGTGCCCAGCGGGACGCCCTCGCGGACGCGCTGGCCGCCGAGGCGGACTACGCCCGTCGTCTGCGGCACGACCCGGTCGCGCCGTTCGACCCCCTGCCGCTCATGACGGCGCGCAGCGCGGCGGCGGTCACCCCGGGCCAGGCCCGCCGCCGCCCGGCGGAGCTGCACGGCGCGCGGGGCCTCGCGGAACGCATCCGCCCGGTCCTCGCCTCCCTCGCCGACCCGGCGGTCGGGGTGCCGGAGGAGGGCCCGGAACGCGCGCGCGTGCGGGAGCTGCTCGCGGCGGCGGGCACCGTACTGGACGCCGCCGCGCACGCGATCCGGCACGGCGAACCGGTCGACCTGCCCCCGTCCGCCGTCGAAGCGCTCCGCACCCGGGACAGCGGCGCGGTCCTCACCGGCCCCTCCCGCCGCGCGGCCGTCCGCCTGATGGCCCTCCTCGGCGACGTCGTCGAGACGGCCGAGCCCAGGACGGAGACGTCCGGCCCGCGAGGAGGGACGCCCGGTTCACGAGGGGGGACGTCGGGCCCGCGAGGGGAGACGTCCGGTTCGCGGGGGGAGACGTCCGGCCCGCCGTCGTCGGCCTCCGCCCCGGGGAAGGAACCCCCCGCCCCCGTCGTCCGCGCCCGTCCCACCCTCCTGCGCCTCGCGCCGATCGTCCTCGCGAAGGTCCGCGCCGAGCTGCGCCGCGACTCGCCCGTCCTGCGGCACGCGGTCCGGGTCTCGGCGGTGACGGCCGCCGGGTACCTGCTGGGCGCGGCGCTGCCGCTCGGACACGGCTACTGGGCGCCGATGGCCTCGGTGATGGTGATGCGCCCGGACTTCTCGCAGACGTACGCCCGCTCGGTGGCGCGCTTCGGCGGCACCCTGATCGGGGTCGGACTGGCGACGGCGGTGGTCCAGACGGCGCATCCGGACGTCTATCTGTCGGCCGGGCTCGCGGTGCTGTGCGCCTTCTCGATGTATCTGCTGATGCGCACGGGATACGCGGCGGGCCAGGTCTTCGTCGCCGCGTACGTCGTGTTCCTGCTCGGCATGGAGGGCGCGGGACTGACCCAGACGGTACGGGACCGGGTGACGCTGACACTGCTCGGCGGGCTCCTCGCGATGCTGGCCTACGCCGTCTACCCCGCCTGGGAGACGCCCCGGCTGCGCGGCAGGCTCGCGGACTGGCTGGCGTCGGTCGGGCGGTACGCGTCGGTCGTCGTCGCGCGGTACGCCGAACCGGCGGCGGGCGCGGACGGACCCGATGTGCGCCAGGCGCTCCTGGACACCCGCGCGGCCCGGGTCGCCTGGCAGGAGGCGGTGGAGCGGGCGACCCACGAGCCGGTGCGGCACCGGGGGCTCTCGCACGCGGCGACGGAGCAGGCGGACCACGCGCTCGCGGAGCTGGGGCGGGTCGCGATGCTCCTGGAGGCGCACGTCCCGGAGCGCGGCGCACCGCCCGTACCGGGCGCGGCGGTCCTCGCGGAGTCCCTGCGCCGGGCGACGGAGCGGGGCGCGAAGGAGGTGCGGGAGCGCCGGGTGCCGCAGTGGGAGGAACTGCGGGAGACCGTGGACGCCTGGTCGGCCGAACCCCCGGACCACTTCCTGCTGCGCAAGGGGGCGGTGCTGCTCCTGGAGGTGCTGGACGAGCTGACGACGGCCCTGATGGAATCCCGCCGCCGCTGACGCCCCCGGCCCCCCCGGCCGCCTCCGGCCCCACCGGCCCGCCCCCGGCCCACCGGCCCCACCGGCCGCCCCCGTCACCCAGCCTCACCGCCCCCCACCGGCCGCCCCCGTCACCCGACCGCCGGGGGACCCCGCCGACGCCCCTGCCGGGTCCCCGCGCCCGGCGCCGTAGGGTGAGTCCGGTGGTGGCGGGCCCAGGGCGGCTTACCGGGGGGTAGCACGCTGAGTCGCGTAGCCGCTACGCCACCCCTCGTGCACGTGCATCTGCTCACGCAGCTGCATGTGAACACAGCTATGATCCGGGGAAGTTGACACGTGCACCAAGCAATTCGGGGAGCTACCAGTGCATCATGCGCATCACGCGTACAACGGCATGGCGGCCACGGAGCTGCGAGGTGTCGTGTGGCAGAAGAGCAGGCACAGCAACTCCCAGGGGTCCTGCGTGGAGTTCGCCAAGCTCCCCGGGGGGAACGTCGCCGTCCGCAACTCGCGGCACCCCGAGGGGCCCGCGCTCGTCTACACGCCCGCGGAGATCGAGGCGCTCCTGCTGGGCGTCAAGGACGGGGAGTTCGACCACCTGGTGTGAGAACACGGTACGGATAAGGGGAAGGGCCCCGCGCATCCCGCGCGGGGCCCTTCCCCTTATCCGTATGTCCGCGTGTCTCCGCGTATGTCCGCGTGCCTCCGCCCGGCGGCGCTGGCGGCTCCCGCTATTCCGGACCGATCCGGAACAGCGCCCACACCACCTTGCCCCGCAGCGTCCCGGCGAGCGGATGCCAGCCCCAGCTGTCGCTGAACGAGTCGACCAGGAACAGCCCGCGCCCCGACTCCGCCGCGAAGTCCTCCTCGCCCCGGCGTGCCTCCGGGCTCTCCTGGCTCGGGTCGCGCACGGCGCACACGAGGCGTGAGGACCAGCGCATCAGATGCAGTCTGACCGGTGGGTTCTGGCCGTCCTCGGGACAGCCCTCACCGGGCACCGCGTGGCGCAGCGCGTTGGTGACGAGTTCGGAGACGACCAGGGCGACGTCGTCGAAGCGCTCCGACAGCTCCCAGCGGTCCAGGGTCGCGCTGGTGAACTTCCGCGCCCCGCGCACGGCTTCGTACCGAGGGGGCAGGGCACAGGAGGCGGAGGTGGAGACGGCGCCGGGATCGATCGGCGGAAGGCCCTGCCGTAGCGGCTCGAGCACGGTCGATCCATTCGTCCCCATGCGAGGCACTCCCGGGAATCGCGACTGTGGTGCGACAACACGACAACACGAACGAGTACGCGGCTGCGCGGGCTCCATGGTTCCGAATGCGCCCACTGGATGCAAGGGCAGATGCACGTGCACGCGCCTGACCTGTCCACCCACGCGCCTAATCTGTGCATAAGTCGTCCCCTGTCGGAGCGGAACTTTCCGGGATCCGTACCCGCCGCACGCGCGGATGCCCGGAACTCGCCGTCTTTCCGTAATCGAATGTGTACGCGCTGAAGCGTTTGGTGGCAGAATCCGGGGCTCGACGGGGGCTCGACACCGTAAGGGGAGGCTGGGAGCCGTGACCGCAGGCGAATCGGGCGGAGCGAGCGGGAGTGTGGTGCGCCGCATCCTGCTGGGCTCCCAGCTGAGGCGGCTGCGCGAGTCGCGCGGGATCACCCGCGAGGCGGCCGGCTACTCGATCCGCGCATCCGAATCCAAGATCAGCCGGATGGAGTTGGGACGGGTGAGCTTCAAGGCACGGGACGTCGAAGACCTCCTCACGCTCTACGGGGTCGGGGACGAGGCCGAGCGCGGTTCGCTCCTCGGGCTCGCCCGCGAGGCCAATGTGGCGGGCTGGTGGCACAGCTTCGGCGACGTCCTGCCGGGCTGGTTCCAGACCTACATCGGTCTGGAGGGCGCCGCCTCCCTCATCAGCGTCTACGAAGTGCAGTTCGTGCACGGCCTGTTGCAGACCGAGGCCTACGCGCAGGCGGTCGTCACCCGGGGAATGCCGGGCGCCCCCGCCGCCGAGATCGACCGGCGGGTCGCCCTCCGCGTCGAACGCCAGAAGGTCCTGGTCTCCGAGCGCGCCCCGCAGTTCCACGCCGTCCTCGACGAAGCCGCGCTGCGCCGCCCGTACGGCGACCGGGCCGTGATGCAGGGCCAGTTGAGGCATCTGATCGAGATCTCCGAGCATCCCGGAGTCACCCTCCAGGTCATGCCCTTCAGCTTCGGCGGGCACGCGGGCGAGAGCGGCGCCTTCACCATGCTGAGCTTCCCCGAGTCCGACCTCTCCGACATCGTCTACCTGGAGCAGCTCACCAGCGCCCTCTACCTGGACAAGCGCGAGGAGGTCGCCCAGTACCGGCGGGTCATGGAGCGGCTCAGGGAGGACGGTCCCGATCCGGCCGAAAGCCGCGACATCCTACGGGGCCTCCTTCAACTCTCCTGACACATCAGTACGATGACGTGACATCAGTTCAGGCGTCACATCTGTCGGCGCGCAGAGGTAGAGCGGGTAGAGGGGTCTCGATCCATGTCGCACTTCACCGACCTGGCCCACCAGTACATCGACGGCGAGTGGAAGCCCGGCAGCGGCTCGTGGGACATCATCGACTTCAACCCCTACACGGGGGAGAAGCTCGCGTCGATCACCATCGCGACCGCCGGTGAGGTGGACCTCGCCTACCGCGCCGCCGAGCGCGCCCAGGCCGTGTGGGCGGAGACCAACCCGTACACCCGCAGGCTGGTCTTCGAGCGGGCGCTGCGGATCGTCGAGGACCGCGAGGCGGAGATCTCCGAGACGATCGTCGCCGAGCTGGGCGGCACCCGTCTCAAGGCGGCCTTCGAGCTGCACCTGGCCAAGGAGTTCCTCCGCGAGGCCGTGCAGCTCTCGCTGCGCCCCGAGGGCCGCATCCTGCCCTCCCCGGTGGACGGCAAGGAGAACCGCGTCTACCGCGTCCCGGTCGGCGTCGTCGGTGTCATCTCGCCCTTCAACTTCCCCTTCCTCCTCTCGATCAAGTCGGTCGCGCCCGCGCTCGCCCTCGGCAACGCGGTCGTCCTCAAGCCGCACCAGAACACCCCGATCTGCGGCGGCACCCTCGTCGCCAAGGTCCTGGAGGAGGCCGGTCTGCCGGCCGGGCTCCTGAACGTCGTCGTCACCGACATCGCCGAGATCGGCGACGCGCTCCTGACCCACCCGGTCCCGAAGGTCATCTCCTTCACCGGCTCCGACCGGGTCGGACGGCACGTCGCCACGGTCTGCGCGCAGAACTTCAAGCAGGCCGTCCTCGAACTCGGCGGCAACAGCGCCCTGATCGTCCTCGACGACGCCGACGTCGACTACGCCGTGGACGCGGCCGTCTTCAGCCGCTTCGTCCACCAGGGCCAGGTCTGCATGGCCGCGAACCGCATCCTGGTCGACCGGAGCGTCGAGACGGAGTTCACCGAGAAGTTCGTCGCCAAGGTGAGGACCCTGAGCGTCGGCGACCCGGCGGACCCGGCCACCCACATCGGCCCGCTCATCAACTCCCAGCAGGCGGAGGCGGTCTCCTCGCTGGTCGACCAGGCGGTGGCCGCCGGGGCGACCGCGCTGCTGCACGGCACGGTGGACGGCAACCTCGTCTCCCCCTCCGTCCTCACCGGCTTCGCCCCCGACTCCCCCCTCCTCGGCCAGGAGATCTTCGGCCCGGTGGCCCTGATCGTCCCGTTCGACGGCGAGGAGGAGGCGGTGCGGATCGCCAACGACACGCCGTACGGGCTCAGCGGCGCCGTCCACACCGGGGACGTCGAGCGGGGGGTGCGGATCGCCAAGCGCATCCACACCGGCATGATCCACATCAACGACGGGACCGTCCACGACGAGCCGATCGTGCCCTTCGGCGGCGAGAAGCGCTCCGGCATCGGGCGGCTCAACGGCGAGTCGATGGTGGAGGCCTTCACCACCCAGAAGTGGATCTCCATCCAGCACGGCCGCAGCCGCTTCCCCTTCTGACCCGCGCCGATCCGCGCCGATCCGCGTCGGCCCGCACTGATCCGGGTCGGCCCGCACCGACCCGCGCCGTCACGCGCGCCGACCCGTCTCGTCACGCGCACCGACGCGCACCGAGGCGCGCCGACCTCCGCTGACACGCGGAAAGGACCCCGCCTTGCGGACCGTAGCTGTCCGCAAGGCTCCGTAGCGTGAGCGGTGTCGAAGGTTCACGGACGGAAGGCGGACATCATGGTGGCACTCGTTCCCACGGAGGCCCACGGCGACGAGCGCGGCGCGCTCCTCAACTTCATCGAGGCCCAGCGGGCGGCGATCCGCCGCGCCGCGCACGGCCTCACCGAGGAGCAGGCGGCGAGCCGTCCCAGCGCCAGCGAGCTGAGCCTCTCCGGGCTGATCAAGCACGTCGCCGAGGTCGAACTGAACTGGCTCCGGCTGGCCCAGCAGCGGCCCAACGAGCGGCAGCGCACCCAGGAGACCTGGGGCGACGCCTTCCGGCTCACCGAGGAGGAGACGATCCCCGCGATCCTCGACTTCTGGGCGGGCGTGGCGAAGGAGACCGAGGAGTTCGCGCGGTCCGTGCCCAGCCTCGACGACACCTTCCCGCTGCCCCGGGCCCCCTGGTTCCCCGAGGGCGGCCGGGTGTCGGTCCGCTGGATGCTGCTGCACCTGGTGCAGGAGGGCGCCCGGCACGCCGGGCACGCGGACATCGTCCGCGAGTCCCTGGACGGCCGGACCTCCTTCGAGCTGATCGCGGCGGAACAGGGGCGCTGACCTCGTCCGTGTACCCCCTCCGCGTACCCTGGTCGGATCGGGATCGACGGGGGAGGTGCGCGGGATGTCGGCGATCCGGCTGCTCGTCCTGGGCGCGGTCAGACAGCACGGCCGGGCCCATGGGTACCAGGTGCGCAACGACCTGGAGTACTGGGGCGCGCACGAGTGGTCCCACGCCAAGCCGGGCTCGATCTACCACGCGCTCAAGCAGATGGCGAAGCAGGAGCTGCTGCACGCGCACGAGGTGGCGCCGAGCGCGGTCGGCGGGCCGCCCCGCGTCGAGTACGAGCTGACGGAGTCCGGCGAGCGCGAGTACTTCGCGCTGCTGCGCGAGGCGCTGACCACGTACGACCAGAAGATGGACGTCATGTCGGCGGCCGTCGGCTTCATGGTGGACCTGCCCCGCGAGGAGGCCGTGGAGCTGCTGCGCCGCCGGGTGCGGGCGCTCGACGAGTGGCGGACGGCGGTCACGGAGTACTACACGCCGGACGGCGGCCCCGGGCAGCTCGGGCACATCGGCGAGATCATGCACATGTGGGTCCACTCGGCCGACGCGGGCAAGGAGTGGACGCTCGGGCTGATCGAACGGGTCGAGGCCGGGGCGTACGTCTTCGCCGGTGAGGGGGACCCGTTCGTGGGCGTCCTCGCCGAGGGCGAGGAGAACCCCTACGCGGACGGGAACCCGGCCCTGTAGGGAACCCGTCTCCAACGCGCTCGCGGCGACGGCGGTCCGCGACCTCTTCGGGAGTCCGGGCGGCGAGCCGGGGCACGTCAGGGAGGCGGGACCCCGGGGCCCGCCGCCGAACCCGTACCGCCGGTCGGTCCCGTACCGCCGCCCGGTCGGGTGCGCCCGGCCGGGCCGTACCGCCGTCGAGCCCCGTACGCCCGGCCGGGCCCGTACCGCCGTTCAGTGGTGGAAGGAGGTCGCGGCGGCCTTGTCGTGGGTGAAGGGGCGGTCCTGGGCGCGGAGTTCGGGCAGGATGCGTCCGAGGTCCTCGATGAGCAGCCCGGCCAGGTCGGCGGAGAAGCCGTTGCGGCAGACGATCCGGAGGACGGACAGGTCCTCGCGGTGGGCGGGGAAGGTGTAGGCGGGGACGAGCCAGCCCCGTTCGCGCAGCCGCCGCGACACGTCGAAGACGTCGAAGGCGGTGACGTCCGGCGCGGTGGTGAAGGCGAAGACGGGGAGCTGGTCGCCCCGGGTGAGGAGCCGGAAGTCGCCCATCGCCTCGATGCGTTCGGCGAGACCCCGGGCGATGTCCCGGGAGGTCTGCTGGACCGCCCGGTAGCCCTCCCGGCCGAGCCGCAGGAAGTTGTAGTACTGCGCGACGACCTGGGCGCCCGGCCGGGAGAAGTTGAGGGCGAAGGTGGGCATGTCGCCGCCGAGGTAGTTGACACGGAAGACGAGCTCCTCGGGGAGTTCGGCGGGGGAGCGCCACAGGGCCCAGCCGACGCCTGGGTAGACCAGGCCGTACTTGTGGCCGGAGGTGTTGATCGAGGAGACCCGGGGGAGCCGGAAGTCCCAGACGAGTTCCTCGTCGAGGAAGGGGGCGATCATGGCGCCGGAGGCGCCGTCGACGTGCACGGGGACGTCGACGCCGGTGCGCCGCTCCAGCTCGTCGAGGGCGGCGCAGATCTCGGCGACGGGTTCGTAGGAGCCGTCGAAGGTGGAGCCGAGGACGGCGACGACGCCGATGGTGTTCTCGTCGCAGAGCGCGGCGGCGGAGGCGGCGTCGAGGTGGTAGCGGTCGCCCTCCATGGGGACGAGCCGGGGCTCGACCTCCCAGAAGTTGCAGAACTTCTCCCAGCAGACCTGGACGTTGACGCCCATCACCAGATTGGGGCGGGCGCTACCCGGGTAGCGGTCGGCGTTCCGTCGGGCCCAGCGGCGCTTGAGGGCGATCCCGGCGAGCATACAAGCCTCGCTGGAGCCGGTGGTGGAGCAGCCGACGGCGGTGGCCGGGTCCGGCGCGTTCCACAGGTGGGCGAGCATGGCGACGCAGCGGCGCTCCAGTTCGGCGGTGCGCGGGTACTCGTCCTTGTCGATCATGTTCTTGTCCCGGCACTCGGCCATCAGGACCCCGGCCTGGGGCTCCATCCAGGTGGTGACGAAGGTGGCGAGGTTGAGCCGGGCGTTGCCGTCGAGCATCAGCTCGTCGTGGACGAGCTGGTAGGCGCTCATCGGGGGCAGCGGGCCGTCGGGCATCCGATGGCGGGGTGGGGCCTGGGCCATGCCGCCGACCGGGTTGGCCTCGCCGAAGAAGGGATTGAGCGCGAGTCGGCGTTCGGGCTCGGGCGGGGAGGCGGCGGGACCCTGGTGGAGCGGCACGGGGGACTCCTTCGGTACGGGGCGGGCGCGGGTTCAGTGCAGGGACTTGCCCTGGGTGTCGAGCTCCAGCTGGGGGCGGCCGGTGACCAGCAGCCAGGCGGGGAGCGAGGCGAGGCAGAGCAGGGTGAGCGTGGCGGGTGAGGCGACGAGCACGGCGGCGGTGAAGAGGCTGATCCAGCCCTGCCGGGTGGTGGCCAGGAGGATGCCGAGGACGCCGGAGGAGACGGCGACCGCCGGGTGCACCTCGGGGACGAGGGCCTGGCAGAACAGGCCGAAGGCGGCGCCGATGAAGACGGCGGGGAAGATCCGGCCGCCCCGGAAGCCGCAGGAGGAGGCGACGAGGAGGGCGAGCAGTTTGACGGCGGCCAGCTTGGCCAGTTCACCGGAGGACCAGCCGCCGATGGAGGAGGCCAGCTCCTTGACCTCGGTCAGGCCCTTGAAGAGCGTCAGATGGCCGCCGAGGGCGCCCAGGAGGCCCAGGACGAGGCCGCCTGCCGGGAGCATTAGCATCGGGTGCCGCAGCCGGGCGAAGGCGCCGTGGACGCGGGGGAAGAGGTAGCAGGCCGCGAGGCCGAAGAGGGCGGCGGCGGAGGCGATGACCAGGGAGCCGAGGAGGTCGGTCCAGCCGGGGTCGGTGAGCGGCGGGAGTCCCAGGTCGAAGCTGGGCTCGGCGAGGAGCTGGGTGGTCATCGCGCCCGCGCCCGCGGCGAGCAGCGGGGCGAACAGCCGGTCCCAGAGCGAGCCGGGCCCCGGCTGGCCGGTGAGGGCCTCGGAGATGACGAGGGCGGCGGCGACCGGGGTGCCGAAGAGGGCGCCGATGGTGGCGGCGGAGGCGAGGGCGACCCAGGCGGCGCCGGGCACGGCGGGCGCGGCCTTGCGGCCGAGCCAGTAGGCGAGGGCGATGTTGGTGGCGATGATCGGGTTCTCGGGGCCGAGGCTGACGCCTCCGGCGAGGGCGAGGGCGCTCGCGAGCAGCAGCCCGGGGACGACGGCGGGGGAGAGCGGCGGCCCGCCGAGGCCCATGGCGGCGGGATCGGGGCCTGCGTGTCCGGGCACCTTCCAGACGACGAGGCCCACGGCGACGCCGGTGGCGGTGAGCATGGCGATGATCCAGAGGGAGGAGTAGCCGCCGATGCCGAGGGCGTCGGGCAGGTCGGTCCAGAGGACGTGCTGGAGCTCTTCCGAGAGGAAGCTGATCGCCAGGAACAGCAGGCTGGCGCCGATGCCGACCACGAGCGCGGGCAGGACCTGCGGGAGCAGGGTCCCCAGCGGGGTGACGCCGTCGGAGCCCGCCGCGCCGGAAGGACCGGCGGACGCGGGCGAAACATGATCAGAAGCCACGGGCTCACCATAAAGGCGCATATCCGACTCAACACCCCGAACCGGGCCAGGGAGCGGCGGCTCGACACTCTGAGGCGGGACCGGGGGTGGTGGCTGGCCACCCTGAGGCGGGGCCGGTGGCGGTGGCTCGACACCCTGAGACGGGACCGGTGGCGGCGGCTCGACACCCCGAAGGCCGGACCACGGACGGCGGCTCGGCACCTCGAAAGCCGCACTGCCGGGCGGCGGCCCACCACCCCGGAAGCCAGACCACGGACATACGGGCAACGGCCCCCACCGCCCCCGGCAGCCCCACGCCCCCCAGCACCCGCCCAAGGGCCCACCAGCCCCAGAAACGCCCCCACCCGCAGCCCGGCAGGCACAGCGCCGGGGCCCGGGGCGCGCGGGCCCGGTCCTCGGCGGGCGGACGGCCGGTCCTCGGCGGGCATCCGGAGGGCTCCCGGCGGACTTCCGGCGGCCGGGACGGCACCGGCGGCCGTGCGGACAGGTCGGCCGGAAGGCTGCCGTACGGGAGCGGGACCCGCCGTGTGCCCGCGAGACCGCCCCACGAGCGCGGCGCTCGTACGGACCGAGGCCAGGTCGGCCGTACGGGCGCGTACCCCGCCCGACCGCTCCGGCTGAGGCCCGAGGCCCGAGGCCCGAGGCCCGGCGGCCCGGCGGTCCGCCGCCCCGGGGTCTGGTGGCCCGGGGTCTGGTGGCCCGGGGTCTGGTGGCCCGGCCTGGCCCGACAGCCGGTGGCCCACCCCGCTCAGGCCCACCCAGCCCCGGGGGCCCGCCCCACCCCGCCCCCGGCCGACATCGCCCCCGTAAACGGAACCCGACCCCACCGCCCCCGACCGGCACCGACCATGCCCCGGGAGCGGGGCTCGGCCGGAGGGGAGCCCGGGCCCGGACCGCCGACCGGCCCGTGGTCCCGGACCGGCCGGACGGGGCCGAGACCTGGCACACAGGCACGAAAACCCCAGGTCAGAGCCATGAGAGGCCTCGCCAGGGCCCCGCCAGGGCCCCGCGCGGGAGCCCTCAGGCGCGGGGCGCGATCACCACCGCTGTGCCGTACGCACACACTTCGGTGCCCACGTCGGCCGCCTCGGTGACGTCGAAGCGGAACATCAGCACGGCGTTCGCACCCCGTGCCCGCGCCTGCTCCACCAGGCGTTCCATCGCCTGGTTGCGGGTCTGCACCAGGGTCTTGGTCAGACCCTTCAGCTCCCCGCCGATCATCGACTTCAGCCCCGCACCGATCTGACTGCCCAGATGGCGGGAGCGGACGGTGAGCCCGAAGACCTCACCGATCACCTGCCGCACCTCGTACCCCGGCACGTCGTTCGTCGTCACGACCAGCACGTCGGGCTGCGGCCCCTGGCCGCCTCCGTACTCCTCGATGCCCATCGGCATACACCTCCTGACCCCCAAGACTCGCGGTCCCGGGGCCCGTCCGCATCCCGTGGTGTCCGGGTGGAACCGGGTGCGCCCGGCCCGCGTTGGTAACTTGGAGCCAGTCGTACTCGCCCCCACCGACCGCAGGAGCCCGGAAGCCCGTGAACACGCTTGCCCTCGGACCGAGCTGGCTGGACCCCGACTATCTGATCGGGACCTTCGGTCTGTACGGAGTCCTCGCCATCGTCTTCGCCGAGTCCGGACTCCTCATCGGGTTCTTCCTGCCCGGCGACTCCCTGCTCTTCACCACCGGTCTCCTCGTCACCACCGGGAAGATCGACACACCGCTATGGCTGGTCTGCACCATGATCGTGGCCGCCGCGATCATAGGAGACCAGGTCGGCTACCTCTTCGGCCGCAAGGTCGGCCCCGCCCTCTTCAAGCGCCCCGACTCCAAGCTGTTCAAGCAGGAGAACGTCGAGAAGGCGCACCTGTTCTTCGAGAAGCACGGCCCGAAGTCGCTGGTCCTGGCCCGCTTCGTGCCCATCGTGCGGACGTTCACGCCGATCATCGCGGGCGTCAGCCGGATGAACTACCGCTCGTTCATCACGTTCAACATCATCGGCGGTGTCCTCTGGGGCGCGGGCGTCACCGTCCTCGGCGCCGCCCTCGGCAAGATCGACTTCGTCCACAAGCACATCGAGATGATCCTCATCGGGATCGTCCTGATCTCCGTGGTCCCGATCGTGATCGAGGTCCTCCGGGCCCGCTCCCAGTCGAAGAAGGCCCGCGCGGCGGGCGACCACGACGCCCCCGGTGCTCCCGGCGCCCCCGACCAGTCGCCCCCGGGACCCTCCCGGGGCCGCCACGCCAAGCGCTGAACCCCGCCCCTCCCGAGCGGAGGGCCCGGACCAGGGCCTCAGAAGCCCCTGGTCCGCTTCGCCGCCCGGCGCGCCGCCGCCGCGCCGGGCGCCTGCATGAACAGCCGCGCCAGCTCGCCCCCCAGGTTCACCCCGATCGCGATCGCGAGGGCCAGCGCCGCCGCCTTCGCCAGCGACGTGAACCCCTGGTCCAGATTGTTCTGCGCGATGGCGAGCACCCCGAAGTACGTCGCCGAACCCGGCAGCAGCGGCCCGATCGCCGCCGTCACGTAGGGCAGCGACGAGGTGTGCTTGTACCGGGCGATCAACTGCCCGAAGAGCCCCACGAGGCCCGCCGCCACCGACGTCGCCATCACCGCCGAGCCCTGCGCCGTCACCGCGATCGACGCGTACACCACCCACGCCACCCCGCCGTTCAACGTCGCGAACAGCACCGTCGCCCGCGACTGCTGCAACAGGATCGCGAACGTCGCGCACAGCACCATCGACGCCAGGGTCTGCGTCACCGGACGCTCCACCGCCCGCAGCGCCCCCTCCGGATTCAGCTGCGCGTCGAACTGCACCGCCACGTACAGCACGGAGAGCACGCCCACCACGATCGCCACGAAGAAGTACGCGACCTCCAGGAGCCGCGCCGAAGCCGTGATGTAGAAACCGGTCAGACCGTCGTGCACCGCCGCCACCAGCGCCCGCCCCGGGATCAGGGCGAACAGACCACCGGTGATCACCGCCGAGGGCCGCAGATCCGCGTGCAGCAGCGTCAGCAGCACCCCCATCGCCGCCGGGGGCATCGCCGCCACCAGGAACTGGTAGAACTCCGGCAGTCCCCGCCCCGCGCACAGCCACGCCAGCCGGTCACCCAGCACTGCGCCCAGCGCCGCCACGAAGAACACCGTCGGCCCGCCGCCCAGCAGCACCGACGCCGCACCCGCGAGCACCCCCGCCGCCGCCGTCAGCACCCACCCCGGATACGGATGCCGGTTCCGCCGGATCTCCGCCAGCCGCCGGTACGCCTCCTCGGGCGTCACCTCGTGCGCCCGCGCGTGGATGTCCGCCAGCAGCGTGTACACCGCGGCGAGCCGCGTGTAGTCCGTCCCCCGCCGCCGCACCGTCCGGTTCGCCGTGATCGGATCGTCCACCAGCGACGGCTGGTACGTCACCGACAACAACGTGAACGTCACCGTCGGCTCGACCCGGTCGAGCCCGTACGAACGGCAGATCACGAACATCGCCGTCTCGACGTCCTCCGCGCCCTCGCCGCCCGCGAGCAGCAGCTCCCCGATGCGCAGCGTCAGGTCGAGCACCCGGGGCACCGAAGGACCCGACTCGTCCTCCTTGCGCACCGCCTCCGGCACCGGCCGCTCACCCACCGGCAGCCGCAGCATCGTCCGCATCCGGTCCTGCCACGGCGCGTCCTGCGACATCCGCACCAGCGGCACCCCGTACGCGGGCGTGAACACCGGCGGCGAGTTCCGCGCCGAATACGTGGCGGGCGTCGCGAACGCCGACCCCTCCTGCTCCGGCGGCGGCTCCGGCGTCAGCCCCGGCGGCAGGGCGAACTCGGACGTCGGATGCTCCTCCTCCGGAGGCGGCGGACGCTCCACCCCGGCGGGCGCCACGAACGCGCTCCGCGCCTCGTCCGACTGCGGCTTGCGGTCCTCCGGAGCCCCGTCCGCACCGACCTCAGAACCGTCCGGCTCCGCCACCACACCGACCGCCTCACTCCCCAGGGAACCGTGGCTTCCAGTATGAGCATGAGACGGATGTGCGAAAGGCGGTGCACCCAAGAGGTGCACCGCCTTCACACGCGGGGAACGGGAACGGCTCAGTGGCCGCCCTGCTCCTTGGCCCGCGCGTACGACTTCTCGATCTCGGCCTCGGCCTCGGCGCGGCCGACCCAGTCCGCGCCCTCGACCGACTTGCCCGGCTCCAGGTCCTTGTAGACCTCGAAGAAGTGCTGGATCTCCAGACGGTCGAACTCCGACACGTGGTGGATGTCCCGCAGGTGCTCCATGCGCGGGTCCGTCGCCGGGACGCACAGCAGCTTGTCGTCGCCGCCGGCCTCGTCGGTCATGCGGAACATGCCGATGACACGGCACTTGATCAGACAGCCCGGGAACGTCGGCTCGTCCAGGATGACGAGGGCGTCCAGCGGGTCGCCGTCCTCGCCCAGGGTGTTCTCGACATAGCCGTAGTCGGTCGGGTAGGCCGTCGACGTGAACAGACGACGGTCCAGGCGGATGCGACCCGTCTCGTGGTCGACCTCGTACTTGTTACGCGACCCCTTCGGGATCTCGATGAGAACGTCGAACTCCACGGGTGGCTCCTCCTGAATCAACACACAAGTGACTGCTCGCGACGACGCGCGGTGATTAAGTGTCCCTCACGCACGACCGTGATCGCGAAAGGGGCTGGTCAGCAATGCCCGAGCCGAGAACGTGGCAGCTCACGGCGGGCTCCGCCGCCCTCGGTCTGGCCCTGGCCGCCGCGGCGGTGACCCTGGCAGGCCCGTGGGACTCCGGCCAGCGTACGGCCGAACGGGCACGCGCCGCCGCCGCCCCGTCACCGGGTGGCACACGTCACGCCCCCGCCCCCGCCCCGCCCCACCGCCCCGCGCCCGCGCCCAGCGCCCCCGGCGTCCTCCCCGCCCTGCACGCCCCGGCCGCCGCCCCCCGCCCCGCCGACCTCGCCGCCGTCCTCGGCCCCCTCCTCGCCGACCCCGGCCTCGGCCCCCTCCGGGCCGCCTCCGTCGTCGACACCGCCACCGGACACCGGCTCTACGGCGCGGGCGACACCACCCCCATGACCCCCGCCTCCACCATCAAGATCGCCACGGTCGCCGCCGCCCTCTCCGCCCTCGGCCCCGACCACCGCCTCACCACCACCGTCACCGCCACCCCCGACGGCCGCACCGTCACCCTCACCGGCGGCGGCGACCCCACCCTCGACCCCGGCCGCCTCAAGGCCCTCGCCGCCGACACCGCCCGCGCCCTCACCGCCCGGGGCCACACCTCCGTACGCCTCGCCCACGACACGAGCCTCTACACCGGGCCCGCCGTCCACCCCATCGGCCCCAACGAGAACCTCGCCCCCGTCGTCGCCCTCATGACCCGCGAAGGCCGCCTCGACGACAGCCGCGAAGGCCCCGCCCCCCGCACCGACGACCCCGCGGGCGACACCGCCACCGCCTTCGCCGCCCTCCTCGCCGACGCCGGGATCACGGTCACCGGCGCCCCGGCCCCCGGCCGCACCCCGAAGGCCGCCCCCCTCGCCCGCACCTCCTCCGCCCCCCTCGCCGACCTCGCCGAACGCACCCTCACCCACAGCGACAACGACCTCGCCGAAGCCCTCGCCCGCCACACCGCCCTCGCCCGCAAGGAACCCGCGAGCTTCGACGGCGCCGCCCGAGCCGTCCACGGCGAACTCGCCCGCCTCGGCCTCCCCGTCACCGGCACCCGGTTCGCCGACGGCAGCGGACTCGACCGCCGCGACCGCCTCACCGCCGCCCTCCTCACCGCCCTCCTCACCCGCGCGGCCGACCCCGCCCACCCCGCCCTGCGCCCCCTGCTCACCGGCCTCCCCGTCGGCGGCTTCACCGGCACCCTCGCCGACCGCTTCGGCACCGCCCCCGCGGGCGCCGGACTCGTCCGCGCCAAGACCGGCACCCTCACCGGCGTCAACACCCTCGCGGGCACCGCGGTCACCCCCGACGGACGCCTCCTCGCCTTCGCGTTCCTCGCCGGCCGCACCCCTTCCCCGTACGAGGCGCAGCCCGCCCTCGACCGGCTCTCCGCCGCCCTCACCGCGCCCCGCTGACCCCGGCCCACCCCCGCCCGACCCGCACCGAACACCCACCGAACGGGCCCCGAGACCGTACGGTTGACGCATGACGAGCTTCGGTGGCGCGCGCACGCCCGGGATGGTCGACTGGAACCTCGCGGTCGCGACCGCGACCCGCCTCGTACGGCCCGGACCCGAGGTCGGCCGGGACGAGGCCCGCGAGATCGTCGCCGAACTCCGCAGGCACGCCAAAGCCGCCGAGGAACACGTCCGCGCCTACACGCGGATGATCCCCGAGGGCGCCGAACCCCACGACACCCCCGTCCTCGTCGTCGACCGGGCCGGCTGGATCAAGGCCAACGTGGCGGGCTTCCGCGAACTCCTCACCCCGCTCCTCGGCAAGATGCGGGACCGCAGGCAGGACACCCCCGGCAGCGCCGTCCTCGGCGCCGTCGGCGGCAAGGTCACCGGCGTCGAACTCGGGATGCTCCTGTCGTTCCTCGCCTCCCGCATCCTCGGCCAGTACGAGACCTTCGCCCCCGCGACCCGGGACCTCCCCACCGGAACCGGCGGCGGCGGACGCCTCCTCCTCGTCGCCCCGAACATCGTCCACGTCGAGCGCGAACTCGAAGTCGACCCCCACGACTTCCGGCTCTGGGTCTGCCTCCACGAAGAGACCCACCGCACCCAGTTCACCGGCGTCCCCTGGCTCCGCGACCACCTCCAGGGCGAGATCCAGTCGTTCCTCGCCGCCACCGACGTCGACCCCGGCACCGTCGTCGAACGCCTCCGCGAAGCCGCCCAGACCCTCGCCGGAGGCCGCCCCGAGGCCGAGGAGGGCGAACCCGCCCCCTCCCTCGTCGAACTCGTCCAGACCCCCGAGCAGCGCGAGATCCTCGGCCGCCTCACCGCCGTCATGTCCCTCCTCGAAGGCCACGCCGACTACGTCATGGACGGCGTCGGCCCCCAGGTCGTGCCCTCCGTCGCCGAGATCCGCGAGAAGTTCCAGCAGCGCCGCGCCCGAGGCGCCTCCCGCCTCGACCTCGCCCTGCGCAAACTCCTCGGCCTCGACGCCAAGCTCCGCCAGTACCGCGACGGCGAACGCTTCGTCCGCGCCGTCGTCGACCAGGTCGGCATGGACGGCTTCAACCGCGTCTGGACCTCCCCCAACACGCTCCCCACCAAGTCCGAGATCGCCGCACCCGCCGACTGGATCGCGAGGGTGCACCGTAAGGCAGACTCCTGAGGCAGGTGCGGCGCACGACACGAGAACACCTCGGAACAGCCCACCAATCACCCATCCGAGGGACCCTGGGCAAGGGGTGGGGCGTGCAATGCTCGGGTAACGGCCGGGTTTCTGTCACCATCGACGCACTCTGAGTGACCGAACCCCCCTCCGGCCGTTATGACTCCGACCGAGGCACCCACCCCATCACGAAGGGAACCGGACATGGGTCCCCATCCTGCGGTCGCGGCGATACGCCTGGCGGTCCGCCGCGTACTCCACGACATCATCACCGAGCACCAGACCGACCCCACCGCCGACGACGGAACCCCCCTCGTCCTCGTCGCCTGCTCCGGCGGCGCCGACTCCATGGCGCTCGCCTCCGCCCTCGCCTTCGAGGCCCGCAAACTCCCCGTCCGCGCCGGCGGCATCACCGTCGACCACGGACTCCAGCCCGGCTCCGACACCCGCGCCCACGAGGTCGCCGGACGCATGACCGCCCTCGGACTCACCCCCGTCGAGGCCGTCGCCGTCACCGTCGGCCGCGAAGGAGGCCCCGAAGCCGCCGCCCGCGACGCCCGGTACGCGGCCCTGGACGCCGCCGCCGAACGCCACGGGGCCACCGCCGTCCTCCTCGGCCACACCCGTGACGACCAGGCCGAAACCGTCCTCCTCGGCCTCGCCCGGGGCTCCGGCATCCGCTCCCTCTCCGGCATGGCCGCCGTCTCCGGCACCTCCCGCCGCTACCGGCGCCCCTTCCTCCAGCTCGACCGCCAGACCGTCCGCAAGGCCTGCGTCGCGCAGGAACTCGCCGTCTGGGACGACCCCCACAACAGCGACCCCGCCTACACCCGCTCCCGGCTCCGCCACGAAGGACTCCCCGCCCTGGAGAAAGCCCTCGGCAAGGGAGTCGTCGAAGCCCTCGCCCGAACGGCCCAGCTCTCCCGCGACGACGCCGACGCCCTCGACACCTGGGCCGCCGACGCCGAGACCTCCGTGCGCGACGAGGCGGGCGCCCTCGAATGCGCCAAACTCTTCGGCCTGCCCACCGCGGTGCGCCGCCGCGTCCTGCGCCGCGCCGTCATCGCCGAGGGCGCCCCCGCCGGTTCCCTCTTCGCCCGGCACATCGAGGAAGTCGACCGGCTCATCACCGGCTGGCGCGGCCAAGGGGCCATCAACCTGCCCGGACGCGTCGAAGCGCGCCGCCAGGGTGGCAGACTGGTCATCCGGCAAGGCTGACGCACGCGCAACGAAAGTGACCCGGGTGAACGAGAAGGACATGGGCACCGACCTCCAGTCGGTGCTCATCACCAAGGAAGAGATCGACGCCAAGCTGGCTGAGCTGGCCGCGAAGATCGACGCGGAATACGCGGGCAGGGACCTCCTCATCGTCGGCGTCCTCAAGGGCGCCGTGATGGTGATGGCGGATCTGGCGCGCGCCCTTTCCACCCCCGTCACCATGGACTGGATGGCCGTCTCCTCCTACGGCGCCGGAACCCAGTCCTCGGGCGTCGTCCGCATCCTCAAGGACCTCGACACCGACATCAAGGGCAAGCACGTCCTGATCGTCGAGGACATCATCGACTCCGGCCTGACCCTGTCCTGGCTGCTCTCCAACCTCGGCTCGCGCGAGCCCGCCTCCCTGGAGGTCTGCACCCTGCTGCGCAAGCCCGAGGCCGCGAAGGTCGCCATCGACGTCAGGTGGATCGGCTTCGACATCCCCAACGAGTTCGTCGTCGGCTACGGCCTCGACTACGCCGAGAAGTACCGGAACCTTCCGTTCGTCGGCACCCTCGCACCCCACGTCTACGGCGGCTGAAGCCTCCCGCAGTACGGGGAACCCGTACCGCCTTCCCCCCGTTGAACCACGGGAAGGCGGTCGCGGGCGACGATGCTGAGGTACCGTCCGAAGAACAGCTTTTTCACACAGCAGCTCTCACAGCAGCATTTTCCTACGGGCAGGAGGGACGGAGCGCCCAGCGCTCCGTATGGATGGACGTGAAGCGATACTTCCGTGGGCCGGTCATGTGGATCGTGCTGGCCGTCCTCGCCGTGGTCGTGCTGATGCAGGTCGTCGGCTCGTCCGAGGGCTACAAGACGGTGGACACCGGCAAGGTCGTCCAGGCGATCGACAAGAACCAGGTCAAGCAGGCAAAGATCACCACCGGTGACGAACAGATCGTCAAGATCGAACTCGTCGACGGCCAGAAGATCGACAACAGCAGCAAGGTCCAGGCCAGCTACATCGGCACCCAGGGCGCCGACCTTGCCGACAAGCTCCAGGAGAAGTTCGAGGCCGGGCAGATCGAGAAGGGCTACACCGTCACACCGACGAAGCAGTCCGCCTTCGTCTCGATCCTCCTCTCGCTCCTCCCCTTCGTCCTCATCGTGGTCGTCTTCCTCTTCCTGATGAACCAGATGCAGGGCGGCGGCTCCCGCGTCATGCAGTTCGGGAAGTCCAAGGCCAAGCTCATCACCAAGGACACCCCGAAGACCACCTTCGCCGATGTCGCCGGTTCCGACGAGGCCGTCGAGGAACTCCACGAGATCAAGGAATTCCTCCAGGAACCCGCCAAGTTCCAGGCCGTCGGCGCCAAGATCCCCAAGGGCGTCCTGCTCTACGGCCCCCCCGGAACCGGAAAGACGCTCCTCGCGCGCGCCGTGGCCGGCGAAGCGGGCGTGCCGTTCTACTCGATCTCCGGATCCGACTTCGTCGAGATGTTCGTCGGCGTCGGCGCCTCCCGGGTCCGCGACCTCTTCGAGCAGGCCAAGGCCAACGCTCCCGCCATCGTCTTCGTCGACGAGATCGACGCCGTCGGACGCCACCGCGGCGCCGGGCTCGGCGGCGGCCACGACGAGCGCGAGCAGACGCTCAACCAGCTCCTCGTCGAGATGGACGGCTTCGACGTGAAGGGCGGCGTCATCCTGATCGCCGCCACGAACCGGCCCGACATCCTCGACCCCGCGCTCCTGCGCCCCGGCCGCTTCGACCGGCAGATCGCCGTCGACCGCCCGGACATGCTGGGCCGTCTGGAGATCCTCAAGGTCCACCAGAAGGGCAAGCCGGTCGCCCCGGACGTCGACCTCGGCGCGGTCGCCCGACGCACCCCCGGCTTCACCGGCGCGGACCTCTCCAACGTCCTCAACGAGGCGGCGCTCCTCACCGCCCGCGGCGACCAGAAGCTGATCGACAACGCGGCACTGGACGAGGCGATCGACCGTGTGGTCGCGGGCCCGCAGAAGCGGACCCGCATCATGTCGGACAAGGAGAAGAAGATCACCGCGTACCACGAGGGCGGCCACGCCCTGGTCGCGGCGGCCTCGCCGAACTCCGACCCGGTGCACAAGATCACCATCCTGTCCCGGGGCCGCGCCCTCGGCTACACGATGGTGCTGCCGGAAGAGGACAAGTACTCCACCACCCGCAACGAGATGCTCGACCAGCTCGCGTACATGCTGGGCGGGCGCGCGGCCGAGGAGCTCGTCTTCCACGACCCGACCACGGGCGCGGCGAACGACATCGAGAAGGCCACCGCCACGGCCCGCGCGATGGTCACGCAGTACGGCATGACCGAGCGTCTCGGCGCCATCAAGTTCGGCGGCGACAACACCGAGCCGTTCCTCGGCCGGGACATGTCGCACCAGCGCGACTACTCGGAAGAGGTCGCCGCGCTGGTCGACGAAGAGGTCAAGAAGCTCATCGAGACCGCCCACAACGAAGCGTGGGAGATCCTCGTCGAGAACCGCGACCTCCTCGACAACCTGGTCCTCGCGCTGCTGGAGAAGGAGACGCTGGGCAAGGAGGAGATCGCCGAGATCTTCGCCTCCATCGTCAAGCGCCCGGCCCGCCCGGCCTGGACCGGCTCCTCGCACCGCACCCCGTCCACGCGTCCGCCGGTCCTCTCCCCCAAGGAGCTGGCCCTGACGAACACGGCGAACGGCTCCGCGGCTCCGACGGTCGACACCACGAAGGGCATCGACATCGCCCCGGTGGACACCCCGGAGGACTGACCCTTCCCACCCCGGAATGGCCGCCACGCCCCCACAGGTTTTAGCCTGTGGGGGCGTGGCTTTTCGCGCACTTCAGTTCGGACGGAACGAGGCACAGAGATGACCGACCCGGTGACGCTGGACGGCGACGGCACGATCGGCGAGTTCGACGAGAAGCGCGCCGAAGCCGCCGTGCGGGAGCTGCTCATCGCGGTCGGCGAGGACCCGGACCGCGAGGGCCTGCGGGAGACACCGGCGAGGGTGGCGCGGGCGTACAAGGAGATATTCGCGGGGCTGTGGCAGAAGCCGGAGGACGTCCTGACGACGACCTTCGATCTCGGTCACGACGAGATGGTCCTGGTGAAGGACATCGAGCTGACTGCGACCTGTGAACATCATTTGCTGCCGTTCCATGGCGTAGCGCACATCGGTTACATTCCGGCTGAATCGGGCAAGATCACCGGACTGTCCAAGCTGGCCCGCCTGGTCGACGTCTTCGCCCGCCGTCCGCAGGTCCAGGAGCGTCTGACGACGCAGATCGCCGATTCGCTGATGCGGATCCTCGAAGCGCGCGGAGCGATCGTCGTCATCGAGGCCGAGCACATGTGCATGACGCTGCGCGGTGTCCGCAAGCCGGGCGCCAAGACGACCACCTCGGCGGTACGCGGCCAACTTCGTGACGCTACTACACGCGCCGAGGCCATGTCCCTGATATCGGCCCGTTAGCGGCGGGCCGCCCGGCCGGAGGGGTCAGGCGGCTGAGGGGTTCTTGTCGTCGTCCTCCGGGAGCTTGCAGACCCGCTCCAGGAAGAGGGCGGCCGCGATGACGCCGAGGCCCGCCAGGACCGCGAAGGCCGCGTAGAGGGCCTGGTCGCGGCGGGCCGGGACGTCGAGGTGGGCGAGGAGGAGGACGCCCACGCCGCCGTACATTCCGGCGACGAGGGCGGCCACCAGGGCGCTCGCCTGGCCGAAGACCACCGCGCGGGCCGCCATCAGCGGCTCGACGCCCTTGGCACCGGGCCGCCGGTCGCGCTGGGCCCTGAGCCGCGCGCGGAGGGAGAGGGCGGTCGCGGTGAGGACGACCGCGATCACGGCGAGGACGACCGGCGCGGCGAGCGGCACGCTGGGGAGGGTGCCGAGCGAGTCCCAGAGCCGGGCGGCGCCCCAGGAGAGCACCCCGGCCACGACGAAGAGTCCGGCGAGCACCTTCAGCCGCAGTTGTTTCACCGGGTGTCCTTCGTGTGGTCGCGGGCGGTCTGCCACGAGCGTAACGACTACTCGGGCAGACGGAGTTCCAGGTCGGCGCGGACGGTGACGCCTTCGTCGCCGACGGTGGCGAGGAGTCCGGTGACGGGTCCGTGGCCGGGCAGCTGGGCTTCCGGGTCGACGTCGTGCCAGGGGGCGAGGACGAAGGCCCGCTGGTGGGCACGGGGGTGCGGGAGGGTGAGGACGGGGTCGTCGGAGACGACGTCGGCGTACGCGATGATGTCGACGTCGATGGTGCGGGCGCCCCAGCGCTCCTCGCGGACGCGGTGGAAGGCCTCTTCGACGGCGTGGGCCCGCTCCAGGAGGGAGGCGGGCGGGAGCGTCGTCTTCACCAGGGCGACCGCGTTGAAGTACGAGGGCTGGCTGCCGGGGTCGACGCCCCAGGGCTCCGTCTCGTAGACGGGGGAGACGGCCTTGACCCGGAGGCCGGGGGTGTCCGCGAGGGCGTCCACGGCCCCCTGGAGGGTCTCCAGGCGGTTGCCGAGGTTGGCGCCGAGGGCGACGACGGCCCAGTGCGGGTTGGAGAGGGTCACGTCGGCGGCGTCGACGGCTTCGACGACGGAGGCGGGTACGGGCTGGACGGTGGGGTCGCTCTGTGTCGGTTTCATCGTCGGCTCCGGGTGATCGTGACGGTCACGTCGTCGAAGGGCACGGTGATGGGCGCGTCGGGCTTGTGCACGACGACTTCCACCTCCTGTACCCCGGCGTGGCCGAGGCACCGCTGGGCGATGCGTTCGGCGAGGGTTTCGATGAGGTCGACGGGTTCACCCTGGACGACGTCGACGACTTCCTCGGCGACGATCCCGTAGTGCACGGTCTTCGTCAGGTCGTCGTCGGCGGCCGCCGGACGGGTGTCCAGGCCGAGAACCAGGTCCACGATGAAGGTCTGGCCCTCCTCGCGCTCCTTGGGGAAGACGCCGTGGTGGCCCCGGGCCTTGAGGCCGCGCAGCGCGACACGATCCACGCGAATCACTCCTGCTGTCGTAGTTCGGGTGGTCACGCAGCCGGGTGCGGACGGCCGGGTGTCCGTCATCGAATCTACCTGCGGGCACCGACAGGGCTTCGCCTTGGGGGGCGTGGGCGGGTCAGGTCGGGGAGTTCAGTTGTCGTCCGCGCCGGGCTCTCCGGCCTTGGAATCCTCGGTTTCGGAGAGGACGGGGGAGGCGTGGTGGGACCAGATCCGCCAGCCCTCGGGTGTGTGGCGGAACACATTGGTGGCGACGACGAGCTGGCCGACGAGGGGTCCGAGCTCGGCGCCGTCCTCGGCGGGGCCGCCGCTGAGGATGTTCTCGGTGCAGGTGACGACGGCGGTGTCGTCGGCGAGGGAGACCGCGAGGTCGGTGAGGAAGAACTGGATGTAGTCGGTGTTCGCCATGATCAGGGCGTACGAGCGGAGGACCTCGCCACGGCCGGTGAGGACGGGCCAGCCGGGGTGGACGCAGGTGATGGGGGTGGCGCCGTCGTCGAGCCAGAGGGCGGAGACGGTGTCGAAGTCGCCGGTCTCCATCGCCTCGTAGAAGGCGGTGTTGACCGCTTCGACGGCGGCTTCCCTGGGATCGCGGCTCACGCGGCTCCCTCGACGGCGCGGGCGACGCGGACGGCGTCGGCGGTGGCGCGGACCTCGTGGACGCGGACGGCCCACGCGCCCGCGTGCGCGGCGAGGGCGGAGACGGCGGCGGTGGCGGCGTCGCGTTCGCGGGCGGGCGGCGGGGCGGCGCCCTCGCGGGTGAGGACGTGCCCGAGGAACCGTTTGCGGGAGGCGGCGACGAGGAGGGGGCGGCCGAGGGCGCGGAGGGCGGGGAGGTGGGCGACGAGCGTGAGGTCGTGGGGGGCGAGCTTGGCGAAGCCGAGGCCGGGGTCGACGACGATGCGGTCCGGGTGGACGCCGCCGTCGACGACGGCTTCGAGGCGGGCGCGCAGTTCGGCCAGGACCTCGCCGACGACGTCGTCGTAGACCGCGAGGCCGTTCATGTCCTGGCTGAAGCCGCGCCAGTGCATGACGACGAAGGGGACCTCGGCGGCGGCGACGGCGGGGACCATGGCGGGGTCGGCGAGGCCGCCGCTGACGTCGTTGACGAGGCGGGCCCCGGCTTCGACGGCGCGGGCGGCGACGGCGGCGCGCATGGTGTCGACGGAGACGGTGACGCCTTCGGCGGCGAGGCCGCGGACCACGGGTATGACGCGGCGCAGCTCCTCGTCCTCGTCGACGCGGCTCGCGCCGGGACGGGTGGACTCGCCGCCGACGTCGACGAGGTCGGCGCCCTGGGCGGCGAGGTCGACGCCGCGTTTGACGGCGGCCGTGGTGTCGAACCAGCGGCCGCCGTCGGAGAAGGAGTCGGGGGTCACGTTGACCACGCCCATGACCGCGCAGCGGTCCCACTCCGGCAGGCCCAGGGCCGTACCCCGGTCGATCGTCGTACTCATGTGACCAGCGTAGGGCGTGGGGGCGGATTCAGGCCGCGCGGATCTCGCGGTCAGCGGGTCCGGGGACTATGTGGGAGCAGGGCCGGGGGGCGGGGGCGGAGCGGCGGCGGGCGAAGGGGCGGGGGAAGGAGAGGTTCACGAAGCCTTCGGCCTGCATGGCGGCGAAGCCGATGCGGGGGAGGTCGCGGCTGGTGCGGTAGACGACGAAGCGGGGTTCCCAGTGGGGCTGGAACTTGGCGTTGAACTTGTAGAGCGATTCGATCTGGAACCAGCGGGACAGAAAGACGAGGAGTCCGCGCCAGACGCGGAGGACGGGTCCCGCGCCGATCTTCTCGCCGCGGGCGAGGGCGGAGCGGAACATGGCGAAGTTGAGGGAGACGCGTCCGATGCCGAGGGCGGGGGAGGCCTGGAGGGCGGCGACGATGAGGAGCTCGTTCATGCCAGGGTCGGCGGAGCGGTCGCGGCGCATGAGCTCCAGGGACATGCCGTCGGCGCCCCAGGGGACGAAGTGGATGATCGCCTTGAGGTCGCCGTAGGGCGAGTGGGGGTCGGCGTCGTCGTCGGTCTTGTGGGCGGTCGCTATCACCGCGTCGCCGTCGCCGGGGGCTCCGATGCGGCCGAGGGCCATGGAGAAGCCGCGTTCGGTGTCGGTGCCGCGCCAGGCGGCGGCGGCGCGGCGGACCCGTTCCAGTTCGGCTTCGTCGAGGTCGCGGACGCGGCGGACGCGGGTGGTGTAGCCGTTGCGTTCGATGCGCTTGACCATCTGGCGGACGTTGCGCATGGCGCGGCCGGAGAGGGAGAAGTCGGCGACGTCGACGATGGCCTCGTCGCCGAGTTCGAGGGCGTCGAGGCCGGTCTCGCGGGTCCAGACCTGGCCGCCGGTCTCGGAGCAGCCCATGACGGCGGGGGTCCAGGAGTGGGCCTTGGCCTCGTCCATGAAGCGTTCGATGGCGCCGGGCCAGGCCTCGACGTCGCCGATGGGGTCGCCGCTGGCGAGCATGACGCCGGAGACGACGCGGTAGCAGACGGCAGCCTTGCCGCTGGGGGAGAAGACGACGCCCTTGTCGCGGCGGAGGGCGAAGTGGCCGAGGGAGTCACGGCCGCCGTGCTGGTCGAGGAGGGCGCGCAGGCGCAGCTCGTCGTCGTCGGTGAGGCGGGCGGCGGGGTGCTCGGGGCGGAAGGCCAGGTAGATGGTGGTGAGGGCGGTGAGCATACCGAGGGCGCCGAGGGAGTAGCCGACGGTCCAGTCGACGCCCTTGGTGTAGCCGACGGGGCCTTCGAAGCCGAAGAGTCCGTAGAGGACGTGCTCCAGGCGGTCGGTGAGGCTGGGGTCGCCGACGACGCGGCGCGGGTGGGCGCTGACGATGACGAGGCCGAGGGCGATGGAGCCGGCGCCCATGACGACGAAGTTGGCGAGGGCGCGCCAGCGGCTCCGGGGGTCGGGCAGGGCGGCGAACTGGTCGCGGTGCCGGACGAGGAGGGCGAGCAGGCAGAGGGAGAGGAGGGCCCCGACGACGGAGTGGCGCCAGGCGAACTGGGCGGCGGCGCCGAGGGGGAGGAGGACGACGGCGGCCCGCCAGGCGCGGCGCTTGTTGCGCTTGAGGCCGTGGGCGAGGAGCAGGAGGAGGACTCCGGCGCTCAGCGAGAGGGCGGCGGAGAGGGGTCCGAGGGTGCCGGGGAGGACCTCGGTGATGGTGTGGAAACGGCTGGCGCGGAAGCGCGGGAAGACCCCGGCGGCGATGTCGATGAGACCGATGAAGGTGCAGGCGGTGCCGATGAGTGCGGGGACCTTCTGGGGGTCGGGGCCGCGGAGAATCCGACGTACCCGAACCGGAACCAATCCTGATTTGTCCCCATCTACCGTGACAGACATGGCTTCCCGTGCTTCCCGTGGTCCTGCGGAGGGTCCTTGATTCCGGTCGGGACCCGCGGAGTGATTCGGCGGGTCGTCCCGGTTGGTGCGCCTTCTAGGACGGAGCGGTACGGGCTCGGGTTCATCGGTTCACCGGAAATTCTCGGAAAGGCGGGGGTGGTCGTCCCATGGGCCTCACCAGCGGCAGGGTTCTCGTGGCGGCGGTCGTACTGGCCGTGGGGTTGTTCGTGGCGACGGTGTGGCTGTGGCCACGGCTGGCGCGCCGGGGGTGGCGGGCGTGCACGGGCAGGGTGGTGCTGCTCCTGATGACGCAGGTGGTGCTGTTCGCGGCGGTGGGCCTGGCGGCGAACCGGTCGTTCCTGTTCTACGGCTCGTGGGCGGACCTGTTCGGGCAGGAGCAGGACATGGGGGTGGTCGTCGACCACGGGGCGGGTTCGAAGCACGTACGGGTGGTGGGGACGGAGCAGCTCGACGTGCCGGGCAGCGGGCGTCCGGAGGTCGCGGGGCAGATACAGAAGGTCGTGGTGGAGGGCGCCCGGTCGGGGATCGTCTCCCCGGCGTACGTGTACCTGCCGCCGGAGTACTTCCAGCCGAGGTACGCGAAGCGGACGTTCCCCGCGTCGGTGGTGCTCACGGGGTATCCGGGGACGGCGGAGAACCTGATCAAGGGGCTGAAGTACCCGAAGACGGCCTATCTCCAGGCCAGGGAGGGACGGATGCAGCCGATGATCCTGGTGATGCTGCGGCCGACGGTGGCGCCGCCCCGGGACACGGAGTGCGTGGACGTGCCGGGCGGGCCGCAGACGGAGACGTTCTTCGCGGAGGACCTGCCGGCGGCGGTGTCGGGGACGTACCGGGTGGGGACGAAGCCCCGGAACTGGGGGTTCATGGGGAACTCCACGGGGGCGTACTGCGCGCTGAAGATCGCGCTGCACCATCCGGAGCGGTTCGCGGCGGGGGCGGGGTTCTCGGCGTACTACCGGGCGGCCGAGGACGTGACGACGGGTGATCTGTTCCACGGGGACGACCGGCTGCGCAAGCGGGCGGACCTGCTGTGGAGCCTGGACAACCTGCCGCAGGGGAAGACGTCGTTCCTGGTGACGACGTCGAAGCGGGGAGAGAGCAATCTGCGGGGCACGAAGGAGTTCATCAAGCGGGTGAAGAGCCCGGCGTCGGTCTCGTCGATCGTCCTGGACAGCGGTGGCCACAACTTCAACACGTGGAACCGGGAGATCCCGCCGGGCATGGTGTGGCTGAGCGGGAAGCTCAGCGGGGTCTGAGGTTCAGCCGGTGGTGGCCCGGCGCAGGGCGCGGTGGACGCCCGCCGGGGTGAGGACGCCGAGGGGGCGGCCGTCGGCGCCGGTGACGAGGAGGCGGCCGGTGTCGTGCTGGAGGAGCACGGCGAGGGCGTCCTTGAGCGAGGTGCCGAGGGGCACGGGGGCGGGGGCGCCGGCCGGTCCCGACGGGTGGGCCGGTCCCGACGGGTGGTCCGGGCCGGGGCCTCCGGCTGACCCGGGGCCTCCGGCCGGTCCGGAACCTTCCGCCGGTACGAGGTCCTCCGCCGGTACGGGATCGAGGTCGGCCTCGGTGACGGGGGTGACGGCGAGCCGCTTGAGGCCCCGGTCGCTGCCGACGAAGTCCGCGACGTACGGGGTGGCGGGGGAGCCGAGGACGGTCGCCGGGGTGTCGAACTGCTCGATGCGGCCCTGTCCGTAGACGGCCATGCGGTCGCCCATCCGGACGGCCTCCTCGATGTCATGGGTGACGAGGAGGACGGTCTTGCGGACGGTGGCCTGGAGGGCGAGGAACTCGTTCTGGAGGCGTTCGCGGACGACCGGGTCGACGGCGCCGAAGGGCTCGTCCATGAGGAGGACGGGCGGATCGGCGGCGAGCGCGCGGGCGACGCCGACCCGCTGGCGCTGCCCGCCGGAGAGCTGGGCGGGGTAGCGGGAGCCGTGGACGGCGGGATCGAGTCCGACGAGTTCGAGGAGTTCGGCGGCACGCGCGCGTGCGGCGGCCTTCTTCCAGCCGAGCAGCGAGGGGACGGTCGCGGTGTTGTCGAGGACCGTGCGGTGGGGGAAGAGCCCGACCTGCTGGATGACGTAGCCGATCTTGCGGCGCAGGGCGACCGGATCGACGTCGGCGATGTCCCGGCCGTCGACGAGGACCCGGCCGGAGGTCGGCTCGACGAGCCGGTTGACCATCATCATCGTGGTGGTCTTGCCGCAGCCGGACGGCCCGACCAGGGTGACGAGTTCGCCCTCGGCGACCTCGAAGGAGAGGTCGTCGACGGCGGTGGTGCCGTCGTCGTACCGCTTGGTCACGTGCTCGAACCGGATCATGGTTCCCCATTCTGGCCCCTGGACGCCGGGGGTGTGTGAAGGGCGTGTTGCCGCATTGTGGCGGGTCCGGGGGATTGTCGGTGCCGGGGGTTAGTGTCGTCAGACAAGCGTTCGGGAAGGCTGACCGCTCGGGGGGAGGGACGGATGAGCGCACCGAACTGTCTGGTCACGAACGACTGGATCTGCGGGGAGTACCTGCGCACGCGCGCCGGGGAGCTGACCGACGCCACGCTCCAGCATGTGGGAATCACCGTGGTCTCCGTGCTGATCGCGCTCCTCGTCGCCCTGCCGCTGGCGCTGCTCGCGCGGGCCAGGCCCCGGTTCGCGGGCCCGGTCCTCGGTCTGACGACCCTGCTGTACACGGTGCCGTCGCTCGCCATGTTCTCGCTGCTGCTGCCCTTCTTCGGGCTGTCGGCGGCGCTCGTGGTGACCGGTCTCGTGCTGTACGCCCTGACGATCCTGGTGCGCAACGCGCTCGCGGGGCTCGACGCGGTGCCCGTGGAGACGCGGGAGGCCGCCCGGGGCATGGGGTACGGACCGCTGAGGCTCCTGTGGGAGGTCGAACTGCCCTTGGCGCTGCCGGTGCTGATGGCGGGGATACGGATGGCGACGGTCTCCACGATCGCGCTGACGACGGTCGGTTCGGTCGTCGGCCGGGGCGGTCTGGGCAATCTGATCGAGGACGCGCTGCCGACCTTCTTCAAGGCGCAGATGCTCGCCGCCGCCGTGCTGTGCGTGCTGCTCGCCGTCGTCGCCGATCTGCTCCTCCTGGGCGTCCAGCGGCTGCTGACGCCGTGGGCCCGGATACGGACCGCGCCGGGAGGTGGGTGAGGTGGGGGTCGTGACGGACGCCTGGGGCTGGCTCACCACCGGCGCGCACTGGACGGGCGAGGGCGGTGTGGGGCAGCGGCTCGCCGAGCACGCGTACGTGAGCGGGGCGGCGCTGCTGGTCGCGGCGGCGCTCGCGCTGCCGCTGGGGCTCTGGCTCGGCCATCTCGGCCGGGGCGGGGCGCTCGCGGTGAACGTGTCGAACGTGGGGCGGGCGGTCCCCGTCTTCGCGGTCCTCGGCCTGTTCATGGTGTCGCCCCTGCGGAACGCGGGATCCGTGCCGACGGTCGTGGCCCTGGTGCTGTTCGCGGTGCCGCCGCTCCTCACCAACGCGTACGTGGGGGTGCGGGAGGTCGACCGGGCGGCGGTGCGGGCCGCGCGGGGGATGGGGATGACGGGCGGACAGCTGTTCCGCCGGGTCGAACTGCCCCTGGCCCGGCCGGTGGTGATGACCGGGGTGCGCTCGGCGGCGGTGCAGGTGGTCGCCACGGCGACGGTCGCCGCGATGGTCGGGCAGGGCGGTCTGGGCCGGATCATCACGGCCGGTTTCGCCACCTACGACACCGCGCAGGTCGTCGCGGGCGCGGTGCTGGTGGCGTCGCTGGCCCTCCTGGTGGAGGGCGTGCTGGTGGGCGCCGAGCGCCTCTTCGGCCGCCCGGGGCGCCACGGGGGACGTACGGATCGCCACGGAGGACGTACGGATCGCCGGGGAGGACGTACGGATCGCCGGGGCGGACGCGCGGTCCCGGAGCCCGGACGCGCGGAGCAGCCGCTCGGACGGGTGTCACACCGGCGGGAAGCGCCGGAATCGGAAGCCGACTTGACGAAGACGAATGGGTGATCTGGTGAACAGGGTCTCGCGGATCTCGGGCGCGGTGCTGGGGACGACGGCGCTGGCCGTCGCGCTGGCCGCGTGCGGCGGTGACAGCCTGGAGCAGGGCAAGGGGAAGGGCCCCGGGGGCGCGGCGGACGGCGGGAAGGGTTCGCTGGTGGTCGGCGCGGCGGCCTTCACCGAGGCCAAGGTGCTCGCCGAGCTGTACGCGCAGACGCTGCGGGGCGCCGGATACTCGGTGTCGATCACCACGGTGAAGAATCGCGAGCTGTACGAACCCTCCTTGGAGAAGGGCGAGATCGACATCGTCCCGGAATACGCGGCGACGCTCGCCGAATTCCTCAACGCCAAGGTGAACGGGCCGAAGGCACCGGACGACAAGCCGGTCGCCTCGGCCGACGCGGCGGCCACGGTCGAGGCGCTGCGCAAGCTCGCGGGACCGCGCGGTCTGAAGGTCCTCGACGCCGGTGGCGCGGTCGACCAGAACGCCTTCGCGGTGTCGAAGGAATTCGCCGCGAAGAACAAGCTGACGACCCTTTCCGATCTCGGCCGCGCGAAGCTGAAGGTGAAGATCGCCGCCGGTGACGAATGCGCGGTCCGGCCGTTCTGCGCGCCCGGTCTGAAGAAGACCTACGGCATCGACGTGGCGGGCATCGACCCCAAGGGCGTCGGTACCCCGCAGTCCAAGCAGGCGGTGAAGGACGGGGTGGACCAACTGGTCCTGACGACCACGACGGACGCCACGATCGACAGCTACGGACTGGTGTTCCTCACCGACGACAAGAAGCTGCAGAACGCGGACAACGTACTTCCGGTGCTGAACGCCGAGGACGCCGGAGCACCCGAGATAGCCGCCGCCCTCGACAGGATCACCAAGGTGCTGACCACAGCGGATCTCGCCGAACTCAACCGCAAGGTGGATGCCGAGCGGGCGAAGCCGCAGGACGTCGCCAAGGAGTATCTGACGGCGAAGGGGCTGCTCAACAAGTAGGAGTCCGGGCGGGGATGTCGGCCCGAAACGGAACCGGAACGGGGGATATCCACTTCCCGTGACGAGAAGTGGCCAAGAGATTGCCGGGCCGACGCCCCACACGACACCTACGCACGGTAAATTTCAGGCCATGCCACGTGGACGCCACCGCCATTCCCCGCCTCTGCACAAGCTGCTGCCGCCCTCAGCGGTCGCCAGCGTCGCGGTCGTGTGTGCCGCGGCGGCCTGGCTGCCCGGCGATCCGCTGATCGCCCGCCTCCTCGCGGCAGCCGCCGCGGTCGCCGCCGTCACCGGCGCCGTCCTCCTGCGCGGCTGGGACCGGAGCGCCGGACTGCGGGTCGCCGAGCTCGACCGGGCCCGCACCGCCGACCAGTGGAAGTCCGAGGAGCGGCTCGCCGAGCTGGAGTCCGACCTGGAGGAGTCCCGCGCGCTGCGCGCCCGCCTCGACGCCAAGCTCCGCGCCAAGCGGGTCGAACTGGCCGGACTGCGCGGTGAGCACGCCGATCTCCTCCGCCGCTACGCCACGGCCGAGACCGAGCGCGCCAGCGCCCTGGAGGGCCGCCGGGTCCTCGCCCTGGAGACGCCCGCGCCGGAGACCGGCACCACCGGCGCCGCCAAGGCCCTTCCGGCGGGCGGCTCCACGCCCACCCCGGAGGCCTTCCGGCGCGCCGCCGACGCGCTCCGCGACCTTCCGCGCAGCGCCGCCGTCCAGCGGGCCCGCCGGACCGCAGAGGCGGCCCGCGCGCGGGACCTCGCCGAGCGGGCCCGTGAGACGGACGAGCCGCGGGGGAAGCACGCGGCGGCCACCGGCGGCGAGCACGCCCGCCCGGCCGCCCTCGCGCTGCCCCCGGCCGCGTCCGCCGACTCCCCCGACTCCACGGCACCCGCCGACTCCACCGTGCCCGCGGCCCCTTCCGCACCTGCGGCCCCTTCCGCGTCCGTGGTCCCGGCCGTCCCGGCGGCCCCCGCCGTTCCGGCCGTACCGGTCGCCGCCGCGATCGTCCCGTACGCGGCCCGCAGGCCCGTACCGCGTCCCGAGGGCGGCTTCGACTTCTTCGGTACGCAGAAGGCGGCGGCCATCGAGGCGGTGCAGCACACCGATCTCGCCGATGTGGTCGGCGAGGAGGTCCTCGAAGAGGCCCTGGCCGCACAGAACCTGATCGCACAGAACCTGACCGTGCGGAACTCCGTCGCACAGGACCTCGCCGCGCAGGACCCGGCCGCGCAGGATCCGGCCGCGCGGGACGGGGCCGGGGCCCCGCCGCTCACGCCGGTCAGCCCCACCGGCACCGCCGGTCCGCTCGCGCCCCACGTCCCCGCCCCGCCCCGGACGGTCGGTCAGGTCATCGACCTGACCGCCCACGACGAGACCGAGCAGCTGGACGTCGTCGAACTGCGCGGCGCGGTCAACTCGTGACGTACCGCCTCGCCGGCCTCCCGGCCGGTGAGGCCACCGGCCGCCGGGACGAACTGATCGCCCTGTGCGCCCAGGCGTTCTGCGGCGCCCCCTGGCACGAGCCCCCGCCGGGCGCCGTACGCACCGTGGACCGGCTGCTCGGCTCGGCCGCCGGGCGCCCCGACTTCCTGGCCGTCGCCGCGTTCGGCCCCGACGACGGGCTCCGGGGCTTCGCGGCGGGCTGGACGGACACCGTGCTCTCCGGCGACCGACCCGCCTTCGAACTGGCCGAACTCGTCGTCGCCCCCGCCCACCAGGGCCTCGGCCTCGGGCGCGCGCTGCACGACGCCCTGCTGGCCGCTCTGCCCCCGGGCCCCCGCCGTCTGATGACCCTCGACGTCCCGGAACTGACGGAGCGCTACGCGCGCTGGGGCTGGGCCGTGGCCGAGCGCCGACGGCCCGCCACCACGGACCGGGAGTACGTGGTGATGTCCCGGACCGACGGAACCGACGGGACTGACAGGACCGACGGGACCGACTAGGGACCCGGCCGGGACGGTCCGGCCGGGCCCGCCGTCTGACCCCGTACGCCCGGCGTCACTTGTCGATGTCGCCGACCACGAAGAACAACGAGCCCAGGATCGCCACCATGTCGGCGACCAGCGTCCCCGGCAGCAGCTCCGTGAGCGCCTGGATGTTGTTGAACGATGCCGAGCGCAGTTTCAGCCGGTACGGCGTCTTCTCGCCCTTGGAGACCAGGTAGTAGCCGTTGACCCCGAGCGGATTCTCGGTCCACGCGTACGTGTGGCCCTCCGGCGCCTTCAGCACCTTCGGCAGCCGCTGGTTGATCGGGCCGGGCGGCAGCTCGGCCAGCCGGTCCAGGCACGCGTCCGCCAGGTCCAGGGCGTGGTGCGTCTGCTCCAGCAGGCACTCGAACCGGGCCAGGCAGTCGCCCTCCTGACGGACGGCGACCCGCAGGGTGTCCTGGAGCTCCCCGTACGCCAGGTACGGCTCGTCGCGGCGCAGGTCGAAGTCGACGCCCGAGGCGCGGGCGATCGGCCCCGACACCCCGTACGCGTGGACCGCCGCCGCCGACAGGACCCCGACCCCCCGCGTACGGCCCCGGAAGATCTCGTTGCCGAGGACGAGCCGGTCGTACACGTCCATCCGCGAGCGGACGTCCGCGACGGACCGGCGGGCCCTCCCGAGCCACCCGGCCGGCAGGTCCTCCTTGAGGCCGCCGACCCGGTTGAACATGTAGTGCATCCGGCCGCCGGAGACCTCCTCCATCACCGTCTGGAGCTCCTCGCGCTCCCGGAAGGCGTGGAAGACCGGGGTGATGCCGCCCAGTTCGAGCGGGTACGAGCCGAGGAACATCAGATGGTTCAGGACCCGGTTCAGCTCGGCGAGGAGCGTACGGGTCCACACCGCGCGCTCCGGCACCTCCATGCCGAGCATCCGCTCGACGGCCATGACCACGCCGAGCTCGTTGGAGAAGGCGGACAGCCAGTCGTGCCGGTTGGCCAGCATGATGATCTGCCGGTAGTCCCGCGCCTCGAAGAGCTTCTCCGCCCCCCGGTGCATATAGCCGATGACCGGCTCCGCCTGCCGCACGACCTCGCCGTCCAGCACCAGCCGGAGCCGGAGCACGCCGTGGGTCGAGGGATGCTGCGGCCCGATGTTCAGCACCATGTCGGTGCTCTCCGCCGCGCCGCCGATGCCGACCGTCGTCTCCGTCATGCGGTCAGTATCCCCCGTGCGCCGGAGCCTCCGCCGCCCCTTCCGGGACCCGCCGGACCAGCCACAGGAAGTCCCCGAGGCCCCCGCGCGCGGTCAGCTCCGCCGCCTCGCCCGCCGAGGAGAGCGCCCGTACGTACGCGGCGGGATCGGCCGACGCGAGGGACAGCGGTGGCCGTCCCCCGGACACCCCGAGCCTCCCCAGCGCCTCCCGCTGGACGACGAGCCGGGTCAGCGCCCCGTCCCGGTCCGGTCCCCCGTCCCGGTCCGGTCCCCCGTCCCGGTCCGGTCCCCCGTCCCGGTCCGGTGCCTCGCTCAGGTGCTGGTGTCCCTCCCGGTCCCGGCTCCCCGTCGCGTCCCCCTCGTCCGTCGCCGCCGCGCACGCGTCCAGGGCCACGTGGGAGGTCAGGTCGCAGGTGCCGTCCGGGACCGGCGGGACCTCACGGCCCGCGCGGAAGCCGGTCAGCGAACCGAAGGGCGGCCGGGTCGCCCGTACGTGCGCGTAGTCCACGGCCACCGCGCGGCCCGCCGCGACCGCGCCCACCGCCGCCGCCCACGCCTCGTCGCGGGGCCGCCCGATCTCCGCCCGCGCGCCCGGCTCCGTCAGCGGCCACCAGCGGGCCAGCCACTCCGCGTCCGGGCCGCCGACCGGACCGCCGAGCCGTTCCGTGCCGTCCGCGCGGACCTCCACGTAACGGACGGTCCCGTCGGCGTCCGCCTCGGCCACGTCCACCGGCACGTTGTCGAGCCACTCGTTCGCGAAGAGCAGCCCGCGCACCCCCCGGGGCACCTCGCCGGTCCACTCGATCCGGGGGTCGAGCCCCGCCGGGCGGGCCGCCCGCTCCACGGCGTACGCCCGCACGGTCAGCCCGCGCCCGCTCCCGCTCCCGCCCGCGCCCGCACGCGCGCCGTCGAGCGCGGCGAGGACCCCGGTGAGGAGTTCGCCCCGGCCCGCGCCCACGTCCACCAGGTCCACCGAGGCCGTTCCCAGCTCCTCCGCTACCTCGCCGAGCAGCCGGGCCACCGCCGCCGCGAAGAGCGGGGAGGCATGCACCGAGGTACGGAAATGCCCCGCCGGGCCCTCGGGCCGCAGATAGAAGCCCCCGGGGCCGTACAGCGCCCGTTCCGTCGCCGTCCGCCACCCCTGCCACTGACACGTCTCATCCGTCACGGGCCCCAGTCTCCACCTCGGGGAGTACGGGCCTCGCGCGAAGGATCGACCCCACGGTTGATCCGCGCACCCCTCTCCCTTCCCTACTCTGGGTGACGTGCAGCGCCTCTACGACTTCCTCCGCAGACACCCGACGGGCGTCGACACCTTCTGGGCCGTCGTCCTCCTCGGGTTCTCCCTGCTGTCGGTGGGAGCGACCTATCAGGAAGTCGGCCGGCCTATCGCGCACGGTCTCGTCGCCGTGCTCTTCTCCCTGGTCGTGGCCCTGCGGCGGCGCGCACCCGAGAAGATGCTGGTGCTGGCGGTCCTCCTGGGCCTGGTCCAGCTCGCCCTCGACCTGACGCCGAGCATCGCCGACTTCGCCATGCTGGTGATCGTCTTCACCGTCGCCGCGCACGACGGGCCCCGCTGGGCGTCCCGCCTCGCGCTCGTCGCCGGGCTCGCCGCCTCCCCGCTCTCCCAGCTGAGATGGCCGCTGGAGGGCTCCGAGTCCGGGGCCGCCCGGGTCTTCTTCACGATCATCATGACCGTGCCGTTCGTCCTCGCCTGGGTCCTCGGCGACTCGCTGCGCACCCGCCGCGCCTACTTCGCGCAGCTGGAGGAGCGGGCCTCCCGGCTGGAGCGGGAGCGCGAGGCCCAGGCCAAGGTCGCGGTCGCCGCCGAGCGGGCCAGGATCGCCCGCGAGCTGCACGACGTCGTCGCGCACAACGTGTCGGTGATGGTCGTCCAGGCGGACGGCGCCGCCTATGTCATGGACTCCTCCCCGGAGACCGCCAAGCAGGCCCTGGAGACCATCTCCACCACCGGCCGTCAGGCGCTCGCCGAGATGCGCAGACTCCTCGGCATCCTGCGCACCGGGGAGCACGAGGAGGCCGGGGAGTACGTGCCCCAGCCCGACGTGGGCCAGATCGAGGATCTCGTCGAGCAGGTCCGGGGCGCGGGCCTCACCGTTGACTTCGCGATCGAGGGCAGCCCCCGCCCGCTGCCCAGCGGCGTGGAGCTGACCGCGTACCGGATCGTGCAGGAGGCCCTCACCAACAGCCGCAAGCACGGGGGCCCCGATGTCGGTGCCAGCGTCCGCCTGGTCTACTTCGACGACGGGCTCGGGCTGCTCGTCGAGGACGACGGCCGGGGCGCGCCGCAGGAGATGTACGAGGACGGGGGCGCCGACGGCCGGGGCCACGGCCTGATCGGGATGCGGGAGCGGGTCGGGATGGTGGGCGGCACGCTGGACGCGGGCCCGCGCCCCGGCGGCGGCTTCCGGATCAGCGCCCTGCTCCCCCTCAAGTCCGCCCACTGACGACGAGCCCGCCCCCCCGAGACCTCCGACCGAGACCCCGAAGGAACCCGATGTCCATCCGCGTGATGCTCGTTGACGACCAGGTGCTGCTGCGTACCGGATTCCGCATGGTGCTGGCCGCCCAACCGGACATGGAGGTCGTGGCGGAGGCGGGCGACGGGGTGGAGGCCCTGGAGGTGCTGCGGGCGACGGCGGTCGACGTCGTCCTGATGGACGTGCGGATGCCGAAGCTGGACGGGGTGGAGACGACCCGGCGGATCTGTTCGCGGCCCGACGCCCCGAAGGTCCTCATCCTCACCACCTTCGACCTCGACGAGTACGCGTTCTCCGGTCTCAAGGCGGGAGCGAGCGGCTTCATGCTGAAGGACGTGCCGCCCGCCGAGCTGCTCGCCGCGATCCGTTCGGTGCACAGCGGGGACGCGGTGGTGGCGCCGTCGACGACCCGGCGGCTGCTCGACCGGTTCTCGCCGATGCTGCCGTCCTCGGGCCGGGAGCCGGAGCACAAGGAGCTGGGGCGCCTCACGGACCGCGAGCGGGAGGTCATGATGCTGGTCGCGCAGGGCCTGGCGAACGGCGAGATCGCCGCCCGGCTTGTCCTCTCGGAGGCGACCGTGAAGACCCATGTGGGCCGCATCCTGTCCAAGCTGGGCCTGCGCGACCGGGTCCAGGTCGTGGTCCTCGCGTACGAGACGGGTCTGGTCCGGGCGGGCGGCGGCGCGACCGGCTGACCGGCACCGCGCCCCGCCCGGCACGGGCTCACGGGCCGGGGCAGTACGGCCCGCCCCGTGAGCCCGGGGTCAGCGCAGCACGCTCTCCAGGAAGTCGCTGCCGAGACGGGCGACGACGGAGACGTCCAGCTGGTGCAGGACGTACCGGCCGCGCCGCTGGGTGGTGAGCAGTCCGGCCTTCTTCATGACCGCGAGGTGCCGGGAGACCTCGGGGGCGGTGACGTTGTACGTGTCGGCCAGCTCGCCGGTCGTGCTGGCACCGCGCGCCAGACTGCGGCAGAGCCGCATCCGCAGCGGGTGGGCGACGGCCTCCAGACGGCGGGTGACCTCCTCGACGGAGGCAGCGCCGCCGAGGTCGCGGTCGGCGACGGGGTACTGGACGACGGGCTGCCAGCCGGGGGCGTACAGGGCGAAGAGGTGCGGCCAGCCGAAGGCCGTCGGCAGGAACGTCACGGCGGAGCCCTCGGCACTGGCCCGGCCGTGGACCAGCTTGTCGACGACGATCCGGGAGCCCGCCGCGTCCTCTTCGAGGGACATCGCGGGGGAGGCGGCGGTGACCGCGGCGGCCAGGCCCTTGCGGCGCATCAGCTCGGTCTTGTGGCGGGCGTCGGCGGCGAGCTGGACCCGGACGCGGCGCCAGGTGTCGGCGAAGAACGCCTCCTCGCAGTCCTCCAGGAGCCGCCGGACCCACGCCCGCGTGCCGGGCGGGTCGGCCAGCATCCGCTCGACGAAGGCGATCTGCCGGGGGCCGCGCGCGGCGGCCAGATCGAGGGCGCGGCGGCGCGTCCGGGCGTCGACGAGCGGGGAGGGGACGCCGTGGGCGTACGTGCTGTTGCAGGAGATCTCCAGGGCGGCGCCCACGTACTTCTCGTCGTCCATGAGGTCGAGGTCGTCCAGCTCCTCCGCGAGGGTCTCCCGGGGCCGGGGCGGCAGCAGGACGTCCGCCCGGCTGGTGCTCCACATGAAGTCGGCCTCGTGGAGCCGGTCCGCGAGCTCCGGCCGCAGTCCCGCCGAGGTGGTCGTGGTCCAGGCGTGGAGCCGGGCGTGGTGCCCGGGTACGGACAGGGCGTGCAGGGCGGCGCCCAGCTCGGCCAGGGGCGAGGGGCAGAAGGTGATCCGCTCGTGCGGCAGTCCGGTGATGTCGATGGTCACGCTCACCCGTCCATGGTGCGGGGTGGGGCGGGGGTGGTGTCACGCGGGTTGACCAGGGCCGTCAATCGTCGCGGCGGCGGCCCGGGTCCGCCGATTGACGGGGCTCGTCAATCGGCGCGCGGCGCGGCGGGGGAGCGGCGCACGGTGAGGGCATGAACGCGATGCACCAGTACCTCTTCGACGCCTACCGTGCCGCCAAGCTGGGGGAGCCCGCGCCGCCCGAGCCGGGCACCCGGGACGTCGCCGTCCTGCGGGAGCTCCGGGACCGCCGCCGGTTCGGACGCGTGGTGGCGGGCCGCCCGGCCCGGGGCGGCCTCCGGCTCCGGCTCAGGGCCCTTCTGCGGTCCCGGACCCCGCTCCAGGAGTGCCCCGAACTGCGGTGACCCGGGGGCGAAGGGACCCTGGCCGGTACGAACGCCCGACGCCGGTCGGGCGGGAACGCCCGGCCCCGGTCCCGTACGGACTCCGCCCGAGGTCCCGTACGGACTTCCGCGAGGCTCCCGTACGGACTCCGTACACGGGTCCCGTACGGGCCTGGGGACCCGGCCCGTACGGGACCACCGGCCGGGGGCGCTCAGGACTTCCCGGCCACCCGGGCGAGGAAGGCGCGGGCCGCCGTCCGCACGTCCTCCGCCGACCACTCCAGACCCTCCGCGGCCACCGTGACCTCGGTGCGCGAGACGCCCGGCGGGCCGCCCGCGCCCGGCGCGGACCAGCGGCGGAACAGGGTCGTGCCGGTGTCCTCCGCCAGGGCGAGGGACGCCGCCGTCAGGACTTCGGGCGGGTACGGCAGCCAGACCTGGAACTGATGGGTGTGCGGCGGTTCCGGATGGATACGGAACCAGCCCGTCCCCGACTCCTCGAACACCTCCCGCAGCGCGTCCGCCACCACGCGCGCGTGGGCCACGTACGAGGGCAGCCGGGGCAGCTCGACGGCCAGGCCCCGCAGCGCGGAGAGCGCCGCCGGGTACTGCTGGAAGAGGTCGCCCCCGTACCGGTGCCGCCAGACCCTGGCCTCCGCCATGACGTCCTCGGGTCCGGCGAGCGCGGCGCCCGACATGCCGCCCAGGGACTTGTAGAACGACACGTACACGCTGTCCGCGAGCCCCGCGACCTCCGCCAGCGGGCGGCCGAAACGCGTCGGGCACTCCCAGAGCCGTGCCCCGTCGAAGTGGACCACCGCGTCCCGCTCCCGTGCCGCCGCGACGACCGAGGTCAGCTCCTCCCAGGTCGGCAGGACGAAACCGGCGTCCCGCAGCGGCAGCTCCAGCATCAGCGTCCCGAAGGGCTCCGGGTGGTCCCGCACCTCCTCGGCGGTGGGCAGCCGGGGCTCGCCGGTCGGGTGGACGGTGCGGAGCCCGGAGACGGCCCCGAGGGCGCCGTCCTCGTGGACCTCGGGGTGGGCCAGCGGATGGAGGGCGACGACCGGGTTCCCGGTCCGTCCGGCCCAGCAGCGCAGGGCCACCTGCTGGGCCATGGTGCCGGTCGGGAAGAAGACCGAGGAGGGCATCCCGAGCGCGGCGGCGACCCGCCGCTCCAGGAGCTCCACGACCCCGTTCCCGTACGCGTCGAGGGGCTCGTCGCCGTGCCCGGCGGAGTCCGTCCAGTCGGCCAGTCCGCGCAGGGCCGCACCCGCCGTGCCGTCCACCGAGGCACGCCACAGGGTGCGCTCGGCACCGCCCCAGATCTTCGCCCGGTACAGCCGGGCCGCTTCCTCGTCCACGGGATCCACAGGTTTCATGCGCCGATCATCACACCGCCGTCCCCACCCTGTGGACAGCCGTAGGACAGCCACGGGAGAGCGTGAAACGCTGGCGTAGCATGACCAGAAATCGTCCGGTACCCGCCGAGGACTGGAACGGAAGGCCGTCCCCACCGTGAACGCATCAGCAGCGCCAGAGCCCCGAGCCGAGGACCGACCCGCCCGGCTCACCGTCGGAGTCGTCGGCGCGGGCCGCGTCGGCCCGGCCCTCGCCGCTTCCCTCCGGCTCGCCGGGCACCGCCCCGTCGCCGTCTCCGCGGTCTCCGACGCCTCCCGGCGCCGCGCCGCGGCCCTCCTGCCCGACGTCCCCGTCGTCGAGCCCGCCCGGGTCCTGGCCCTCGCCGACCTGGTGCTGCTCACCGTCCCGGACGACGCCCTGCCGGGTCTGGTCGAGGGCCTCGCCGACACCGGTTCCGTCCGCCCGGGACAACTGCTCGTGCACACCTCAGGACGGTTCGGGGCCCGGGTCCTGGACCCCGCCCGGCGGGCCGGTGCCCTGCCGCTCGCCCTGCACCCCGCGATGACCTTCACCGGCACCGAGGTCGACGTCCAGCGGCTCGCGGGCTGCTCCTTCGGCGTGACCGCGCCCGAGGAGCTGCGGCTCGCCGCCGAGGCCCTGGTGATCGAGATGGGCGGCGAGCCCGAGTGGATCGCCGAGGACGCCCGCCCGCTCTACCACGCGGCCCTGGCCCTGGGCGCGAACCACCTGGTCACCCTGGTGGCCCAGTCGATGGAACTGCTCCGCACGGCGGGCGTCGCCGCCCCCGACCGGATGCTCGGCCCGCTCCTGGGCGCCGCCCTGGACAACGCCCTGCGGTCCGGGGACGCGGCGCTCACCGGGCCCGTCGCGCGCGGGGACGCGGGCACGGTCGCCGCGCACGTCGCGGAGCTGCGCAAGCACGCGCCCGGCGCCGTCGCCGGATACCTGGCGATGGCCCGTACGACCGCCGACCGGGCCCTCGCGCACGGCCTGCTCAAGCCCGAGCTGGCCGAGGACCTGCTGGTCGTGCTCGCCGAGGGGGAGACCCGATGACCGCGCAGAGCCCGTCGGGCACCCCGCACCAGCCGAGCACCCCGACCACCCCGAGCGCTCCGACTGAGTCGACTGAGTCGACCGAGTCGACCGCGCCGACCACCCCGACCACCCCGACCACCCCGACCGGGCCCCTCGTCCGCACCGCACACGAGCTGCGGGCCGTCGGGGCGGGCGGTCCCCGGGCCGTCGTCATGACCATGGGCGCCCTCCACGAGGGCCACGCCACCCTGATCCGGGCCGCCCGCGAGCGGGCCGGGACGCGGGGCACCGTCGTCGTCACCGTCTTCGTCAACCCGCTCCAGTTCGGCGCGGGCGAGGACCTCGACCGCTACCCGCGCACCCTCGACGCCGATCTGGCGCTGGCCGTGGACGCGGGCGCCGACGCCGTCTTCGCACCCTCCGTCGACGAGGTCTACCCGGGCGGAGAACCGCAGGTCAGGATCGCCGCTGGCCCCATGGGCGAGCGCCTCGAAGGCGCCTCAAGGCCCGGCCACTTCGACGGCATGTTGACCGTCGTCGCCAAGCTGCTCCACCTCACCGCGCCCGACCTGGCCCTCTTCGGCCAGAAGGACGCCCAGCAACTGGCGCTCATCCGCCGCATGGTCCGCGACCTGAACTTCCCCGTCGAGATCGTCGGGGTGCCGACGGTCCGCGAGGACGACGGCCTGGCCCTGTCCAGCCGCAACCGCTACCTGTCGGCAGGGGAGCGCCGCACCGCGCTCGCGCTGTCCGGCGCGCTGTTCGCCGCCGCCGACCGGCTCGCCGCGCAGGAGGCGCTCCGCGCGCGGGCCACCGCCCTGCCCGGTGCCCAGGAGCGGGCCGGGACCCGCGCCGAGGCGCTCTCCCGGCTCGGCGAGGCACGGTCCGCCGCCGACGCCCACGCGGTCGCGCGGGCCTCCGGGGGCCACGGCGCCGGAGCCGTCCGGGCTGCCGCCCGAGCCGTCCTCGACGAGGCCGCGAAGGCCGAGCCGCCGCTCACCCTCGACTATCTGGCGCTCGTGGACCCGGCGGACTTCACCGAGGTCACCGACGACCACGCCGGAGAGGCGGTCCTGGCCGTCGCCGCGCGCGTGGGCGCCACCCGCCTGATCGACAACCTCCCCCTCCGCCTCGGAGGCACCGCGTCCCCCGAGGACCCCACGTTCGGAGCGACCCCGTGACCGGAATACGGCTGCCCGCCCCCGCGCCCGGCTGGGCCGTCGACGCCGACGTCGTCGTGGTCGGCTCCGGGGTCGCGGGCCTCACCGCCGCCCTGCGCTGCACCGCCGCCGGGCTCCGTACGGTCGTCGTCACCAAGGCCCGCCTCGACGACGGCTCCACCCGCTGGGCCCAGGGCGGCATAGCGGCGGCCCTCGGCGAGGGCGACACCCCCGAGCAGCACCTCGACGACACCCTCGTCGCCGGGGCCGGGCTCTGCGACGAGCGGGCCGTGCGGGCCCTGGTCACCGAGGGCCCCGACGCCGTCCGCAGGCTCATCGCGACCGGCGCCGACTTCGACAAGGACGCCGACGGCGAGATCGCGCTGACCCGCGAGGGCGGCCACCACCGCCGCCGGATCGCCCACGCGGGCGGCGACGCGACCGGCGCCGAGATCTCCCGGGCCCTGGTCGAGGCCATCCGGGACCGGGGCGTACGGACCGTCGAGCACGCCCTCGTCCTGGACCTCCTCACGGACGCCGAGGGCCGCACGGCGGGCGTGACCCTGCACGTCATGGGCGAGGGACAGCACGACGGGGTCGGCGCGGTCCACGCGCCCGCGGTGGTGCTCGCCACCGGCGGCATGGGCCAGGTCTTCTCCGCCACCACCAACCCGGCGGTCTCCACCGGCGACGGCGTGGCGCTCGCGCTGCGCGCCGGGGCCGAGGTCTCCGACCTGGAGTTCGTCCAGTTCCACCCCACGGTGCTCTTCCTCGGCGCCGGAGCCGAGGGCCAGCAGCCGCTGGTCTCCGAGGCGGTCCGCGGCGAGGGCGCCCATCTGGTCGACGCCGACGGGGTCCGCTTCATGCTCGGGCAGCACGAGCTGGCCGAGCTGGCCCCCCGGGACGTCGTCGCCAAGGCGATCACCCGCCGGGCGCGCGAGCACGGCACCGACCACATGTACCTCGACGCCCGCCACTTCGGCGCCGCGATGTGGGCGGAGCGCTTCCCCACCATCCTCGCCGCCTGCCGGGCCCACGGCATCGACCCGGTGACCGAGCCGATCCCGGTCGCCCCCGCCGCCCACTACGCCTCCGGAGGCGTCCGCACCGACCTGCGGGGCCGTACCACCGTCCCCGGCCTCTACGCGTGCGGGGAGGTCGCCTGCACCGGCGTCCACGGCGCCAACCGGCTCGCCTCGAACTCGCTCCTGGAGGGCCTGGTCTTCGCCGAGCGGATCGCCGACGACATCATCGGGGCCGCGCCGCGCGCGGCGGGCGCCCCCGTGCCCCACCCGTCCCCGGCGCCCCTGCCGCTCCCGGTGGCCGGAGCCAGGACCCGCATCCAGCGGATCATGACCGCCGACGCGGGAGTGCTCCGCTCCGAGGCGGGCCTGCGGGAGGCCGCCGAGGCCCTCGAAGCGCTGCACGGCGACGCCCTCGCGGGCGGCACCGACGACACCAAGGCCGGTGAGCCGGGCGTGGACGCCTGGGAGACCACCAACCTGCTGTGCGTGGCCCGCGTCCTGGTCGCCGCCGCCCGCCGCCGCGAGGAGACCCGCGGCTGCCACTGGCGCGAGGACCGGCCGGACCGGGACGACGCCGACTGGCGCAGGCACCTGGTCGTCCGCCTCACCCCCGAGCGGACCCTCGACGTCCGGACGACCGCCACCCATGACTTCCCCCCCACCTCCGATGCCCCGAGGGAGCCGTAAGTGACCACGCCCGAGGAAGCCCGTCCGCAGCCCGTGGACGTCCCCCTGATCCAGATCGGCGCCCCCGCGGCGGCGGCCGAGGAGCCCGGCGGCTGCGGCGACGGCTGTGGCTGCGGCGGCGAGGAGGAGTTCGAGTGCGGGCTCGACCCCGCGCTCGCCGAACTGCTCGCGGACGCCGGTCTCGACCCCGTACAGGTCGAGGACATCGCGCACCTGGCCATCGCCGAGGACCTCGACGGCGGCGTCGACGTGACCACCGTGGCGACCGTCCCCGAGGACGCCGTCGCCACCGCCGACTTCACCGCCCGCGAGGCCGGTGTCGTCGCGGGCCTGCGGATCGCCGAGGCCGTCCTGTCCATCGTCTGCGCCGACGAGTTCGAGGTCGAGCGGCACGTCGAGGACGGCGCGCGCGTGGCGGCGGGCGAGGTCCTCCTCAGCGTCACCGCCCGCACCCGCGACCTGCTCACCGGCGAGCGCAGCGCGCTCAACCTCCTGTGCCGCCTCTCCGGCATCGCCACCGCCACGCGCGCGTGGGCCGACGCCCTGGAAGGCACGGCGGCCAAGGTCCGCGACACCCGCAAGACCACCCCGGGCCTGCGCGCCCTGGAGAAGTACGCGGTCCGCTGCGGCGGCGGCGTCAACCACCGCATGTCGCTCTCCGACGCGGCCCTCGTCAAGGACAACCACGTGGTGGCCGCCGGAGGCGTGGCCGAGGCGTTCAAGGCCGTCCGCGAGCTGTTCCCCGAGCTGCCGGTCGAGGTCGAGGTCGACACGGTGGACCAGGTCAGCGAGGTCCTGGACGCGGGCGCCGACCTGATCCTGCTCGACAACCTCACCCCGGGCGAGACCGAGGAGGCCGTCGCCCTCGTCGCCGGCCGCGCGGTCCTGGAGTCCTCGGGCCGGCTGACCCTGGAGAACGCGGCGGCGTACGCGGCGACCGGCGTGGACTACCTGGCGGTCGGCGGGCTCACCCACTCCTCCCCGATCCTCGACATCGGCCTCGACCTGCGCGAGGTGCGGGCCTGATGCTGCTCACCATCGACGTCGGCAACACCCACACGGTCCTCGGACTCTTCGACGGCGAGGAGATCGTCGAGCACTGGCGGATCTCCACCGATCCGAGCCGGACCGCCGACGAGATGGCGGTCCTGCTCCAGGGCCTCATGGGAATGCACCCGCTGCTCGGCGTCGAGCTGGGCGACGGCATCGAGGGGATCGCGATCTGCGCGACCGTCCCCTCGGTGCTGCACGAACTGCGCGAGGTCACCCGCCGGTACTACGGGGACGTCCCCGCGGTCCTGGTGGAGCCGGGCGTCAAGACGGGCGTCCCGATCCTCACGGACAACCCCAAGGAGGTCGGCGCGGACCGCGTGATCAACGCGGTCGCGGCCGTCGAGCTGTACGGCGGCCCGGCGATCGTCGTCGACTTCGGCACCGCGACGACGTACGACGCGGTCACCACGCGCGGCGAGTACGCGGGCGGCGCCATCGCGCCGGGCATCGAGATCTCCGTCGAGGCGCTCGGTGTCAAGGGCGCCATGCTCCGCAAGATCGAGCTGGCCAGGCCGCGCAGCGTGATCGGCAAGAACACGGTCGAGGCCATGCAGTCGGGCATCGTCTACGGGTACGCGGGGCAGGTCGACGGCGTGGTCGCCCGGATGAAGCGCGAACTGGTCGGCCCGCACGGCGACCCCTCGGACGTCACGGTGATCGCCACCGGCGGCCTCGCGCCGATGGTCCTCTCCGACTCCAAGGAGATCGACGAGCACGAGCCCTGGCTGACCCTGATCGGCCTGCGCCTGGTGTACGAGCGGAACGTCTCCCGCATGTGAGCCCCCGGGCCGGGGCTCCCCGTCCGGGGCGTACGAAGGGCGCTCCCGGCCCCGGGGAGCCGTGGCCGTCCCGTCCGGGGCCCCGGCCCGGGAGGGGCCGCCCGGCCGAGCACGGGACGGCCGGGACCGGCTCCCGACACGGGATGCCCGCGCGGGCCCCGACGGCTCTGGCGGGCTACGACGGGCTCCGCGCGGGCGTCCCGACCGTCCCACCCGGGGCCCGCGCGCATGGGGCACCCGCTTCCGTGAGGCCGTACGAGCGGGCCGCGCGGACCTCACGCGCGGGGCCTGGGTGCCGCGACGGGGGCCAGGCGCCTTTGGCCCCGGCTCCCGGCCTCCTGACCCCGACCCCGGAACTCCGGTCCCGACCCCGACCCGGGCCTTGGTCCAAGGCAGGGCCAGGGCCTCAGCTCCCGGCCCCGGGCCGGTCCCGGCCTCCGGGGCCGGCCGCTGCTCCTCCCGGTCCCCCGGTTCTCCTCGTCGGCCACGCCCGGAACCCCGCCGACGCGCCGTAAACATCCCTGAGGGAAATTTGTCCGATTAGCGCGTATCTTCGCCCTATGCCCACGCCATACGGATCCCGTGGAGGCATGGCGTTCAGCGCGGACGAACTGCGCGTGCTCCGCCGTGCCCTCGCTGTCGCCCTGCACCCCGCCCCGCTCCAGGACGAGGACGTCCGGGACGCCCTGCGCCTGGCCGAATCGGTGGACGAGGCCGCGCGCGAGGCCGGTCGCCTGCGCGCCTTCCTCCTCGACGACCTGGCCCGCTACCGCCAGGCGCTGCCCGGGTCCCTCAGCGGCTATCTGGAGCTCCTCCAGGAGGCCCTGGCCGCCGGGTACGACCCCGAGGCCGACGACCTGGCCGCCCTGCGCGCGCTGCGCGGCAACCCCGCCGCCGCCGGGCTGCTCGCCCGCTGCCAGGTGCTCGCCGAGCGTTCCGTCCGCGCGCGGCTGGCCCGGATCTCCCAGGCCACCGCCACCCCCGCCCCCGGCGTCTCCCGGGCCCGGCTGCTCGCCCTCCCCGGCGGCCGGACGGCGGCCGACGACCCCCGGCCGAGGCCCCCGGTCCCGGCCGAGCGCCCGGTGCCCAAGCCGTCCGAGGTGTTCCCGCCGCGCCGGAGGCCCGTACCGCCGCCCCCGCCCGAGGAACGCGCCGCCGGATAGTTAGTCTGGTCGCCATGGACTACGTATCCGCGCTCCTGCCCCCCGTCGTGATGGCCGCGTTCTTCATCGGCCTCGTCGTCACGATCGTCAAGAGTCAGGGCGGCTCGAACAAGAACAAGGAGGACGCGGTCGTGGACGCCGCGCTCGCGCGCGCCGAGGCGGCCCGTCAGCCGAACGGCACCGCCACCTCCTGACCGGCGGCACCGGCACCACCGGCACCACCGGCACCGCGGTCGACAACGGCACCGTCGCACCCGAGCGCGGTCGCTTCCCGACGTCGTCACGGCCTGATCCGCCCCGCCGCCCGGACGCCGCGGCCCTTCCGGGCCCGCGCCGGGCGGTCGGCCGTACGCGGGACGCATGACCGGACACATGACCGGGCGAGTGACCGGGACGCATGACCGGGACGCATGACCTTTCACGGTCATGCGTCCTTTTTGTTTGACTTCCTTCGTTTTGCGTCGCCAATGAACACTTAATGACTGTTTGCGCACTAAAGTGGCGCTGTGCCCCGTCCCCTGGGAGAGCTCGAAGACGCCGTCATGACGCGCGTCTGGCAATGGAACCGTCCGGTGACCGTCCGGGAAGTCCTGGAAGACCTTCAGCAGGAACGGTCCATCGCCTACACCACCGTCATGACCGTCATGGACAATCTCCATCAGAAGGGCTGGGTCCGCCGGGAAGTCGAAGGCCGCGCCTATCGATATACGGCGGTCTCCACCCGGGCCGCGTACTCGGCCGCCCTGATGAACGAGGCATGGGCCCGGAGCGACAATCCGGCCGCCGCGCTCGTCGCCTTCTTCGGGATGATGTCGCAGGAGCAGCGAGAGGCCCTCGACGACGCCGTCCGCATGGTGCAGCGCGACACCTCGCCGACCGCCCCAGCCCCGCCCGAGGAGGGCGCCGGGGGCCCCGGCGACGAGGAGCGATAGCGTCCCCCCATGTCGCCGTCCGATTCCTCCCCGGCCGCTTCCCCGGCCCCCGCCAGAGCCGTCACCGTCCGCAGGGCCCGTACCGGAGACGTCGCCGCGATCCGCCGTCTCGTCGACCCCTTCGTGGACCGGGGCATCCTCCTCGACAAGGCCACCGTCACCCTTTACGAGTCCATCCAGGAGTTCTGGGTGGCGGAACGCGACGAGGACGCCGTCGTCGTCGGCTGCGGCGCTCTCCACGTCATGTGGGAAGACCTCGCCGAAGTGCGCACTCTCGCCGTCGACCCCGAGTTCAAGGGCGCGGGCGTAGGACATCACGTGCTCGCCAAGTTGTTGCACACCGCCCGTTGGCTCGGGGTGCGTCGGGTATTCTGCCTGACCTTCGAAGTCGACTTCTTCGCGAAGCACGGCTTCACCGAGATCGGTGAGACCCCGGTGGACGGAGATGTCTACAGCGAGCTCCTGCGTTCCTATGACGAGGGAGTCGCCGAGTTCCTCGGTCTCGAACGAGTGAAGCCGAACACCTTGGGCAACAGCCGGATGCTTCTGCACCTGTGACCGGAACCCGGCACCAGCTCCACCCGGAACCCTATGTCCGAATCGCGCACGTTTCCCGCGCCGCCGGGCTTCTGAACCTCTCCCAGGGGTTTGTGTTTTTCCGGGAAAAGCGGTTTCCTTTCCGCGTACTGCATTTTCGATGAAAGGAAATCCGGTGGCACAGAAGGTTCAGGTCCTTCTTGTCGACGACCTCGACGGCGTCGAGGCGGACGAGACCGTGACGTTCGCGCTGGACGGCAAGACCTACGAGATCGACCTCACCACCGCCAACGCGGAAAAGCTCCGGGATCTGCTCGACCCGTACACCAAGAGCGGCCGTCGCACCGGTGGCCGTACCACCGGTGGACGCGGCAAGGGCCGTGTGGTGGCGACGGGCGGCCAGGACACCGCGAAGATCCGCGCGTGGGCCAAGGAGAACGGCATGAACGTGAACGACCGCGGTCGCGTCCCCGCCGACATCAAGGCCGCCTACGAGGACGCCAACCGCTGAGGCGCCAGCTGCTGAGCCGACGGGCCCCAGGCCCGGACACTCAGCAGCCGCGCCCGGTGGCACTCCACGGCCGCGGCGGCCACGAGCCGCGTCAGGCACGGGGTGTCCGCCCCGCCCCAGGGCGCGGAACGCAGGGCCGGAAGCGAGGACTCGACCTCACGGCCCGGCGCCGGAGGGCGCAGCCACACGGAGGCGTCCGGTGCGCCGGATCCGCCCCGCCCCGGGGGAAGGGGCGCGGTCATCCGGCCCCCGGCGCCCAGCACCATGAGGTCCAGCGCGATCCCGCCCCATTCCAGCCAGTCCAGCAGTCCCGGCAGCTCCTCCGCCGTCCCGGCGGCCACGAGCAGCCGCATCCGGCGGCCGGTCACGGCCACCGGCCCCGTCGCCGGTCCCGTCCGGCGCAGCACCCGGAGCCCCGCGCCGACGGGCAGCTCCAGGACGTCGAAGCGCAGCCCGGTAACCAGCCGCACCGGAGGGCCCGCCGCCGTCGCCCAGCCGAGCTCCCGCTCGTACCACCGTGCCGTTCCGCCGTCGAGCGGCGTACGGGGCGGCGGCACGGTGAAGGACATGTCCGGGGAACTCCCGGAGGAGGGCGTTGGTTACGCCCGCGGTGACGCACCGTTCCCCACCGGACGCGCAAGGTGTCCGTGATGGGGTGTACGAGTGCATTCGGCAGCGCGAGGTTGTTCGCTGGTAGCGGAGGGGACGGGGGTCTCCCGCATGGAGTGTCCGTCCCCACGGGTAAGACATTCCTAGTGGAGAGGGGCGACTCACGGGCTTCGTGGTCTCACGTTCGCCATCGGCGTACTGATGGTGCGGGTAACTACTTGGCCTGCGGGAACATCATCTCGCACCATCGGGTTGGAGCATTTGTCGGCTGTTCGGCAGCAGGTCTCCCCGCGCGAAGAGGGGTGATCCGGACGGATGTCGGCAGTTGGAATGAGCGGTCCCCGCTTGCGGGACTAAGCTGCGGAAGGACAGGGAGGGGATCGACCCCTAACTGACTGACCGCTCTGAGGAGCGATTAACGATGTTCGAGAGGTTCACCGACCGCGCGCGGCGGGTTGTCGTCCTGGCTCAGGAAGAAGCCCGGATGCTCAACCACAACTACATCGGCACCGAGCACATCCTTCTGGGCCTTATCCATGAGGGTGAGGGTGTCGCCGCTAAGGCCCTGGAGAGCCTCGGGATTTCGCTCGAGGCGGTCCGCCAGCAGGTGGAGGAGATCATCGGGCAGGGGCAGCAGGCCCCGTCCGGGCACATCCCCTTCACTCCTCGTGCCAAGAAGGTCCTGGAGCTCTCGCTCCGCGAGGCCCTCCAGCTCGGCCACAACTACATCGGCACCGAGCACATCCTGCTCGGCCTGATCCGCGAGGGCGAGGGCGTCGCCGCCCAGGTCCTCGTGAAGCTGGGCGCCGACCTCAACCGGGTGCGGCAGCAGGTCATCCAGCTGCTCTCCGGCTACCAGGGCAAGGAAGCCGCCACCGCCGGCGGTCCTGCCGAGGGCACCCCCTCGACGTCCCTGGTCCTCGACCAGTTCGGCCGCAACCTCACCCAGGCGGCCCGCGAGTCCAAGCTCGACCCGGTCATCGGGCGCGAGAAGGAGATCGAGCGGGTCATGCAGGTGCTGTCCCGCCGCACCAAGAACAACCCGGTCCTCATCGGCGAGCCCGGCGTCGGCAAGACCGCCGTCGTCGAGGGCCTGGCGCAGGCCATCGTCAAGGGCGAGGTGCCCGAGACCCTCAAGGACAAGCACCTCTACACCCTGGACCTCGGTGCCCTGGTCGCCGGCTCCCGCTACCGCGGTGACTTCGAGGAGCGCCTGAAGAAGGTCCTCAAGGAGATCCGCACCCGCGGCGACATCATCCTGTTCATCGACGAGCTCCACACCCTCGTGGGTGCGGGTGCCGCCGAGGGCGCGATCGACGCCGCGAGCATCCTCAAGCCCATGCTGGCCCGCGGTGAGCTCCAGACCATCGGCGCCACCACGCTCGACGAGTACCGGAAGTACCTGGAGAAGGACGCGGCCCTCGAGCGCCGCTTCCAGCCCATCCAGGTCGCCGAGCCGTCGCTGCCGCACACCATCGAGATCCTCAAGGGTCTCCGCGACCGGTACGAGGCCCACCACCGGGTCTCCATCACGGACGAGGCCCTCGTCCAGGCCGCGACCCTGGCCGACCGGTACATCTCGGACCGCTTCCTCCCGGACAAGGCGATCGACCTGATCGACGAGGCCGGTTCCCGGATGCGCATCCGCCGGATGACCGCGCCGCCGGACCTCCGCGAGTTCGACGAGAAGATCGCCGGTGTCCGCCGGGACAAGGAGTCCGCGATCGACTCGCAGGACTTCGAGAAGGCCGCTTCGCTCCGTGACAAGGAGAAGCAGCTCCTCGCCGCGAAGGCCAAGCGGGAGAAGGAGTGGAAGGCCGGCGACATGGACGTCGTCGCCGAGGTCGACGGCGATCTGATCGCCGAGGTCCTGGCGACCGCCACCGGCATCCCGGTCTTCAAGCTGACCGAGGAGGAGTCCAGCCGCCTGCTCCGCATGGAGGACGAGCTGCACAAGCGCGTCATCGGGCAGAAGGACGCCGTCATCGGCCTTTCGCGGGCCATCCGCCGTACGCGTGCCGGTCTGAAGGACCCGAAGCGTCCCGGTGGCTCGTTCATCTTCGCCGGTCCGTCCGGTGTCGGTAAGACCGAGCTTTCGAAGGCGCTCGCCGAATTCCTCTTCGGCGACGAGGACGCCATGATCTCCCTCGACATGTCGGAGTTCAGCGAGAAGCACACCGTGTCCCGGCTCTTCGGTTCGCCGCCCGGATACGTCGGCTACGAAGAGGGCGGCCAGCTCACCGAGAAGGTGCGCCGCAAGCCGTTCTCCGTCGTCCTGTTCGACGAGGTCGAGAAGGCCCACCCCGATATCTTCAATTCCCTTCTCCAGATCCTGGAGGACGGTCGTCTGACCGACTCCCAGGGCCGGGTCGTGGACTTCAAGAACACGGTCATCATCATGACCACCAACCTCGGGACCAGGGACATCTCGAAGGGCTTCAACCTGGGCTTCGCCGCGCAGGGAGACACGAAGTCCAACTACGAGCGGATGAAGGCGAAGGTCAGCGACGAGCTGAAGCAGCACTTCCGCCCGGAGTTCCTCAACCGTGTGGACGACGTCATCGTCTTCCCGCAGCTGACCCAGGACGACATCCTCCAGATCGTCGACCTGATGATCGGCCGCGTGGACGAGCGGCTGAGGGACCGGGACATGGGCATCGAGCTCTCCCAGTCCGCGAAGGACCTGCTCGCCAAGAAGGGCTACGACCCGGTGCTGGGTGCCCGTCCGCTCCGCCGGACGATCCAGCGCGAGATCGAGGACACGCTGTCGGAGAAGATCCTCTTCGGCGAGCTGCGTGCCGGTCACATCGTGGTCGTGGACACCGAGGGCGAGGGCGAGCAGCGCGCCTTCACCTTCCGCGGCGAGGAGAAGTCGGCCCTGCCGGACGCCCCGCCGATCGAGGCCACGGGCGGCACGGGCCCGAACCTGTCGAAGGAAGCGTAGGGCTCGCGCCCTGACGCGAAGGGGCGGCCCCGGAACCTGTCGGTTCCGGGGCCGCCCCTTTTTCCGTGGTCAGTAGAAGATGATCTCGACGGTGTCGGCGAGGCTCACGGTGCCCGTCAGGGACCTGGTGGCGACACTCAGCCGTGCCAGGTGCTCCAGCCCGGCCAGCGGGGTCACGTCGACCTCCTCCTGGCTGTGGGTGGAGACCCCGAGCTGCCGCAGGCCCGGGAAGACCCGGGCGACGGTCTCCAGCCGGGGCGCGTCGCTGAGGGAGTTGAGCATGAGCGCGCTGATGTGGGGGAGCGTGATCCCGGCGGGTACCGACTCCAGATCGGTCTCGTCGATCGTGATCATCCCCAGCTGGGTCAGCAGCGCCAGATCCCGCCAGTCGTGGGCCGTGACCGGGTGCGCCGTCCAGAGGGTCAGTTCATGGAGGCGGGCGACGGAGCGCAGCGCTCCCAGCCCTTCCTCCGGCCAGGACGTGAAGGAGAGCCGCTCCAGGGGCGCTCCGGTGGGGAGGGCGGCCAGGCTCCAGTACCGGGTGTCGGGGAGGTCCAGGTCCAGGGTCTCCAGGCGGGTGAGGCCGCCGAGCGCCGTGAGGTCGGGGTCGGCGCCCCCACGCGCCAGGGACAGTACGACCGGGTCGCAGGCCGCGAGGAGGTCCCGAGCGGCCCCGTCCGAGACGTCGGCGCCGATGGCGAGCCGGTCGGGCGTCATACCGCGCCGGAGCAGCTCCGCGGCCTGCTCGTCCGCCACGACGGAGAAGTCCAGGTCCGACGGGTCGAGGACGGCCACGACCGCCTCCGCGTACGCGAGGGTGTCGAAGCGCTGCCACCCCCAGATCAGCTGGGACCGCACCCGGACCGAGGGATGGCGGACGAACCGGGCCAGGTAGGGCAGGGCCGCGTCGGAGGGGACGTGCGTCGCGGTCGTCACCACCAGGCGGGCGGTCTCGTCGCTCAGTCCTTCCGGGCCCGGAAGGAGGTCCAGGACCAGTCGGCCCGCCGTCGCCAGTTCCCTGGCCTCGTCCGGCGAGCGCGGCGGGATCAGGTCCGCCGCCCGTGCCAGTACCTCCTCCCGTACCTCCGGTGCCACCTCCGTCGCGTGGCTCAGCGCGGTCGCCGACAGGATCAGGAGGCGGAGCTGTGCCGGGCGGTCCACGGCGGCGTCCGCCGCCTTGAGCAGCTCGCGCAGGATCTCCGCGCACTCGCGCGGGCGGGCGTGGCCCACCGCCATGCGGATGACGTCCTCCCAGCGGTCGTCCGTGGCGTGTTCGACCAGGACGCCGATGTCCCAGCGGTCCACCAGTGCCTTGGCCGCCAGATAGTCCTGGAAGGTGCGGTGGACGAAGTCGACGGTGTCGGTCGTCGGCTCGCGCAGCAGACCGCTGCGGTGGAGCAGATGGGTGAAGACCCGCTCCGGTGGGTGGGCCGACGCCCCGGCCATGGCGGGGACGGCCTCCGCGACGATCGACCGGGCGTGCTCGCGGTCCATCTGGAGCCGCCCGTTCAGGGTGAGCCAGTAGGCGAGCCGCTGGACCAGCTGGATCTGCGGGGCCTCGTCCAGTTCGATCCCGTACGGGCTGCCCATGCCGCGTTCGCGGTCGCGGCGGGACAGGAGCATCGAGAGCGCGGAGTCGTAGAGCGTCTTGCGGCCCCGGGGGAGGTAGCCGCGCCGGTCGTGGTGCAGAGCGCAGATGAGGCCGCACATGAGGGGGCTGGTGGCGAGCTGGGCGACGTGCTCGGTGGTGCGCAGGGCGTCGAGGAGCGGCTGCTCGAACGCCGCCGCGCCGGGGCCCGCGGCCCGGTGCCAGCGGCGTACGAAGGTGGCGACCTCGGCGCGTGACATGGGGGAGAGGGTCAGGTCGGCGAAGCCGTCCCGGGCCAGCCAGTCGTTGCCCACGGCGGTGGGGCGGGCGGTCACCAGCCAGCGGTTGCCGTCGTACGCGGTGAGCAGGTCACGGAGCCAGTCGCGGGCCGGACCGCGCTCGGACTCGGGGATCTCGTCGATGCCGTCCACGAGGACCAGCCCCCGTCCGGCGGCGAGGACCCGGTCGGCCCAGCCGTCGGGCGGGGTGAGCGGGCAGCCGGCGGCCGGGAGGAAGCGGCCGGGGGCGGGGAGCCGCTCGCCGTGCCGGGTGAGGGTGCGCAGGGAGAGGACGAAGGGGATGCGGCCCCGCAGGTACGTCATGCCTTCCGCGCGGTCCTCGGCGGCGGCGGAGGCGGTCAGCCACTGGACGAGGGTGGTCTTGCCCGAGCCCGCCAGGCCCCGCAGGAGGACCTTGTCGTGGCGGGCGAGGGCGAGGTCGGCGTGCAGGGGGGTGTGTTCCCCGCGCTGGGGCGGGACCTGGGTCATGTCGCCGTGCCGGGTGTCCGTCCCCGTCGCCTCCAGCGACAGATACGCCATGTCCAGGGGCCATTCCCCCGGCGAACGGTGCAGGTCGATGCCGTAGATGGTGAGGCGGCCGTGCTTCCTGGCGAGGTGTTCCAGGTAGCGCCGTTCGAAGTCCGCGTCCAGGGTGTCGGGTCTCGGTGTCCGGCGGACCAGTTCGTCGACCTTGGCGAGGAGCTCGCTCTGGCCCCGGGTCTGTTCCACCAGGCTGCGGGCGACGAAGGTGGACCGGCGGGTGAAGAACTCCAGGACGTGGAGGCAGGCCCATTCGACGAGGGTCTCCAGGGAGCGGACGGAGTCCGCGGAGAGGCCGTCGGCGGGCGGGGCGGCGGCGCGCAGCCGCCGGGCGAGGGCGGTGTGGCCGAGCCGGACGGCCTGGACGTCGTCCATGTCGAGGTCGCCGAGGGCGAGGAGGGTCGCGGCGAGGGCGTCGGTGACCGCCTCGGCCTCGTCGGCGGGGAAGGGCCGCTCGCCGTCCCCGTCCAGGGACCGCGCGACCAGGGTCCCGGCGAGCTTGCGGACGTCCTTCTCGGTGAGGGTGCGGTGCTCGCCGCGGAAGGAGACCAGGGAGGAGAGCCGGACGGCCTCGGACCGTTCGATGAGACCCGCCCCGGGGCCCTCGCTGACCAGCAGTTTCTTCAGGAGCGGGCCGATCGCGGCCGAGGCGAGGCGGGTGCCGATGAGCGCAGGTTCCATATGTGTCCCCCCAGGGTCCCCCGAGGATGTGTCCCCCCATGGGTCCCCGAGGCGGTCAGCGTAGTGCGGGACGTCTCCGGGACGTCTCCGGGGCGGCCGGGCGCGTGACCCAGGTCGCATCGGGGGCCGGTGCCTGGTGACAAGGCGCACAGGGGTTTTCGGGGGTACTAGCCGGAATAGTGGAGACCTTTGATGCCGGTTCGGGACTTTCGGGAGGGAACCCGAGGGACTTTGGTCCCGGGACCCGCGAAAAGGACGCGGGGCGGTTTCCCGGCGGTTCCGGTCGCCCCTGACGTGCGGGTAAACCGATCGCATTGTGTAGTTATGTCCCTTTCGGGAGGGTGGGTCCACGGGCATTCGAGGTGGATCTCCATCGGAGATCGCTACGACGCAATGTCGTAGATGGGGTGTTTTGGCCTGAGTGGGGGTCCGGGTTACCAAGGTGGAGCAAGCCCGACGCGGCACGTTCGCGGCGGGCTCCGCATTTCCCCGTTCGTCCCACCCGGAGGTTTTCCCCCGTATGTCGAAGCGTATGAACCCCGTCGCCCGCGTCACCGTCGCCGCTCTCGCCGCCACGGGCCTGGGAGCGTCGCTGGTGGCCGGAGCAGGGTCCGCCTTCGCCGCCGAGGGCAAGGCCGTCGCCCCGGTCACGGTGACCGCGTCCGCCGCCGTCGCCGCCCAGGCCCAGGCCCAGGCGCACGTCGCCGCCCAGGTGAAGGCCGCCACCGCGAAGGCGATCGGCGTCCAGCAGGCCGCCGTGAAGGCCGCCCCCGCCTGGGTCAAGCCGGTCAGCTCCTACACGCTGACCGCCGGTTACAACCAGGGCGGCGCCATGTGGGCCAGCAAGCACTCCGGCCAGGACTTCGCCGTCCCGGTCGGCACCCCGGTCAAGTCCGTGGGCGCGGGCACCGTCGTGAAGGCCGGTCCGAACGGCGGCGGCGACGGCCCCGCGTACGGCAACGCGATCGTCGTCAAGCACGCCGACGGCCGCTACTCGCAGTACGCCCACCTGTCCACGGTCAAGGTGAGCATCGGCCAGAAGGTCGCCGCCGGTCAGCAGATCGCCCTCTCGGGCAACACCGGCAACTCCTCCGGCCCCCACCTGCACTTCGAGATCCGTACGACCCCGAACTACGGCTCCGCCGTGAACCCGGGCGCCTTCCTGCGCGCCCAGGGCGTCACCATCTGACCCAGTGGGTCCGGCCCCACCGCGCGCGGTGGGGTCAGTCGGCCCGGTGGGCCGCTTCCAGCAGATCGAGGGCGACCTCGAGGGTGGCTTCGTGCTTCTCCTCGGTGTCGCCCTCGACGTTCTGCATGAAGAAGGTGCCCGCGTGCAGGGTGAAGACCGCGCTGACGCAGCGGACCTTGTCGACCACCGCGAAGTCCGGCTCCTGGGTCAGGCCGATCAGGGTGATCATGCGCTCCTTGAAGGTGAGGCCGACGGACAGCTCGCGGACCGTGGCCTGGTTCTCCTGCATGAAGCGGTAGAGCGGGGCGGCGGTGCGCAGGGCCCTCTGGTAGCGGCGCAGCATCTCCCGGCGGGTCTCCAGGGTGGCGGGCTGCTCCTGGGCCCAGGTGATCAGCTCGTCCATGGGCCGGGTCAGGTCCTCGAAGATGCCGACGAGGATGTCTTCCTTCGTCTTGAAGTGGTAGTAGAGCGCGGCTTTGGTGACGTCGAGGCGTTCCGCGATCTCACGCAGCGAGGTCTTCTCGTAGCCCTGCTCGGCGAACAGGTCGAGGGCCACGTCCTGGATGCGCTGGCGGGTGTTGCCTCGGGCCATGGGTGGCCTCCACTTTCCAAAGAACTTACTTGACGACCGGCTAGTTACGGGTCTACTTTCCCCAGTGTAGTAACTAGCCGGGCGGCAAGTAAGGGAACGACATGACGACGCAAGCCACAGCGATACCGGCGCAGGGGGAGACGGGACAGCCACGCAGCGTCCGGGTCGTCCTCCTCGCCCTCATGATCGCGATGCTCCTCGCGATGCTGGACAACATGATCATCGGCACCGCGATGCCGACGATCGTCGGCGAACTCGGCGGCCTCGAACACCTCTCCTGGGTCGTCACCGCCTACACCCTGGCCACCGCCGCCTCCACCCCCCTCTGGGGCAAGGTCGGCGACATGTTCGGCCGCAAGGGCGTCTTCCTCACCTCGATCGTGATCTTCCTGATCGGTTCGGCCCTCAGCGGCATGGCCCAGGACATGGGCCAGCTCATCGGCTTCCGGACGATCCAGGGCCTCGGCGCGGGCGGCCTCATGGTCGGCGTCATGGCCATCATCGGCGACCTCATCCCGCCCCGCGAGCGCGGCAAGTACCAGGGCATGATGGCCGGCGTCATGGCCCTCGCCATGATCGGCGGCCCCCTCGTCGGCGGCACCATCACCGACCACTGGGGCTGGCGCTGGTCCTTCTACATCAACCTGCCGCTCGGCGCCGTCGCCCTCGCGATGGTCACCGCCGTCCTGCACCTGCCGAAGAAGCAGCGCGCCACGGGCACCCGCATCGACTTCCTCGGCGCCGCGCTGCTCACCGTCGGCATCACCGCGATCGTCCTCGTCACCACCTGGGGCGGCACCGAGTACGCCTGGGGCTCGGCCACCATCGTCGGCCTCGGGGTCGGCGGCGCCGCCGCGCTCGCCGCCTTCCTCGTGGTGGAGACCCGGGCGAGCGACCCGATCATGCCGCTGCACATCTTCCGCAGCCGCAACTTCACCCTGATGTCCCTGATCGGCTTCGTCACCGGCTTCGTCATGTTCGGCGCGGTCCTCTACCTGCCGATCTTCCAGCAGTCCGTCCAGGGCGCCTCGGCGACCAACTCCGGACTGCTGCTCCTGCCGATGCTGCTGTCGATGATGGTCGTCTCGCTGGTCGTCGGCCGCTTCACCACCAGCACCGGCAAGTACAAGATCTTCCCGATCCTCGGCGGCGCGCTCATGACCGTCGGCCTGTTCCTGCTCTCCACCATGGACACCGACACCTCGCGCCTGGTCTCCGGCGTCCACATGGCGGTCCTCGGCGCGGGCATGGGCTTCCTCATGCAGATCACCATGCTGGTCGCCCAGAACAGCGTGGAGATGAAGGACATGGGCGTCGCCTCCTCCTCCACCACCCTGTTCCGGACGCTCGGCTCCTCCTTCGGCGTCGCGATCATGGGCGCGCTCTTCACCAGCCGCGTCCAGGACCAGATGACGGCGAACGGCGGCTCCGGACTGACCGAGCGGACCGCGCAGCTCGACGCGGCCAGCCTCGCCAAGCTCCCGGCGGCGCTCCGCGAGGTCTACCAGCACGCGGTCGCCTCCGGCACGCACAGCGCCTTCCTGCTCGCGGCGGCGGTCTCCGTCCTCGCCTTCGTCCTCGCCTTCTTCGTCAAGGAGGTGACGCTCCGCGGCGCGGGCCCGGCGCCCGCCCCGAAGACCGCGGAGGGCGACGGCACGGCGAAGGTCGCCGAGACGGTCTGACGACCCGTCCCCGTACCCCGCTCGTACGCCCGTGAAGGGGCCGGTCCCACCGAAGGGACCGGCCCCTCCGCCGTACGCGGGGACCGGCGGCCGTACGGGAAGCACCCGGCGGCCGTACGGGAAAGAGCCCGGCGGTCGGTCGTACGGGAAAGAGCCCGGCGCCGTGAGCCCGCGCGGACCCGGGTCCTCGGTCCTCGGTGCTCAGTCCTGCGGGCGCAGGATCGGGAAACTGCCCGTGTTCGTCGGGGCGTGGTCCGGCAGCCACAGGACCGCGATGGCCCCGCCCACCCCGTTCGGCGCCGACTCCGAGGCCACGTTGCGGAAGGTGAGCCGGGCGCCGAGGACCCGTGCCTGGCCCGCCGCGATGGTCAGCCCGAGCCCGTGGCCCTGCCCCGCCCGGTCGCTCGTCCCCGTACGGAAACGGCTCGGGCCCTCCTTCAGGAGCGCCTCGGGGAAGCCGGGGCCGTGGTCGCGGACCCGGACGACCCGCCCCTCGACGGTCACCTCCACCGGCGTCCCGCCGTGCTTGGCCGCGTTGGAGAGGAGGTTCCCGAGGACGCGTTCGAGCCGCCGGGGGTCGGTGTTCACCCAGGACTCGTGGACGACCCGGACGACCACCTCGGGGTCCAGGGCCCGTACCCGCCGCTCCACGAACTCGCCCAGCGCGATCTCCTGGAGCTCCGCGCGCTCCGACGCGCTGTCCAGCCGCGCCACCTCCAGGACGTCCTCGACCAGGGTCCGCATCGCCTGCGCCCGGTCCCGCACCAGCTCGGTGGGGCGCCCCGGCGGCAGCAGCTCGGCGGCGGTGAGCAGCCCGGTGACGGGGGTGCGCAGCTCGTGCGCGATGTCGGCGGTGACCCGCCGTTCCGCCTCGATCCGCTCGTTGAGGGCGTCGGTCAGGGCGTCCACCGCCCACGCGAGGTCGTCGGTCTCGTCCCGTACGACCCCGCCGACGGCCTCCCGGACGCGGACGTCGGTGTTGCCCTGGGCGACCCGTCCGGCGGCGACGGCCGCCTTCCTCAGCCGCCGGGACAGCTGGCCGCCGATGAGCACACCGAGCGCGCAGCCGCCGAAGACCACCGAGACCGAGCCGATGACCAGGGCCCGGTCGAGGTCGTTCATGACGGTCGCGCTGCGGTCGGCGAACGGGATGTGCAGGGAGAGCACGTCCCCGTTGGCGAGGGGCACGGCGGCCCACACGTCCGGCGGCCCGCCGTGCCGGTGCTCCTGCACATAGGTGCCGCGCCGCTTGTCCCGCATCAGCTGGTCCAGCTGGGGCGGCAGCGCGGGGTCGTTGAGCTTGGTGCCGAAGCGCGGTTCCTTGGGCTTCGAGGTCTCGTACATGCGCTGGGCGAAGAGCAGCCGCTCCATCTGCACCTCGCGCGCGTTGTCGAGCATCGAGATGCGGGCGGCGTTGTGGACGACCACGCTCAGGGTGACCGCGATGAGCGCGCCGACCGCCGCGATGGCGACGGCGATCTTCCAGCGGACCCCGGTACGGAGGGGGAGGAGCTTCACCGGTGCGGGCCCGTCCTAGCTCTTGAGCTTGTAGCCGAAGCCGCGGACCGTCTCGATCCTGTCCTGGCCGATCTTGGCCCGCAGCCGCTGCACATGGACGTCGACGACCCGGGTGTCGCCGCCCCAGCCGTAGTCCCAGACCCGCTCCAGGAGCTTGTCCCGGGACAGTACGGTGCCGGGCGAGGACGAGAACTCCAGGAGCAGCCGCATCTCGGTCGGGGTCAGCGCGACGGGCACCCCGCCCCTGCGGACCTCCATGCCCTCGGTGTCGACCTCCAGATCGCCGAAGACGAGCAGCCCGCCGCCGTCGGTGCCGTCCTCCGCGCGCTCGCCCGCGCCGAGTCCCGCGTGGCCGAAGCGGCGCAGCACGGCCCGGATGCGGGCCATCAGGACGGAGCCGTCGAAGGGCTTGGTGACGTAGTCGTCGGCGCCCGCCTCCAGGCCGAGGACGACGTCGATCGAGTCGGCGCGCGCCGACAGCATGATCACCGGCACGGTCGACTCGTCGCGGATGCGACGGCAGAGGCTGACGCCGTCCATGCCCGGCAGCATCACGTCGAGCAGGGCGATGTCCGGCCGCTGGGCGCGGAAGGCGTCGAGCCCGGAGAGCCCGTCGGGCATGGCGGTGACCCGGAAGCCGTCCCGCTCCAGGGCGAGCTGGGTGGCCTCACGGATGACGTCGTCGTCCTCGACGAACAGGACATGGGTTTCGGCCATCGTGCGGGTCCTTCGGGTCTGCGGTTCCGGGGCGGACGGGACGGGAGGGGCGGGGAGAACGGGAGGGGCGGAGAGAACAGGAGGGGCGGAGGGGTACGGATACGGGCGGGGGTACGGCTCAGGTCGGCGGGGTCACGGAGGGCACGGGCTCCGCGATGCCCGAGTCGCCGACGGCCCGGCTGTAGTCGTTGTGCACCCAGTCGTGCTGGGTGAACCTGTTCCCCGCCCAGCGGTACGTGATGACGTCCTCGCCCGAGGGGTACGCGACCGGGTCGCCCTTCGCGTACACCTGCTTGGTGACGACGAGCTCGCCCCGGTCGATCGTGCCGTAGACCGCCGCGTCCTCCGCCGCGAACACGTTCTCGTACCGGTCGCTCTGCTTCCGGTAGACGTAGGTGCCGATGCCGACGGCGTCGCCGCAGGTCATCACGTTGACGACGACATCGGGCGCGGCCGAGTTGGTGAGGTTGCCGTAGGAGGTGTCCACCGGGTAGGCGTCCGCGACGCACGGCTTCAGATCCGCCTTGAGCCGCTTGCCGATCTTCGGGTCGTCCTTGAGGAGCGCGATCGGGTCCACCCGTACGGCGGCCTCTGCACCGACGGTCGCGGAGGGCGCGGGCGTCGGCGCCGCCGCGGCGACCTCGCCGGAGCGGGCCGCGCCCTCGTCGCGGGAGCCGGTGCCGCCGGTCGAACAGGCGGCGAGGGACAGACCGACGGCGACGAGCCCGGCCGTAGCCGTGATGCCCGCCGCCTTGGCCGAGGGAAGCCCGCGCCGACCGGTCCCGTTCCTACCGGTCCAGTCCCGACCGGCCCTGTCTTGATCGGCCCTGTTCTGATCGGCCCTGTTCTGATCGGTGCCGTCCCGGCTGGTGCCGACCCGGCCGGTCGCGTCCCGGCCGTGGCCGGATCCGCCGGAGGCGACGGCCGCGCGCGGGCCGTCCCCGGTGCGGCCCGCGCGGACATCGCCGCCGGGGCGGTCACCGTCATCGGTGCCGCCCCCTGGTCCTCTGCCGTCGGCTCCGCCGTCTAGGCCGCGCACCGCTCCCGCCCCCGCTCGTCGCCTCGTACGGTCGTCCGCTCCCCGGTCCGCCCCAGGGCACGGGCGTCGAGGTCACGGCTCTCCAGCTCCTGACGGAGCCGGGCGAGCGCGCGGTGGAGCGTGGACTTCACCGTACCGGTCGACATGCCGAGCGCCGCGGCCGTCTCCTCCGTACTCATCTGCTCCCAGTGCCGCAGGACGACGACGCTGCGCTGCTTCGGCGCGAGGACCTTCAGGACGTCCATGAGCAGGGCGCGGTCGGCGTGCTGCTCGGTCGGGTCGTCGACGCAGGCGTCGGGTAGCTGCTCGGTGGGCACCTCTTCGAGCTTGCGGGAGCGCCACCACTCGGTCCGGGTGTTGATCATGACCCGGCGGAGGTAGGCGTCGGCCAGGGACTTGTCGGCGATGCCGTCCCAGCGGCCGTAGGTCCGGGCGAGGGCGGTCTGGAGCAGGTCCTGTGCGTCGACGGGGTCCGCGACGAGACGACGGGCACTGCGCAGCAGCGCGTCCTGCCGCGTGCGGACGTACTCCTCGAAATCGAGCACCTCGCCATGCCTCATCCGAACCGCCTCCGAACCCCGTGACCTGCTTCGTTCCTGCTGTCGTGGACGACGCTACGGAGCGCGTGTCACGGGGCTGTGCGTGGCAGCCGTCGGTGGACGCACGGCTGTCCATCGGTTGTGTAACGACGGCCGGGACGGGGTTTCGGCCGGGAGGGGAGGTGTCCCAGGGACGCGGGAGGCCCGTGGGACGGGTCTCGGGACCTGCCCCACGGGCCTTCCGGTACGACGTCCGAGGTACCTGGCGGATACGGGATCGGGGCCGCCGGGAAGCATGGTCCGGGCTGTCGGGAGGCATGGTCCGGGCCGCCGGGAACCACGGGCCGGGGCCACCTGGGACCGGGGTCCGGGTCACCACCGCCCCGGCCCCTCACGGGTCACGGACCCCCACGGGCCGCCCCCCACCGGCTCAGGACATCGGCAGCCGGTAGCGGCTTCCGGACAGCGGTTCGACCAGACCGTCCGCGACCAGACCGTCCAGGGCCCTGGCCCGCTGCACCGGCTCGTCCCAGACCGCGTCCAGGGCCGCCTGCGCCACCGGCTCCCGCGACTCCCGCAGCACCGCGAGGAGCCGTCCCCTGACCTGCCGGTCGGTCCCCGCGTACGTCTGGCCGCGCCGGGGCGGCCCCTCGTGCTCGGGCTTCCCCGCCAGCAGCCAGGCGCACCGCCCGGAGATCGGGCAGCGCCCGCACTCCTCGTTCTTCGCGGTGCACACCAGGGCGCCCAGCTCCATCGAGGCGGCGGCCCAGCGGGCGGCCGTGGCCTCGTCCGCCGGGAGCAGCGCGCGGGCGAGCCGCCGCTCGGCGGCCGTGGTCGCGTTCGGCGGGTACCGCACACCGGTCGCGGCCCGCGCGAAGACCCGGCGCACATTGGTGTCCAGGACCGCGTGCCGCTGCCCGTACGCGAAGGAGGCCACCGCCGCGGCCGTGTACTCGCCGATGCCGGGCAGCGCGAGCAGGTGTCCGTGGTCGCTGGGCACGTCGCCGCCGTGCCGCTCGGTTATGGCCGTGGCCGCCGCGTGCAGCCGCAGGGCCCGGCGCGGATAACCGAGCCTGCCCCAGGCGCGGACCGCCTCGCCGGGGGCGTCGGCCGCCAGATCGGCCGGTCGGGGCCAGCGCGCGAGCCACTGCTCGTACACCGGGAGCACCCGGACCACCGGTGTCTGCTGGAGCATGAACTCGCTCACCATGACGCCCCAGGCACCGGCCTCGGGGCGCCGCCAGGGCAGATCACGGGCGTGCCGGTCGAACCAGGCGAGGACGGGCCCGTGTAGCTCCGCGGGGGGCGTCGGGACGGCGGGGTCGCCGGCGGCGCGCGCTTCGCGGGCCGGGGGAGCGACGGGGACGGGAGGAGTCTCGGTGGAAGTCATGGCACCTCCGATCCTGGCACGTCCCCGACGCGATCAGCGCGCGCCGTGGCGCGCGCGGCGGGCTTCCTCGGTGCGCCGGGCGGCGCGTCCCCCCGCCGCGTGCACGCGCGGTCCGCGCCCCGCGCACCACACCACGGCCGTGTTCCCGCTCGACCTCGCCGTGTCCACGAGGCTGGCCACCGGCCGCGCCGCGGTCCGCATCACGAGGAAGGCGACCAGACCGCCGAGGAGCACGCCGACCGTCACGTCGTGCGGGTAGTGGACACCGACGAAGACCCGGGAGAAGGCCATGAGCAGGGCCATCGGCACGGTCAGCCAGACGATCCCGCGCCAGGACAGGGCGAGCGCGATGGCCGCGGCGCCCGCGATGGCCGCGTGGTTGCTGGGGAAGGACCAGTCGCCGTGCGGCGGGCAGGTGATCAGGGAGGCGGGCGCCCCGGCCACCGAGCGGCACGGGCGTTCCTCGTCGACCAGGGACTTGAAGGACTCGCTCACCACGTACCCGAAGGCGGTGGCGAGCGGGGCGAGCAGCGCGAGGGCCATCGCCCGGCTCGACCCCTCGCGGGAGCGCCACCAGCCGGCCAGGAAGAGAACGCCGAAGAGCAGCAGCCCGGCCTCGGTCCAGACCTCGGCGAGCCACTGGAACCAGTGGGGGGTGGAGTGCGCGAAATCCAGGACGTCGACATACAGACGGTCGGAGAGGTCGAGAAGGGTGTTCATGGTGCATGACGCTAACCGGAATCCGGGGCGTCTCGCCCCGGGCCAACGGCCAGAGCGACCCCTGACGAAAGTGGGGGTCACCGGAAACTGTCCGTTATCTTCCGTTTCCAGTCGTATTGGGGGGTGCGGGAGCGGGGGTCGGGGAAAAGTTCCCGGAACCGACGGATGTGATCATCGGCAAAACTTGATGGCTCGGGCGGCGGGTAGGGCGGGAGTTGGGCGTGATCTCTCGTAAGGTTCGGGTCGTGGGATCTTTGCGCAATCCGGTCGGGCCGCTTCCCTCCACCATCTACTGGCGACGGAGGGCGGTGGCGGCGTGCCTGGCGGCGCTTCTGGCGCTCCTCGCCTTCTGGGCCCTGGCCTCCGGTGACGGCGGCGGCAAGAAGCCGAGCGACGCCGCCAACGGCGCCTCTCCCACACCCCCCTCGATCACCCCGGGCCCCTCCGGCAGCGGAACCGCGATCAGCCAACAGCCCGGCGGACGCGAGGAGTCGGGCGACTCTGGAGGCGCCACGGGCGGCGACGGCGGCACCGGCACGGACCCGGGCCCGACCGACGGCGGCACGGGCCACGGCGGCAGCGGCAGCGGCGGCAAGAACGGCGACACCGACGGCGCCGGTGGCGACGGCGGCGCGGGCACCGGCGCGGGCCAGCGCGTCCCCGCCGACTCCCCCCTCCCCAACTGCCCCTCCGGAGCGCTTCAGTTGACGCTCCGCAGTAGCAAGGTCAGTTACGAGACCGGCGAGAAGCCCCGTTTCCTGCTGGTCGCGAAGAACACCTCGGGCACCGACTGCAAGGCCGATCTCGGGCCCCGCAACGCCGTTCTGACGATCAGTGACAGCAAGGACGACGAGGTCTGGTCCAGCGCCGACTGCCCCCGGCCCGGCGCCCCCGTACTGCTGCGCGTCCCCGCGCGCACCACCATCACCCACACCGTCGAGTGGGACCGGGGCCGCAGCGCCCCGGACTGCGCCACCGCCCCGGCGGGCCGGGCGGGCCCCGGCACCTATCTGGTGGAGGCGGTGATGCCGGGCGTGAAGGTGCTCCCGGCCCCGTTCAGCCTGGCGAAGGACTGAGCCGGGCCCCCACGGGCACGAACTGACGCATTCGTACGAGCACGGGCCCCACCAGCCGGCCGAATCCCCCCGGCACCCGCACCAGCGCCCCGCCCGAGCTGCCCCCACCACCCCCGCCCCGAGGATCGGAAAGGCCCGTCCCATGGTCTCGGTACTGCAGAACGTGGCGATCGACTGCGCGGACGCCTACGGTCTCGCGCTGTTCTGGAGCGAGGTGACGGGTTGCCCGCCGGACCCGGACGCCAGGCCCGGCGACCGGGAGACCCAGGTGCCCCTGGCGGAGGGCCCGGTCCTCTACTTCAACCAGGTGCCCGAGCCGAAGACGTCCAAGAACCGGGTCCATCTGTGCCTGCGTCCCGAGACCTCGCGCGACCAGGAGGTCGAGCGGCTGCTGGGCCTCGGCGCGACCCTGGTCGCGGACCACCGCGAGCCCGACGGCACCGGCTGGGCGGTCCTCGCCGACCCGGAGGGGAACGAACTGTGCGTCCTGCGCGGTGACTCCGACCGGACCGGGACCCACCCCGGCCCTTCCTAGCCCGAGCGGGCCGGACCGCTCAGATCCAGGACGTACGGCTCCGGCTCCGGACGCGCCGCTCGGCCTCCGGACGTACGGCTCCGATCCAGACGCACCGGTCTGGACGCACCAGTCCAGATGTACCGCTCTTAGACGTACCGCTCCAGGATCGAGGACTCCGCGAGCCGGGACAGGCCCTCGCGGACGCTGCGGGCCCGCGCCTCGCCGACGCCGTCGACGGCCTGGAGGTCGTCCACGCTGGCGGCGAGCAGCTTCTGCAGCCCCCCGAAGTGCTCCACGAGCCGCTCGATGATCGCGCCCGGAAGCCTCGGCACCTTGGCGAGCAGCCGGTAACCACGCGGCGAGACCGCCGAGTCGAGGGTCTCGGGCGAGCCGCTGTAGCCGAGCGCCCGCGCCACGACGGGAAGTTCGAGCAGCTCGGTGTGGGACAGCGCGTCCAGCTCGGTGAGCGCCTCCGCGACCGTCCGCGAACGCTTCGCCGTCGGCTCGGGGACGTAGTCCCGGACCACCAGCTCCCGCTCCGGCTCCACGCCCGCGATCAACTCGTCGAGCTGGAGCGACAGGAGCCGCCCGTCCGTACCCAGCTCGACGACGTACTCGGCGATCTCGGTGGCGATCCGGCGGACCATCTCCAGGCGCTGGGCGACGGCGGTGACGTCCCGGACGGTCACCAGGTCCTCGATCTCCAGGGCGGAGAGGGTGCCCGCCACCTCGTCGAGCCGCAGCTTGTAGCGCTCCAGGGTCGCCAGCGCCTGATTGGCACGGGACAGGATCGCCGCCGACTCCTCCAGGACCCGCCGCTCCCCGTTCACGTACAGCGCGATCAGCCGCATGGACTGCGAGACGGAGACGACCGGGAAGTTGCACTGCTTGGAGACCCGGTCCGCGGTGCGGTGCCGGGTGCCGGTCTCCTCGGTGGGGATGGAGGCGTCCGGGACGAGCTGCACCCCCGCGCGGTGGATCTTGGTGATGTCCTTGTCGACGACGAGCGCGCCGTCGAGTTTGCAGAGCTCGCGCAGGCGGGTGGCGGCGAACTCGACGTCCAGCACGAAACCGCCGGTGCACATCGAGTCGACCGTCTTGTCCAGGCCGAGCACGATGAGACCGCCCGTGCTGCCCCGGAGGATGCGCTCCAGGCCGTCACGCAGCGCGGTGCCCGGCGCGACCGCGCTCAGGGCGGCGCGCATCAGCGCTTCGTTGCCGGAGCCCGCGCCGGACTTTCCGGGAGCTGCTGCCCCGTCCTTGGCTGCCACTGCACTCCTCCGGCTCGTACGGATGGGCGAGACCAGGGCAAAGTCTAGCGACACCACCCCGCCGCCCTCCGCCCCGACCGATCGCGGGTGGTCCGAAAGGGGTCCCCACCCTGACACGGGCCAAACCCTTCGCACCTTTGCGAAGGGTACGGAGTCAATTCCCGGTGGGAAACAGGGAAAGCACCCACCCCCGGGCCGGGCCCGCCCCGAGGACACCCGGAGCCGCCCCGGACACCCCCGGCACCCGACCGGCCCGCGTACGGCCCGGGGCGACCGGCCGTCCCGGCGAAGGGCCGACCACCCGGCCCCCGGTGGGCGAAGACCCGGTGGCCGGACGTGGGAGCACGGGCGGTCGGACGGGGAAGCCGGTGGCCGGACAGGGAAGCACCGGCGGTCGGACAGGGAAGCACCGGCGGTCGGACAGGGGAGTACGGGCGGCCCGCTACCCCTCCGCGCTCTCCGGGGCCTTCGCGCGGCGGCTGCGCGGCAGCACCCGCAGGGCCTCGCCCATGTCCGCGACCTCCGTCACCTTCATGCCCGACGGCACCTTGCCCGGGTCCCCGGGGACCAGCGCGTGCGTGAAGCCCAGCCGGTGGGCCTCGGAGAGCCGCCGCTGCACGCCCGTCACCCGCCGGACCTCGCCCGCGAGTCCGACCTCGCCGATCGCGACCAGGTTCTTCGGCAGCGGGGTGTCGCTCGCCGCCGAGGCCAGCGCCAGCGCGACGGCCAGGTCGGCGGCCGGCTCGGTGAGCTTCACCCCGCCCACGGTCGCGCAGTAGATGTCCCGCTTGCCCAGCGCGCTGATCCGCCCGCGCTGCTCCAGGACGGCCAGCATCATCGAGACCCGGGAGGTCTCCAGACCGGAGGTGGTCCGCCGGGGCGACGGGATCTGACTGTCCACGGTGAGCGCCTGCACCTCCGCGACGAGCGGACGGCGGCCCTCCAGGGTGACCGTCAGACAGGTGCCGGGCACGGCCACGTCACGCCGGGTCAGGAAGAGCCCGGAGGGATCGGCGAGCCCCGTGATCCCCTCGTCGTGCAGCTCGAAGCAGCCGACCTCGTCGGTCGCCCCGTACCGGTTCTTCACGCCCCGGACCAGTCGCAGGCGCGCGTGCCGGTCGCCCTCGAAGCTCAGGACCACGTCGACCAGGTGCTCCAGGAGCCGGGGACCGGCGATGGCCCCGTCCTTGGTGACGTGGCCGACGAGCAGCGTGGACATGCCGCGCTCCTTGGACGCCCGGATGAGCGCCCCGGCGACCTCGCGGACCTGGGCCATGCCGCCGGGCGCGCCGTCGATCTCGGGGGAGGCGACGGTCTGCACCGAGTCCATGATCAGCAGCGAGGGCTTGACTGCGTCCAGGTGCCCGAGGACCGCCGACAGATCGGTCTCGGCCGCCAGATAGAGGTGGTCGCTCAGCGCGTTGATCCGGTCGGCGCGCAGCCGGACCTGGCTGGCGGACTCCTCGCCCGTGACGTAGAGGGTGCGGTGCTCCTCACCCGCGGCCTTGGCCGCGACGTCGAGCAGCAGGGTGGACTTGCCGACGCCCGGCTCGCCCGCGAGGAGCACCACCGCGCCGGGCACCAGGCCCCCGCCGAGGACCCGGTCCAGCTCGTCGACGCCGGTGGAACGGGCGGTCGCCTGCCGGACGTCCACCTGCGCGATGGGGACGGCGGCGGTGGAGACCCGGCCCGCGGCGGTCGTACGGACAGCGGGCGCGCCGTACTCCTCGACCGTCCCCCAGGCCTGGCATTCGGGGCAGCGGCCGAGCCACTTGGCCGTCTGCCAGCCGCACTCGGTGCAGCGGTAGGACGGCCGGTCCTTGGTCGATTTCGTACGGGCAGCCATGCCGCCCACCGTAGCGGCCACCACCGACAACGCCCCGGCCCCCGCCCGACCACCTCCCCCGCCAGGACGTGGGCGCCGGACCGATGGCCGGAATGCCCGGCCCCGCCCGGACCACCCCCGCCCGGGAACGCGAAGGCCCCGCCCGGCGCCTCCCCGTCCCGCCCGCGCCTCCCTGCTCCGGCCCGCTCCCACCGGCCCGCCCCGCACTTCCCCCTCCCGCCGGTTACCCCCCCCCTCCCGACCACCCCACCGATCGGGCCCGTCCCCCGGCCCCCACCGTCCCGTCCCGCGGCCCCCACCGTCCCGTCCCGCACCCGCCCCGACCCCGCCCGGAGCGCCGTCCGCCGGTCCCGGGTGGCGGCGACCCGCCCCGGAGCGACCTCCCCGCCCCGGAGCGACCGGCGCCCACCCCGCAGCGACCTCCCCGCCCCGGACCACGAGCACCTGCCACGGGCGCCCGCCCCGAGCGCCCGGGGCGCCCCGGCGCCGCCCGCTCGACCGGAGGCGGCGGCGCCGCGCCCGAAGGGGCTCCCGCCCCGGCCCGACCCCCTCGGCGCCCACCGGGAAGCGGCGCCCGCTCCCCCGTACGGCCGTCACCCGTCCAGGCGCACCGGCTGTCACCCGACCGGGAACGGAACCCCGTATTCCTGTCCCCTTTCGGGCGATAGCTTCACCCGTACGAATGAGAAGTCCGCGACCGGTACGAAGAGTGCCTCCCGCGCTGCCTACGGTCGACCGGTGACGAGCAGCAGGCTGGACTCTCCCGCACGCACCACCGGCGCACACCGGGCGCACCCCGCCACGGACCACCGGGGAACCCGCGCGCTCGGCCGTCGGTCCCCCGTCCGCCACGAGGCAGCCCTCGACGGCCTCTTCACGTACTGCCTCTCCGTGCTCTGCGACCACGACACGGCCACCGCCGTCCTCGGTGACGTCCTGGCCGTCGCCGAACGGCACCACGGCCGCTGTCCCTCCGACGAGGAGGGCCGCACGGCCTGGCTGTACGCCCTCGCCCGCTGGGCCTGTCTGCGCAGCCTCGGCGAGCAGCGCGGCCGACGCCAGGGCGCCCACACCGGCCGTCCCGCCGTCGCCGCGCCCGAGCCGCCCCGGGTGCCCGAGGGGACCGCCGAGCGCCGCCGTGCCGAGCTCGCCCGGCTCGCCTGGCCCGAGGCCGCGGGCACCACTCCCGAACAGCGCGAGGCCCTCGAACTGTCCGTCCGGCACGGCCTCAGCCCCCGCCAGGTCGCCGCCGTGCTCTCCCTCGACCCGCCCGCCGCCCGCGAGCTCCTCTCCGCCGCCGCCTGCGAGGTCGAACGCACCCGGGCCGCCCTCGCCGTCGTCGGGACCGGGACCTGCCCCACGGTCGCCCGGCTCACCGGCGACCACCGGGTGCTCCTCTCGGCCGCCCTGCGCGCCGAGCTGGTCCGGCACGTCGACGACTGCCCCTGCTGCCGCAGGGCCGCCGAGCGCGTCGGCGCCACCACCCCCTGGCCCGGCACCGGCACCCTGCCCCCGGCCTCGCTGCCGCTGGTCGAAGCCCCCCGGGCCGCCGTCTGCACGGCGATGCCGCACGTCCCCCGCGCGCGTGCCGGAGCCCCGCGTTTCGCGCCCACCGGCTTCCCCCTCGACCCCAAGGACCATGCCGCCCGCCGTGACCGGATGCGGGCCCGCGCGGTCACCACCACCGTGGTCGCGGCCGTGGTCGCCGCCCCCGTCCTCGCCCTGTGGACCTCCTGCCGGGGCACCCCCGACACCAGTGCGGTCGCCCATGGCGGCACCCGTATCAGCGCCTCCGGGGCCGATACGGCCATCGGACCCGACGGCCGCCCCTACGACCCCTACCAGAACGCGGGCAACACGGACGCCCTCCCCGACCCCCGCTTCACCCGGGGCAGCCGCGCCCCCGACGTCTCCGTCGAGGTCCTCAGCCCCGGCGGTCCCACCGGCCCCTCGGAGCCCTCCCGTCCGGGCGAGCCCGCCCCCGGCTGGGTCACGGTGAGCGCCCGGAGCCACGGAGACCTCACGCTGCTCACGCTCACCGCCGCCGGGGGGACCCCCACCGACTGGTCGCTGTGGACGGACGCGCCCTGGCTGTACGTGAGCCGGGCCTCCGGCACCCTCGCCCCCGGCGCGGCGGTCACGATCGCCGTCCGCGTCGACCACGGGCACGAGCCCCGGGGCGACTGGAGCGCGAGGGTCGGGGTGAACCCCTCGGGGGCGGTGGTCAGGATCGACGGGCACGGCGACCCCGCCCCGCCCGCCGTCGAACCGGGCACCCCGCCGCCGACCACCGGGCCGACCGTCCCGCCCACCACACCGCCGACCGTCCCGCCCACGACGGAGCCGACCACTCCGCCGACCGTCCCGCCGACCACGGAACCCCCGGTGACGGCCGACCCGGGGACCCCGACCGGCCCGCCCACGACCGCGCCGACCACTCCGCCGCCCACGACGGAACAGCCCTCGGCGACCACGGACCCGGCCACCCCGGAACCGACGTCCCCGCCGACGACGGAGAACCCGCCCCCGCCCTGACCGAGGGGCCTACGGGCCGGAGCCGCAGGGGAAGCCCGTAGGGGCGGGCGCCGTACGGGAAGCGCCCGTACGGGCGATGCCGTACGGGCGCTGTGCGGGCGGATGCCCCGAGGGGTGGTCTGAGGGGTGGCCCGTACGGGCCAGGAGACGGCTACTTCTTCTTCGGGCCCTTCGGACCCTTCGGGTTCTCAGCGGCCACGGCGTTCCCGGCGTTCTCGGCACTCTCCGTGCTCTTCGCGCTCTTCGTGCTCGCCGTGGTCCCCCGCTCCACCGGGTCCGCCGGGTGCGGGGCCACCAGGGGCAGCGCCGAGGCGAGCCGGGTCTCGCACAGCCCGACGAGGACCTCGTACGCCTCCTTGCCCATCATCTCGGTCAGCTCGGGCCGGTAGGAGACGTAGACCGGTTCACCCGCCCCGTGCGCCGAGGTGGCCGAGGTGCACCACCAGTGCAGGTCACGACCGCCGGGACCCCAGCCCCTGCGGTCGTACTCGCCGATGGACACCTGGAGGACCCGGGTGTCGTCCGGCCGGTCGATCCAGTCGTACGTCCGGCGGACCGGCAGCTGCCAGCAGACGTCCGGCTTGGTCTCCAGCGGCTCCCGGCCCTCCTTCAGGGCCAGGATGTGCAGCGAACAGCCCGCGCCGCCCGCGAAGCCGGGGCGGTTCTGGAAGATGCAGGACCCCTTCCAGCGGCGGGTCTGCCGGTCGCCGTCCTCGTCGAGCTGGGTCCAGCCGGACTCGCTGCCGACCTCGTGGAACTGCCACAGCTCCGGAGTGAGGCGCGCCACGTGCGAAGCGACCCGCTTCTCGTCGTCCTCGTCGGAGAAGTGCGCGCCGAGCGTGCAGCAGCCGTCGTCGGCGCGGCCCGCCTGGATGCCCTGGCAGCCGCTGCCGAAGACACAGGTCCAGCGGGAGGTCAGCCAGGTCAGGTCGCAGCGGAAGACCTGCTCCTCATCGGCGGGATCGGGGAACTCGACCCACGCGCGCGCGAAGTCCAGCCCCTTCTCGTCGGGCTCCGCACCCTTGCCCCGCTTCCCGCCGCCCTTCACCGACACCGGAACCTTCACCTCCGCGTCTCCGCGACTGTCCTTGCCCGGCTTCGCCTTCTTCGTCTTTGGCACGAGTCCAAGCGTATGCGGGCGGGAGCAGTACCGTTCCGCCATGAGACTCGGAGTCCTCGACGTCGGTTCGAACACAGTGCACTTCCTGGTGGTGGACGCCCACCCGGGCGCCCGGCCGCTGCCCGCCCACTCCCACAAGGCGGAGCTCCGGCTCGCCGAACTCCTCGACGAGCGGGGCGCCATCGCGCCCGCGGGCGTCGAGCGGCTCATCGCGACCGTCCGGTACGCGCTGCTCGCCGCCGAGGACAAGGGCTGCGAGGAGGTGCTGCCGTTCGCCACCTCGGCCGTCCGCGAGGCCAGCAACGCCGACGCCGTCCTCGCGCGCGTGAAGGAGGAGACCGGGGTCGAGCTCCAGGTCCTCACCGGGGAGGAGGAGGCGCGGCTCACCTTCCTCGCCGCCCGCCGCTGGTTCGGCTGGTCCGCCGGGAAGCTCCTCCTCCTCGACATCGGCGGCGGCTCCCTCGAAGTGGCGTACGGCATCGACGAGGACCCCGACACGGCGGTCTCGCTGCCGCTCGGTGCGGGCCGCCTCACCGCGGGCTGGCTGCCCGGAGACCCGGCGGACACCGCCGACGTGAAGGCGCTCCGCCGCCATGTGCGCGCGCAGATCGCCCGTACGGTCGGAGACTTCAGCCGCTCCGGGCGCCCCGACCGGGTGGTCGCCACCTCCAAGACCTTCAAGCAGCTGGCCAGGATCGCCGGTGCCCCCGGCTCGGGGGAGGGCCTCTACGCCCAGCGGGTCCTGAGCCGCAAGTCCCTGGAGGAGTGGGTCCCGCGCCTGGCCGCGATGACGGCGCCCGAGCGGGCGGCCCTGCCGGGAGTGTCGGAGGGCCGCGCGGGCCAGCTCCTCGCGGGCGCGCTCGTCGCGGAGGGCGCGATGGACCTGCTCGACGTGGAGGAACTGGAGATCTGCCCCTGGGCCCTGCGCGAGGGCGTCATCCTCCGCCGCCTGGACCACCTGCCGACGACCTGACGGGCGGGGCCCGGGGGAGCCGGGGGAGACCGGTCCGGCGGTACGGGTCCGGCGGGGCGGCGGCCCGTACGACCGGTAGGGACCGGCCGTCAGGGACGGCTCCGGATGGCCGGACGGAACCTCGGGGGAGCGGCCGAGCCCCGGCCGACCGGCCGCCGGGTGGACGCACCGGCTCCCACGGGTGGGCGAACCACCCCGGCCACCCCGGCCACCCCGGTCGTACCGGCCGCCGGACCGCCGAGGCCGGTGCGACCGGTCGTACGGGCCGCCCCGCCGACCCGCCGTCCGGCCACCGCGCCGACCGGCCCCCGGCACCGCGCCACCCGACCACCGCACCAGCCCACCCACAGCCACCGGACCGGACCCGGCCAGGCCGGACCGGACCGGACCGGTCGGCCGACCGCCCCCCGGCCCACACTCACCCCCATCCCCCCCCATCCCCCCCATCCCCCCCATACCCCCCCATCCCCCCATCCCCCGCCCCCCCCGCCCGGCGTGACCGGAACCACCCCCCGGCGTCGCGGCCCGCCCCGTACCCTGTCTGGATGGCAGAACCAGCGGTGCGCGTCCCGGGCGTGAAGGTCGCCCTGTCGACCGCCTCGGTCTATCCGGAGTCGACGGCGACGGCCTTCGAGATCGCCGCGCGCCTCGGCTACGACGGCGTCGAGGTCATGGTGTGGACCGACCCGGTCAGCCAGGACGTGGAGGCGCTCCGCCGCCTCTCCGACCACCACGGGGTTCCCGTCCTCGCCGTGCACGCCCCCTGCCTCCTCATCACCCAGCGCGTCTGGTCCACCGACCCCTGGGTCAAGCTCCAGCGCGCCCGGTCGGCGGCCGAGCGGCTCGGTGCGTCGACGGTCGTGGTGCATCCGCCGTTCCGCTGGCAGCGCCAGTACGCCAAGGACTTCGTGACCGGCATCTGGCGGATGGCGGACGAGACCGACGTGCGGTTCGCCGTCGAGAACATGTACCCGTGGCGGTACAAGGACCGCGAGATGCTCGCGTACGCCCCCGAGTGGGACGTCACCAAGGACGACTACCGGCACTTCACCGTGGACCTCTCGCACACCGCGACCGCCCGCACCGACGCCCTCGCGATGATCGACCGCATGGGCGACCGGCTCGGCCACGTCCACCTCGCCGACGGCCGGGGCTCGGCCAAGGACGAGCACCTGGTCCCGGGGCGCGGCACCCAGCCCTGCGCCGAACTCCTGGAACGGCTCGCGGTCACCGGCTTCGACGGCCATGTCGTCATCGAGGTCAACACGCGCCGCGCGATGTCGGCCGCCGAACGCGAGGCCGACCTCGCGGAGGCCCTGGCGTTCACCCGGCTGCACCTCGCCTCGGCGGCCGGCCGCCCCACCCGGGTGCCGGGGCCGTGACCGCCCCGGCCCCGCGCAGGCGAGGCCGCCCGTCCCGTACCGAGGAGGAGAGCGGACCGGGCGCGCGGGAACGCATCCTGGAGGCGGCCCGCGACCAGTTCGCCGAACGCGGCTACGACAAGGCCTCGGTGCGCGGCATCGCCCGCGCCGCCGGGGTCGATCCGGCGCTCGTCCACCACTACTTCGGCACGAAGGACGAGGTCTTCGCCGCCGCCGTCGAGGTCTCCTTCGAGCCGACGGCGGTCGTCCCGGCGATCCTGGACGGCCCGCGCGAGGCCATCGGCGAGCGGCTCGCGCGCTTCTTCGTGGGGGTCTGGGAGAACCCGGCGAGCCGCGCCCCGCTGCTCGCGATCGTCCGCTCCGCGCTGACCCACGAGGCGGCGGCGAAGGTCCTGCGGGCGTTCGTGCTGCGACGGCTCCTGGAGCGGATCGCGGACGAGCTGGACGTACCGGATCCGAAGTTCCGAGCGGAGCTGGCGGCCTCGCACATGATCGGGATCGCGATCCTGCGGTACGTGATCCAGGTCGAGCCGCTGGCCTCGGCGGACCCGGAGGACATCGTGGCCCAGGTGGCGCCGACGCTCCAGCGCTATCTGACGGAGGCGTGAGGCACACGACCCGGGCACCCGGCCGGTCCGACCGGGGCCCCGGCCCCCGTACGACCCGGATCCCGACCGGTAGGACCGGTCCGACCGGCGTCCCGACTCCGTACGACCCGGATCCCGACCCCGTACGACCCTGTGCCCGGACCCGTACGACCCTGCTCGAAAGCTGAACACCCTGTCCGGCATACGGACGGACTGTCCAGATCTTGGTCCACGGCGTAGGCTCGGCCGCAAGCACACCTGTCACTGAGGAGCGAGCGACGATGCCCGAGCTGAGGTCCCGCACTGTCACCCACGGGCGCAACATGGCGGGCGCACGCGCCCTGATGCGAGCCTCCGGTGTACCCGGCGCGGACATCGGCCGGAAGCCGATCATCGCGGTCGCCAACTCCTTCACGGAGTTCGTCCCGGGCCACACCCACCTCCAGCCCGTCGGCCGGATCGTCTCCGACGCGATCACCGCCGCCGGCGCCATCCCGCGCGAGTTCAACACGATCGCCGTCGACGACGGCATCGCGATGGGCCACGGCGGGATGCTGTACTCGCTGCCCTCCCGCGACCTGATCGCGGACAGCGTGGAGTACATGGTCGAGGCGCACTGCGCCGACGCCCTGATCTGCATCTCCAACTGCGACAAGATCACCCCGGGGATGCTGATGGCCGCCCTGCGCCTGAACATCCCGACGGTCTTCGTCTCCGGCGGCCCGATGGAGTCCGGCCGCGCGACCCTCGTCGACGGCTCGGTCCGCACCCTCGACCTCGTCGACGCGATCTCCGACGCCGTGAACCCGAAGATCTCGGACGAGGACATCCGCCGCATCGAGGAGAACGCCTGCCCGACCTGCGGCTCCTGTTCCGGCATGTTCACGGCCAACTCGATGAACTGCCTGACCGAGGCCATCGGCCTCTCCCTCCCCGGCAACGGCTCGGTCCTCGCCACCCACACCGCCCGCCGGGCGCTGTACGAGAACGCGGCGCGCACGGTCGTCGACATCACCCGCCGGTACTACGACGAGGACGACGACTCCGTCCTGCCGCGCTCGATCGCGACCCGTGCCGCCTTCGACAACGCGATGGCCCTCGACATCGCCATGGGCGGCTCGACCAACACGATCCTGCACCTGCTCGCCGCCGCCCAGGAGGCCGAGCTGGACTACGGTCTGGCGCACATGGACGAGGTCTCGCGCCGGGTCCCCTGCCTGGCCAAGGTCGCCCCGAACGTCGCCAAGGACCGCACGTACTACATGGAGGACGTGCACCGGGCGGGCGGCATCCCGGCCATCCTCGGCGAGCTGTACCGCGCGGGTCTCCTCAACGAGGACGTCCACACCGTCCACTCCCGCTCCGTCAAGGAGTGGCTGGGCGCCTGGGACGTGCGCGGCGGCTCCCCGACCGAGGAGTCCGTCGAGCTGTGGCACGCGGCCCCCGGCTGCGAGCGCTCGTCGACCGCCTTCTCGCAGTCCGAGCGCTGGGAGACCCTCGACGTGGACGCGGCGGGCGGCTGCATCCGCGACGCGGCCCACGCGTACTCGAAGGACGGCGGCCTCGCCGTCCTGCGCGGCAACCTCGCCGTCGACGGCTGTGTCGTGAAGACGGCGGGCGTCGACGAGTCGATCTGGACCTTCGAGGGCCCGGCCGTGGTCTGCGAGTCGCAGGACGAGGCCGTCGAGAAGATCCTCAACAAGCAGGTCAAGGACGGCGACGTGGTCGTCATCCGCTACGAGGGCCCCAAGGGCGGCCCCGGTATGCAGGAGATGCTCTACCCGACCTCGTTCCTCAAGGGCCGGGGCCTGGGCAAGACCTGCGCCCTGGTCACCGACGGACGCTTCTCCGGCGGCACCTCGGGCCTCTCCATCGGCCACGCCTCCCCGGAGGCCGCCTCGGGCGGCACCATCGCCCTGGTGGAGGACGGCGACCGCGTCCGCATCGACATCCCGAACCGCTCGATCGAGCTGCTCGTGGACGAGGAGACGCTGGCCGCCCGCCGGACGGCCCTGAACGGCGTGTACGAGCCGAAGAACCGGCAGCGCAAGGTGTCGGCGGCCCTGCGCGCGTACGCGGCGATGGCGACCAGCGCCGACAAGGGCGCGGTCCGCGACGTGACGAAGCTGGGCTGACCGGCCGGAACCGGCGGGCGGGGGCGGGAGGGGCGACGAGCCCGTTCCCGCCCCCGCCCGCTTCCGGCGGCCCCCGGGCCGCCGACGTACCACCGGATCACCGACTCAAGCCGCTCACCGGATCATCGGATCACCGGCTCAAGCCGCTCACCGGATCACCGGCTCAAGCCGCTCGCCAGCTCACCGACCCGACCGACCCAGATGCCTCACCGGGCCACCAGGTCACCTGGTCACCAGGTCGCCGGGTCCCGCGCGTCCACCGCGAAGACCGAGCCGTCCGGGGCCGAGCCGAACACCCGGTCGCCGACGATCAGCGGCGCGGGCACGAACACCGCGTACCCGAGGCGTCCGTCGAGGAGCCGGGGCCGGGTCTGGCCGATCATCGCCCCGCGCGCGGTGTCCACGGCGATCAGCCGCCCGTCCTGGACGGAGAAGTACAGCCGGTCGCCGGACCCGAGGACCGGCGTGGACACGTTCCCCGCCCCGGTCTCCAGCTCCCACAGCACCCCTCCGCCGCCCGCCGCCGTCTCGACGGCGGTCAGGCGCCCGTTCGCGTCGAGCACATGGACGACCGTGCCCCGTACGGCGAAGCCCCGGACCTCGATCCGGTAGGGCAGGGGGACCTTGCGGACCGCACCGCTCTCCGGGTCCAGCAGCAGAAGCCCGTCGAACAGGGAGCCCTGGTAGCGGGAACCGAGCAGCAACGACCCGTCGCCGGTGCGACCCAGCGCGTCGAGATAGCCGTCGAGGTCGTGCCGCCGCACCACCTTCCCGGTGCGCGGCTGGAACTCCCCGACCCGGGTGCGCGAACCGTCGTCCGCCACCTCGAAGACCGGCATCAGCCCGGACCCGGCGTCGTACGGCCCCGGCTGGGGCACCCCGAAGCCCTTCAGCGCGTGCCGCCAGAGCTCCTTCCCGGTCCGGCCGTCGACGGCCCGGATGCCTCCCGTGCCGTCGGTCAGGACGACCGCGTCACCGGCCGGCCAGTGCGCCTCGGGCAGGCCCGGCGCGTCCGCGCGCCAGCCGGGGACCCCGCCCCCGGTCGCGTACGCGCGGAGCGGACCGATCGCCGGGGCGGCGCCGACGAGACCGGGGGCGAGCAGGAACGGCGTGCTCGGCGGCTCCTCCTCGACGGGGGCGGTCCGCGACCAGACGACCCGGCCCGTCACGGGGTCCAGCCGGGAGATCCCGACGCCCCGGGCCGTGCAGTACAGCGCGCCACCGCTGTGCGCGCAGGCGGGCGCGGCGATCGCGCCCCGCTTCTGGAGCGTGGTGTGCCAGCCCGCGAAGGCGGTGGCGACCTCGGCCGAACGCTCGGGCTTCCCGGGTCCGCCCCGGGCGGTCGGGGTCAGGAGCGCGTACGCCCCGGCCCCCGCCACCGCGAGCGCGGCGACGACGGCGAGGGTCGGGCGCGGACGGAGCCGCCCGAGCCGCCCGAGCCGACGCGCCCGGCCGGACCGGGCGGGCGGCGGGGCGGGCGCGACGACCCGGACCGGGGTGTCGGCGTCCCACGCGTCACCGCCGTCCCGCCCACCGGGCAGGGCGTTCTGCCCCTCGGGCAGGGCGGGGCGCCGCCGCTGCGCCGGTATGAACGCCTCCGCCGCGTACGAGGGCGGCAGCAGCGCCGTCATGATCTCGGCGGGGGTGGGCCGGTCCTCCGGCTCCTTGGCGAGGCAGCGCGCGACGAGCGGCGCGAGGTCCCCGGGGACACCGGTCAGGTCCGGCTCGTCGTGGACCACCTGGTACGCCACGATGTACGGGCTGTCGGAGTCGAACGGACCGTGCCCGGTCGACGCGTGCACCAGGACCGAGCCCAGCGCGAAGACGTCGGCGGCGGGCCCGACCTCGCGCGGGCGCTGGAACTGCTCGGGCGCCATGAACGGCGGCGAGCCGATGAGCTTCCCGGTCTCGGTGTGCAGGTCGCTGTCGACGGGCCGGGAGATGCCGAAGTCGATGACCTTGGGGCCGGTGTCGGTGAGCAGGACGTTGCTGGGCTTGAGGTCACGGTGGACGACCCCGGCGCGGTGGATGTCCCGCAGCGCCTCGGCGAGCCCCGCGGTGAGCCTGCGCAGCTCGGCGGGGGACAGCGGACCGTTCCGCTTCACCTGGTCGGCGAGGGTCGGCCCGGGCACGTAGAGGGTGGCCATCCAGGGGAGTACGGCATCGGGGTCGGCGTCCACCACGGGCGCGGTGAAGGCCCCGCTGACCCGGCGGGCCGCCGCGACCTCCTGGCGGAAACGCGCCCTGAACTCGGGGTCCTCCGCATACCGTGCGTGTACGACCTTGACCGCGAGCCGCAGTCCCGAAGCCGAGGCGGCGAGGTGTACGACCCCCATGCCGCCCGCGCCCAGACATGTCTGGAGCCGGTAGTCGCCCGCGTACTCGGGGCCCTCCGCTTCCCGGTCGGCACCTGTTCCGCGCAACGGCGGCATCGCCCACCCCCGTGTGATTCCCCGTCACCTCGCGCGCACGTGCGCGGCTCTCGGAGCCTAGTCCATGACCCCCGGGATGTCGGTGGAGCTTGCTAGCCTGCGCGTCGCGGAGAGTGAAACTCAGCGGAGCGCTTTTACGCCATACGGGGGAGAACAGATGGGCACCGACGAGAACACCACAGTACGTACGGCCACGGTCGCGCAGGTCACGGCGACGGCCGCCGCCGCCACGCGCTACGCGCTCGCCCCGGGCTTCCGGGTGAACGTGCGCTCCGGCCCGAGCACCCAGCACCCGGTCGTCCGCCAGCTCGCCGCGGGTTCCACCGTGGCGATCTCCTGCCAGAAGAACGGCGAGTCGGTCACCGGACCGTACGGCACCAGCCGGATCTGGGACGCCATCGGCTCCGGCGAGTACGTCTCCGACTCCTACGTGCACACGGGCAGCAACGGCTTCGTCGCACCCCGCTGCGCCTGAGGCCCCTCGCCTCCGGCCCGGGGATAATCGACCTCGTGAGCGACGACGAGCAGACCCCCCGCACGGCGGGAGCCCCGGACGCGGGCGCGCCCGACGGCACCCCCGCCGGGCCGCGCCCCGAGGAGATCCGTTTCTTCGGTACGAGCTGGGTGGATCACACCGACCACTACGCGCTGCGCCGCGCCGGTCTGGCGGTGGGCTCGATCGCCGCCGCCGTCGCGGCCTGCTTCGTGCTGCGCTTCGCGTACGAGGGCCTGCAGATCGCGGACGTCGGCGGCATCGTCAACGTGCTGGTCGTCCTCATGTTCGCGGTCTGCAGCGCCGTCGCCTTCAGCCGGACCTGGGAAGGCTTCCTGCGCCGCCCCGCCGACCCGGCCCGCGAGGAGTCCCTGCGCAGCCTCAAGGCGATCGGCTTCATCGGCTCGCTCCTCGCCTACGGCGTCCGCTGTCTGATCGAGGCGCCCGGCGAGAAGCTCCGCCGCGCCGAGCACGAGACCGCCCGGGCCCAGTACGAGAAGCGCCGGGGCAACCGCACGGGCAACCCGGCGGCCCGCAAGAAGCCGAAGCGCAAGTAGCCGCGCCGCGCCCGTCCGCCCCCGCTCGCGGGCGCGGACGGGCGATGTCACGTCCGGGGGCACCCGCTCCGTCGTGTCGGCATGAAGACGACACCGCAGCCCCGCCCCGCCCACCGCGTCCTCGTCCTCGGCGCGGGATACGCCGGACTCATGACCGCCCTCCGGCTCGGCCCGCACGCCCGGGTGACGCTCGTCGATCCGGCCGACCGCTTCACCGAGCGCGTACGGCTGCACGAGCGCGCGGCGGGACGGCCCGACGTCACCCACCCCCTGGCCGCCTTCCTCCGCCGCACCGGCATCACCCATGTACCGGCCCGCGCCACCGCCCTCGACACGGCGGCCCGTCTGGTCACGACCGACGACGGCCGCACCCTCCCGTACGACCGGCTCGTCTACGCCCTCGGCAGCCGCACCGGCCTGCCCGCCACGACCATGGCGGACCCCCGCGCCTACACGGCGGAGACCGCCGACGCCCTCCACAAGCACCTGCGGGACCGGCCCGGCACGGTCGCCGTCGTCGGCGGCGGCCTCACCGGGATCGAGATGGCCGCCGAACTCGCCGAGACCTACCGCCCGCTCGGCACCTCGGTGCGCCTCCTCACCGGGGGCCGGGTCGGCGCCGGGCTCTCCCCGCGCGGCGCGGCCCATGTGCACAGGGCCCTCCAGGCCAGGGGCGCCCGCGTGACGGAGGGCCACAGGGTCGGATCGCCCGACGAGGTGGACGCGGACGTGGTGGTCTGGGCCGCCGCCTTCGTCCCGAACGCCGAACTCGGGGCCGCCGCCGGTCTCGTCCTCGCCCCCTCGGGCCGGATCGCCGTGGACACCTCGCTGCGCTCGGTCTCCCACCCGGAGGTGTACGTCCCCGGCGACGCGGGCGCCGCCGCCCACCCCGGCGGGGACGGCGAGCTGCGGATGGCCTGCGCCACCGCGCTGCCCACGGGGATGCACACGGCCCGCTCGATCGTCAGGGAACTGCGCGGCGAGGAGCCCGAACCGCTCGCCTTCGGATACCACTTCCAGTGCGTCAGCCTGGGGCGCCGGGACGGGCTCATCCAGTTCGTCCACCCGGACGACTCCCCCCGCGACCGCGTCCTCACGGGCCGCCCGGCGGCGGTGTTCAAGGAACTGGTGGTGCGCGGCGCGACCCGGTACATCCGCCACTCGGCGCACCGCCGCTGACGGCCACCCGCCGGGACGCTTGACGACGGGTACCCCCGGGAGGATTATTCATCACATGATGAATTCCCTGCCGGGGCCCTCCGCCGACAGGCCCCCACAACCCCCCACCACCCCCACCCCCGTCTCCGCCCTCTCTTCCGACCCGGGCTCCCCCTCCGACCCTGCCCCCGTCTCCGACCCCGGTTCTGTCCCCGGCCCCTGCCCCGGCCCTGGCCTCGGCCCCGTCTCCGCCCCAGGCCCCGGTCCTGCCCCTGGCCTCAGCCCCGGCTCCCTCTCCGACCCTGGCTTCAGCCCTGACTATGGCCCTGGTCCCGGCCCTGGCTCCGGCCCTGGCCCCGGTCCCGGCCCTGGCCCTGGCCCCGGCACCGGTCCTGGCTCCGGCCCTGACCTCGTTTCCATTTCCGGCTCCGACCCCGGCTTCAGCCCTGCCCCTGCCCCTGGCACCGGTCCCGGTCCAGGTCCTGACCTCGGTCCTGGCTCCGACCCTGGCCCTGGCATGGGTCCCGGCTCCGATCCCGACCCCGACCCAGGCCCTGCCGACCACACCGCTGGTCCCACCGCCTCCCCTGGTCTCACCAGTCCCACCCCTACCTCCAGCCGCCCTCCAGGCCCCGCCGGACCAGCCACCCCCAACCCCGTCGGCCTCACCCCAACCGCCATCCCAGCCCCACCCACCACGGCAACCCCCACCGCATCAGCAAGCCCGGGACCAGCCCACACTCCAGCCGGAGCCGGAGCCGGAGCCGGAGCCGGAGCCGGAGCCGGAGCCGGAGCCGGAGCCCAAACCCCAGCCCCACCCACCGCATCCCCCGCATCCCCCGCAAAGCCCCCGGCCCCCGCCGTCTCCGCGCACGGCCTCACCGTCGTCCGTGGTGGCCGCCCCGTCCTGCGCGGTCTCGACTTCACCGTCGTGGCAGGCCGCATCACCGGACTCCTCGGCCCCTCCGGCTGCGGCAAGACCACACTCATGCGTGCCGTCGTCGGCACCCAGGCCAAGGTCGACGGCACTCTCCAGGTCCTCGGCCGCCCCGCAGGGGACCCCACCCTCCGCTCCCGCATCGGCTACGTCACCCAGGCCCCCTCCGTCTACGACGACCTCACCGTCCGCCAGAACCTCGACTACTTCGCGGCCGTCCTGCTCCCCGGCCGCTCCCACCGCCACGAACGCCGCGCCGCCGTCGACCGGGCCGTCGAAGACGTCGACCTCGTCTCCCACGCCGACGCCCTCGCGGGCCGGCTCTCCGGCGGCCAGCGCAGCCGCGTCTCGCTCGCCGTCGCGCTCCTCGGCACCCCGGACCTCCTCGTGCTGGACGAACCCACCGTCGGCCTCGACCCCGTCCTCCGCCGCGACCTCTGGGACCTCTTCCACCGGATCGCCGCCGACCGGGGCACCACGCTCCTCGTCTCCTCCCACGTCATGGACGAGGCCGAACGCTGCCACCGCCTCCTCCTCATGCGCGAGGGCGAGGTCCTCGCCGACGACACCCCCGAGAACCTCCGCCGCCGCAACGACACCACCACCGTCGAGGAAGCCTTCCTGCACCTGGTCGACGCGGCCGCCACCCGCGCCAACGCGGCCCCCACGACCCGGCCCGCCCGTGAGGAGAACCGGCCATGACCCCCGCCCGCACCCTCGCCACCGCCGCCCGAGTGCTGCGTCAACTGCGCCACGACCCCCGCTCGATCGCCCTGATGCTCCTGGTGCCCTGCGTGATGCTCGTCCTGCTCCGGTACGTCTTCGACGGCAGCCCCGGCACCTTCGACAGCCTCGGCGCCTCGCTCCTCGGCATCTTCCCGCTCATCACGATGTTCCTGGTCACCTCCATCACCACCCTCCGCGAACGCACCTCCGGCACCCTCGAACGCCTCCTCGCCCTCCCTCTCGGCAAGGCCGACCTCATCGGTGGATACGCCCTGGCCTTCGGCCTCGTCGCCGTCGTCCAGTCCCTCCTGGCCACCGGTCTGGCCCTCTGGGTCCTCGGCCTCGACGTCATCGGCTCCCCCTGGCTCCTCCTCCTGGTCGCCCTCCTCGACGCCCTCCTCGGCACCGCCCTCGGCCTCTTCGTCTCCGCCTTCGCCGCCTCCGAGTTCCAGGCCGTCCAGTTCATGCCGGCCGTGATCTTTCCCCAGCTCCTGCTCTGCGGCCTGTTCACCCCGCGCGACCGCATGGCCCCCGCACTCGAAGCGATCTCGGACGTCCTGCCCATGTCGTACGCCGTCGACGGCATGAACGAGGTCCTCCGCCACCCCGAGGTCACCGGCGCCTTCGTCCGCGACGCACTGGTCGTCGCGGGCTGCGCCCTCCTGGTCCTCGGCCTCGGCGCGGCCACCCTCCGCCGCCGCACCGCGTGACCGTCCCTCGGACACCCGCACACCACCCCGCCCACCGGTGCGAGGATGACGGCACGTACCCCCTCCGGCGAGGTGAGCAGAGCCATGACCAAGACCGTCGCAGTCCTCGGCACCGGCAAGATCGGTGAAGCGCTCCTCAGCGGCATGATCCGCGCCGGCTGGCGCCCGGCGAACCTCCTGGTCACCGCCCGCCGCGCCGAACGCGCCGAGGAACTCCACACCCGCTACGGGGTGGAGACCGTCACCAACGCCGAGGCCGCCAAGCGCGCCGACACCCTCATCCTGGCCGTCAAGCCCCAGGACATGGGCCGCCTTCTCGACGAACTCGCCCCCCACGTCACCGCCGACCGACTGGTCATCAGCGCCGCCGCGGGCATCCCCACCTCGTTCATCGAAGACCGTCTCACCACCGGCACCCCCGTCGTCCGTGTCATGCCCAACACCCCCGTCCTCGTCGACGAGGGCATGTCCGTCATCTCCGCGGGCAGCCACGCCACCCCCGCCCACCTCGCCCACACCGAGGAGATCTTCGGCGGGGTCGGCAAGACCCTCCGCGTCCCCGAGTCCCAGCAGGACGCGGCCACCGCCCTCTCCGGCTCCGGCCCCGCGTACTTCTACTTCCTCGTCGAGGCCATGACCGACGCGGGCATCCTCCTCGGTCTGCCCCGCGCCCAGGCCCACGACCTCATCGTCCAGGCAGCCATCGGCGCCGCCGTGATGCTCCGCGACAGCGGCGAGCACCCCGTCAAGCTCCGCGAGGCCGTCACCTCCCCTGCGGGCACCACCATCAGCGCCATCCGCGAACTGGAGAACCACGGCGTACGGGCCGCCCTCATCGCCGCCCTGGAAGCCGCCCGCGACCGCAGCCGCGAACTCGCCTCCGGCAACAGCTGAACCACCCCCGAGCAACCACGGCACCGCCCCGAGCAGCCACGGCCGGACCAGAACGGTCACCCACCGCCACCCCGAACCGCCCCGGCCGTACGCGCACAGCCGCCACAGCCGCAGCACACGGGCCGACCGCTACCGCGCCGCCGCGCCCTTCAGCACCTCCTCCGTGCTCACGACCCGGGCGAACCGCCCACCGTGCAGCGACACCGCCGTCGCCCGGGTCAACTCCTCCGCCGTCTGCGACCACCCGAACGGCCCCTCCAGGTCGAAGGTGTGCATCGCGTCCAGCACGAACAACACGTCGTACCCGAGGTTCCCGCCCATCCGGGCCGTCGTCTCGTTGCACATGTTGGTCTGGATGCCGACGATCACGATCTGCGCGATGCCCTGCCCCCTGAGCCACTCGTCGAGCGACGGCTCGCCGTAGAACGCCGAGTTCACGCTCTTCGTCACCAGCAGCTCAGGCCCGTCCCCCTTCCCGCGCCGCTCCTCCACGAAGTCCTTGAACGCGTTCCCCGCGTACCCCGTCCGCAGCGGCGACCCCGCCCCCAGCGAGTCATGCCGTACGAAGACGACCGGCCGCCCCGTCTCCTGCCACAGATCGATCAGCGCCGCGATGTTCCCCTCGGCCGCGGGGTTGTTCCGCCTCCCCCAGTACTCCTCGTCGAAGCCCTTCTGCACGTCGACGACGACAAGGGCCGCGTTCTCCACGATGTTCTCCGCGCTCTCCATGCCCCGATCCTTCCCCCGCGCCCCTCCGTCCCCCAGAGGGGCGAATGACAGCGATCGATGATTTACTGCCATGCGTGCCGCCCACCCCCACACCCGGTCTCCAACGCGTCGCCCTCCTCTCCTTCCCCGGCATCCGCGCCTTCGACGTCTCCGTCGTCACCGAGGTCTGGGGCAGCGACCGCACCCACCGCGGCGTCCCTCCCTTCGAACTCCGCAGGACCGCCGCCGACCCCGACACCCCCGTCCCCCTGCGCGGCGGTCTCACCCTCACCCCCGACCGCTCCCTCGACTGGCTCGACGACCTCACCCCCACCGACCTCGTCCTGGTCCCCGGCGTCGAGGACCCCGACGCCGACGTCCCACCCCCGGTCCTCGACGCACTCCGCCGCGCCCACACCCGTGGAACGCCTGTCGCCTCGCTCTGCGCCGGCGCCTTCGTCCTCGCCCGCGCCGGACTTCTCGACGGCCGCCGCGCCGTCACCCACTGGCAGCTCGCCGGAACCCTCGCCGACCGCCACCCGAAGGTCCAGGTAGAACCCGACGCCCTCTTCGTCGAGGACACCGGCATCTGGACCTCGGCGGGCACCGCCGCCGGAATCGACCTCTGCCTCCACCTGGTCCGCACCGCCCACGGAGCCGAAGCCGCCGCCGCCATCGCCCGCTCGATGGTCACCGCCCCCTTCCGCACGGGCACCCAAGCCCAGTTCATCGAGCACCCCACCCCCCGCGCCGACCGTGACGCCGACGCCCTCGCCACCGTCCGCGCCCACGCCCTCGCCCACCTCGACGAGCCGCACACGATCGCGACCCTCGCCGCCCGCGCGGGCATGTCCCCACGCTCCTTCGCCCGCCACTTCCAGGCCACCACCGGCACCACCCCCCTGCACTGGCTCATCACCCAGCGCGTCGCCGCCGCACAGAAACTCCTGGAACTCACCGACCACCCCCTCCCCGAGGTGGCCCGCCGCGCGGGCTTCGGCAGCGAGGTCACGATGCGCCAGCACTTCGCCTCGCACCTCGCCACCAGCCCGCGCGACTACCGCAACGCCTTCCGTCACCCGGCGGGCAACAGCCCGATCGCCCCATAGGCCCGGTCCACCAGAGGCCGTGCCACCACCCGGGCCCGCTCGGCCCCGTCCCGTAGCACCTGATCGACGAAGCCGGGGTCCGCCGCCAACGCGGTATGCCGCTCCCGCAAGGGCCTCAGCAGTTCGACGACCGCATCCGCCGTGTCCTTCTTCAACGCTCCGTACGAGGCGTATGCCCCAGCCAGAACCGAGGGATTCCCCCCGGTCGCCGCTGCCATCAGATCGAGTAGATTTGCGATTCCCGGCTTGACGTCCCGGTCGTACTCCACGACCTGCCCGTTGTCGGTGACGGCCCGCATGATCTTCCGCCGCACGGTCTCCGCGTCGTCCAGCAGATAGACGATCCCCGCCCCGTCCACGTGCGACTTCCCCATCTTCGACGTCGGGTCCCGCAGGTCCATGACCCGCGCCGCCACCTCGGGCCGGACCGCACGGGGCACCGTGAAGGTGTGCCCGTACCGCTGGTTGAACCGCACCGCCAGATCCCGGGTCAGCTCCACGTGCTGCGTCTGGTCCTCCCCCACAGGCACCTCGTCCGCCCCATGGGCCAGGATGTCCGCTGCCATCAGCACCGGATAGGTCAGCAACGACAGCCGAACCCCCTGCCCCGCCTCCCGCGCCAGGACGCTCTTCTCCTTGTACTGGATCATCCGCCGCAGTTCACCGTCGGTGGCCACGCACTCCAGCAGGTACGACAGCCGCGCGTGCTCATCCACGTGACTCTGTACGAAGAGGGTGCACAGCTCCGGATCGAGCCCCGCCGCCAGGAGCAGCGTCGCCGCCTGCCGACTGAGCCGCCGCACCCGCGCCGGATCGTGTTCCACGGTCAGCGCGTGCAGATCGACGACGCTGAACAGCGCCTCGGCCCGGTGCTGGTCGACCTCGACCCACCGGCGTACGGCTCCGAGGTAGTTGCCCAGCGTCAGATGCCCCGTGGGCTTGATCCCGCTGAAGATCCTTGTCATCGCGTTCGTTCTCCCTCTTCTCCGGGCCGTCGATCCGACGGCCCGGCTCCCGGAGGGGGATACGCGAACGGCCGCCGAAGCGGCGGCCGCGTGGTTCATGCGCGAGTGCGGGCCGCCGTCAGGCGGCCCACCACTGGGTGGTGTGCGCACGCGTAGTCATACGGAGAGCCTACGCCGCAGGACCCGGGTTGACACGGGATTCCCGCATCCGTAGTGTTCTCCGAGTTGTCCGACGTGAGCACCGACTCCGGTCGGCCCCGGACAGCCACTCCGCAAGATCCTCAGAAGCTGATGGTGCTTTGTCGTGCCGTTCTGCTTTCCGTGCGTTTTTGCGAAATGAGGAATCCGCGTTCGAAGTTCGGACGCAGCCGCCCGATTAGCGTCGGAGGCAGGGAATCCGCTAAAGTCTCACTCGTCGGAACGGCCCAACAGCCGGAAAGACAAATCCCGCTGACTGGGAATCAGGCGCCGAAAGGATCTGATAGAGTCGGAAACGAAGGAAGCGCCCGGAGGGCCTGGAGACAGGAACGAAGGAAGCGTCCGCACCTTGAGAACTCAACAGCGTGCCAAAAATCAACGCCAGATTAGTTGATACCCCGTCCATCTTCGGATGGTCGAGGTTCCTTTGAAGTAAAACACAGCGAGGACGCTGTGGACGGTCGGCCACATTCCGGCATGACCGTCCCGCTCAACGCGAGTGTCACCCGATCGCGGGTAAACATTCACGGAGAGTTTGATCCTGGCTCAGGACGAACGCTGGCGGCGTGCTTAACACATGCAAGTCGAACGATGAAGCCTTTCGGGGT